>NZ_JBIAQG010000003.1:0-450560 GCF_042888805.1 Streptomyces sp. NPDC002730
GTTGATAGGCCAGATGTGGAAGCCGGGCAACCGGTGAAGCTGACTGGTACTAATAGGCCGAGGGCTTGTCCTCAGTTGCTCGCGTCCACTGTGTTAGTTCTGAAGCAACGAACTGTCGAGTCCCCTGTGGGGATTCCGGGTCGTACATCTTCATAGAGTTTCGGTGGTCATAGCGTTAGGGAAACGCCCGGTTACATTCCGAACCCGGAAGCTAAGCCTTTCAGCGCCGATGGTACTGCAGGGGGGACCCTGTGGGAGAGTAGGACGCCGCCGAACAATCATTGTGGGAAAGCCCCGCACCGTCATGGTGCGGGGCTTTTCTGCGTTCAGGACCCATTGCTTGCTCAAGCGCCCGGGCCCGGTCAGTATCAGCAGATGGATCAGATCGACTATGTCATCCGTGCGGTGGGCGCCGAGGAGTGGGCGAAGGCCAGGGAGATCCGGCTCGCCGCTCTGCAGGACCCGGTCGCGCCCCTCGCCTTTCTGGAGACGTATGAGCAGGCCCTGGAGCGGCCCGACGGCTTCTGGCAGGACCGAACCTCCGCGGCGGCGGAGGGGGTCGTCGCGCGCCAGTTCATCGCTGAGCTGGCGGACGGGCGGTGGGTCGGCACACTCACCGTCCTCGTCGAGCGGCCGGCCGGAGAGGTGCGGTTCGGGGAGGCGGCAAAGACCGACCAGACGCATGTGGTCGGGGTGTTCGTACGGCCCGAGGTGCGTGGTGCGGGGCTTGCGGAGGCGCTGTTCGAGGCGGCTCTGGAGTGGTCATGGTCGCTGGTGGGGCCGCCTGTGGAGCGGGTGCGGCTGTATGTGGACGAGCGCAATGCGCATGCCGAGGCGTTCTACCGGCGCATCGGGTTTGTGGCAAGCGGGGACTCCGTACCCGTGCCGGGGGATTCCACGGCACGGGACGTGGAGCTCGAGGTCAAGCGTCAGCTCCCGTGGCCGGCTGCTCGGCTTACTGGGTGAGCGGCTCGGGCCAGCGGGCGCGCGCCTGTTCGGCGGAACGGAGCAGGACCAGGGTCGGCAGTCCCTGGTCCTGACCGGTTGCCAGCAGCTCCGGAAGGCTGGGAAGGGGAGCCACGGCCGCGACGTCGTCCAGGACGAGCGTCATTGGTGGGTCGAGCCGGCCGTCGGATGACCGTGCGGCCATGCGGCGGCCGTGCTCGACCACGTCTGAAGCGAGTGCGGTGAGCAGAGGCATTGCGCCGGGGTGGGTTCTGGGGTCCTCGATCGGTTCACCCACCACATAAAGGGTTCCCCCTTCGTTTATGAATGATTCCAAGGTGAGGGAATCGGTTCGGTTCGGGGTGCAAGCCTCACGGATGTGGATCGAGGAGAGCACGGAGAGAGCGCGCACCACCAACTGCTGGGCGATCTCCCGGCGTTCGGGATGCCCGGTGAGCGCGGACTCGAGCAGCCCGGCGAGTCCGGCGGTGGCCTTGGGGTGCGTACGGAGGATACGTACGGCGTCGTGGGCGCTGCCGCCCTGTGCCCAGCGGTGGAGCTGCTTGAACGGGCGTCCGTCCACCGCGGCGGCATGCAGCCAGCAGCGCAGGAGTGTCTCCGCGGTGTCGGCCATGGCGGCGTCGAGGAGGGCGCGGGGCCTTATGGGCGCGAGGAGGGCGACGGCGCGGGCGGCGGCGGTGTCGGCGTCCTCGCAGTGCGCGGTGGGTGACCAGTGGAGGCGGGCGGGGGTGTCGCAGAGATGCCCGGGGTCGTAGACAAGGACAGGGCCGAGCTTGGCCCGCGCGCCCTTGGTCTCGGCCCACACGGTGGGATCGGAGGTGACGACGAGCGCAGGCCCTTCGGCGTCGAGGACGGCCTGAACGGTGACGGGCCGGCGGGTGGCGGGGTCGCCGTAGAGGATACGGGGGGTGCGGGGTGCGGGCAGGGCGGTGTGCGGGTCCCATCCGCCCGCGCCTTGCCCCGCAAGGAGGTTGGCGCCTGCGGGCCGGGTGTGCGGGCTCGCGGCAGCGCCCCGGCCCGCCGATGGGTGGGCCGGGTGCGGGCTCGCCGCTGCGCCGTCGCCAGGGGCGGCGGCTGATGGGTGGCTGGGCTCGCCGGGCTGGTGCCCGGTTCCCGGGTACGCGTGCGCGTCTTGGCTTGCGTCTGCGGCGTACGGGCCTGTGGGAACGCCGGAGCCGTGGGCGCCGAGGCTGCCGGCCCATCCGCCCGCGCCTTGCTCCATAGGGGGGTCGGGGCTAGTGGCCGCGGCGTACGGGCCTGTGGGCGCTCCCGGCGAGGGGGTGCCGGGGACGGAGGCGGCGCGGGGGTCCCATCCGCCCGCTCCCTGGCCGGCATCCCGCGGCTGCCCGAGGCGGCCGTCAGCCGGCTTCGTGGGATCCGGACTTCCCGTGTGCGCGCCCGCGGTCGACGAGCCCGCGGTCGAGGAGCCCGCGGTCGAGGAGCCCGCCGGGTCCCAGTCCTCCGTCTTCGCGGCGGGGGCGGTCCGGGGCGAGGGAGCGTCGGAGACGCGGCCCGCGCGGCCCACGTGCCAGCGGGCGACCGTGCCGAGGACGAACACCGTCACTACCACCAGGACCATCAACTCGCCTATGGCCAGGCCCCAGAACAGCCCGTACCCCGACAGCTCCGCCGGCGGAGTGTCCGGCCATGCGGCCTGGACGTCGTGCGGCTTGGACGCCAGCGCGCGTATGGCCAGCGGTGTACCGGCGTAGGTGACACCCGTCGGCCACGAGCCGTGCGTGATCAGGCCCGCCAGCCCTGTGGCCGTCCAGACCAGCAGGCTCAGCCCGAGCAGAAAGCCGAGCAGGCCCACCAGCAGGCCGTCGGGAATGCCGCGCTCGTCCCGCTCGTGAGCGTGCTGGTAGTGACGGCGGTCGCGCATGTCATGCCACCGTTGACTCGGAGGACTCGTCCAGCTGATGCTGCTCGATCAGGGCCGCGCGCTGCTCCGCCTCCCACTCCGCGGCGGCCACGTCCTCGGGCAGCGCAGGCCCCGAGGATTCCGTCATCGCCCGGTCCGTGAAGACCAGTGGTCTCTCCGCCTCCGTCACCAGGTGTTTGACCACCTGGACATTGCCGTTGACGTCCCAGACCGCGATTCCGGGAGTGAGCGTGGGAATGATTTCCACCGCCCATCGCGGCAGGCCGAGCACACGGCCCGTAGCCCGTGCCTCGTCCGCCTTCTGTGCGTAGATCGTCCTCGTCGACGCCATCTTCAGGATCGCCGCCGCCTCCCGCGCCGCAGCCCCGTCGACCACGTCCGAGAGATGGTGGACGACGGCCACGAAGGACAGGCCCAGTCGGCGGCCGAACTTCAGCAGGCGCTGGAAGAGCTGGGCCACAAAGGGTGAGTTGATGATGTGCCACGCCTCCTCCACCAGGAAGATGCGTTTCTTTCGGTCCGGGCGGATCCAGGTGTGCTCCAGCCACACCCCCACGATCGCCATCAGGATCGGCATCGCGATCGAGTTCCGGTCGATGTGCGAGAGGTCGAAGACGATCAGCGGCGCGTCCAGATCGATCCCGACCGTCGTCGGCCCGTCGAACATGCCGCGCAGGTCACCGTCGACCAGACGGTCCAGGACGAGGGCGACATCCAGGCCCCATGCCCGTACGTCGTCCAGGGCGACGTTCATCGACTCGGCGGACTCCGCCTCCGGGTGCCGCAGCTGGTCCACGATGTCGGTCAGCACCGGCTGCCGGTCGACGATCGTCTCGTTGACGTACGCGTGCGCCACCTTCAGCGCGAAGCCAGACCGCTCGTCGAGTCCGTGCCCCATGGCGACCTCGATGATCGTACGGAGCAGAGCCAGCTGTCCCGTCGTCGTGATCGCGGGGTCGAGCGGATTGAGCCGTATGCCGCCGTCCAGCGCTGTCATCGGGTCCAGCCGGATGGGTGTGATGCCCAGTTCCTGGGCGACGAGGTTCCACTCGCCCACCCCGTCCTCACCCTGCGCGTCCAGCACCACCACTTGGCGGTCGCGGAACCGCAACTGCCGTAGTACGTACGTCTTCTCGAGCGCCGACTTGCCGTTGCCGGACTCGCCGAGCACCAGCCAGTGGGGGGCCGGGAGCTGCTGGCCGTACAGCTGGAAGGGGTCGTAGATATAGCCCTTGCCGCTGTACACCTCTCGGCCGATGATCACGCCCGAGTCGCCGAGGCCGGGCGCGGCGGTGGGGAGGTAGACGGCCTGCGCCTGCCCCGTCGACGTACGGACGGGCAGGCGGGTCGTCTCGACCTTCCCGAAGAGGAAGGCGGTGAAGGCATCCGTGAAGACGGACAGCGGATCTCGCATGGCGGACTGCCCTCTCGTTCAGCGTCGGATGCCGGTCGCGAACGGCAAGGTGTTCACAAAAGCCCGGTGGTGCTCACGATCGCACCACTCCAGCTTCAGATAGGACTTGCCGGCCGAGGCCCTGATCGTGCGCTTGTCCCGGGCCAGAGCTTCGGGCGAACGCGATGACACAGTGATGTACCCGACGAGGTTGACTCCCGCCGCACCGCTCGCCAGATCTTCACCCCGCTGGTCGAGCCGTCCGTGCGCGGCGATGTCGCGCGGGTCGACGGTCCGGTTCATCTTGGCGGCGCGGCTCGCGTCCGCCTCGTCGTTCGTCTTCTCGGTGAGCATCCGCTCGATGGCGACCTCGGTCGGCTCCAGGTCCATGCAGACCGCGACGGTACGGATCACATCGGGCGTGTGGACGAGCAGCGGCGCCAGGAAGTTGACGCCGACCGGCGTCATCGGCCACTCCTTCACCCAGGCGGTGGAGTGGCACCAGGGCGCGCGGGTGGACGACTCACGGGTCTTCGCCTGCAGATACGTCGGCTGCATGGCGTCCAGCTCGGCGGGCCAGGCGTTCCGTTTCGTCATCGCCTGGATGTGGTCGATGGGGTGGTCGGGGTCGTACATCGAGTGGACGAGGGAGGCAAGACGGCCCTGGCCGAGCGGCTGGCGGACCCGGATGTCGGCCTCGGCGAGGCGCGCACAGATGTCGGTGAGCTCGCGGGCCATGACGACGGCGAGGCCCGCGTCCTTGTCGAGCTTGCGGCCGGACTGCGGGCGGGCGGCACGGGCCATGGCGTGGGCCTCGGCGGCCAGTTCACGGGTGTAGTGCATGCAGGCGACGAGGTACGCGCGGTGCTGCTCGCTGGAGGTGGAGACCATCGACTGCAGCTGGTCGTACGAGTCGCGCAGCCACATCGGCGTCTGCTGGTCGCCGCGCTGGGCAACGTCCTTGGCGTGCGCGTCGGGGTCGGCGGGGAGCGTACGGGCGAGCATCTGAAGGCGCGTGACAAAGCCGTCGCCGTTGGCCACATGCTTCAGCAGCGTGCCGAAGCGATCGACGAGCGCCTCCTGGTCCTCGCTGTCGCGCAGTCCGACGCCGGGGCCCTCGATCTCGATGGCGGCGGTGACGGTACGGCGGTCGGCATGCAGCAGTACGGCGATCTCGTCCGGGCCGAAGGGCGCGGCGAGCCAGTTGATCCTGCCGATGCCCGGGGGCGGGCCGACCTCGATCTCACGGCCGTCGAGACGGATACCGGCCTCGGCGGCGGAGGAGCGGTAGAGGGTGCCGCTGCGCAGCGTGCGCTTGTAACTGCGGTTGATCTCGAACCACTTGTAGAAGGTGCGGTGCCTGAACGGGACGTACACGGCGGCGAGAGCGAGGAGCGGGAAGCCCATCAGGAGCACGATCCGCAGGGACAGGACGGGGACCAGCAGCCCGCTCATCATGCCGAGGAACGCGCCGGCGATGATCAGCGCGATCTCGCCGGTCTCGCGGTTCTTGCCGACGATCGCGTTCGGCCGGGCACGGCCGATGAGATACGTACGGCGGGGCGTGATCGCTTGGGACTGGGTCGTCAACGCCCTCCACCTCCTGTGCTCTTGCGGTTGCTGTGCGGGGTGCCGGTTCCGGGACTGCTGTTACGGGGCGGGGGCGCGGCGGATCCGCCGCCTGCGGTGCCCCCGCCGGAGGGGCGGCTGCTGTGCGCGGCGACGCCTCCGCTGATGGGGTTGGCGGGGCGTGGGGCGCTGCCGTTGTTGCTGTCGCCGCCGCCCTGGTTGCCGCGGCTGCTATGGGTCTTGATGCCCTGGGAAACAAGGTTGGCGGGCGAGCTGATGACGGCGGCCGCGGCGTTCTCGGCGCCGTTCTGCAGGCGGTTGTTGCGGGAGGCGACGATCTCGTCGCCGAAACCCGGGACGAAACGGTAGATCACCGCGGAGGCGAAGATGGCGAGCAGGATGATCGCGAGGCCGGAGACGACGGCGGAGAAGGAGTTGGGTCCGTTCTCGGCGGAGAGCGCGCCCGCGAGACCCAGGACGATCGCGATCACTGGCTTGACCATGATGATCGCGATCACGATTCCGGCCCAGCGGCGGACCCGTCCCCACATGTTCTTGTCGACGAGTCCGGAGTAGACGACGACGCCGAGGAGGGCGCCGACGTAGAGAAGGATCGCGCGGATGAACAGCTCGAGGAAGAGAACGCCGGCGGCGAGGATCGTGACGAGTGAGACGACGATCAGCATGATCGGCCCGCCGCCGATGTCGGTCCCCTTCTTCAGGGCGCCGGAGAAGTTCCCGAAGAACTGATCGGTCTGCCCGCTGGTGCCGCCTGCGATGACCTCGGTGACGCCGTCGGTCGCGGAGACGAGGGTGTAGAGGATCAGCGGGGTGAAGGCGGACGCGAGGACGGTGAGCCAGAGGAAGCCGACGGCTTCGGAGATGGCGGTGGTGAGGGGGACACCGCGAACGGCGCGCTTGGCCACGGCGAGGAGCCAGAGGACGAGGGTGAGGATGGTGGAAGCGGCGAAGACGATGGCGTACTGGGCGCGGAAGGCGGAGTTGGTGAAGTCGACGGTGGCGGTGGAGTTCACCGCCTTGGAGAGCTGGTCGATGGTCCAGACGGCGGCGTCGGCGCAGCCGCGGGCGAGGGAGGAGAGGGGGTCGAGGGCGTTGGCGGGGTCGAGGGGGGTGGTGCGGGGGGCGCCGCCGGGGGCGCCGTTGTCGCAGTAGTCACGTGCGGGGCCCGCGATGAGCCCGCACGGGTTGTCGCTCTTGCTCGGCGTGGGCGTGGGCGTGGGCGCTGCGGTGGCTCGGGCCGCGAACAGGAACGCCGCAGTGTGGATGGCCGTCACCATGGTCAGGATGGAGCGCGTCCGAGGGTGAGGGTTAACGGGCATACGTGAACCCTCCGAATTCCTTGACCGCGTCGGCGATTTCGTCGGAGCCGGACACGGGATTGTCACCGGTGACCGGTGTGGGGCCCGTCTTTTGACCGGTCTCCAGGATCTTCCAGTCGGACCCGTTCCACTTCAGCTTGACGCTTACCGTGAACCAGCCGCTCGTCACCGGCTTGGTGGACTTCTCGCCCGTCAGCCCGAACAGGCCCATGCACCAGACGTCGACGGCGGCGGTCTCGCCCGCGAAGTTCAGGACCTTGGTGCCGGCGGGCAGTGTGCGATTGACGAACGTCGACCCCGCTGGGGCGGTGCCATCGGCACTCAGGCCGATCTGCGCGAGGAACGCCGTGGAGTAGTCGGCGTCGAAACCCGACTGGAGCTTGTTGAGCGTGCTTGCGTCGGCGACGGCCTTCACGATGTCGTGACGGCGCGCCTGGTTGAACATGCCGTCGGAGCCGAGCGCAACGGCGTAGTTGGACGCCGCACTCTGCGCCCCCTGCTCATCCTTCGCGTACCCCGAAGGAATCGCCCCGTCCTTCTCCGTCACCGGTTTCACGCCCGTCGCCGCCGTCGGAGCCCCGGCCGCCCCCTTGCCCCCGCCCCCCGACGGGTCGTCCTCGCCCCCGGCGCCGCCCTGGTTCGCGAACGCGATAGCCGCGATCAGCAGCACCACCACGCCCACCACCGTGATGAGGGAGCGTGAGTTCCGCACGGGTCGGCGCGCGCCGCCGTAGACGTCGGTGTCGCCGTTGCCCGGCAGGCGCGTACGCGTCTGGCCCGAGCCGCCGAAGCCCTCCTCCGTACGGCTGCCCGACTCGCCGCCGTAGCCGCGCTCGTCACCGAGGCTCATCTCGCGTACTTCCCCTCGCTCCACTGGGGAGACCCCATACCTCAACCGTTTGCAGTTCCGCGTAGTACGACGCGTATTCCGGCACGTAGTACGACGGTAGTCGTGCTGCTTCCCTTGCGGGCGTGGTGTGGTGACTCGACATCAGGGAAACGCAACCTCAAAGGGTGGGCCGGGCAAGCCCGGAGAGGACCGGCGGGGGGTCAGACAGCCATCCCGTACACGATGGTGAACAAGGTCCCCAGCGACCCGATGATGAAGACGCCGGTCAGACCGGCGACGATCAGGCCCTTGCCCTGTTCGGCGCTGAAGGTGTCGCGGAGTGCCGTCGCTCCGATGCGCTGTTTCGCCGCGCCCCAGATCGCGATGCCGAGGCAGAGGAGGATGGCCACGGCCATCACGACCTCGATCATCACTCTGGCCTCGTTACCCAGGCTCCCGAAAGGCCCCCAGTTCGGGGCGATTCCGCCGATGATGGTGGTGATGTCGCCCTTTTCGGCTGCCAGGATCATGTAACTCACCGCCCCTGTTGGGTTGTTCAGTGCCCCTGCCGCTCGGCATGGGTCGTCGTTCTATCTTCGCTGATGAAACCGCCCCCGTAAGCCGACTTGGCGGGTCTCTTTACCCGATCTCCGCACGTATGACCGGTCCAGCCGTCCTGACCTGCGGCGGCATGGATCCGGAGAAGGTACGAGGAGCGTGTACGGTCACTCTGTGTATCACGGAGCGTGACTCCGGGCAATAACTGTCGTTGTGCCCCCATCTGGACCCTGCCGCCGTTCTCGCCCCGGCCGCGTTGCTCCCGTCCGACATCGGCCTGCCACTGGACAGAAGCACCGTCTGACCCAACACCAGCCGTTCCTAGTCGAGTTGGCTATCTTGGACCGTGTGACCGACAACGCGCACTTACTCGCAAGGATCGACACCACGCGCCCCCACACCGCCCGGATCTGGAACTACTGGACCGGCGGCAAGGACAACTACTCCGTCGACCGCGAAGCCGGTGACCAGATCCGCGCGCTCCACCCCGGAATCGGCGACTACGCCCTCGCGGACCGGCTGTTCCTGGGGCGGGCCGTGCATCACCTCGCCGCCGAGGTGGGGATCCGGCAGTTCCTCGACATCGGGACCGGGCTGCCCAGCGCCGACAACACCCACGAGGTGGCCCAGCGCGCCGAGCCCGAGGCGCGCGTCGTGTACGTGGACAACGATCCCCTGGTCCTCGCGCACGCCCGCGCCCTGCTCACCAGTACGCCCGAGGGCCGCACCGACTATCTCGACGCCGATCTGCGCGATGTCGACACGATCCTGGAGAACGCCGCCCGGACGCTCGACCTCACCCGGCCCGTCGCGCTGATGCTGCTCGGCGTCGTGATCTTCATTGAGGACGACGAGGAGTCGTACGGCATCGTCCGCCGCCTCATGGACGCGCTGCCCGCCGGCAGTCATCTTGTCCTCTCCCACACCATCACCAGCCCGGCGATGCCGGATGTGGACGCCGCCGTCGCGTTCTGGAACGAGCACGGCACGCCCCGGCTCACCCAGCGCACCCCGCAGCAGCTCACCCGGTACTTCGACGGTCTCGAGATGCTGGAGCCCGGCGTGGTGTCGTGTTCCCGCTGGCGGCCCGAGGTGCCTGCCGACGAGGTCGCCATGTTCGGCGGCGTGGGACGCAAACCCTAGGCTCGCGAGTGGAGACGGGCAGGAACGCGGCTTGGATGGGGGAGGGTTGAGGGCGTGCGAAAAGTCTGGATGGCCGGTGGAGTCGGGATCGGGCTGTGCCTGAGCTTCGTCGTGCTGCTCGTCGTCGGTACCTACTCCGCGGCCGCCGGGCTCATGGGCGGAAGCGGCGGGCGCGCGGTCGGCCTCGCCAAGGGTGCCGTGCCCGCGCTCTATCAGCCGCTCGTACAGAAGTGGGGCAATCTCTGCCCGGCCATCAACCCCGCTCTGCTCGCCGCCCAGCTCTACCAGGAGAGCGGCTGGAACCCCAAGGCGCAGAGCCCCGCCGCGGCCCAGGGCATCGCGCAGTTCATCCCCGGCACCTGGGCCGCGCACGGCATCGACGGCGACAAGGACGGCGACCGCGATGTCTGGGATCCGGCCGACGCGATTCCGTCCGCTGCCTCGTACGACTGCGAACTGGCCGGATATGTAAAGAAAGCGCCCGGCAACGCGACCGACAACATGCTCGCCGCGTACAACGCCGGCGCCTACGCCGTCATCAAGCACCAAGGCGTACCGCCGTACCGCGAGACACAGAACTATGTGAAGGTCATCCGCACCCTGGAGAAGAGCTTCGCCAGGCCCGTCGGGCGGGTCGAGCCGTCGCGGCAGGCGGCCGGGGCGATCTACTTCGCGCAGAAGAGGCTCGGTACTGAGTATTTGTGGGGCGGCAACGGCACGCCCGAGCAGGGCGGACGCTTCGACTGTTCCGGGCTGACCCAGGCCGCGTACCGGACCGTCGGGATCGAGCTGCCGCGCGTCGCGAACGACCAGTACAACGCCGGCGAGCATCCGTCGCGGGACGAGCTGCTCCCCGGCGATCTGGTCTTCTTCTCCGACGACCTCACCAACTCGCGGGCGATCCGGCACGTCGGGCTCTATGTCGGCGGCGGGTACATGATCGACGCTCCGTACACCGGCGCCGTGATCCGCTTCGACAAGATCGACACTCCGGACTACTTCGGTGCGACCAGGGTCACCAAGGACGGCGCGAAGGCGCTGCCGACCTCGTTGCCGGAAGCCTGACGAGCCGTCGGGCGTGGCCGGAACTCTCCGCTGAGCCACGTCTCTGAGCTGCAACGATGTGTCACTCTTCGATAACGTCATGGTGATCGTTCGATGGAGAGTGGAACGTATACAGGGAGCGGGGCGTTCCCTGGACTGGGACAGCGCACTGACCATGGAGCAGACACCGCACTGACCACGGGGGTTGGCAGATGCGGCGCACTTGGAGGTGCGTCGCGGCAGGCGACAAGGCAAGGGGCCGCAGCAGATGGCTGGACTCGCATCGGATGGGTCGAACCCCGATCTCAGCCTGCTCTACGACATCAACGGCCTGGCCAAGGACGCCCCGTCGTGGCTCGACCGCACCATGGAATTCATCGGCGAGTACGGAATCATGCTCGCGATGGTGCTGGTGGTGCTCTGGTGCTGGTGGAGCGTGCGCCGGCGCGGCACCACCGAGGACTCGGTCGCAGCGGTCGCCGGGCTGATCTGGGCGCCGCTCGCCGCCGGGATCGCGCTGCTGGTCAACATCCCCATCCGCGGATTCGTCGAACGACCGCGGCCGTTCCTGGACCATCAGGGCATTGAAGTCCTGGTGGCCGGAAAGACCGACTACTCCTTCGTGAGCGACCACGCGACGATGGCGATGGCCCTCGGCGCCGGACTCTTCGTCGCGCACCGCAGGTTCGGGCTCGCCGCGATCGGTCTCGCGCTGGCCGAGGGCTTCTGCCGCGTCTATATGGGCGTGCACTACCCGACCGACGTCGTCGGTGGATTCGCGCTCGGGACGGCGGTGACGCTGCTGCTCGCGCCGCTCGCGCTGGCGCTGCTGACACCGCTCGTGTCGGCGGTCGCCCGGTCGGGGCGGGTGGCATGGCTCGTACGGTCGAGGCGGGCGGCGGCAGGGTCGGCGGACCTGCCGGAGACGCTCGGCGTTCCGGAACCGAGGACCGAGGGGTCCGGCGCCGGGGACAAAGACCTGGCGGCCTGACGCCCGGCCCGGCGTCCGCCCGTACGTACTACAGCGCCTGCGGGAAGTTGAAGACCCTGTCCGGGTCGTACTGCTTCTTCAGCCGGGTGAGGCGGTCCGCGGCAGGCCCGTAGTACGCCCGGCGCCAGTCGGTCAGCGTGGGATCGATGTAGTTCTGGTACGCGGCTCCCGACGCATAACGGCGCATCGACGCATGGGCATTTTTGAGCCAGGCCTGCTGGGCGGTGCCCGAGGTGCCGGGCCGCCAGGAGCCGATGTACTGCGCGAGCATCCGGGACCGCCGGTGGACGAACGACGTCGCCAGCGGGTCCACGCGGTTGACCGCTCCGCCGAGCGCGGTGAGCGCGATGGAGCCGCCGCCCACGCCCTGGCCGGGCTTGATCCGGGTGAATGCCTCGGTCGCGGAGATCAATGCGCGCACTCCGGCCGGGGAGAGGTTGTGGTCGAAGAAGTCGGAGGCCGCTGCGTATGTCTCGCGCTGCAGCGCGCCCTGGGGCGTACGGCCCGGAGTGGTGCCCGGCAGATGGCACTGCGATTGGGTGATCGTCGTGCAGTTCGCGTAGCCGAGCATCGCCTCCCGATAGCTGCGGCGGCGCACCGAGACCGAGCGGGCGGGCGAACCGGCCTTGTCGGCGAGGCGGTCGAGCGCGTTCTTGAGGTCGCCCTCGCTGCCGAGGGAGAACGCGGCTATGGAGAGGGTCGGCGTGCTGCCGGGCCCGGCGGCGAGATGCGCGGACGACCATATCTCGTCCGGCTGGTCCGGGCCCCACTGCTGCCAGGCGCTGAGGACGGCCGCGGCCTTCGCCCAGGGCCAGGTGAGATAGGCGGTGACGGTCGGCGGCGTGGGATGTGTACGGAAGTGGAGCCGGGTCACGACGCCGAAGTTGCCGTTACCGGCGCCGCGCAGCGCCCAGAAGAGGTCCTTGTTCTCGGTGGCGCTCGCGGTCAGCTGCTTGCCGTCGGCTGTGACGATGGTCGCCGCGGTGAGGCTGTCGCAGGTCAGACCGTACGCGCGTGAGGTGACGCCGTGACCGCCGCCGAGGGTGAGACCGGACACGCCGACGGAGGGGCACGAGCCCGCGGGGATGGTGCGGTTGTTGCGGGCGAGACCGGCGTAGACGTCGATGAGCTTGGCGCCGGCGCCGATGGAGCCGTCCTGTCCGACGCGGTTCAGCGAGGACACATCGATGACGAGGCGGCCGTTGCCGGAGGACCAGCCCGCATAGGAATGGCCGCCGTTCCGGATGGAGACGGGGACGCGGTGGGCTCTGGCGTAGGCCAGGCACTCCTTGACGTCGTCCTCGCCTGCGACATAGGCGACGGCGGCGGGCTTCAGCGAGTCGAAGCGGGTGTTGTAGAGCTGCCGGGCGGACCGGTACGCGGCGTCACCGGGGCGTACGAGCTTCCCGTCGAGGCCGCGCGCGAGCGCGGTCCAGTCGGGCGCCGCGGCGGTGGTGATGGTGGTGGCGGACGCGGATCTGCCCGGTGAGCGGCCGGTGCCGGGCGTGCCGGTAGGAGCTGCGGTTGCGCCGCTGCCGTTCTTGCCTGTGCAGGCGGCAGCGGTGAGAACTACAGCGGTGGTGAGCAGTGCGCGCCGGTCCATGGGGCCTCCTGGGGAACGAGACGGTTCCTGGGGGCGGGGGGTTCCCGGGGGCGGGCGGCGGTTTTCCCTGTGCCGCAGGTCCAAAGGGCTGCGTCAGTGTTCCGCCGCAGGTGTCGATGTGTGCAACTCGGCATCCGTACGCGCCCGTTCGCGGGAACGTCGGGCAGGCCCGGCCCAGCCGCAGGTGCAGCTGGCGGAGGCGAATGAGCCGCGTTCGGTGGTGGTGGCTCGGTGTGGCGAGGTGTCGCCGGTGGGGTCTTGCTGAGGCACCACTCCACGGTACTGGGGCCGCGTCGAGGACGGACCCCCGCGTGACGAGGGGCCAGGGCAGTCGTTATGCGGGACGGGTGGGGTCTCGTACAAGCAGCGGTCCCGTGTTGGGGGTTGGCAGGCGATGGTGGTGCAGCAGCACAGGCACAGGGGCGGGGCGTTCGCCGTTGCGGCCGTCATACTGGGGGCGGTGGCGAGCAGCGGGTGTTCCGTCGGCGGCGGTGCCGCGGCCGACGACCGGCGGGGTGGCGGCAGAGTCGACGACGTACGGAAAGCCGCCGACGTACTGGCCGGGGCCGGCAGCTCCAAGGCCCGAACGTCCATGGAGATGGCGACCGGCGGGACCCGGGTGATCATCCGGGGCGAGGGCGGATACGACTTCGAGCGGCGGGCCGGTGAGCTGAGGGTCGTACTGCCCAAGGATCCCGCGGGCGCCGACGAGCACCGTCCGATCACCGAGCTGCTGACGCCCGGGGCGCTGTACATGAAGAACCGGGGCGCCGGCGTACCGGCCGACAAGTGGGTGCGGGTCGACACAACCACCCTCGAGGACGGCAATCTGGTCACCGGCGGCGCGACCGATCCGCTCGCCGCAGCCGAACTGCTGCGCGGCGCGCGGGACGTGACGTACGTCGGCGAGGAGGAGCTGGCCGGGACGAAGGTGCGTCACTATCGGGGCACCACGGACATCGCGCAGGCGGCGCGGGTGGCCGAACCCCATGCGCGGGCCTCGCTGGCCGCCGCGGCGAAAGGGTTCGCAAAGGACATCGTGCCGTTCGACGCGTACCTCGACGAACAAGGCCGGCTGCGCAAGGTGCGCCACCGGTTCAGTTTCACCAATCAGGGCCGCCCGGTCGCCGTCGCGTCGACCACCCTGCTGTACGACTTCGGGACGCCGGTGGCCGTGCGTCTCCCCGACCAACGGGACATTTACGCCGGGAAGATCAGGGCCTAAATGGTCCGGACGTGCCATGCGCGGTCCGTGTATCACTCCCTACGCTAGGAAGTCGACACCGGCAGGAAGAGGTGAATGCACGTGGCTCCGCCCAGTACTGCGACCGTCCAGGACCACGTGGCCCTCGCGGAGATCGAGCTGTGTGGTGAGTTGATCATCGCGGCGTCGGCCGCGGACGAGGAACGGCTCAGCCCGGACCGTATCGACGAGGTGCTGAAGGTGGTGGCCGAGCGGTCCGCGCTCTCAGGCCCGTCCCGGCAGGAGTGACCGGAAACACGGGGAGCGGCCGGGACGCGGTCGCCGCGCCCCGTGCACGTACTAGGTGCGCAGAAGGCGCGCGATCGCCTTCGTCGCCTCCTCGACCTTCGCGTCGATCTCTTCGCCGCCCTTCACCGCAGCGTCGGCGACGCAGTGCCGCAGATGCTCCTCCAGCAGCTGGAGCGCGAAGGACTGCAGAGCCTTGGTGGACGCGGAGACCTGGGTGAGTATGTCGATGCAGTAGACGTCCTCGTCGACCATCCGCTGCAGCCCGCGGATCTGGCCCTCGATCCGGCGCAGCCGCTTGAGGTGCTCGTCCTTCTGCTTGTGGTAGCCGTGCACACCGTGGTCATGGTCCGTGACCGGGGGGCCGGCCGCCTCGGTGGTCGTCATCGCGTCCTCCCGTTGTCCGTCTGTCCTTGTCGGCTGTGCTTGTCCAGAAAGGGACTACATACCCCTCGTGGGTATATGGTAACGAATCGCGCGAGATCGGGGGCGGGGGCCCGTGATGACCACTGTGCCCGATGGGCGACACTGAACAACGCCGGTTAGCCGTGGCCGGATGATGCGCCTAGCATCAGCCTGACCAAATCCAAAGCACCCCGAGGACCCCACGTGCGATTTCGTCTGACCCCCAGGGAGACGAGCTTCTATGACATGTTTGCCGCGTCCGCGGACAACATCGTCACGGGCTCGAAGCTCCTGATGGAACTGCTCGGTGCGGATGCCTCCGCCCGGGCCGAGATCGCGGAGCGGATGCGGGCAGCGGAGCACGCGGGGGACGACGCCACCCACGCGATCTTCCACCAGCTGAACTCCTCGTTCATCACGCCGTTCGACCGCGAGGACATCTACAAACTCGCTTCGTCGCTCGACGACATCATGGACTTCATGGAGGAGGCCGTCGACCTGGTCGTGCTCTACCAGGTCGAGGAGCTGCCCAAGGGTGTCGAGCAGCAGATCGAGGTATTGGCGCGGGCCGCGGAGCTGACCGCCGAGGCGATGCCGCATCTGCGGACCATGGACAACCTCACCGAGTACTGGATCGAGGTCAACCGCCTCGAGAACCAGGCCGACCAGATTCACCGCAAGCTCCTTGCGACGCTCTTCAACGGTAAGTACGACGCCATCGAGGTGCTCAAGCTCAAGCAGATCGTGGATGTGCTGGAAGAGGCCGCCGACGCCTTTGAGCATGTCGCGAACACCGTGGAGACCATCGCGGTCAAGGAGTCCTGAACCTCGTGGACACCTTTGCGCTGATCGTGACCATTGGTGTCGCGCTCGGATTCACGTACACCAATGGCTTTCACGACTCGGCGAACGCGATCGCGACCTCGGTCTCCACGCGGGCGCTGACGCCGCGCGCGGCGCTGGCGATGGCCGCGGTGATGAACCTTGCCGGTGCGTTTCTCGGCCAGGGCGTCGCCAAGACCGTCAGCGAGGGGCTCATCGAGACGCCCCAGGGTCCGCGCGGCATGGGCATTCTCTTCGCGGCGCTGCTCGGCGCGATCGTCTGGAACCTGGTCACCTGGTACTTCGGTCTGCCGTCGTCCTCTTCCCATGCGCTGTTCGGCGGCATGGTGGGCGCGGCGCTGGCCGGCGGGACCGAGGTCATCTGGAGCGGCGTGCTCGAGAAGATCGTCATCCCGATGCTTGTCTCGCCCTTCGTCGGTCTGGTCGTCGGCTATCTGGTGATGGTCGCGATCATGTGGATGTTCCGTAGGTCCAACCCGTCCAAGGCCAAGCGCGGTTTCCGGATAGCGCAGACGGTCTCGGCGGCCGGCATGGCGCTCGGTCATGGTCTGCAGGACGCGCAGAAGACGATGGGCATCGTGGTGATGGCGCTGGTCATCGCCGACGTGGAGGACCAGGGCGACGCGATCCCGGTCTGGGTGAAGATCGCCTGCGCGATGATGCTCTCGCTCGGTACCTACGCGGGCGGCTGGCGCATCATGCGGACGCTCGGCCGCAAGATCATCGAGCTGGACCCGCCGCAGGGCTTCGCGGCCGAGACGACCGGGGCGTCGATCATGTTCGGCTCGGCGTTCCTCTTCCAGGCGCCGATCTCCACCACGCATGTGATCACCTCGGCGATCATGGGCGTGGGTGCGACAAAGCGGATCAACGCGGTCCGCTGGGGTGTTGCCAAGAACATCGTTCTGGGCTGGTTCATCACGATGCCGGCGGCGGCGGCGGTCGCTGCGCTGAGCTACGGCGTGGTCTACCTGATCTTCGGCTGACCGTCGCGGCGGTTCCGCCGTACGCGCTGGAACGCAAGTGGGCCCGCCCCCTGGGAGAGGGGGCGGGCCCTTCGCCTTGCGGTGGCACCGCCATGCAGCACCGCGAGACGTGTTGGGGGGTTCGGCGCCTTGTCCGTGGCCGGTACGCCGGAGGAGTGCGGCGGTTCGCCGGTGGAAACCACCCACCGAGAGCAACCACCAACGCCCCCGGCCCACGATGACGACATGACCGGATGACTAACCGAAGCGGCCGGAGATGTAGTCCTCCGTGGCCTGCACCGACGGGTTGGCGAAGATCCGCTCGGTCTCGTCTATCTCGATGAGCTTGCCGGGCTGGCCGACCGCCGACAGGTTGAAGAACGCCGTACGGTCCGAGACCCGCGCCGCCTGCTGCATGTTGTGCGTCACGATGACGATCGTGAAGCGCTCCTTCAGCTCGCCGATCAGGTCCTCGATCGCGAGGGTCGAGATCGGGTCGAGCGCCGAGCACGGCTCGTCCATCAGCAGCACATCCGGCTCGACCGCGATCGCACGGGCGATGCACAGACGCTGCTGCTGGCCGCCGGAGAGGCCGGAGCCGGGCTTGTTCAGGCGGTCCTTGACCTCGTTCCAGAGGTTGGCGCCCTTCAGGGACTTCTCGACGACGTCCGCCAGCCGGTTCTTCTTGTACGAACCGTTCAGGCGCAGGCCCGCCGCGACATTGTCGAAGATCGACATCGTCGGAAAGGGGTTCGGCCGCTGGAAGACCATGCCGACCGTGCGGCGCACGGCGACCGGGTCGACGCTCGAGCCGTACAGGTTCTCGTCGTCCAGCAGCACCTTGCCCTCGACCCGGCCACCGGGAGTGACCTCGTGCATACGGTTCAGCGTGCGCAGGAAGGTGGACTTGCCGCAGCCGGACGGGCCGATGAAGGCCGTCACGGAGCGGGGCTCCACGGTCATCGAGATGTCCTCGATGGCCTTGTGGGAGCCGTAGTAGGCGGTGAGGCCGCTGACGTCGATGCGCTTGGCCATGTGAATCACTTCGCTTTCACGTGGTCGCGTCAGCGACCGGTCTTCGGGGCCTTCCAGCGGGCGATGCCCCGGGCCACCAGATTGAGGATCATGACGAAGGCGATCAGGACCAGGGCGGCGGCCCAGGCGCGGTCGTACGACGCCTCGCTGCCGACCCGGTACTGCTCCCAGACGTAGAAGGGGAGCGAGGACTGGGCGCCTTCGAACGGGTTCGTGTTGATCAGCTGGCTGCCGAAGACCAGCAGCATGATCGGGGCGGTCTCACCGGCGATACGTGCGATGGCGAGCATCACACCAGTGGTGATACCGCCGAGCGCGGTCGGGATAACCACCTTGAGGATCGTTCGGTACTTCGGTACGCCGAGTGCCAGCGAGGCTTCGCGCAGCTCGTTGGGTACGAGCTTGAGCATCTCCTCGGTGGAGCGGACCACGACCGGGATCATCAGGATCGCCAGTGCCAGCGCGCCCATCAGGCCGGAGGGCTGCAGCTCGAGGATGAGCATGATCGAGAGGATGAACAGACCCGCGACGATCGACGGGATACCCGTCATGACGTCGACGAAGAAGGTCACCGCCTTGGCCAGCGCGCCCCTGCCGTACTCGACCAGGTAGACCGCGGTCAGCAGACCGATCGGCACCGAGATCACGGTGGCGAGGCCGACCTGCTCCAGCGTGCCGATGATGGCGTGGTAGACGCCGCCGCCCGCCTCGAAGCCGGGGATGCCCGCCATGGAGTGGCTGAGGAAGTAGCCGTTGAGCACCTTCGTACCGCGGCTGATGGTCACCCAGATCAGCGAGAACAGCGGGATCACGGCGAGGATGAAGCACACCCACACGATGCTGGTGGCGAGTCGGTCCTTGGCCTGGCGCTTGTTCTCGACGGCCGTGGTCACGACGTACGAGATGCTCACGAAGAGCAGGGCCGAGATCAGGCCCCACTGAACGCGGCTCTCCCAGCCGGCCCCCATGCCGATGCCGACGCCGAGCGTGAGGGAGACGACCGCGAATCCCGCCGGTGCCCAGCGGGGGAGCGACCGGCCGCTGAGGCTTCCCCTGCGGGAGGGCGGGGTCGGCGTGGGCCTGTCCTTGATGGCTGCCTGGCTCATGCGTTGGCCCCCGAGTACTCCTTGCGGCGCGCGATGATCAGGCGGGCCGCGCCGTTGACCAGCAGTGTGAGGATGAAGAGGACCAGACCGGAGGCGATCAGGGCGTCGCGCCCGAGCTCATTGGCCTCGTCGAACTTCGCTGCGATGTTCTGGGCGAAGGTTCCGCCGCCCGGATTGAGCAGATGGAAAGAGATCAGGAAGCTTGGGGAGAGGACCGTGGCGACGGCCATCGTCTCGCCGAGCGCGCGGCCCAGGCCCAGCATCGAGGCGGAGATCACGCCCGAGCGGCCGAAGGGGAGCACCGAGAGCCGGATGACTTCCCAGCGGGTGGCGCCGAGGGCGAGGGCGGCCTCTTCGTTCATGCGCGGGACCTGCAGGAAGACCTCGCGGCTGACGCTGGTCACGATCGGCAGGATCATGATCGCCAGCAGCACGCCCACGGTGAACAGTGAGCGGGCGACGCCGACTTCGGTCTTCTCGAAGATGTAGGTCCAGCCGAAGAACTCGTCCAGCCAGAGGTTGAGGCCCTCCATGTACGGGACGAGGAAGAGGGCGCCCCAGATGCCGTAGATGATCGACGGCACGGCGGCCAGCAGATCCACGACGTAGGCGAGGGGGGCGGCGAGGCGGCGCGGCGCGTAGTGCGAGATGAACAGCGCGATGCCGACGGCGATCGGTACGGCGATCACCATCGCGATGATCGAGCTGACGACCGTGCCGAAGAGCAGGACCGCAATGCCGAAGACCGGCGGGTTGCCCGCCGGGTTCCAGTCGAAGGTGGTGAGGAAGTTGCCCTCGTCCTTCGAGATGGCAAGCGTCGCGCGGTAGGTGAGGAACGCGGCGATCGACGCCATGATCACCAGGAGCAGGATGCCCGAGCCGCGGGACAGGCCGAGAAAGACCTTGTCGCCGGCGCGGCCGGTGGACGTTCCGCGCCTCCTGTTGACCGGCGGAGCCGGCGTTGGGGGAGGGGAATCTATCGGTGTAGTAGCCATGATCTTTCCGGTCTGTGGCGGGGAGCTGTAGGACTCCCCTGGCGGCGGTGCACCGGATGGGTGGCCGGCGGGGGCTCAGGGCCCCCGCCGGCCTGTTGCGTTACTTCAGACCCGCGACGGTCTCGCGGACCTTGGTGTTGATCTCGGCCGGGATCGGGGCGTAGCCGGCGCCGGAGAGGAGCTTCTGGCCCTCGTCGCCGGCGGTGTAGGTCAGGAAGGACTTGACCGTGCCCAGGGTGTCGGCCTTGTTGCCGGTGTCGCAGACAACCTCGTAGGTCACCAGGACGATCGGGTAGGCGCCGTCGGCCTTGGTGCTGTAGTCGAGACCGAGGGCCAGGTCCTTGCCGGTGCCCTTGATCTTGGCGGCGGCGATCGCCTTGGAGGCGTTCTCGGAGCTGGCCTCGACCGGGGCGGCAGCACCCGTGTTGATCTTGACGGTCGGGATGGACTGCGAGGTCGCGTACGAGAGCTCGAAGTAACCGATCGAGCCCTCGGCCTGCTTGACCTGCGCGGCAACACCGGCGGAGCCGGAGGCGGCCTGGCCGCCCGGGGCCGGCCACTTCTTCTCGGCCTCGTAGGGCCAGTCGGCCTTGGCGGTGGCGCCGAGGTACTTGCCGAGGTTCGCCGTGGTGCCGGAGTCCTCGGAGCGGTGGAAGGGCTGGATCGCCTTGTCCGGGAGCTTGGCACCCTTGTTCAGGGCGGCGACCGCCGGGTCGTTCCAGTTCTTGATCTTGCCGTTGAAGATCTTGGCGATGGTCGAGGCGTCCAGGGTCAGGTTGTCGACGCCCGGCACGTTGTAGCCGATGGCGATCGGGCCGCCGACCATGGGCAGGTTGATGCCCTGGCCGCCGCCCTGGCAGATCTTCTTGGACTCGGCGACCTCTTCGGGCTTGAGCGCCGAGTCGGAGCCGGCGAAGCCGACGGTGCCCTGGTTGAAGGCGATGATGCCCTCACCGGACGAGGAGGACTTGTAGTTGATCTCCACGCCCTTGCAGCCGGCCATGTAGTTCTTGACCCACAGGTCCATGGCGTTCTTCTGCGCGCTGGAACCGGATGCCAGGAGCTTGCCCTTGGCGCCGTCGCACTTGATGTTCGACGCCGCGTTGGTCTGCTCGCCCGTGCCGCCGGTGCCGCCTGCGTTGTCGTCCGAGCCACACGCCGTGAGAACCAGGGCGCCGGTCACGGCGATGGCACCGAGCGCGGTGGCGCGAAGCCCGTTCTTGCGCTGAAGCTTCACTTCGGGTGTTTCCTTCCAGGAGCCGCCGGACGCTGACCGGGTGTCTTTGGCGTTCTGTGGCGGCGTGGTTCGGGGTGGGGGGCCGGCACTGTGCCGGTCACCGTGTAGGGCCGAAATTAGGCAGATCAGGTGAAGCGGCCAACGGGAGAGAGTGAACGGGAGGTGAACCGTGTCGGGCGGCCTGGTGCCTGTCGCCGTGTCGCCGCTCGGCGTGCCGGTTCTCATGCGGTTCACGCCGAGTGGAGGGCCGCGAGCAGCGCGTCCAGGAGCGTGCGGTCGCGCGGCTGGGTGAGGCGGTTGCGGGCCGCTGTCGGGGAGAGCCAGAGGATGCGGTCGACCTCCTCGTTCGGGGTGAAGGTTCCCGTGGTCGCCTCGGCGGCCCAGTAGCTGACCTGCTTGGGGCGTCCGTTCGCAATGTAGTGCGCGGTGGGAAGGCGGGCACCGGGGACGCACTGGTGGCCGGTCTCCTCGAGCACTTCGCGCAGCGCGCCGAAAAGGGCGTCCTCGCCGCGCTTCAGCTTGCCCTTCGGGTGCGACCAGTCGTCGTACTTGGGACGGTGTACGAGGCAGATCTCGATACCGTCGTCCCCGTACGGGGAGCGGCGCCAGAGCACACAGCCGGCGGCCGGCACGACGTCGTCCCCCGGGCGATTCACGACGCCGCCCTCACGGTGCCGTCACCGCCGCGGCCCTCTGCCACACCTGCTGGAAGGCGAAACGGGCGGCCTCGACCTCGTGCCGCTGATCGGCGTGCAGCACACCCAGGGCGTACGCGGTGGCCGGGGCGATCCGCGGCGTACGGGCTGCGGTGGCGGCCGCATCAGCGGCTTCCGCGGCGTCGCGGTGGCGGTCGAGGACCAGCCCCGCATGGCACAGCACCGGGTCCGTCTTCGGGTGCAGCACCTCCTGTGCGTACCGGTGCAGTCGCAGCAGCAGCCGCACCTGGTGCCAGGGCGCGTCCTGTGTCTCTCCGGCCGATGCGGCGGCGAGGCCGTGCACCAGGGCCTCCGCGTTGTACGGATGTGCCGCGCGGGCCAGCGGCAGCGCGGCCACCGCCTCCAGGAACCGGCGCTCGGCGAGCTCCGCGGGCAGCGTCAGGGCCTCGACGGCCGGGGCGCCGGCCGGCGGGCCGAGCGGCAGCTCGGAGGCGAGTACCGCGACGGCGTCGGCGACCGCGTGGAAGCGGGAGGAGCCGAGCGCCTGGAGCGCGGCGGAATGGGCGCGGGTCCGGGCGAGGGTGAGCTGCCGCTCCAGCAGGGCCCCGGCCCGTGCGGCACCGACCGTGAGCGTGCCGGTACTGCGGGGCGTCCCGGCGCCGGGCTCGAAAGCGCCGGGCTCGGAAGCGCCGGGCTCGGAAGCGCCGGCCTCGGAAGTGGCGGCCTCGAGCGGGCCGAGCTGCCCCCTCGCGGGCGGCACCGGTACCGCACCCGAGAGCCGGGACAGCGCCTCCAGCAGCCGGCCGAGCCGTGAGGTGCAGGCGTGCTCCTGGGCCAGAGTGGCGGAGAGCCAGGCCAGCTCGGTGCGCAGACCGTCCGCCCAGGCGGGGTCGAGCAGCGGTCGGAAGGTGTGCAGTGTTCCGCTGATCCGCCGGGACGCCTGGCGCAGCGCGCGGGCGGCCGCCGCCACGCCCGCCGTGTCCGCGCCGCTCTCGCTGTGCAGCCGCAGACTGCGCAGGAAGTCGCCCGCCTGCGCATGGAGATACCGGGCAAGGGCCTCGCCCGCCGTGACCGCGGCCGGGAGACCGGCCGGGAGACCGGCCGGGAGACCGGCCGGGACGGCGGCAGCGTCCTGCCGGGAGATATCAGGGCTGTGCACGCCGGCGCCTCCGGGCGTCTATGAGCATCTCCTGTATGTGCCGCAGCGGCTGGCCTTCCGAGTCCGTGGAGTGCCGGATCCACGCGCCGTCCGGGCCGAGATGCCAGGAGGACGTGCTGTCGGACATGCCGTTCTCCAGCAGCCGGGTGAGGGCCGCGCGGTGGGCCGGGTCGGTGACCCGTACCAGTGCCTCGATACGGCGGTCGAGGTTGCGGTGCATCATGTCGGCGCTGCCGAACCACACCTCGGGCTCGCCGCCGTTGCCGAAGGCGAAGATCCGGGAGTGCTCCAGGAAGCGGCCGAGGATCGAGCGCACCCGGATGTTCTCCGAGAGGCCGGGGACTCCGGGGCGCAGCGCGCAGATGCCGCGGACCCAGATGTCCACCCGCACACCCGCCATCGCCGCCCGGTAGCAGGCGTCGATGATCGCCTCGTCCACCATCGAGTTGACCTTGATGCGTACGTAGGCGGGCCGTCCGGCGCGGTGGTGCGCGGCTTCCTTGTTTATTCGCGCGATCAGGCCGTCGCGCAGGGACTTGGGCGCGACCAGCAGACGCCGGTACGTCTCGCGGCGCGAGTATCCCGAGAGCCGGTTGAACAGGTCCGAGAGGTCCGCCCCGACCTGCGGGTCCGCGGTCAGCAGCCCCAGGTCCTCGTACAGGCGGGCCGTCTTCGGGTGGTAGTTGCCGGTGCCGACGTGCGAGTAGCGGCGCAGTGTGTCGCCCTCCTGGCGGACCACCAGCGACAGCTTGCAGTGGGTCTTCAGGCCGACAAGACCGTAGACGACATGGCAGCCGGACTCCTCCAGCTTGCGCGCCCACTTGATGTTGGCCTGCTCGTCGAAGCGGGCCTTGATCTCCACCAGTACCAGGACCTGCTTGCCCGATTCGGCGGCGTCGATCAGCGCGTCGACAATCGGGGAGTCGCCGGAGGTGCGGTACAGCGTCTGCTTGATGGCGAGTACGTCCGGGTCGGCCGCGGCCTGCTCCAGGAAGGCCTGGACGGACGTCGAGAACGAGTCGTACGGGTGGTGCAGCAGTACGTCACGCTCGCGCAGCGCCATGAATATGTCCGGCGCGGAGGCCGACTCGACCTCGGCGAGATCCCGGTGGGTGCCCGCGATGAACTTCGGGTACTTCAGCTCGGGGCGGTCCAGCTTCGCGATACCGAAGAGGCCCGTCAGGTCCAGCGGACCGGGCAGCGGGTAGACCTCGGCGTCGGACACCTTCAGCTCGCGGACCAGCAGATCGAGCACGTACGGATCGATGGACTCCTCGACCTCGAGCCGCACCGGCGGCCCGAAGCGGCGCCGCATGAGCTCCTTCTCCAGTGCCTGCAGAAGGTTCTCCGCGTCGTCCTCCTCCACCTCCAGGTCCTCGTTCCTGGTCACCCGGAACATATGGTGCGCGAGCACCTCCATGCCGGGGAAGAGCTCCTCCAGATGCGCGGCGATGACGTCCTCGAGAGGGACGTACCGCTGCGGGGAGGCCTCCAGGAAGCGGGACAGCAGCGGCGGGACCTTCACCCGCGCGAAGTGGCGGTGGCCGCTGACCGGGTTGCGCACGACGACCGCGAGGTTCAGCGAGAGGCCGGAGATGTACGGGAAGGGGTGCGCCGGGTCCACGGCCAGCGGGGTCAGGACCGGGAAGATCTGCTGCCGGAAGAGCGTGAAGAGGCGGGCCTGCTCCTTCTCGGTGAGGTCGGGCCAGCGGATGAGGTGGATGGACTCCTCGGCGAGCGCCGGGGCGACGTCCTGCTGGTAGCAGGCGGCGTGCCGGGCCATGAGCTCGCGGGAGCGGTTCCAGATCAGGTCCAGGACCTCGCGGGGCTGCAGACCGGACGCGGAGCGGGTGGCGACGCCGGTCGCGATACGGCGCTTCAGGCCGGCCACCCGGACCATGAAGAACTCGTCCAGGTTGGACGCGAAGATCGCGAGGAAGTTCGCTCGTTCGAGCAGCGGGGTGGCGGGATCCTCGGCGAGCTCCAGGACGCGCTCGTTGAACGCGAGCCAGCTTCGTTCGCGGTCGAGGAACCGTCCCTGGGGCAATTCGGCGCCGTCGCCCTCGTGATCCTCCTCGTACGCGTCGAGGTCGGCATCGATGTCGGGCTCGAGATCGGAGACCGTGGCCGCGACGGTGTGCGGCCGGTGCGCGGCGATGGAACCGACGGACGGCTGGGGGTGCTGGACCGGTACCTCGGCGGGCTGGTGGCTCATGAACCCATTGTTCCGCGCGGAGAGGGAAACGGGCGCGTCGGAAGAGGCCGGGGTGAGGGGGATCTTGCCGTTGGGGGAGGCGGGCACAGCGGGCTGCATTGAGAGAGGGTCGCAAGGGTGTCTGAATGCCCGGTAACGACGACATGACATGCAGGCGCGGTCGTGATGAGCGGAGGCCTGCCGGGGGCTTCACGCAGCCCCCGGCCGAGGGCCCCAGGCGCGGACTGCTCCCGGTAGCGCTCGGCGGCCACCATCAGGAACCCGGTGACCACGAGGGCGAGCCCGGCGGCGGGCAGGGCGCGACGGAGCAGCAGGCCGGACAGCGCGCCGATGGCAAGGCCGCAGAGCGCGTACGCGACGTCGACGGGCCCCAGGGCGCGGAAGACGTCGTCGTAGTACCACTCGTCGCTGAACGTGAACCCCGAGATGCCGACGCTTCGCGCCCACCGGTACAGCAGCGACAGCATGGCGAAGCCCGCGGCGACCAGCAGGGCCGGGAGGGTCAGCTTGGCGGCGAGCCGGCGGGCCGGCGTGACGGACTGGGTCCAGGACAGGGCGGCCGTGCGGCGCTCCAGCTCGCGGCCGGTAAGGACACCGCCGGGGTAGCCGGCGACGGCGAGCGGCAGCCACGCGATCACAGTGGCGGCGAGGCTCATGTTGCCGCTGTACTCGAACGCCGGGGACGAGGTGAAGTCCTCGACGCACGGGGGCAGTCCCGAGTCGGGGGAGCCGCAGGTGCCGCCGGCCGCGCGGCCTCGAGCCCGACCGCGTGGACCCGGGCCAGGGCTGCCACCGATGCGGCGAGGAACGCGGCGGTGACGAGCAGCGCGCTGCGGTGCAGCCGGAGAACCGACCAGGTCAGCCCCTTGGGGGCGAGTGAGCTCGTGCCGCCGCCACCTCCGCGCTCGGCGTGAGGTCAACTGCTCCCGGCCCCTGGCCTTTTCGGTCGCTCAGGACTCCGCCGGCGGGTTCCCGGTCAGGATTCGGTCCGGTACATGAGATCCACCTCGTGGGTGACAAAGCCGAGGCGCTCGTACACCGTCAGCGCGGCCGTGTTGTCCGCGTCGACGTAGAGCATCGCGGTCGGCAGCCCCTCGGCGGCGAGATGGCGCAGCCCGATCGTGGTGAGGGCCTTGCCGAGGCCGCCGCCCTGCGCCTCGGGCCGGATGCCGACGACGTACACCTCACCGAGGTGCTCCGCGGCGTGCACCTTCGTCCAGTGGAAGCCGATGAGTTCCCCCTCGCGCTCGGCGAGGAAGAAGCCCTTGGGGTCGAACCACGGCTCGGCCTTGCGGTCGTCGAGGTCCCGCTGTGTCAGGGACCCCTGCTCGGGGTGGTGGGCAAAGGCGGCGGCGTTCACGGCGAGCCAGGCGGCGTCGTCCTGTCCGGGCACGAAGGTGCGTACGGTGACGCCGGGCGGGAACACCGGCTCGGAGATGTCCAGCGGGCTCAACGGCCGCCGCAGCTGGCGCAGTTCACGGAAGAGGGTCAGCCCGAGCACCTGGGCCAGATGCCGCGCGGCGGACCTCCCGCCGTGCGCCCACACCCGCAGCCGCTTACCGGACGCCGCCAGCAACGCGCTCCCGAGCGCCCGCCCGTGACCGCGCCCACGGTGCGAGGGATGCACGACCAGCTCGGCGGCCGGGGCCTCGACGGGGTCGGTGTCCTCCAGCTGCGCGTACCCGACGAGCTCGTCGGCGACGGTGAGAAGGAGATGCCGAACGCCCTCCCGCTTCCCGCCGCGCAGCTGCAGCCGCCCCTGCTCGGAGACGGCCTGCATCCCGTCGGACCGGGCGGCGTCACCGAGCATGCCGAGTACGGCCTGGGCCTGCTCGGGCGTGAGCTCCTCGAGGGTCTGAATCTGCCGGCCGGGCTCGAGTGCGGCTGTTGCGTCTGTCATGGGTCGAGGGTACGGCGGGGGTGGGGGTGCGGGATCTGCGCGGCTCGGCATTTGCCCCGCAGGTGGGTGGAAGTTGTTCAACAGATTGTTGGACGGTGGGGTCGGGCCAGATGCATGCCGTCTGCCGCACGCAGTGGAGGTGGGCGCGGCTGAAGCCCGCGGGTCCGGGGACTCCGTGACGATCATCTCGGTGTTCACCTTGAGCGGGCCCCACATCTGCGCGTCCCGCACCTGCGCGTCCCGCACCCGCGCGCCCCACTGCGCGTCCCGCACCCGCGCGCCCCACTGCGCGTCCCGCACCCGCGCGCCCCACTGCGCGTCCCGCACCCGCGCGCCCCGCGCGACCGGCTTCAGCTTGCCGGTCAACTCCAAGAAGTCCGAGGACAGTTCGGACGCCTTCTGATGTTCCTGCTCGTATATGTCCGCAGTGCGGGTGATACGCGAAGAACTGCCCGTTGACGAACGAAGGCAACCAGGTTGTAACCCGCTAGCCCCTGTCGTGCTACGCGCGTTGACTCTAGGCTGCCGCTCGCAGCCCTCACACCACGCTGAACTGACAAGGGGACAGATGTCAGCGACACAACAGAAGAACCGCGCGACCCGGCGGACCCGGCGGATACTCGCCACCGCCGCCGGACTGGCCACCGTCGGCGCGCTCGTCGCCGCGATGCCGGCCAATGCCACCACCAGCAGCAGCGACCGCCACGGCGACCGTCACCACAAGCCCGCGCGCACTGTCGATGTACAGCTGCTCTCCTTCAATGACCTGCACGGGAACCTGGAGCCGCCCGCCGGCTCGGCCGGGACGGTCAGTGAGAAGCAGGCCGACGGCACCGTCAAGGCGATCCCGGCCGGTGGTGCCGAGTATCTGGCGACCTCGCTGCGCGGTGCGCGCAAGGGTCACCCGTACTCCATCACCGCCGCCGGCGGCGACTTGGTCGGTGCCAGCCCGCTGCTCTCCGGGCTCTTCCATGACGAGCCGACCATCGAGGCGCTCAACAAGATCGACCTCGATGTGACGGCCGTGGGCAACCACGAGTTCGACGAGGGCGCGGTCGAGCTCGCCCGGCTCCAGAAGGGTGGCTGCCACCCGGTCGAGGGCTGCTACGAGAAGGGGAAGAAGTTCAAGGGCGCGGACTTCCCCTACCTCGCGGCCAACGTCACCAAGGAGACGACCGGCAAGCCGATTCTCAAGCCGTACACGGTCTGGAAGAAGAACGGCGTCAAGATCGGCTTCATCGGTGTGACCCTCGAGGGCACGCCGGACGTCGTCAACGCCAACGGCATCAAGGGCCTCAAGTTCAACGACGAGGTCGAGACGATCAACAAGTACGCCAAGGAGCTCGACCGCCAGGGCGTGAAGTCGATCGTCGCGCTGATCCACGAGGGCGGCTCGCCGGCCTCCTCCTCGTACAACTACGACTGCGACTCGCCGGGCGCGGGCGACGGCATTTCCGGCCCGATCGTCGATATCGCCAAGAACATCACGCCCAAGGTGGACGCGCTGGTCACCGGCCACACCCACCAGGCGTACGTGTGCACGGTCCCGGACCCGTCCGGCAAGCCGCGCATGGTCACTTCGGCGGCCTCGTACGGCAAGCTCTACACGGACACCACGCTCACGTACGACCGTCGAACCAAGGACATCGTCCGTACGTCGGTGAAGTCGGCGAACCACATCGTCAGCCGTGACCAGGCCAAGGCCGAGGACATGACGGCGCTCATCGCGCGCTGGAACAAGCTGGCCGCGCCGGTCGCGAACCGCCCGCAGGGCTGGATCTCCGCCGACATCAACGGCCGTGGCTCGACGGCGCCCGAGAAGCCGCTCGGCGACCTGATCGCGGACGCGCAGCTCGAGGGGCTGGCCCCCGCGGACAAGGGCGGGGCGCAGCTCGCGCTGATGAACCCGGGCGGGATCAGGTCCGACCTGGTCTTCAAGGCCTCGGGCAGTGAGGGCGACGGGGTGGTGACGTACGGCGAGTCGTTCACCGTGCAGCCGTTCACCAACATGATGAACGTCGTCGACCTGACCGGCGCCCAGTTGATCACCACGCTCCAGCAGCAGGTCAGCGGCCCGAACGAGGCCTCTCCGAAGATCCTTCAGGTCTCGAAGGGCTTCACCTACACCCTGGATCTGAAGAAGACGGGTGCGGCCCGGATCGATGTGGCCTCGGTGAAGCTGAACGGCGTCGCGATCGACCCGGCGAAGACCTACCGGGTCGCGATGAACGAGTTCCTGGCGGGCGGCGGTGACGGCTTCCCGGTGCTGAAGGAGCACAAGAACAAGCTGGTCGGCGCCTCCGACCTGGATCTCTTCAACGCCTACCTGGTGGCGAACTCGACGGCGGCCAAGCCGATCACGCCGCCGGCCGCCGACCGGATCACGGTCGTGCAGTAGCGGTACCGGCACGTTGACGGTGGGGCGGTGGGCCAAGTGCCTGCCGCCCCACCGGCGTTGTGGGACGTGGCGGACTTCTGAGGCTGGATTCGGCCACTCCCGACCGACGGGTACTCGACCCTGTTCATTCTTGACGTGACCCCGCCATAATGCCGGACCATGGACCGACGGAGCTTTCTCGCGGGTGCGGCAGCCGTCTCCGCGACCGCCCTCATCGGCGCACCGGCATTCGCCGCGCCGCGGCGCACTCTGTCCGCGCAGGACTGGATGGCGGGCGCCGGCGACTCGACCGCCCTGGCGCGGCTGACGATCCCCGGCACCCATGACTCGGGCGCGCGCTTCGGCGGCCTCTGGACGGAGTGCCAGAACACCACCATCGCCGACCAGTTGAACAGCGGCATCCGCTTCCTGGACGTACGGTGCCGGGTCACCGGCGACTCCTTCGCCATCCACCACGGGGCGTTCTACCAGAACCTGATGTTCGGCGATGTGCTCATCGCCTGCCGGGACTTCCTCGCCGCCCACCCCTCCGAGACGGTCCTGATGCGCGTCAAGCAGGAGTACTCGCAGGAGAGCGACGCCGCCTTCCGCCGCGTCTTCGACCTCTATCTGGACGGCAAGGGCTGGCGCTCGCTGTTCCGCATCGGCGACGGCCTGCCGACGCTGGGCCAGGCACGCGGCAAGGTCGTGCTGCTCGGCGACAACGGCGGACTGCCCGGTGTCCGCTACGGCGACGGGAACCTCTTCGACATCCAGGACGACTGGAACGCCGCCCCGAACGCCAAGTACCCCAAGATCGAGACGCACTTCCGCAAGGCGGCGCAGCAGCCCGGCAAGCTGTACATCAACTTTGTCAGCACCTCCGCGTATCTGCCGCCGCGCTGGAACTCCGACAACCTCAACCCGAGGGTCCACTCCTTCATCGACGGCTCCGAGGCGAGTGGGTGGAAGGGACTCGGCATCGTGCCGCTCGACTACCCCAACACCCGATCGGGCCTGGTCGATTCACTCATCCGGCACAACTGACCGGCTACGCGGCAGGCGGCGGAGTCGCCGCCCCCGGCAACCGGATCACCGCGCGCGTTCCGCCGCCCGCCGCCGGAACGAGCGCGACCTCGCCGCCCGACTGCTGGACCGTACGGGCCACGATCGACAGCCCGAGCCCCGATCCCGGCAGCGCACGCGCGGACGGCGAGCGCCAGAACCGCTCGAAGACATACGGGAGTTCATCGGCGGGGATACCGGGACCGTGGTCCCGTACCGTCAGCTCGCCTCCGCTGAGAGCCACCTCGATCGTCCCGCCCGGTGGCGAGAACTTCACCGCGTTGTCCAGGACATTGACCACCGCCCGCTGCAGCGCGGCCGGCTCCGCCCGTACGTACCAGGGCGCCAGCTCTGCCGTGAAGGTCAGCTCGGGGCCGCGCAGCCGGGCCCGCACCAGCGCGGCCTCGGCGATCTCGTGCATAGCGACGACCTTCAGCGGCTCGGGGTGGACGGCGTCCGGCCGGGACAGCTCCTGCAGGTCACCGATGAGTACGGCCAGTTCGGTCATCTGCGCCGTGACCGAGGCCATCAGCGCCGTACGGTCCGCGGGCGGGAGCGCCCGGCCCGTCTCCTCGCTGCGCGCCAGCAGCTCGATATTCGTTCGCAGCGAGGTCAGCGGCGTACGCAGCTCGTGCCCGGCGTCCGCGATCAGCTGCGCCTGCCGGTCCCGCGAGGAGGCGAGCGCGGCGGTCATGGAGTTGAAGGACCGGGACAGCCGGGCGATCTCGTCCTCGCCCTCGACCGGGATACGCACGGTCAGATCCTCGGTACGGGCGACATGCTCCACAGTCTCGGTGAGCTGGTCGACGGGCTTGAGACCGGTCCGCGCGACCCAGAGACCGGCGGCGCCCGCGCCGAGCACGCCGATGCCCGCGAGGGCGGTGAGCAGCAGCGCGAGCCGGTTCAGCGACGCTTCGATCTCCGCCAGCGGACGCGAGACCGACACGGCGACCGTGCCCCACTGCGGGCCGAGAGGAACCAGAGTGGTGCGGACGCGTACCGCGGCACCACTGTCGGTGACGCCGTCGTGCAGTGTGTCGGTCCTGGTGCCCGCCGCGACGGCGACGTCCGGCGCCTGGACCTTCACCGGCTGCGAGTCCGGCGCGACACAGCGGTCCCCGCGCGCCCCGACGATCTGGATGTACGCGAACCCCGAGGCGTGAGCGTCGACGGTCTCGTTCCGCGGGGTGCGACAGGCGATCAGGGCCTGCTGCACCGTGCCTTCCGGAGCGCCGGTGTTCCGCAGAGAGGTGTCGAGTTCGGCGCGCAGCTGGGAGCTGGTCAGCAGCCAGCAGGCGACGGACACCGCCGCGACCGCCACCGCGACGGCCAGCGCCACCAGCAGCGCCAGCCGGGACCGCAGAGGCAGCGTACGGAACCTTCTGATCACTCCGCGCCGCCCGACCGCAGCGCGTAGCCCACGCCACGCACCGTGTGGACCAGCCGCGGCTCGCCGGCCGCCTCCGTCTTGCGACGCAGATACATCACATACACATCCAGCGAATTCGAACTGGGCTCGAAGTCGAAGCCCCACACGGCCTTGAGGATCTGCTCCCGGGTGAGCACCTGACGCGGGTGCGCGAGGAACATCTCCAGGAGCGTGAACTCCGTACGCGTCAGCTCCACCCGGCGTGTGCCGCGCATGACCTCGCGGGTCGCCAGGTCCATCCGCAGATCGGCGAAGGCCAGCACGTCGTCGTCGGTGGCGGCGCTCCCGGCCGTCGCGTACGAACTGCGCCGCAGCAGCGCCCGCACCCGGGCGAACAGCTCGTCCAGCTCGAACGGCTTGACCAGATAGTCGTCGGCCCCCGCGTCCAGCCCCGTCACCCGGTCGCCGACCGTGTCCCGCGCGGTCAGCATCAGGATCGGCGTCGTCGATCCGGCGGCGCGCAGCCGGCGGGCCGCGGTCAGGCCGTCCATCCGGGGCATCTGGATGTCGAGCACGATCAGATCGGGCGCGTACGCCTCCGCCCGCGCGAGGGCGTCGACACCGTCGACGGCGACCTCGGTCCCGTACCCCTCGAAGGCGAGAGAGCGCTGGAGCGCCTCACGGACGGCGGGTTCGTCGTCGACGATGAGGATGCGGTCGCCTTCACGGGAGGTCGTCATGGCATCAGCCTCGCATGGGCTCAGCTGCTGCCGCCGGAGCGCAGGTCGTCCAGGTCGGCCTTGACCGTGTCGACGGGGATGGCGAAGCCGAGGCCGACGCTGCCCGCGGTGGAGCCGGAGCCCGAACTGGGCGAGTACATCGCGGAGTTGATGCCGATTATCTCGCCGTTCATGTTGATCAGGGCGCCGCCGGAGTTGCCGGGGTTGAGGGAGGCGTCCGTCTGGAGGGCCTTGTACGTCGTCTTCGACGAGCCCGTGTCGCCGTTGAACTGCTGCCCGCCGAACTCGAAGGGCCAGCCGCCGCCCTGCTGCTGTTGCTGCTGACCTTGGTCCTGCTGCTTCGCGACGGTGACATCACGGTTGAGCGCGGAGACGATTCCGCTGGTCACGGTGCCGGTCAGGCCCTCGGGCGAGCCGATGGCGACGACCTCGTCGCCGACCTTGACCTTGCTGGAGTCGCCGAGCGCCGCCGCCTTCAGGCCGCTGGCGCCCGCCAGCTTGATCAGGGCCAGATCCTTGTCCGGGTCGGTGCCGACCACCTTGGCGGTGTACGTCCTGCCGCTGCTGAGCCGCACCTTGACGGAGTCGGCCCCGGAGACGACATGGTTGTTGGTGATGATCTCGCCGTCGCCGGTGATGATCACGCCGGAACCGGTGGACTGCCCGGCGGAGGAGGTCGCGCTGATCTCGACGATGCTCGGCGACACGGCCTGCGCGACGCCGGCGACGGTGCCGGTGCTGCTCTGCGACACATTGGTGCCGGTCACACCGGTGCCGCTGCCGCCGGTGCCGTTGTCGGTGAGCCGCTGGACCAGGACGGACGCGCCGCCGCCGATGGCCGCGGCGACGATGGCAACGGCGGCGATGAGCGCGACGGGCCGCTTGGCCCTGGCCCGGTGCGCGGGCCCCCCGACGGGACCGGCCTGCACGCCCCCGCCCGGCGGCTGATACCCGGCGCCGCCGTCTCCGGGCCATACGGTGACCGGCGGGGTGGGCTCATGGGTCGGCGGCGGGGGGTATCCGCCGGTGGTGTACGGCTGCTGCTGGCCCTCGTCGCCGCTGCGGCGGTAGTAGTCCGTCATGGCAATGACTGTCGGGCGCGTAGATGAGAGCGGGCTGAGGAGGCGCTAAGAAGCCTGACAGAACCTGTCGCCCGGTCATGTGGCCGGGGTGGGCCGGGGACGTTGGTGGCAGTCGCCCGGTCATGTGGCCGGGGTGGGCCGGGGGCGTTTGTGATTGCTCTTCGGTGGGTGGTTTCCTCTGTCGCCCGGTCATGTGGTGAGCGTGGGCCGGGGGCGTTGGTGGTTGCTGTCCGGTGGGTGGTTTCCTCCGGCGAACCGCTGAACCCCCGCGGCGAGCGGTCTTGTCCCGTTCGGGTGGGGAGGGGCCGTGCAGGGTCGCCCCCGCCAGTTGCTCGGTCATGTGGTCGGGGTGGGCCGGGGGCGTTGTCGGTTGCTGTCGGTGGGTGGTTTCCACCGGCGAACCGCTGAACCCTCGCGGCGGACCGCACTCGTGCCGTTCGGGTGGGGAGGGGCCGTGCAGGGGCGGCCCCGCAGGGGATTGGCGGCAAAACCGGGGTCACGAGACAAGACCCTGTACGCCGCCGACCCCGAGGAGTCGAGCCCGGAGGGGCACCGGAGCCCGCACCGGCCAAGACCCCGCACCCCGCCGGAGGCAACCCGCACCCCCGGGCCACAAAGCCCGCCGCCCGCCGGAGGCAACCCGCACGCCCGGGCCCGGGCCACAAGATCCCGCCGCCCGCCGGAGGCTACCCGCAGCCGCAGGATCGGCGGATCACCAAGCCCGACGGGAACTGCTTCACCCGTTCCCGGCGAGAACCCGCCACCCGCAACCCGTCGTCCAGCACCAGATCCACCGCCGCCCGCGCCATCGCCGGGCGGTCCGAGGAGATCGTCGTCAGCGGCGGGTCCGTCAGCGCCGCCTCCTTGACGTCGTCGAAGCCCGCCACCGCCAGCTCGCCCGGCACATCTATCCGCAGCTCCCGCGCCGCCCGCAGCACACCGAACGCCTGGTCGTCCGTCGAGCAGAAGATCGCCGGCGGCCTCTCCGGGCCCGCCAGCAGCTTCAACGCCACCTGATACGCGTCGTAGCGGTTGTACGGCGCCTGGAACAGCCGTCCCTCCACCGAGCGGCCCGACTCCAGCATGGCCCGGCGCCAGCCCTCGACGTGGTCCGCCACCGGGTCGCCGACCGCCGGGGTCGACTCGACGCCGCCGAGGCAGGCGACGTACGGGTGCCCGTGCTCCAGCAGATGCCGCGTCGCCAGCTGCGCGCCGCCGATGTCGTCCGTGACGACGGCCACGTCGTCGATGGCCTCCGGGCGCTCGTGCAGCAGCACCACCCGTGCGTCCCACGCCTCGATCTCCGCGGCCGCCCGCTCGCTCGGGCCCTGGCTGACCAGGATCAGCCCGGAGACCCGCATCCCGAGGAAGGCCCGCAGATAGTGGACCTCGCGCTCGTCGCGGTAGTCGGAGTTGCCGACGAGGACCATTTTTCCGCGGTCCGCCGCGGCCTGTTCGACCGCGTGCGCCATCTCCGCGAAGAACGGCTGCCGCGCGTCCGGCACGATCATGCCTATCAGGTCGGTCCGCCGCGAGGCCATCGCCTGGGCAACCCGGTCGGGCCGGTACCCCAGCTCTTTGATCGCTGCGAGTACCCGCTCGCGCGTGGCCGGGGCGACCGGCCGGGGTCCGTTGTTGATGACGTAGCTGACGACCGCGGTCGAAGTCCCCGCCAGTCGCGCCACATCGTCCCGCGTCACCTTGGCCACGCGCGGCAGTCTACGCGGGGTGACCTACCTCTGGGCAGGGCGTACGCCTGCTTCCTGCGGCTCGGCCGTGTCCTCCGTACGAGCGACGGAGTCCGCCGCCCGTGCCGCGGCCTCCGCCGCGGTCTGCGCCGCCGCCTTCGCCTTCGCCTCCTCGGCCGCGCGTTCGACCTTCTCCGGCGTGACAAAGCGGTAGCCGACGTTGCGTACGGTCCCGATCAGCGACTCGTGCTCCGGGCCGAGCTTCGCGCGCAGCCGCCGTACATGGACGTCGACCGTCCGCGTACCGCCGAAGTAGTCGTAGCCCCAGACCTCCTGGAGCAGCTGGGCCCGGGTGAAGACCCGCCCAGGGTGCTGCGCGAGGTACTTGAGCAGCTCGAACTCCTTGAAGGTCAGGTCCAGGACCCGGCCCTTCAGCTTCGCGCTGTACGTTGCCTCGTCGACCGACAGATCACCGTTGCGGATCTCCATCGGGCTGTCGTCCGAGGTGATCTGCTGGCGGCCCATCGCGAGCCGCAGCCGGGCCTCGACCTCGGCCGGACCCGCCGTGTCCAGCAGTACGTCGTCGATGCCCCAGTCCGCGGTGACGGCCGCGAGACCGCCCTCCGTCACGACGAGGATCAGCGGGCAGCCGGGTCCGGTGGACCGCAGCAGCTGGCACAGCGACCGCACCTGCGGCAGGTCGCGGCGGCCGTCGATCAGGATGACGTCGGCACCGGGGGTGTCGACGAGGGCGGGGCCTTCGGCGGGGGCGACCCGCACGTTGTGCAGCAGCAGTCCGAGGGCGGGGAGCACCTCCGTCGACGGCTGGAGGGCATTGGTCAGAAGCAGAAGTGAGCTCATCGCGCCCCACCTGCCCGGATCGTCCTACGGTCGTGCACGGTTCGCTGGCCCATAACGTCGGTTCCTCCTCGGTCCCTGCGAGGACGTTGCGGCACTGCTTCGAACGTGGCGGCCCCCGCGCCCTGGGGCCCGCCGTTCACCTGCCTGTAACAACGGACAGGAAACACAAAAGGATCCGGGGGCTTCGTTGCCCGGATCCTCTTCCCAGCAGAATAGCCCACATGAGCTCCGTGGCAGAGGGTCCTTTCTGCAGATCAATTGTTTCCTCGCTCACGCCGGCACCCCTCAGGACGATGCTCCGCACGGACGACGGGGTACGTATCGAGGCGGTGTACGAGCCGTGTACGGCCGGTTCCGTCGCCACCGCGATTGTCGTCGCACACGGCTTCACGGGGTCCGTGGACCGGCCCGCCGTGCGGCGCGCTGCACAGGTGTTCGCGCAGCGTGCGGCCGTGGTCACCTTCTCTTTCCGCGGGCACGGCGGCTCGGGCGGCCGCTCCACGGTCGGCGACCGTGAGGTGCTGGATCTCGCGGCGGCGGTCGAGTGGGCACGTTCCTTGGGTCATACGCGTGTGGTGACCGTCGGTTTCTCGATGGGCGGCTCGGTGGTGCTCCGGCACGCCGCGATGCACGGGGGGCGCAAAGAAGCGCATACCGACGCGGTCGCCGCCGTCAGCGCCCCCGCCCGCTGGTACTACCGCGGTACGGCCCCGATGCGGCGGCTGCACTGGGTGGTCAGCAGGCCGCTCGGCCGTGTCGTCGGCCGTTTCGGCCTCGGCACCCGTATCCATCCCGAGGAGTGGAATCCCGTACCGCTCTCCCCGACCGAGTCCGTGCCGCTGATCGCCCCGACGCCGCTGCTGATCGTGCACGGCGACCGCGACCCGTACTTCCCGCTGGACCATCCGCGCATGCTCGCCGCCGCAGCCGGCGAGGGGCAGGCCGAGCTGTGGCTGGAGCCGGGCATGGGCCACGCCGAGAACGCCGCGGACGAGGCGCTGCTCGGCCGCCTCGCGGACTGGCTGGCCGGCGAGTAGCCCATCATGGAAGCCGACGAAAGGAGTGCCGACATGGCAGCGGGAACCATCCGCTACTGGGCCGCGGCCAAGGCGGCGGCCGGCATCGCGGAGGAGCCGTACGCCGCGGGAACGCTCGCGGAGGCGCTGACCGCGGTGCGCGAACGGCACCCCGGTGAGCTGACGCGGGTACTGCAACGCTGTTCGTTCCTCGTCGACGGTGCCCCCGTCGGGACCCGCGGCCATGAGACCGTACGGCTTGCCGAGGGCGGCACGGTCGAGGTGCTCCCGCCGTTCGCAGGAGGGTGAACCGCACAACATGAGCAGCGATCAGCAGTATCCGTACGAACAGCAGCAGCCGTACCAGGAGCCGTATCAGCAGCCCTACCAGCAGCCGTACCAGGAGTCCTACCAGCAGCCGTTCCACGACCCCGGCGCGGCACAGACGTGGGAGGCCGAGACCTGGGACACGCAGTACCAGCCGACCGTGCGGCCCGCGCAGTCCGCCGCCGCGGCCGACGCCGTGTATCTGCCGCCGCAGGGCGCGTACCCGCTGCCGCCCGAGGCACCGGTCCCGGCGCCGGCGCCCGCCGCGTACGAGCCGCCGGCCGCAACCGTCGGCCTGGCTGCGACCGGCACCGCCGCGACCGGCAGTGCCGGGTACAGCGCCCCCACCACCGTCGGGAACGCCCGGATCACCGACGCCCAGCGCGCCCGCGCCGAGGGCCGTTCGCCGATCATCGCGCCGGGCATGCAGCCCGCCGGGCTGACCGCCGTCCTCGGACTGCTGCTCGCCGGCGGCGCGGCCATCGGCTCGTACGCTCTGCTCGTACCTCTCGTGCTGCTGCAGGCCGTCACCGCGGCCGGATGGTTCCGGCTCAACGGCATGTGGCCCGCCCGGCAGGGCATCGCGCTCGCCTTCGCGGGCGGCCTCGCCGCCGACGCCGTACTGCTCGGCGTCGGCCGGGAGAACGCGCCCGCCGCGATCATCGGCACGCTCGGTGTCTGGGTGCTGCTCACCCTCGTGCTGCAGCTGCGCAGCCACGCGGACGCCGACGAGCGGATGTACGGACTGATGGCGACCGTCGCGTCGGCCGCGCTGACGATCCTCGCGGCCGGGCATCTCGCGGCCGCGGACGACGCCGTGGTGGTGGGCGGGATCGCGGTCGCCGCGGCCGTCCTGGTCCGCGCGCTGCCGCTGCCCGGCCTCGCCTCCGTTGTTCTGTCGCTGCTGGCCGCGGCCGGTGCGGGCATCGCGGCCGGCGGTCTGACCGACATCGGCTCCGAGGGTGCGCTGCTGGGTCTCGCCGCGAGTGTCTGCGCGCTGATCGGCCTGCGGGTGGCGAGCTACGACTACCCTTCCCGCTTCGTCCATATGACGGCGGGCGTGGCCCTGCCGCTGACCGCCGCTGCCCCTGCGGTCTATCTGATCGGCCGCGCGCTCGTGTGACCCCCCGGATGCCCCCCGGAACCAATGACGGGCGTCACTCGTCGATCATTGGACAGAGGTCGTCGTCCGGATTCGTTTAGGCTCGCGGGCGTCACGGGGGGCCGGACAGACCAAGGTGGGGGACACCGAGCAATGCGCGCACTGCGAATACTGCTGATCATCGCCGTGATCCTCGGCGGCATCTTCGTCGCCGCGGACCGGATCGCGGTGAACCTGGCCGAGTCGGAGGCGGCCGACAAGATCAAGAGCAACCAGGGGCTGAGCTCGACGCCGGAGATCTCCATCAAGGGCTTCCCCTTCCTCACCCAGGTCATGGGCAAGGAACTCGACGAGGTCGATGTCAGCCTCGCCGGCATCACCGCCACCGCGGGCGGCCACTCGGTCAATGTCACCGAGGTCAAGGCCGAGCTGCGCAACGTGAAGATCGACAGCAGCTTCTCCTCCGCCGTCGCGGACCGGGCCGACGGTTCCGCCCGGATCTCCTACGCCGATCTGACGAAGGCCGCGCCCAAGGGCGCCACCGTCGGCTACGCGGGCGCCGACCGGGCAGCCAAGGGCCAGGTCAAGGTCACGGGACCGCTCACCGACCTGCTCGACGGCGCGGGCATCCAGGTGCCGGGCGCCTTCAAGGGCCTGCTCGCGGGCCGCACGGTCAGCACGTACAGCACGGTCGTGCTCAAGGGCGGCGACACGGTCCAGCTGCGGGCCGAGTCGCTGCCGAAGCTGCCGGTGCCGGGCTTCGACGAGAAGCTGCGCAAGGCCATCGACTACGACCTGAAGATTGCCGGGATGCCGTCGAGCATCAAGCTGGACAAGGTCCGGGCGGCGGACGGCGGACTGCAGTTCTCGGGCACGGGTAGGAACGTGTCGCTGGCGGGCTGAGAATGAGCCCGTCCGGGGCTTGCTGAAACGCAGCCCGTCCGGCGCTTGAGGACAGAAGCGGGAAGGGGCGGGGAGGGGCAGGATCCGCCGTCCGCTCGTCACTCCGGCCGCATGGTGAGACGGCAGTGTCCGCTGAGTAGAAGGAAGTAGCGCACACACGGCTGCGCTGCCGGGCGGAGACCGGCCTCGGGGTCATCCCGTCCCGCATAGTGGATGATCGCGTCTCAGCATCCGACACCCCGGTGACATCGCGGCTGAATCGTCCCTACGATCGGACCCATGAAGCGACAGGCGGATCTCACGAAGCGGCGGGCAGTAGACCTGTGCCGCGTCGCCGCCATGCTCTGTCGCACTTTCTGAGCGGGAGCCCGGCTCCCGTATCCCCCGGGCCCTTTGACCGTTGTCAGGGCCACCCCGTGCACGTACGCCGTTCGTTCCGCGTACCCGCGCACCCCTCTTCGCACCACCCGCCGCACACTGCCCCGGAGGAGAAAGAGCATGAGCCGCAGCGACGTCCTGGTAGACGCCGACTGGGTCGAGGCCCACATCGAGGACCCGAAGGTCGTCATCGTCGAGGTCGACGAGGACACCTCCGCGTACGACAAGAACCACATCAAGAACGCCGTACGGATCGACTGGAAGAGCGACCTCCAGGACCCGGTCCGCCGCGACTTCGTCGACCAGGAGGGCTTCGAGAGGCTCCTGTCGGCGAAGGGCATCGCCAACGACGACACCGTCGTCCTCTACGGCGGCAACAACAACTGGTTCGCCTCGTACGCCTACTGGTACTTCAAGCTCTACGGCCACGACAGCGTCAAGCTCCTCGACGGCGGCCGCAAGAAGTGGGAGCTCGACTCCCGCGACCTGGTCGACGGCTCCGAGGTCCCGAACCGCCCGGCCACCGAGTACAAGGCCAAGCCCCAGGACACCTCGATCCGCGCCTTCCGCGACGAGGTCATCGCCTCGATCGGCAAGCTGAACCTGGTCGACGTCCGTTCGCCCGACGAGTTCTCGGGCAAGCTCCTCGCCCCGGCCCACCTCCCGCAGGAGCAGTCGCAGAAGGCGGGCCACATCCCGACCTCCCGCAACATTCCGTGGTCGAAGAACGCCAACGACGACGGCACCTTCAAGTCCGACGACGAGCTCAAGGCGCTCTACGAGGACGAGGACGTCGACCTCGCGAAGGACACCATCGCCCTGTGCCGCATCGGTGAGCGTTCCTCGCTCACCTGGTTCGTGCTGCACGAGCTGCTCGAGCAGCCCAACGTCAAGAACTACGACGGCTCCTGGACCGAGTACGGCTCCTTGGTCGGCGTGCCGATCGAGCTCGGCTCCGGCAAGTAAACCCCTCCTCCCGACCCCCGAAGGACGACCCTATGTGTGGAGCAAAGGCCGGCGGCCCCGACGCTTCGACGATCAAGCCCGGTGAGACGACCATCCAGGGCAGCGTGACGCGTGACGGCGAGCCCGTCACCGGATACGTCCGCCTGCTGGATTCGACGGGCGAATTCACCGCCGAGGTCCCGACCTCGGCGACCGGACAGTTCCGCTTCTACGCGGCCGAGGGCACGTGGACGGTGCGCGCGCTCGTCCCGGGTGGCACGGCGGACCGTACGGTCGTCGCGCAGACCGGTGGCCTCGCCGAGGTCGCGATCGCGGTCTGATTCATCACGTACTGGCCGAAGGGCCGCACCCCAGGGGGTTGGACGCTTCCTGATCGGGGTGCGGCCCTTCGGTCGTCCGCGTCGCCGGTCGTACGCTGGAGGTATGTACGCGCGACGCCGGCGTGGTTACTTCCTGCTGATGGGCGGATGCGTCTTCCTCTTCGTGTCCGCGTGGGCCGTCGTGCGTCTCTGGTCGATCCCCGTCGCCGTCGGCATGTGCTTCGTCGCCATGGTCATCCCGCCGCTCGCCGCGATGTTCGCCAACGCGCGCGGCCCCGAGGACCGCTGGTGGGACGACCCGTCAGGGGACCCGAAGTCCGACGAGTGGTGGGACGAGCTGGACGGCAAGAAGCGCCGGTCGCAGTAAGCCGTGCCGCTGATGGACGAGTTCGCCGGGGCGTGTTTCAGAAGTAGCGCCGTCCGCCCGCAGGGCGGGCGGGACTTCTAAAACACGCTTTAGTAGACGAGTGCCTGGACCCCGTCCGGCATGATCTCGCTGACGAAGACCTGCGCGCCCGCGATCCGTACGCCGTCGAGCACATCCTTCTCCGCGATGTCCCGACGGACCGCGCACTGCGTGCAGAGCGTGATCTGCCCGGACGCCTGGATCGACTCGATCAGATCCGGCAGCGGCGCCGCATGCGGGAGTTCGAACTCGGCCGCGCGCCCCGGCAGCGCGAACCACGCGGACTCACCGGTCAGCCAGAGCGAGACCTCCACACCGCTGGCCGCGGCGACGGCCGCCACCGTGAAGGCCTGCGAGCAGCGCTCGGGTGCATCGGCCCCGGCGGTCACCTTGATCACGAGCTTCTTCGCCATGTACCGAACTGTAATGCGCGGGCACACAACGCCGTCCGTCCACACCTCGCAGAGATGCCCGTAGTCCCACCCATTAGGCTGGGACCCGGCCCTTACCGCCCACACCGCACATCCGAGGAGCACCCCGTGCTTGAGGCATTCTTCGAAGCCCTGCTGGTCCTGGTCTGCGTCGGCGTCGCCGCCTTCGCCGGGCTGACCGTGAAGAAGCTGTACCAGGGTCAGCGCTAGTCAGCGCCCCTCGCGCTCGTCACCCCCGTATCTCTACAGATCGCCAGAGCTGCTCATGATCGAGATTCCGTCCGACCTGAACCCGGGCCTCGTCCCCCTCGCCTTCCTCCTCGGTACCTGGGAGGGCGCGGGCGTCTCCGACTTCCCCGGCGCCGAGAAGTGCAACTTCGGCCAGGAAGTCACCTTCAGCCACGACGGCCGGGACTTCCTCGAGTACATCTCGCACACCTGGGTGCTCGACGCCGAAGGCAAGAAGGTCCGCCCGCTGGAGTCCGAGACCGGCTACTGGCGCATCGACCCCGACCGCAAGGTCGAGGTCGTCATGGCACGTGACCAGGGCATCGTCGAGATCTGGTACGGCGAGCTCGCCGACCAGAAGCCGCAGATCGACCTGGTGACGGACGCGGTCGCGCGCACCGGGGCCTCGGGTCCGTACACCGGTGGCAAGCGGCTCTACGGTTATGTGAAGGGTGACCTGATGTGGGTGGGCGAGAAGGCCACTCCGGAGGTCCCGCTGCGCCCGTACATGTCGGCGCATCTGAAGAAGGTCGTCTCCCCGGAGCAGGTCGAGGAGTGGGCCAAGGACCTCGGCGACCTCCCGGACGACGGCATCGCTTTCTTCAAGTAGCCCGCCGGCGCTCGCCACGCCCCGCCGAAGGATCAAGGCCGACAACTGCTCCCCGCGGTTGAAGCGCCTGCCTACACTGGGTGCGTGGTGAGCACCGACTGGAAGAGCGATCTGCGGCAGCGCGGCTACCGGCTGACTCCGCAGCGCCAGCTTGTCCTCGAGGCCGTCGACACGCTCGAGCACGCGACGCCCGACGACATCCTCTCCGAGGTGCGCAAGACCGCCTCCGGCGTGAACATCTCCACCGTCTACCGGACCCTGGAGCTCCTCGAGGAGCTCGGCCTGGTCTCCCACGCCCACCTCGGCCACGGCGCCCCGACGTACCACCTCGCCGACCGGCACCACCACATCCACCTGGTCTGCCGCGACTGTACGAATGTGATCGAGGCGGATGTCTCCGTCGCCGCCGAGTTCACCTCCAAGCTCCGCGAGACCTTCGGTTTCGAGACGGACATGAAGCACTTCGCGATCTTCGGCCGCTGCAAGAAGTGCACCGCTGAGGCCTCGACCACCGAGTCGTAGGCTTAGCGCATGAAGAGCCCCCTGCTGTCCCTGCCCGGTGCGGTCGCCGCCGAAGGCCATGACGAAGGCGTCGCCGCGCACTACGGCGATCTGTTCCGCGAGCAGCGCGCCCTCGCGGACGGCGCCGGCCTTGTCGATCTCTCGCACCGCGGCGTCGTCACCGTCACCGGCGACGACCGCCTGAGCTGGCTGCATCTGCTGCTCACCCAGCATGTGAGCGAGCTCCCGGCCGGCCAGGCGACCGAGGCGCTGATCCTCTCGGCGCACGGCCATATCGAGCATGCCCTGTATCTCGTCGACGACGGCGAGACGGTCTGGGCGCATGTCGAACCGGGCACGCAGCAGGAACTCATCGGGTACCTGGAGTCGATGAAGTTCTTCTACCGGGTCGAAGTCGCCGACCGGACCGAGGAGTTCGCGGTCGTCCACCTGCCCGCGGGTTCCATCGCCGAGGTGCCCGAGGGTGTTGTCGTACGGGAGACTCCGCACGGCCGCGATCTGTTCCTGCCGCGTGCCGACCTCGAAACGTACGCGGCCGCGAACGGCCCGGTCGCCGGGATCCTGGCGTACGAGGCACTGCGCGTCGAGACCCACCGCCCCCGCCTCGGCTTCGAGACCGACCACCGCACCATCCCGCACGAGCTGGGCTGGATCGGCAGCGCGGTCCACCTGCAGAAGGGCTGCTACCGCGGCCAGGAGACCGTCGCGCGCGTCCACAACCTGGGGAAGCCGCCGCGCCGGCTGGTCTTCCTGCACCTCGACGGCAGTGAGGTGCACCTGCCGGGCCATGGCACTCCGGTGCGGCTCGCCGCGGACGGTGAGGAGGGCCGCCAGCTGGGCTTCATCACCACGTCAGCCCGCCATCACGAGCTTGGCCCGATCGCACTGGCACTGGTCAAGCGCAATGTGCCGATGGACGCGGAGCTGCTGGCGGGCGACACGGCGGCCGCGCAGGAGCTCGTGGTCGAGCCGTAGCTCCTCAGATTTCGATCAGTACGGTGAACGGGCCGTGATTGGTGAGCGAGACGCGCATGTCCGCCCCGAACCGGCCCGTCTCCACCCGTGCCCCCAGCGCCCGCAGCTGCGCCACCACTTCGTCGACCAGTGGTTCGGCCACATCGCCGGGCGCAGCGGCGTTCCAGGTGGGGCGGCGGCCCTTGCGGGCGTCCCCGTAGAGAGTGAACTGCGAAATCACCAGCAAGGGCGCGTTCACGTCCGAGCAGGACTTCTCGCCCTCCAGAATGCGGACCGACCAGAGCTTGCGGGCCAGCTGCGCCGCCTTCTCCTTGGTGTCCTCGTGGGTCACTCCCACCAGCACACACAGCCCTTCGCCGACGATTTCGCCGACCGTCTCGCCCGCCACCACGACGCTCGCGCCGTCGACCCTCTGCACCACTGCACGCATACAGACCAACCTATCTGGGGCTGAACGGGTGCAGAGCACCTGCGTCGGGACCTTCGGGAGTGGCACCATGCACGGAGGCGGTGCAGCCGCACCGGTCGAGGGGACGGACATACGCACATGAGCACATCTGGCGCCGGACAGCCGCCCGGTCCCGTATCGCTTCCCACATCGCTGCCTACAGCGATTCCCGCGTCGCCTTCCGTGCCGCGTTCCGCACCGTCTTCCGTGCCACCTTCCGTGCCGACCCGTACCGGCCGCTCACGTGCCGCGCGACCGCCCCAGCAGCGTTCCGGGGACGTCCTGCCTGAGCCCCCGCAGCACGATCTCGCGGCATTGCGCCTGCCTGAGCTGCGCAATCTCCGCCGCGACTCGCATCGCGACGAGGCGGACCTCAGCTATGTGCGGCGGCTGCTGCAGGGCCGCATCGACATCCTGCGGGCCGAGCTGGCGCGGCGTACGGCCCCACAGGCGCCGGTCGTCCCGGAGACAACCGTCGTGGACCGTCTGTCGAAGATTCTGGCCGACGCCCCTTCGCGGCACCGCTCGTCGGCCCGGCATGTGACGCTCTCCACGCCGCACAGCGAGGAGTACCGGCAGCTGGCCTCGGACATGCTCTCCGAGGTCGAGCTCTCCGACCTCGACGCCCGTACCGACGAGGAGCTGCATGCGGCGATGGGCCGGCTGATCCGCTACGAACAGCAGGTTTCGCGCAGCCGCCAGCTGTTGCAGCGCACGGCGGACGATTGCAGTGCCGAGATCGCCCGCAGGTACCGTGAAGGCGAAGCACAAGTAGACGACCTGCTCACCTGAAGCGATCCTTCCGGGAGCGGGCACACGCCCCGGGAAGGCCCACGATGAGCACCTCCACCACTGCCATACCCCCGGTCCTCGCCGAAGTCGTACGATCCGGCTTTGTCGAGGGCCGTCACCGGGGGTCGCTCGTCGTCCTGGCGGCGGACGGCAGTGTGCAACTCGCGCTCGGAGACCCGGCAGTGCCGGTCTTCCCGCGCTCCAGCAACAAGCCGATGCAGGCCGCGGCGGTACTCCGCGCCGGGCTCGGTCTCTCCGGGGAGCGGCTGGCGCTGGCCGCCGCGAGCCACTCCGGTGAGGGCTTCCACCTCGATCTCGTACGGAAGATGCTCGCCGAGCACACGCTGTCGGCCGATGACCTGCAGACGCCGCCGGACCTGCCGCTGGACCCGGCCGAGGTCGAGACGTATCTCGCGACGGGCCAGGTCCGTGACAAGGTCACGATGAACTGCTCCGGCAAGCACGCTGCGATGCTGGCGGCCTGCGCGCTGAACGGCTGGGACCGGACGAACTACCTGGACCCCGGGCATCCGCTGCAGCAGCTGGTCCACGACGTGGTCGAGGACGCGTCCGGCGAGCGGGTCACGGCGGTCGGCACGGACGGCTGCGGCGCTCCGCTGATGGCGGTCAGCCTGACCGGACTGGCCCGCGCCTTCCGCCACTTCGTACTCGCCGAGCCGGGTTCGGCCGAGCGCCGGGTCGCGGACGCGATGCGCGCCCACCCCGAGTACGTCGCCGGCACGCGCCGCCCCGACACCTGGCTGATGCGCGAGGTGCCGGGCACGCTGTCGAAGATGGGCGCGGAGGCGGTCCAGGCGGTGGCGCTGGCGGACGGCCGCGCGCTGGCCTTCAAGGTGGACGACGGCTCGACCCGCGCGCTGGGCCCGGTGCTGGCCCGTGCCCTCGAACTGCTGGGTGTGGATGCTCCGGTGGTGGCGCGGATCGGGCACGCGCCGCTGCTGGGCGGCGGCGTGGAGGTCGGCGAGATCCGGGCGGCGTTCTGAGCCGCACGGGGCTGAGCCGCGCGGCGTTCTGAGCCGCACGCATTCGGAGCCGTACGGGGCTGAGCCGCACGGGACTGCCGGAAACCCGGATGCGGGCGGATCGGCGTTCGGCCTAGCGTGAGACACATGAGTGTCGAAACCCGCACCGTCACCGAGTCCGAATTCGCCGACTGGCTGCGGGCGTTGTCCACCGGGTTCCTGAGGCCGCCGGTGATCTCCGAGGAGGAGCTCGCCGACCGCCTGGCGCACACCGACCTGTCGCGGGTCCGCGGCGCCTTCGACAACGGCCGCTGTGTCGCGACGTACCGCTCCTTCACCCAGCAGCTCACCGCGGTGGGCGGCGCCGCGCTCCCGGCGAGCGCGGTCTCCAATGTCACCGTCTCGCCCACGCACCGCCGCCGGGGTCTGCTCAGCCGGATGATGACCGCGGACCTGGCGGAGGCCAAGGAGCGCGGCGACGTCGTATCCACGCTGATTGCCGCGGAGTACCCGATCTACGGTCGGTACGGCTTCGGCCCGGCCGCCTGGATCACCGAGTGGGCGGTCGACGTCCCGCGCACGGGCCTGGACCCGCGCTGGTCGGGCCCTGGCGACGGCGGCCGGATCGACCTGGTCGACGGGACGGACGTACGCAAGCTCGGCCCGGAGCTGCACGCACGGCTCGCGGCCGGGCAGCCGGGCGCGGTGAACCGCGACGAGCGCTGGTGGCAGATCAACACGGGCCGGACGGAGCTGTCGGCCCACCCCTGGACGGAGCCGTTCTACGCGGTCTACCGCGCGGCGACCGGTGAGGTCGAGGGCCTGCTCGTCTACAAGGCGGACGACACGTGGGGCGATGCCAAGCAGCCGCTGAACACGGCGACGGTGCGCGACATGATCGCGCTGACGCCGGCGGCGGAGCGCGCCCTGTGGCACTACGTGTGCTCGGTGGACTGGATCACCACGGTCAAGTCGGGCTACCGCGCCCCGGACGATCTGCTCCCCCTGCTGCTCCCGGACCCCCGCGCTGCGAGGATCCTGACGCAGGCCGACTTCTTGTGGGTGCGGATCCTGGATGTCGTACGGGCCCTGGAGGCGCGTACGTACGGGACTTCCGCGACCCTGGTTCTGGACATCCGCGACGCGGCGGGCCTGGCGGCCGGCTGCTTCCGCCTGGACGTGTCGCCGGAGGGGGCGGTGTGTGGTCCGTCGACCCGATCGCCCGATCTGACGCTGGATGTACGGGAGTTGGGTGCGCTGTACCTGGGCGACGAGTCGGCGGTACGACTGGCGGCGCTGGGCCTGGTGGAGGAGGGGACGCCGGGGGCGGCGGGGGTGGCGGACGGGCTGTTCCGGACATCGAGGCGGCCTTGGTGCCCGGACATCTTCTGATGCCTGCGCTGTGATGTCCGGGCGGGCGCTGTGGTGTCCGGGCGGGCGGCTGAGGCGCGGAGGTCCGTCAGGTGCCGGCCGCCACGACCGGCACCGTCAGCAGGGCGCCGCCGACGCCGGCGCAGGTGGCGTTCTCGGCCTTCACCCCGATGGTCAGCAGGGTGAGTCCGAGCGCTGCGACGTATCCGAACCGCCATTGCACGAACTGTTCGACTACTAAGGTCATCCAAGGCATGGGTCCCCCTCCTTCGGAATGGCGGGGAGCGCCTGTGCCCGCACGCCGTTGTACCCGCTCGGGCGCCCCGTCAGAGTCGGTCAAGCAGTCAAGTTGCAAGCAAATCAGTCTGGTTGACCTGTCTGTTGTCTTCCCGTTCGTCAGGCACCGGCAAACTTGTATGACTATTGGATCGGGTGGTTGACCGGAAATTGGCCGGTCGGCCTGAAGTGGCTCGAACATGTCTTATTCGGCAGGCCAATTACGCGTACCCATAGGGCAGTTGTACGGTGGGACGGTGGCAACTCGCGAACTGGCAGGCGAAGAGGGCAGAAAGTACGAGATCGTCGCCGCCCGGCTGAGGGAAGGCATCAGCGGCGGTGTGTACGGAGCGGGCAAGCTGCTGCCTACGCAACGGGAGTTGAGGGACACCTTCCAGGTGTCCCGGGCGACGGTGACCAAGGCTCTGAAACTGCTCATCGACGAGGGTCTGATCGAGTCACGTCAGGGTAGTGGCGCCCGGGTGCTGCCCGCCGGAGGCCGCGCTTCCACGGCCCAGCAGGTCTTCGCGCGGCCCGCCCTGGAGACGCTCCAGCCCCATCTTCAAGCAGCCTTCGATGCCGATGACATCACCATGGACGTCTTCTCCCTCACCTCGGAGACGATGAACCGGCAACTCGGGGCACAGATCACCCGCATCCACGACGGCAGCATCCGGCCGCGGAGCATCTCTCTGCGCCTGATGCTTCCCGACCCCGGCATCAAGCTCGCCTTCCCCGTGTCCTTGCACGACCCGGACGACGAGCGGCCGCGCCAGCGGCACCGCGACACCCTGATCCAGTGTTCCAAGTCGTTGCGCAGTGAATTGCGTACCCTCAAGCGACAGCGGCTCGTTCCCGAGGTGTCGGTCCAGATCAGGACCGTGCGCCTCACGCCGACCAGCAAGATGTATCTCCTGAACAGGGATCTGCTGCTCGAGGGTTACTACACCCTGGAGGGCACGGATCCCGACCCGGTCGAGGGAGAGGAGCAGGAGGGCACAACCCTCAACTCGCTCGGGCTCGGCGCCACGCTCTTTCCGTACTCCAAGCCTGACCAGGCACTGAAGGTGGAGACAGCGCAAACGTTCTTCGACTCCTATTGGGAGCTACTGGCCCAAGATGCGGACTTTGGCGACTGATCGTGTTGCTCACCTCCCCTACCCAGCTACGAGATCTGCTCTCCCGTGCCTCCCTCGTCCTGTGGGACTTCGACGGACCCGTCTGTGATCTCTTTGCGCACCCGCGCACGGCCTCGAGCATCGCCGCGACGCTGCGCGACATCGTCCGCCCCGACGCCGGCCTGAGCGCCAGGATCGAGGGGATGACCGATCCCCTCCAAGTGATGCTGCAGGTGCACGCCGTCCGTACGGGCGACCCCGTCGGCCTGGTCGGGACGGTGCGCAAGTGCCTTGAAGAGGCGGAGACCGAAGCCGCCGAGACGGCGGTGCCCACCGCCGCGGCCGAGCCGCTCATGGCGCAGCTGCGCGGCGAGGGCAAGCTGCTTGCCATCGCATCGAACAACTGCGAGGCGGCGATCCGGGCGTATCTCCACCGCCGTGGGCTCGAGAAGTACTTCAACGACCGGATCGTCGGCCGGCCCGATGACCTGAGCCTGATGAAGCCCGCTCCGCACAGCCTGCGGCAACTCCTCGACAGCACCGGTACGGCCGCCGCGGACAGTGTGATGATCGGCGACTCGCCCGCCGACGCCAAGGCGGCAGCGGCGGCCGGTGTGCCGTTCATCGGATACCACCCACGCCAGGAGAAACTGCGGCGGCTCGAGGCGGCCGGAGCCACCTGCTTTGCCGCGGATCTGAGCGTCATGCAGGCGGCTGTCGTCGGGTAGGGATGACAGTCGGGTAGGGATGACGGACGAGCCCCGGCCATATGGCGTGTGCACAGTGTCAACCTTCCTTCTCCGCAAGGGGTTTGGTGCTGTCACTACTCTTTGGGTATGAACGTGACCGGCGGCCCGGAACGGTCCGTCAGTGGTGTCTTCGGCCTCGAGAGCGCAGGAGCCGCATGTCCGATGTAGCCCGCAGCGCGTCCGGACGTGTCGTCGACAGCTGGGAGTCGCTGTACCGAGCGGCCGGTGAGGGGGCGCCCCTCACCGGCTACTACCACCGCAACTACTGTGTGGAACTGCCGCACGCGCTCGCCGCGTCGGTCGCGCTGCCTGCCGGTACGCCGGTGAAGGTACGGGCGCCGATCACCGAAGCCGTCCAGTTCAATCTGCGGATCTGGCCCGAGGGGGAGCTGCTCGGCGCCATCGCGGGCCGGGTGGACGGAAGCCCCCGCGTGCTGGCCGACCGGCCCGGTTTCACCGTGCACTCCTTCGCAGAGGGCGATCCGCTGTCGGACCTCGTGGGACGTGAGGGGCCGGTGGCACTCCCGTACATCGACTCCCTCGGGGAGCTCTTCCGGCAGACGGCAGCGGTCCCCTCCCGGCTGCTGCCGCCCTGTCCCGAGGGCTGGCCGGCCGACGGAGACTGCGCAGGTTTTCTCCGTACGCTGGTCGACTTCACCGAGAGTGAGGTGAAGGGGCGGCACGGCAAGGATTTCCGGACGCTGTTCGCCGGCCTGAAGGTGCCCGACGACGCCTTCGCACGGCTGATGGAACGCGCAGAGGAGCTGGGGGAGCGGCCGTTCGTACTCCTTCACACCGACGTCCACCGGGGCAACCTCATCGCCGGCGCGGACGGCCGGCTCTCCCTGATCGACTGGGAACTCGCCCTCTTCGGTGACCCCGTCTACGAGATTGCCTCGCATCTCTCGCGGATGCGGTACGCGAAACGGGCCGAGCGGCGGGCTGCGCTGAGGGCCTGGCGCACGGCTGTCGCCCACAGCCGTCCGGCAGCGCTTGCCGGGCACCGCCGCGCACTGCGGATCTATCTCGACTTCGAACGGCTGCAGTCGGTCTACATCGATGTGATCCGGCTGGCCCTGGCCTTCGCCCGCCATCCCGACCGGGCCGCTCTGGAGCGGACCGCGACGGGGATCGAGGCGGTGCTGCGCGCGGGGCGCCGACCGCTCGGGCTGCGGCGGGTGCCGAGCTCCGGGCGGACAGCCCTGGCGCTTGTCGCCTGGCAGCGCGCCAAGGCAGCGGCGGAGAAGGCGGACGGGGCCGACGAGGTGGACGTGGACGAGGTACGGCGGGTGGCGTGAGGGGGGCGAGGGCCGCTTCTCACGTCGTCAGCAGCACCTTCCCCCGCAGCGTCCGGGCCTCGATCGCCGCGTGGGCATCCGCCGCACGCGTCAGCGGGAACGTGCCGCCGATCACCGGGCGCAGCCGGCCCGTGGCCGCATCCTCCAGGGCCTTCGCCGCCAGGCGCGCGTACTCCTCGTCCGAGAGCTGTACGTCCCCGATGCCGAGCAGCTTGATCCCACGGCGCTCCGCCTCCGCCGCATCCACCGGGGCGAAGCCGCCCGTCGGCGCCCCGTGCGCCGAGAAGCGCCCGCCGTCCGCCGTCAGCGCGAAGGCGGCCAGGCCGGGAGCACCGCCGACCCCGTCGAGTACCACGTCCGCGCCGGCCGGGCCCAGCGCCGCGCGGGTCTGGGCGACCCAGTCGTCCCGGGTCGCGTCCACGACCACATCCGCGCCCAACTCCCGTACCAGGGACGTCTTCCGCTCACCCCGGGCCACCCCGACCACCTCCGCCCCGGCGGCCTTCGCGAGCTGCACCAGCAGCGTGCCCATGCCGCCCGACGCGCCCAGGATCAGCACCCGCTCGCCCGTGCCCAGGCCGGTGGACTCCAAAAGCGCGCCGGCCGTGACGCCGTCGTGGACCAGGGCGGCGGCCTCCTGCAGTCCGAGGCCGTCGGGGACGGGGACCAGCTTGGCCGCGGAGGCCACGGCCTGCTCGGCGTAGCCGCCGGTGAAGCCGAGCGCGGTGATGACACGGCGGCCGGTCCACGCCTTGTCCACGCCCTCGCCGACCGCGCGCACCGTACCGGCGATGCCGCCGCCCGGCACGTACGGCGGCTGGACCGCGAAGTGCTCGCCGAAGGCGCCGGACCGCACCTGCGTCTCCACAAAGATCGTGTCCACCGCGGAGACCGCCACGACCACCTCGCCGGGACCCGCCACCGGATCCGGGACCTCCGTCGTGACCAGAACCTCGGGGCCGCCGAATTCCTTCACCTGTGCCACGCGCATGCCGTCCACTCCTCAACTCGATAGCTTGTCGGCAGTCTGGAACCTCAACTGCGATTGAGGTCAACTCCGACTGCGTACGCTTTGGAGTCATGAGCGGTGAGATGGGCCTGCGGGAGCGCAAGAAGCGGCAGACGTACCGGGCGATCTCGGATGCCGCGATCGCGCTCTTCCTGGAGAAGGGCTTCGACCGGGTCTCGGTCGCGGAGATCGCGGCCGCCGCGGATGTCTCCAAGCCGACCCTCTTCCGGTACTTCCCCACCAAGGAGGACCTGGCGCTGCACCGGTTCGCCGACCACGAGGACGAGGCGGCCCGCGTGGTGGCGGCCCGGCCCGCCGGCGTCTCCCCGCTGGACGCCCTGCACCGGCATTTCCTCGACGGGCTGGAGCGCTGCGACCCGATCACCGGGCTCAGTGGCGAGGAGGGTGTACTCGCCTACCACCGGCTGCTGTACGGGACGCCGAGCCTGGTGGCGCGGCTGTACGCGTACCAGGGCAGGTCGGAGGAGGCGCTGGCCGAAGCCCTCGGTGCCGCCGGTCTCCCGGCCGGGGCAGGCCGTCTCGGCGCGCGCCTCGCCGCCGGTCAGATCGTCGCCGTGCAGCGGATCCTCGCCGAGGAGACCTGGCGGCGGATCGAGGCGGGGGAGAGCGCCGAACAGGTCCGACCCGACGCGGTCGCCGCGGCCGGACTGGCCTTCGACCAGCTGCGCAGCGGGCTGGAGTGAATCACGGTTAAAAATGTAACTCGGTTACGTTATTCTGTTTGGAATGACGGCACCCGATGACGCACTCGCCAGGGAACTGGCTCAGGAACGCATCTTCCACGAGGCCTGCCGCGTCGCCATGACCGGCATGGTCGACGGCGCCGCACAGCGGGTCGTCACCGGCGAGAACGCCTTCGCCTCCGGTGCCGACGCCGAGGTCCTCGGTTACCAACTGCGCAGCTGGGCAAAGGAGTTGGCCGAGGAACCGGACAGCCCGCTGTTCTTCGGCCGCCTCGACCTCCAGGACGGGCAGCGCTACCACATCGGCCGCCGCCGCATCAGCGAACACCCCTCCGCCCCGCCCCTGGTCGTCGACTGGCGCGCCCCCGTATCGCGCACCTTCTACCAGGCCGGCGCCCGCGACCCGCAGGGCGTCGCCGTACGCCGCCGCTTCGGCTGGGCGCCCTGGAGCAAGGGCGACTCCGCCGATCTGACCAGCTTCGAGGACGAGCACCTGACGGCGGGCGAGTCGGCCGAGAGCGCGATCCTGGCCGGCGAGATCGAGCGGCCGCGCGTCGGCCCGATGCGCGACATCGCCGCCACCATCCAGCCCGAGCAGGACGATCTCGTACGGTCCGGGCTGGCCGATTCCGTCTGCGTCCAGGGCGCCCCGGGCACCGGGAAGACCGCCGTCGGCCTGCACCGTGCCGCGTATCTCCTCTACACCTACCCGCAGCGCATCCAGCGCCGCGGACTGCTGATCCTCGGCCCCAACCGCACCTTCCTCTCCTACATCTCCGAGGTGCTGCCCTCACTCGGCGAGATGGGCATCCGCCAGTCGACGGTCGACGACGAGATCGCCCGCCACGAGGTGCGGGCCCAGGACGGCGAGGCCGCCGCGGTGGTCAAGCACGACGCCCGGATGGCCGCCGTTCTGCATCGCGCGCTGTACGCTAGGGTGGCGCCGCCGGCCGAGCCGGTCGCCGTCCCCGACGGTTCGTACCGCTGGCGCATCCCGCTCGACGAGCTCGAGCGGATCGTCGCCGAGGTGCGGTCGGAGGCGCCGCCGTACGCCGTCGGCCGCGAACGCGTCCGCACCCGCGCCGTCCGCGCCATCCAGCTCCAGGCGGAGCGCCGGGCCGGACCGGTGAGCAACATCTGGGTGCAGAAGGTCGGCCGGGCCCGCGCGGTCTCCGCCTTCGTCGACACGGTCTGGCCGCGTACGCAGCCGGAGGAGGTGCTGGCCGCGCTGCTCACCGACCCCGTCGACCCGCTCCTCACGGTGGCGGAGCAGGACGCGATCCGCTGGGCCCGGCCTCCGCGTTCGTACAGGTCGGCGAAGTGGTCGGCGGCCGATCTGGTACTCCTCGACGAGCTCGCCGGTCTGATCGAACGTCCCGAGGGCTACGGCCATATCGTCGTCGACGAGGCGCAGGACCTCTCGCCGATGCAATGCCGCGCGATCGCCCGCCGGGCCGGCTTCGGCTCACTGACGGTGCTCGGCGACCTCGCACAGGGCACCACGCCGTGGGCGGCCCGGAGCTGGCCCGAGCAGTTGGCGCACCTCGGCAAGGAGCAGGCGGCGGTGGTCCCGCTGACGACAGGGTTCCGGGTCCCGGCGGTGATCGTGGGCCTCGCCAACCGGCTGGTCCGCGCACTGGACGTCGACGTGCCACAGGCCCGGTCGATGCGCGGAGACGGCGAGTTGACGATCCGGCGGGTCGATGATGTCGCCGCCGCGACCGTCGGCGCGGTACGGGCGGCGCTGGCCCACGAGGGCTCGATCGGAGTGATCGCGGACGGGCCGGAGGCGGACCGGCTGCGCGCGGCGCTCGCCACGGCGGGTGTCGCGACCGCCACCGCCGACGACCTCACGGCGGGCGCGCGCGTCACCGTACTGCCCGCGACGCTCGCCAAGGGCCTGGAGTACGACCATGTCGTCGTCGCCGAGCCCGCGGCGATCGCCGGCGCGGAAGCGCGCGGCCTGCACCGGTTGTACGTGGTGCTGACGCGGGCCGTGTCCCGGCTGGACGTGCTGCACAGCCGCCCGCTGCCGCCGGAGCTCGCGCGGCGGGACTTCTGAAACACGCCCTACGCGCCCACCGTGCCGTCGATCCCCTCGCGGAGGAAGTCGGCGTGGCCGTTGTGCCGGGCGTACTCATGGATCATGTGCAGCATCACCAGCCGGAGCGACACGTCCTCGCCCCACCTGGCCTGGTAGCCGGTCACGTCGAGGGACGTGGCCTGCTCCTCGATCCGGCGAGAGTGCTCGACCTCCGTCTGCCAGGCCTCGAAAGCCTCCGAGCGGGTGGACTCGCTCGCGTCGTACGCCACTTGGTAGTCGCCCTCGTCGGACCAGACGAGCGGGATGTCCTCCCCGTTGATCACCCGGCGGAACCAGGTGCGCTCCACCTCGGCCATGTGCCGCACCAGGCCGAGCAGGGAGAGTGTCGAGGGTGGCATGGACCGGCGGCGCAGGTCCTCGTCGGAGAGGCCGTCGGCCTTCATGGCGAGGGTGGCGCGGTGGAAGTCGAGGAAGGCACGCAGCGTTTCGCGCTCGCCTCCGGTCAGGGGCGGGCCTATGCGTTCGACGGGCACTGCGGAATTCCTCTCGGCGGTACGGCGGTACGGCGGTAGGGAGGTACGGAGGTCGACGGTTCGGCAGTACGGCGGTTTGCCGGTTCGGCGGTCCTGGTTGATCCTCCCGCATACTCCTGGTGGTCCGTTGCCTGATCGGTGGTGCGACGAGAGGAACACCACCGGCGTTCACCGCCCGTAGACGGCGGTGAGTTCGGCCGCCAGCTCCGCGAGCCGCTCCCTGGCCTCCGGCGGGTCCAGGACCTCCACGCGCGCTCCCAGCCCCGCCAGCTGCGCCGCCACGATCTCCGGTGACGGGCCGTCGATCTCGATCTCCAGTCGGTCGTCGGCAAGGGGCGACGGGCCGATCCGCAGCCGTCCGCCGAACAGCCCCTGCAGGACCGGCTCGGCACCCCTCTCCGCCCGGCCCCGTACCGTCGCAGCGAGCATGCGGTCCTCCATTCCCGCCGCGAGGGAGCGCCAGGCCGTGGGCAGGTCGAAGCCGTCCGGCCGCACGACCGGATCGCCGGTCGGGGTGACCGAGGTGACGCGGCTGAGGCGGAAGGTCCGCAGGCCGTGGGCCGTACCCGCGACGAGATAGCGGACGCCCGCCTTGGACGCGAGGCCGAGCGGATGGACCGTACGCTCGCCCGCGGGCCTGCCGGGGCGTGCGTATCCGAGGCGGATCTGCGTACCTTCCACCACCGCCCTCTGGAGCGCGTCGAGTTGGGGCGCCGCGGCCGTGACGGGGGAGCGCGACCAGTCCGTGTCGTCCGTGACACCGGCGTTCGCGGCGGCCTCCGCTCCCGACCGCAGGGTCGACGGCAGCGCCCGCACCAGCTTGCGCAGCGCCGTCCGCAGCTCGGGCGTGGCCGACAAAGGTCCCGCGACGAGAAACAGCGCCCGGATCTCGTCGGCGGTCAGCCCGGTGAGGTCGGTCCGGGCCCCGCCGACCAGTGACCAGCCGCCGCCGCGGCCGCGCTGCGAGTAGACGGGGATGCCGGAGGTCGCGAGCGCCTCCAGGTCGCGCCGGGCGGTGCGTTCGGACACTTCCAGCTCCGCGGCCACCTCGGCCACGGTCACCCGTCCCCGTGTCTGCAGGAACAGCAGGGTCGCCACCAGACGATCAGCTCTCACAGCAGATCACTCTCCTCCGGAAACTGGCCAGAAGATGGCCAGTTTGGTCTCCAGGATGGCAGTCAGAACCGAAACTTCGGACTGGAAACGGGAGTTGACCATGATTGTCGTAACAGGAGCCACCGGGAACGTCGGACGGCCGCTCGTGCAGGCCCTCGCCACCGCCGGCGAGCAGGTGACGGCCGTCTCACGGCGGCCTTCGGAGGCCTCGGCCCCGAAGGGCGTACTCCACCGGCAGGCCGACCTGGCCGAACCCGAGCGGCTCAAGCCCGTACTCGACGGAGCCGATGCGCTCTTCCTCCTCGTCTCCGCCGACGGCGAGAACCTGAACCCGCAGGGCATCCTCGACGCCGTGAAGGCGGGCGGGGTACGCCGGGTCGTCCTGCTCTCCTCCCTGGGCGTGGGGACCCGGCCGGAGTCCCTCTCCCACACCCATCTGCGGGAGTTCGAGCACGCCGTCCATCAGGCGGGCCCGGACTGGACGGTCCTGCGGCCGGGCGGCTTCGCCTCCAACGCTTTCGCATGGGCGGAGACGGTCCGTTCGCAGCGGACGGTCGCCGCGCCCTTCGCCGACATCGGCCTGCCGGTTATCGACCCGGCAGACATCGCGGAGGTCGCGGCCGCGGCGCTGCGCGACGGGAGTCATGCAGGCCGCACGTACGAACTCACGGGCCCGGCGCCGGTCTCCCCGCGCGAACAGGCGCACGCCATCGAGGACGCGCTGGGGAGTTCCGTACGATTCGTCGAGCTGAGCCGTGCCGAGGCGCGGGCGCAGATGGTGCAGTTCATGCCGGAGCCCGTGGTGGACGGCACCCTCACCATCCTGGGCGAGCCGACGGCCGCGGAGCAGCGGGTGAGCCCGGACATCGAGCGGATCCTGGGCCGCGGGCCCAGGACCTTCGCCGAGTGGGCGGTGCGCAACATCGCGGCTTTCAGGTGACCGGCCACCTGCACCGCACAACGGCGACCGTGGACGGGGGCTATCGGCCGATGGCGTCGAGCTGCGCGACCGCATCGGCCGGGAGTTCGAGGCTCGCTGCGGCGACGTTCTCGCGGAGGTGGGCCACGGACGAAGTGCCGGGGATGAGGACCGTCGTCGTGGATCGCTGCAGCAGCCAGGCGAGGGCAACCTGTTGCGGCGAGGCTTCGAGACGGGCGGCGACGCTGGTGAGGGTCTCGGACTGGAGCGGGCTGAAGCCGCCGAGCGGAAAGAACGAAGCGAAGGCGATGTTCTCCGCCGCGCACCGTTCGACCAGGTCGTCGTCCTGCCGGGTGGCGAGGTTGTAGAGGTTCTGCACGGTGACGACCGGGGCGATGGCCTGAGCCTCGGTCAGCTGCGCCGAGGAGACGCCGCTGAGCCCGAGGTGGCGGATGAGCCCCTGCTGCCGGAGCTCTGCCAGAGCGCCGAACTGCTCCGCGACGGACTCGTCGGAGGTGCCATCGAAGGAGTCGATGCGGAGGTTGACGACAGCGAGGGTGTCGAGGCCGAGGTGCTCCAGGTTCTCGCGGACCTGGGCCTTGAGGTCGTCGGGCTCCAGCGACGCGTTCCAGGAGCCGTCGTCGCCGCGGCGGGCGCCGACCTTGGTGACGATGTGGAGGGCGGCCGGGTAGGGGTGCAGGGCTTCCTTGATGATCTCGTTCACGACGACGGGGCCGTAGTAGTCGCTGGTGTCGATGTGGGTGACGCCGAGGTCGACCGCCTCGCGGAGCACCGCGATGGCCTGGTCACGGTCCTTGGGCGGCCCGAAGACACCGGGGCCGGCCAGTTGCATGGCGCCGTAGCCCATGCGGCTGATGGTGAGGTCGTCCGCGAGCGTGAGCGTACCGGCGGGGGTAGCGCTGGCCATTTTTTCCCTTTCGTCATCGATCGGGTGGCATGACGTTATCCCGATCCGCCCGCAGTGGGGTCAACGCGTGGCATAGGAGGCGAGTGCGGGTTCGAGCCGGTCGAAGACGTGGGCGGCTTCAGCGGTGAGGGTGGCGGCGATGTGGTCGTTGTCGTGGCCGGCGAGGGTGAGTTCCTGGATGCGGGTGAACAGGAGGCGGTGGGCGGCGGCGAGTTGGGCGGCAGCGGCGCGGGGGGTGATGTCGTCGGTGGCGGCGTCGGTGGCGGTGGCGGTGGCGAGAGCGTGGGCGAGGGCGTGTTCGCGCTGGTCGTGGAGGTCGCGCAGGCGGGCGGTGAGGGTGGGGCTGTCGGCGATCATGCGGGAGAAGGCCGGTCCGGCGAAGCCCGCGACAGGGTCGCGGGTCTCGAGCGCGGCATCGAAGGCGCGGCGCAGGGCGGTGAGGGCGGATTCACCGTCGGCGCGCTCCGCGACGGTGATGGCGAGGCTGTTGCTGAATGCCTCGTGGTGGTCGAGGGCGAGGTCTTCCTTGCGGGCGAAGTAGTTGGTGACCGTCTTCTTGGCGACGCGGGCGGCGGCGGCGATCTCGGCGATGGTCGTCGCTTCGAAGCCCTGCTGCAGGAACAGGCGGGTGGCGTGGTCGGAGATCAGCTGCCGGGTCTCCAGCTTCTTGGCCTCGCGGAGGCCCGGGGGTTCAACACTCATGAGAGAACTTTACCACCGGAGTAAGTTTTCGCTTGACGAACGTTCAGCCCTCTGTGTAAGTTTACCCCCGTCGTAAGTTTACGTCTGGGAGGGACCCCGCATGCGCCGCACCATCAGTGCCACCACCGCCGAGATGAACCCCGCCATTGCCGCGTTCCTGGCCGGCCGGCGCGGCGGAACGGGCCCGGCCCGCACCCCTGCCCGTTCCCGCGGGGACATGGCGACGGCCGCCCGCGCGATCAAGCCGACCCGCGTCAACGCCCGTGCGCGCCGCACCCCCTGAGCCCCGCCCGCACGTTCCGTTCCACCTGCACGACCAGCCCACACCCCGCCGTCACAGATGGAGCCCCTCATCGACATCACCGCCTCCACCGTGTCCCTGACCGTCGACGACGTCGCCGCCTCCAGCGACTTCTTCACCACCCACTTCGGCTACCACCAGGTCATGGCCGCGGACGGCTTCGCCTCCCTCGCCCGCGAGGACGCCGCCGTCGACCTCGTGCTGCTCCAGCGCGGCACCGAGGTCCTCCCACCGGAGCAGCGGGACCAGCGCGCCGCCGGCCTGATCGTGGCGTTCACCGTCACCGCCATCGCCGAACACGAGGAGCGCCTGCGGCAGGCCGGGGCGCCCATCACGATGCCGCTGCGCGAGGAGCCGTGGGGCGAGCGGCTCTTCCAGGTCACCGACCCGAACGGCGTCGTCGTCCAGCTCGTCGAGTGGACGGCCCCCGTCGGCGCCTGACCCGGCGACATCGCGCAAACAGGCCCTGTGGCCAGAGCCGACGCAGACCTGAATCAAGCAAGGCGGAGCGTCTCGTTCCGTTGATTGGAGAACCGCATGACCCAAAGCACAGCTGCCGCCGACCGCGTCTGGTTCGTCACCGGCGCATCCAGCGGCTTAGGCCTCGCCTTCACCCGGGCGGCCCTGGATGCCGGCGATCGCGTCGTCGGCGCCGCCCGGCGGATCGAGACGCTCACTGCCCTCGCCGCCGAGCATCCAGGCCGGTTGGTCGCCCTGCCGATGGACGTCACCGATCGCGCGGCGGTCTTCGCGGCGGTGGAGCAGGCCGCCGCTGCGTTCGGGCGGCTGGACGTCATCGTCAACAACGCGGGCATCATGGGCATGGGCGCCGTCGAGGAGTTCACCGAGGCCGATGCCCGGGCGTTGCTGGAGACCAACTTCTTCGGCGCGCTGTGGGTCACCCAGGCCGTCCTCCCTCACCTGCGCCGGCAGTCAGGAGGCCACCTTGTGCAGATCTCCAGCGTCGGCGGGGTCATCGGCTTCGCCACCAGCGGGCTGTACAGCGCGAGCAAGTGGGCGCTGGAAGGGATGACCGAGGCGCTGGCGCAGGAGGTCGCGGCGTTCGGCGTCACGGTGAGCATCGTCGAGCCCGGCGGGTACACCACCGGTCTCTACACCGCCATGCGTACCCAGCCCGCCCATGAGGCCTATGCCCCGCTGCACTCCGCCCTCGCCGACATGTGGCAGGACGCCGAGGACGCCGATCCGGCCGACGCGGCCAAAGCCCTGCTCGCACTGGTCGACAGCGACGAGCCGCCCCTGCGGTTGATCCTCGGCGGCGCGATGTACGACGTCGCCCAGGAGAGCGCCGACCGGCGTAAGGAGGTATGGGCGAGCTGGGAAGGCGTCAGTCGCGCCGCCGGGTGAACCCCTCTGTGACTCGTCACGCCAGTTGTCGTCCTCTACCGCCCCGACCTGGGAGTTCGATGACCGATCGGCACGATATCTGTCGTGAAATTGGCGGGCTTCCTGTCGTCTGGTGGGCATCGGCGGGCAAGTTGTCGTCAATATCGGGGATCGTCCTCGGGGCGTGAGGGGGCCGCTTACCTGAAGGCGTGGAAGGTCTTCAGGATGTCAGCGCTGCAGGTATGACCGGTGGACGGCGTGGTCCTGCGCTTCTGTGGTCGCACGCATGCCGCTGGGAGGACCTGCTCGTCCCGGACCGGCTGCTGGTTGCTCTGGACTTCTGCGGTGAGGTTCGGGAAGTGCTGTCGCAGCCACTGAAGCTGAGGTTCTGCACGAGGAGTCGATGGCGTAAGCACACGCCGGACTTCCTCGTGCTGACCAGGATGGGTACGTGGCTGGTGGATGCCGGGCCCGCTCGGCTCATCGATCCGGAAGCCAGGGAGTCGTTGGCCGCTGCGGCCGAGGTGGCTCTTGCCTGCGGGTGGCGCTACTCGGTGGTGGCGGGATAGACCGCATGTGCCTGGCTCTGGGAGCCACCATTTGACGAGCTGTGACGTCAGTTCGTTTTGGCTGGCCTTGCAGTGAGACCGTGAGGTGTGCCTATCCGCTGGGAGCTTCATGACTAACGCGCAGCCGAAAGTCGAATTTTACATCGCGAATCGCCGAGAACACTCGGTGACTGCGGTCGGCCGACTTCCCCCACCGGCCGCCGCATCGACCCCCTGTTGTCCGGGCACCGCCCCATCTTTCGGCAACAACCCCGCCGTTGTGGCCGTCGCACGAGATGGGCCTGCGGCCAAAAGCCGATCGCGGGCAGTCTCCAGCAGTCCCCGGGTCCGTCACACTGATCCGGCCGGAGTCACCGAGGTCGAAAGCATCCCGCCATACCTGCGTCGACCATCACGAAGAAACTGGCCAGGTGTCATATGGTAATTTTTGAACGGTGATGAAATCCTCGCCTGTTGAGTACGTATTCGCAGAAGAGTTGCTACTTGAGGCGTGCGGCGGTCCGGACGCACTCCATGTGCGCGACCACGCTCGCTACGTCTTCAAAGCGGTGCACGAGGGGGCGGCGCTCGCTCCCGATGACGCCGAGAACCTGACCGACGTGCTCGGTGACCCGCAGGCATTCGTCAATGAGCCAACCGAACCCGCCGATCTGCGTGAGGAAAATCGCCGTTACATCACTAGGGCCCTTCTGATCCACGCGTGTCGCACCGGCGACCCAGGCCTCGTTCGACGGCTCCGGCAGGTATCCCGCTCCGAGATCTACCGCATTGACCCTCATCTCCCCATCCCAGCGCCGTGCCTGCTCGCGCTCCTCGCTGATCTCGGACAAGAAGAACTACCCATACGCCACGCCGCCATGAGCCTGGTCCGGAACATCCACCTGCAATCCGATGTGACGCCGATCCTCGACATCATCATCAGCGAGCTGGGCTCCCCAGAGCGCCGTCGCGGATTGGTCCGTGAAGGCCCCGCCGCGGAAGCCAGCTTGGCGCTGGTTGGTTACAGCCTCAGCCTCAACTCCGAGAAGGCCGACGGTTTGTGCGAGCGGGTCGCGGCGGCGATCAATCCGTCTGCGCCGGCACAAAGCGCGCTGCGCACGCTGGCCGCGCTATACGCGGTTGCTGAACAGTTCGACCGGGTGACCAGCCTCGTCGGCCAAGCAAGCACCCGGGCCGAGGTCATAGGTGGGCTCTATGACGCCATCGGCGCGATTTGCTGGAACCTGGAGCATGCGAGGCCCGTGCCCAACGCTCGGTACCCCTTCGACGAGGCAGTCACTCTCGCCGAGGGCCTGGCTACCAACGCCGGTCACCGCAAGCACGTGTTGGAAATCCACAAAAGGATCAACCGTTTCCGGTTCAGGAAGGCCACATTCGCGAATTACCCCAGTGCGACGTGATAAGCGGGGAGAGGTGCGAACCCAGTACACACCTGCTCGTGGCAATGGCCTCGTAACTCTCCCTGCGATGTGAAGTCCCGCGGGTTGTGCCGGTCTCAAACGCGGCCGCGGCGACGAGGATGACGGTGCCGCGGCCGCAGGCTGGATCAAGCCGCGTGAAACGGCGAGGACAGCGTCACGGCTGGCGGTGCCACCCGGCTCCGGGAAAGGCGCCTGGTCATGAGGGTGATCGCGGCCCAGGTGACGTGGGCCTCGGAGTGCTGGGGAAGCCGTTCGTAGTCTCTGACGTTGCGGCGGGCAAGGAACTGCCCTTCGCCGACCACGCCTTCGACACCCCTGGCCGGTCCGCCCCGCCCCGCCCCGGAACAGGGCCGGCAGGCCCACGACGAGCGGCACGCACGATCCAAGGACTGTGCGTGCCGGTCCGCGCATGCCGGCGGTAAGGCGTCCAGCCGGTCCTGGAACAGCTGCACATTGACGGTGCCGACAAGAGGCAGCTTTTGGAGAGCCCCCTCTTATGTTTCCCGGTCGCGTTTGGTGGGCCCAAAGATTGTGAAGGCCGGGGAGAAGTGGGCCGCGTCTCTTGTTGGCTTTACCCTTCCGATCGGTCTCCCGCGGCCCGTGCGTAAAGGAACCCCTTGTTTCTCGGGCCGAAGGGTGTATGCGTGTGGCGCACCCATCTCTTGCGCTAAAGGTGCAGCTCAGGTCACGCATGAGGCGTACTGCCATGCTCCTGGGGCGGCCTCTAGTCCTTAAGAGCTACTGCTCGGGTTGGCTCTCCGGTGTGATTCTTTCCGGCCTCGATTTTTCTACGTTGGTTCTTCAAGGCCGTCACGGAATCGCGCGGCCACCGAGAAAAGGTGATGAAAATGTCCATACGCAGTCGTGGAGCCGTTGCCGTCCTGCTTGCCGGCGCTGTTGCCGCAGGCGTGACCACCCTGACCGCTTGCAGTTCTGAAGACTCGGCCGCTGTGTCCTCCTCCTCGCCCTCTCACGCTGCCGCTTCGGAGGATCGAAAGGGGAGCCTCGCGCTTCCTGCCCCGACCGGTGAGTACGCGGTGGGCCGCGACTCGTTGCACCTTGTCGACAAGGGCCGCCGTGACCCATGGGCACCGAAGGCGGGCGACAGGGAGCTGATGGCGTCGATGTACTACCCGGCGCAGAAAGGAACCGGCAAGCCCGCCCCGTACATGAGCACCGAGGGGGCCCAAGCCTTCCTGAAGCAAATGAAGTTGGAGACCCCTGCTGCCAAGGTGCTCAGCGGCACCCGCACCCACACATACACCGATGCGAAGCCCGAGTCGGGGAAGTTCCCGCTGGTCGTCTTCTCGCCTGGCTTCAAGACGCCGGGCGCCACCCTCACCGGCCTGGCCGAGGACCTGACCAGCCGCGGCTACGTCGTTGCCGTCGTGGACCACGCCTATGAGGCTGCGGGCGTCGACTTCCCTGGCAAGGGCATCCTGCCGTGCACGGCCTGCGGGAAGGTCGGCCCCACCAGCTTCCAGCCCGCCGCCGAGGGCCGAGCCAAGGACCTCTCCTTCGCGCTGGACCAGCTGATCGGGAGCACGTCGCCCTGGAAGCACGCCGGCATGATTGACAAGGACCGGGTCGGGATGGCCGGGCACTCCCTGGGCGGCGCCAGCACCGCCGCCACCATGGCCCAGGATCCGCGCGTGCGCGCCGGGGTGAACATGGACGGCCCGTTCATCGACTCCGGCAGCAAGTCCGGCCTTTCCGGGCGGCCCTTCCTGATGCTGGGCACCAAGGCCGACCACAGCCCCGGCAGCGAGGACAAGACGTGGGACGCGGCTTGGAAGAAGCTCGAGGGCTGGAAGCGCTGGGCCACGGTGGCCGGAGCCGACCACTTTGCCTTCACCGATCTGGCCCCGCTCGCCGGGCAGTTGGGCGGTGACGACCCGAAGGGTCTGCCCGGCGAGCGGGCTGCGGAGATCACCCGTGACTACGTGGGTGCCTTCTTCGATGAGCAGCTGTGTGGCAAGGACGAGCCGTTGCTCGACGGCCCGGGCAAGGCCAACCCCGAGGTTACTTTCCAGCACGCCTCCGCGCGGGACGCCAAGGGCAGCTCAGGCACCCCATCCCGACCCTGACCGCGGCTGCGTCACGCGGCGGCAATGCGGTCTCGGTCGTTCGGCTATGCCTGGGCGGTCGTACGCGTGTGGGGCGCCCGACCACGAGGAGTGTCGAACGGCTGAGGCTGCTTCAGCGGGCCGGGGTGTACCTCCGGCAAGGTCGCCGAGAGGATCACGACAGATATCCCGCCGACACGACAGTTGGCGTGCCGAGTCACACCCCTCCCTGAGCCCGAGCACGATAGTTGTCGTTAACCTCCCACCCCGACCTGGCCTTTCTTGAAGCACTGAGCACGATATCTGTCGCCGAATTCGCATCGTTGTTGACGTGTTCCGTGCCTTTTGCAGGCAAGTTGTCGCCAACTTCGAAGATCGCTCCTCCGACGGGATGCGTGCGGCTTACCTGGGACTATGAGCGATAGCCGGGGCTCCGTGTGGTCCCACAGCTGTACGTGGACGGATCTGCTGGTCCCTGTCTCGCTGGACGCGGGGCGGGGCGACCTGGACCTGTCCGATGGCTGGCCGGACCGGTGGACGGCAACGTGGAAGTACGCCGGGGACGAGATTGCGGGGCCGGTCCGGCACCTGGGGCAGGTGCCGGTGGCGAGCCGTGGGCCGATGCGGGGGTTCACCTGGCGGCGGGAGCAGCGGCACAGGCCCGGTCTGGAGTCGCTGGTGTCGACGGGGCGCCTGCATGGGTTCGAGAGCCTCGAAGAGGATCAGCTGCTGGTAGCTCTGGACTTTGCCGGTGATCTGGTGGAAGTGCTGTCGCAGCCGTTGCGTATCCGGTTCCGTGCGGTGGAGAAGTGGCGCAACCACACCCCGGACTTCTTCGCAGTCACGCGGGTGGGGACCTGGCTGATCGACGTGCGGCCCCGAGACCTGATCGAGCCCGAGGACCTGGAGTCGTTCGCGGCCGCGGAGGAAGTGGCGTTGGTCTGTGGGTGGCACTACGCGGTCGCGGCCGAGTGGCGTCCGCATGTGCGGTCCACGCTCAGCGCGTTGTACGGGAAGCGCCGTCCGACACGCGACGTGCTCGGCATTCAGGCCGATCTGCTTGCTCATGCCGAAGAGCGCGTCACATTCGGAGAGTTGGCCGACGCACAGATGTACTGGCCGGTGGCACGGGCCCAGTTGCTGCACCTGTTGTGGCATCGCAGGCTCGGGATCGACCTTGCTCAGCCGTTGACGGACAGTTCGCGAGTGGTGCTGGCGGGAGGCGTCTCATGATGGGGGCGGCGACACTGGATCTCTCGCCCGGCGCGGGCGTGGTGCTCGACGAGGTGGAGTGGCTGGTCGAACGGCAGGAGCCACATCTGGGGCGGGTCCACCTGGTGCGTGCAGACGGCGAGCGCCAGCGGGCGAGCTTCCGCTTCCTGGTCAACCACCCGCGTTGTCGGCCGTCGTCGCGTACAGCGGCGGAGGGCGCCAACCGAGGTCGGCAGATGGCTTCGTGGAGTGATGTGAAGCCGGAGAAGCGGCCCTTGATGGAACAGCGTTTCGCGCATCTGATGGAGGTCAACTGCGGTTTCCGCAGTGGTGATCCGTTCCGTCCCGAGCCGGGGGAGCCGCACCCTGAGTACGACCCGGACCGTACGACGCTGACTGAGCGGCGGGCGGCGAAGGCCGCTGAGTTGTCGGCGCTGAGGCCCGAAGAGGCCAAGCTGCTCCTGGGCGTCGCGCACGTCGGGGTGCGCACGCTGGAGCGCTGGGAGCGCAGGCGCAGGAAGTACGGGATCGTGGGCTGTGCCGATCACCGGTGGCTGCGGGCAAGCGGGGGACACCCGAGCGTCAGCGAGGAGGTTCGCGAGGCGATCTTCGCGGTCAGGGCGGAGACGCAGCGCCACCGGTCCCGGGTGAGCGCACGCACCCGCGAGATCATGATCCGACGCCATGTCCGGGAGACCTTCGAGATCGAAGACGAGGACGGGGACGAGAGCGAGAAGATTGAGGTCCCCAGCTACCACACGCTGCTGCGGGTGTGGAAGGAGTGGTTCGGGCCGGGCGGGGCCCGACAGAAGTACGAGCGCTCGGCCGAACTGCCCACCAAGAACGGGCATGTGCTCGTGACCCGCCCTGGCCAGGTCGTCGCGCTGGACACGACGATCCTGCCGGTGATGGTCCGCGAGAACGTTTTCGGTGACCCGGTCACCGTCCACCTCACTCTGGCGCTGGACGTCTACACCCACTCCATCTGCGCGTTCCGGCTCACGCTGGTGTCGGACTCCTCGGTGGATGTCGCGATGGTGCTGCGCGACGTCATGCTGCCGCTGCCCATGCGGGAGGAGTGGGGCGAGGACATGGAGTGGCCCTATCCAGGGCTGCCGGCCGCCATGGTCTCCGAGTTCGCCGGGTACGAGGTGGCCGGGCTGCCGTTCTTCACCCCCGAGACCGTCACCTCCGATCACGGTTCCGTCTACCGCAATCACCATCTGGTGGATGTCCAAGAGGCGATGGGCTGCCGGATTCTTCCGGCGCGCGTGCTGCGCCCGCAGGACAAGAGCGCGGTGGAGCGCGTCTTCGGCAGTATCCGCTCGCTGGTGTTCGAGAAGCTGGCCGGTTACACGGGGGTTGACGTCTCCGATTGCGGCGCGGACCCGGAGGGCGACGCGGTGCTGACCCTGGCCGAGATGGAACACTTCATTGCGACCTGGGTCGTGAAGGTCTGGCAGAACCGCAGGCTCGGCGAGTTCGCGCCCAGCTGGGATCCCGGCGGTGACCACAGCCCCAACACCCTGTTCGCGGCCTCCTTCGCCCAGGAGGGCTTCGACCTGGACATTCCCTCCCCGGAGACGTACTACCGCTTCCTGCCCGAGCACCACGTGAAGCGGATCCACCGGCGGGGCGTGAAGGTCAAGGGGCTCTGGTACGACGCCGAGTCGCTGCACCAGCCCGACATGAACTCCGCGCGCGGGGGCCGCTACAAGCAGCACTGGGTCATCCACCGCGAACCCCGCGACCGGCGGGTGGTGTACTTCCAGGAGCCCGACACCCATGAATGGCACGAACTGCGCTGGACGGGTCTGCCGCCGGAACGCGAGATGCCGGCCTTCGGTGACGCCCGGGTCGAGGAACTCCTCACCCGCGTACGGGAAGCAGGCCTCAAGCCGCGCTCTGACAGCGAACTCGTCCCCCTCCTCCTGGAGATGCTGGGGGCCGTCGATCCGGTCGTGCAGTGGCCGTCCCAGCTGACCAAATCCCAGCAGACGCAGCACGCGCGGGAGATCACCCAAGCCCAGGCGGCCGCCGCGGACCGGCCGCCGAAGCCGAACAAGCCACCGCGCCTGGCTGCCATCGGCGCACCGGATGCGGAGCCGCCGTGGCGGGAACGCGCCCGGGAGGCCACCGAGAGCCTGGACGCGCACCGGCGCCGACGGCGTGAGACGGCCAGGCCAGCGCAGCAGCCGTCGGCACCAGCCCCTCTGGGATCGAGCCGCCGCGGCCGCAACCTCTTCGTCATCGCCGACGACGCCGACGGATCCGACGACCCGGACCCGCAGCCGACGGAGGGGACGTGAGATGAGCAACCTGCACCCGGAGCCGCCGAACGCGCCCGTTCCATTCCTGCGCTTCGGCCCGAGACCGGACCGGACCCGGCATGAGGGCTGGCAGGAGTTCCGCCGGACACGGGATCTGTTCGTGCCGGTCAAGAAGATTTCCTTGGCCGAGTACGGGCTGATGAGCCCGCGCAAGAAGTCCTTGTACGACCTGCACCGCGCGGCCACGCACGTCAACATGCAGATGCTGGACACCCCGATGAGCGAGGTGGTCACCACGCTGATGCGTTCGCGGATCCAGAACAACGCGATGCGTATCGGTCCGAGCACCCTGGACGGGCTGATGATCAACGGCGGTGGGTACCAGGGCAAGACGGAGACTGCCTGTCGGACCGCCGCCGAGTTCGAGGACACCTGGCGTGACCTGTTCGAGCAGTACCCCGAGTGCTACTTCGATCCAATGCCCGGCACCCGGGACCTGATCGCACCGGTCGCCTACTGCCAGACCCCGGTGAAGGCCACCCCGATCGGCTTGTGCGAGGCAATTCTCGACTACTACGGCGCCCCCTACGGCAAGAACCTGCGCGGCATGATCCGCAACGCCCGCGAATCGATCAAAGCGCACGCCACCACCGTCCTGATCATCGACGACATCACCCGCCTGAAGATGCACCGGGAGGACGACCAGGACACCCTCGACCTGATCCGCGGCCTGATGGACCTGGACGTCACGCTCGTCCTCATCGGCGTGAACATCCCCCGCTCCGGCCTGCTCAGGGAGGGCTGGCACGACCCCCGCACCAACCAGTGGGTCTACGCACCACTGAAGAAGGGTAAGAGCTACAACCCCGACGCCTCCACCCAGACCGAGCGCCGCTTCGACCTGGTCACACTCGACCCCTTCGACTACAGCAGCGACGCGGGCATCGCGGCTTTCGTCGCCCACCTCGTCGGCGTCGAGAACCAGATCCGGCTCTTCAATACCGGCCCCGGCTCGCTGTCCGAAGGACGGATGCCCGAGTACCTCTACCGCCGGACCCACGGCATCGTCGGCCTCCTGCGACGCCTGATCGAGGACGGGCTGACAAAGGCCATGGAGAGCGGCTTGGAGGACCTGACCATCGACCTCCTCGACGAGATCACCATCAACCTGGGCAACGTCCCCGGCAAGGACGACGGGCGGGACGCCGAAGCCGGCGAGATCCCCGACATCGACACTTCTCCGAAGCGGAAACCGGGCCCGAAGGCCAGGAAAGGCCGCAACAGCGTCTACGACGACCGAGGCACCCCTCCGGCGGCTCAAGCATGACCCGCCGCCCGCTGTCGCGCAGCCTTGACCCGCTCGACGACGAGACCCTCGTCGGCTTCCTCCTCCGCCTAGCTCGTCACAACGGCACGACCCCGGCTCAAATCGCCGCTCGTATGGGGCTGATAAACGAGACGGGCGGCGCGCCCGGCGTCGTCTCGCCCTGGCTGCTCGCGGACATGGACAAGCCACGTCTTGTCCGGGCGGCACGCGCAGCACACCTGACTGTGCCTGAGGCCAGCAAACTGCTGCTCGCCCCCATGGGACATCGATACGGCCTCGTGAGCCGCAGATATCAGCCGTGGACGAGCCCACAGCAGCTGGGCCGCCCCAACCGCTGGGTCTCCATGCGGACCTCCCAGTACTGCCCGCCATGCCTCGCGGGTGACGACGACCCACTGGGACGGCTGTACGGAGGTGCGTGGAAACGGGCCTGGCGGCTGCCGGTGGTCTTCGCGTGTTCGCGACACCAGCAACTCCTGAGCCGTACCTGTCCCAAGTGCCGAGCCCCCGGCCAGTTCGCCCCCAACGGCCTGATCGCTCGCCCAGGCACGGAAGATCTTCATCCAGCCCAGTGCCGAGCCACGTCTCCCACCCCACACGCAGGCAGGGGAGGACGCTCGGTCTGCGGGACAGACCTCGCGCGTGTCCGCCCTCCTCGCCCGCCGGTAGACGCAGACTCCCTCAATGTGCTGCTGGCCCTCCAGCAACGCCTCGATGTGCTGTTGTCGGCCGACGGGCCACAGAGAGCCAACAGCTGCGGCCAACTCGTGGCGGTCGCCCAGTACTTCATCGACCTGCGCGTCGTGGCCACGCTGGTCCTGGCCTCCTGGCCGGAAGCCAGCGGCTTCGTGGCGACACCCAACCTGGCCCAGGCCATCGGGCGAGAGGCAGAGCAGCGACTGCGCGACAGCCGACGCCGCACATCAGGCGCATCGAAAAGACCGTACGGGATCAACTCCCTGCTCTCGCCTATGGAATCCCCCCTGACCATGGGCGCGGTACTGGGGATCGCCGAACGCATGCTTGATGCCCGCGAGAAGCAGTGGACTCGGATGGTTGTAGACCCGCTCTACAGCAGCGCCCTGGCGCTGCACCGGGACACCTTCCAGGAACTCGCCCGCCTTCCCGGCACTTCCTCTGCGTTGCAGGAGGTTCTCGGAGTGGCGAAGGAGACAATGGACAGTTGGAACCCCGAGATCTACATTCGCGGTCCGCGAAACGGCTGATCATGCGTGCCCTGCCACGCAGCCTCGTCCCGTTGCCCGACGAGACGCTCACTGGATTCGTACTCCGGCTTTCCCACAGGCTGGGTACGACACCCGGAGAGATCGCCGTCCGTACCGGCTTGCCCTCCCGTCTGCCTCTGGGCTTCCTGTACCACTTGTACGACGAACACCTCACGGGTTTCGCTCGCGCCACACAGCTGGCGCCTGCCGAAGTCAGCGGCATGCTGCTCGCCCCGTTCGGAGAGCGCTACGGGCCGCTGAACCCCGCGGTCACCCCACGCCGCACCCCGGCACGGATGATCTACGACAACCCGTGGGTCCTGACCCGCTCCACGCGCTACTGCCCGCACTGTCTCGCTGGGGACGGTACCGCCATCCAGGATCTCCACGGTGGCGCCTGGAGACGGCTGTGGCGTCTCCCCGTGACCTTCCTCTGCCTCCGGCACCAACGCCTTCTCCAGCACCAATGCCCCGGCTGCGCAACACCCGCCCAGTTCGCTCCCGCAGTAAATGCCATCGCGCGCCTGACCGATCACACACTCCACCCATGGCAGTGCCGCTTCACCACGCGGCCGACACCACTACAGCAGTCCGGAACAGCCTGCGCAGCCGACCTGACCCGGCTTGATCCGCCCCTCGCAGCACCCGACGCGGTCACCATGACCGTGCTCCTACGAGTCCAGCAACAGCTCATTGACTTGCTCCTCGCGAGCGGCCCCGAGACCGCGATGAGCGCCGGCGCACCGGTCCCCGTTCTCTACTACTTCGCTGACCTGCGCGCCACGGTTGCCATGATCTTCCGGTCCTGGCCCGTCGCCCGTGAGTACGCCAGCACACCCTGCCTGGCCGATGCCCTCGATGTGGAGTACGCCTCCCGCGTCGCGCAGGCCGAGCCCTTGTTCAACACCCCGGGCAAGAAGAAGACCTCCAAGCCCTACACCGTGCCGCCGACAGAGTGCCTCGCCACCGGCGCGGCACTCGACATCGCGGCGAACCTGCTCGACACACACGATCCGGGAGACGCCCGGAGTCGGTTGGCGCCGCTCGTTCAACGGCTGAGGGAGGTGGACCTCGCACTGAGTACCTGGCTTCGCCGCCCGTCTTGGATCTCGGTCTCGCTGAGGCAAGCGGTCATGGATCTTCCGACGGGCAGAAGGGCTGCAGCATGATCGTTCACCCGGTGAGCGCCATGCCGCGCTTGATCGGCCACGGGACTCGGACAACGTGCACCGCTTCCTGGCAGGCGTCCACATCGGCTGGGCTTCCTTGTTCGCCTGGGTGGTGGCAACGATCCGCTGGCAGGGAGTACTCGTCTACTTCCTGGCCGTCCCGATCTTCCTCGGTGGCGTCGGGCGGCTGGTCTCATTCGCCCGGTACGGCATACCCGGCCCGGCGGAAGTCCTCCTCGCCTCCACCCTCCTGGTTTTCGTCCTCTCGATCGTCATCGTCTGGGCGCACTCCACCGCTCTCAGATCCAGACGAGTGCCGGCCGCCGCCTGATGCACCGATCCCGGGCGGCAGACCGGCAGGAGGCACGGTGCGTCGGGTTGGACCCGGCGTTGCTAGGTCGGCTCCCAGATTTTCGCCGCAGCCAGGAGGTGCTCCCGGACGAGTGTCACGTGCGGGTTTTTGGAGCTGCCCGGGCGTTGGACGAGGTAGGCGGTGTTGATCGGCGGGTCCTCCGGCTGGTGCAGTAGCCGGAGGGCGCCGGAGGTGAGTTCGCTTTGGCACAGATAGCTGGGCAGGACGCTCCAGCCGGCGCCGGCGGTGACGGCGGTGAGGACGCTGCGCAGGTCGGGGACGGTGATCGCGGCCTGGATGTGCAGGCGGCGGCCGAAGACGTGGCGCCAGTAGCGGCGGGCGATGGGCAGGTCCTCGGCATAGGTGATCAGGGGGAAGCTCTCCAGGGCGGTGGGCAGCTCCTGCCCCTTGAGCCGTTCGGCCCATGCGGGAGCGGCGACCAGGACGAATTCCTCGTCGGCGAGGAGTTCGACGTGCAGTGTCCGGCCTCGGGGCCGCCGGGTGGCGACGACGAGGTCGTGGCGTCCGGCCCGCAGTTCTTCGAGCAGCGGTTCGGCCAGCCCGACGGCCACCCGCAGCCGGACGCCTTGCGCGATCAGCGGGGCCAGCACCTTCAGGCCGGCCACGCTCATGAACTCCGCGGGTCCCGCCAGATGCACCGGTGCCACGGTACTGCTCGGCTCCTCGCCGGTGATGACGGCCAACTGGTCGAGGGGGGCCGACAGTCGGGTGGCGAGTTCGTCCGCGTGGGGCAGCGGGATGACGCCTTGCGCCCGGCGTTCGAACAGCTCGCGGCCCAGGCGGTTCTCCAGTGCCCGGATCTGCGTGGTGACGGTGGACTGCGACAGGCTCAGTTGACGTGCAGCGGCGGTGAAGGAGCCCAGGCGGTGCACCGCGAGGAAGGTTCGCAGCAGGTTCAGGTCCAGCGCGCCGGACCCATGAGTGTCGTGATCGCTCACGGCCCCGAGCCTACGAGATACGCATGGCAGCCACATGCCACCCGTCCACGGGTACGAGTCATCGGGTCACCGATACCTGGCATCGGTCTCTTCATTGGCGCGGATACTTCAGCACCTTTAGTTTTGAGACCTAAGAGCACTGGGTTCTGTAGGCCACCAGCGTCGGTGTCGTTCTTCCTCACCCGGTCCCGAATGCGCAGTCGGCCGACATAGGAGACGTGTGAAAAGTGAGACAGAAAAAGATTCTGGCGGTCGTGACCAATCAGGCCACCTACGGGGCGAGCAAGCATCGCACCGGCCTCTGGCTGGGTGAACTCGTCCATTTCTACGACAAGGCGGTCAAGGACGGCCACACCGTGGATGTGGTCAGCCCGGCGGGCGGCGAGGTGCCACTCGACCCCCGCAGCCTCGGCCGGTTGTTTGCCGACCGGACGGTTCGCAGCTATCTCGCCGACCCGGCCTTCATGGCTGCCCTGAAAGCCACTGCTTCTGTCGCCGACGTAGATCCGGGCGACTACTCCACGATCTTCTTCACGGGTGGTCACGGAACCATGTGGGACTTCCCCGACAACGCTGACCTGCGGCGAACAGCCCAGGCCATCTACGCCGGCGGCGGCATCGTCTCCTCGGTCTGCCACGGCGCCTGCGCCCTCATCAACCTCCAAGACGCCGACGGGAACCCGCTCGTACAGAACCGCACCGTCACAGGCTTCCCGACGGTCGAGGAAAGACTGGCCGGTGTGAAGAGCAGGGTGCCGTTCCTCCTGGAGGACGAATTGCGCGCGAAGGGAGCCAAGTATGTGCGCTCCACCGTCCCGATGACGCCGCATGCCGTGCGTGACGGCCGCCTGATCACCGGCCAGAACCCGGTGTCCACCAAGGCCGTCAGCGACTTGATTCTCGCGGCCTTGGCCGAGACCGAGTAACGAGGACAGAAACCTGGGGCGCCCGCATCTGCGGGGCGCCACCCAATCAACCCGGCTCTAGGAGACCGCACCATGTCGAAGATCCTTTTTGTGATGACCGGCGCCAACCACTGGACGCTGGCGGACGGCACCAAGCACCCGACCGGCTTCTGGGCCGAGGAGGCCGTCACCCCGTACCAGGCATTCACGGCTGCCGGCCACGAGATCGTCATCGCCACCCCCGGCGGGGTCGTACCGCCCCTGGACCAGGGCAGCCTGGCGCCGCAGTTCAACGGCGGCGAGGAGGGCGCGAAGAAGATGGCGGACGCTCTCGCCTCGATCAGCGAGATCCAGCACCCCATCAAGCTGGAGGACGTCGACCTCGCCGACTACGCCGCCGTCTTCTACCCCGGCGGCCACGGCCCGATGGAGGACCTGGCCGTCGACGCCGTCTCCGGCAAGCTCCTCATCGACGCCCTCGCCTCGGGCAAACCGCTCGGCGTCGTGTGCCACGCCCCGGCCGCGCTGCTGGCCGCCACCAAGGCCGACGGCGGCAACGCCTTCGCCGGTTACCGGCTCACCGGCTTCAGCAACGCCGAGGAGACCCAGGCGGGTCTGGCGGCCAGCGCCAAGTGGCTGCTCCAGGACCGCCTGGTCGAGATCGACGCCGACTACCAGGAGGGCGAGCCGTGGGCCCCGAACGTGGTCGCGGACCGCAACCTGGTCACTGGTCAGAACCCCGCCTCCGCCGGACCGGCCGCAGCCGAAATCCTCAAGAAGCTGACATGACGTAGTAGCGCATCCGTACGGAAACGGCCGATGCCCCGCCTCATGCAGCCCATGCCTGAAGTCCCGGTCTACGCGCGCAGATCCAGACGGCGATCACGGCCCTACCCGTGCTCCCGGAAGGTGTCCAACGTCTTCGCCGCGCAATTCGCAGCATGTGCTCCGGCATCGTGAGCTCGATCCGACGCTGCGCTACCGAAGGACATCCCACTGAACGGCACAGTGAAGAAAATCGCACCGGATACGAACAGGCAGGCCAGCGATGCCGCCCACCCGATTGCCCGTGCATGTGCTCGGCTCGGGAACGGCGCGATGCCGTGTGGCCTGCTGCCAGCCGCGGCCGGGCCGACCCCGCGCCCTCGCATCAGCATTTCGACGACGCCTGACAAGCGCACGCACTGCTACCCGGCAGGTGCGTGAGAAGGAGAAGCATGAAAGCAATTTCGATCAAGGAACCCGGGGGCCCGGAGGTCCTGGAGTGGATCGAAGTCGAGGACCCGTCCCCGGCCGCGGGCGAGGTCATCGTCGACGTGGTGGCCGGCGCGGTCAACCGAGCAGATGTCGCACAGCGGATGGGCTGGTACCCGGTCCCGCCGGGAGCATCGCCCTACCCAGGACTGGAGGTCTCGGGCCGGATCAACGCCATCGGCGAGGGCGTGACCCAATGGCAACCGGGTGACGAAGTATGCGCGTTGCTTGCCGGGGGCGGATACGCGCAGAAGGTCGCCGTCCCTGCCGGGCAGCTGCTCAGGGTGCCCAAGGGCATCAGCCTCGCCGAAGCGGCGGCTCTGCCCGAAGCCGCCGCCACGGTGTGGTCGAACGTCTTCACGACGGGTGCTCTGAAGGCGGGCGAAACCTTCCTCATGCACGGTGGAGCCGGCGGCATCGGAACGATGGCCATCCAGATCGCCAAGGCCCGCGGCGCCCGAGTCGTCACCACTGTCGGTGGCCCTGAGCAGGCCGCCAGAGTGCGAGACCTCGGCGCCGACCTCGCGATCAACTACCGCACCGAGGACTTCGCCGAGCACGGCCCGTACGACGTGATCCTCGACGTCATCGGCGGCCACTACCTCCAGCGCAACGTCCACTCCCTGGCCCCCGACGGACGACTGGTCATCATCGGTCTGCAGAACGGCCTGGAGGGTGAACTCAACCTCGCCGAACTCCTCTTCAAGCGCGCGTCCGTACACGGGACCACTCTGCGTTCCCGCCCGACCGGGCAGAAAGCAGCCATCGTGGCCGAAGTCCAGGACCACGTGTGGCCACTGATCGAGAACGGATCCGTACAGGTGGTCATCGACCGGACCCTGCCCATGACCGAGGCTGCCGAGGCGCACCGGATCCTGGACTCCCACCACATTGGCAAGATCGTCCTGGTCAACCCCGACACCGCGTAACGCCGACCTGCCGTCGCGCACGAAGCTGACGGCAGGGTTGTGGTGCGCGCCGGAAGCGGCCCGAGAAGCACAGTCGGCGCGCCCGGCCCGAAGACGCCGGCGAGCAGGTTGGCCGGCAGCAGTCCGCCGACGTCGTGCGTGGCGCCTTGGATTCCGGGGCCGACGACGGCGACCGGCATTGCCAACGGCGTCAACTCCATCTCCCGCTCCACCGGCAGTGCGATCGGCAGCGCGGTCATCACCTCCCTGCTCGCCTCCAAGACGCTCGACAAGCTGTCCCCGGGGGCCCTGCGCTGCCCGCCGAGAGCCAGTACACCCTGAGCTTCGCCGTTGCCGGCATGGCGTTCGTGCTGGTCATCGGCGTGCCATGGTCGGTCTGGCGATCCGCCGCAGGTCCCGCTCGCCCGCCACCGGCACGCCCGCCCCGTCGGGCGACGGCAAAACCACGGCAGGACGGTGCGACAGATGTCCTGCAAATACGACACCTATCGTGCTCAGGCTCACCCCTCCCGGGTCGTGTCATGGAACACTATTGCAAGCATGTGCTTGCAATAGTTAGCGGCGGCAGGGCACTATCGGGGCATGGCATCACTCAACGTCGGCAATCTCGGTGAGTATCTGCGTGAGCAGCGGCGCACAGCGCAGCTCTCGCTGCGGCAGCTCGCCGACGCCGCCGGGGTGTCCAATCCGTATCTGAGTCAGATCGAGCGCGGCCTGCGCAAGCCGAGCGCGGAAGTTCTGCAGCAGGTTGCCAAGGCGCTGCGGATCTCCGCCGAGACGCTGTACGTACGGGCCGGGATCCTTGACGAGCGGGAGCGGGAGGAGCTGGAGACGCGCGCCGTCATCCTCGCCGACCCCTCGATCAATGAGCGGCAGAAGCAAGTGCTGCTGCAGATCTACGAGTCCTTCCGCAAGGAGAACGGGTTCGAGAACACGGACTCCACGGACATCATGGACTCCACGGACATCTTGGACACCGCCGCTGAAGGCCCCCGCACGGCCGACGGCAGTGATGCCGACCAACCCTCAAACTGATCTGCGATCCGGGAGGACCACAGTCATGGCCATCACCGATGACCTGCGCAAGACCCTCACCGACCCGACTCCCCTCTACTTCGCGGCCGGTACCGCCGACCTCGCCGTCCAGCAGGCGAAGAAGGTTCCCGCGCTGATCGAGCAGCTCAAGGCCGAGGCCCCGAGCCGTATCGATGCCGTGCGCAACGCGGACCCCAAGGCCGTTCAGGAGAAGGTGACCACCCAGGCCAAGGAGGCCCAGGCCACCGTGCAGGCCAAGGTCACCGAGGTGCTCGAGACCCTTGACACCGATCTGAAGAAGTTCGGCGAGACCGCTCAGGACCTGGCGCTGCGTGGTGTCGGCGTGGCCGCCGAGTACGCGGTCAAGGCCCGTGAGACCTACGAGAAGGTCGCCGAGCAGGGCGAGCAGGTCGTGAGGTCGTGGCGCGGCGAGGCGGCCGATGAGATCGCCGAGATCGCCGTCGCCGTCGAGCCGGACGCCGAGAAGGAGCCCGCGGCCGCAGCCACCGGGACGAAGACCGAGGCGAAGACCGAGGCCAAGAAGCCCGCTCCGGCGGCCGCCCGCAAGGTCCCGGCGCGCAAGACGACGCCGAAGAAGCCCGCGCCGCAGTCCGCCAAGTAACACCGAGCAACACCAGTAACGCTTACCGGGCAGACGGGCCGGGCACCTTTGGGGTGTCCGGCTCGTTCTCCCCGTACCTCGCTCCCGGTACCTTGGCCGCGAGGCGCTACAAACCACTTATGAGGCGGTGCTCAGCATGTTGCGTGCGGGATTCGACTTCGGGCTCTGGCTGGTGCTCGACCTTGTCTTCCTCGGCACGTCCGTGACCGCGCTGATCATGGCGGCCATGGCCCGCGAGGACGCCTATCGCGCCGCTGACAAGCAGAAGAAGTCCTTCTGGCTGATCATCCTGGGCATCACGGTCGCGGTGAACCTCTTCGTCTCCGTGCTGTTCCTGTCGATCGCCGGACTGATCGCCAGCATCGTCTTCTTCGTGGACGTGCGGCCCGCCCTCAAGCAGGTCTCCGGCGGCGGCGGCCGTCGCGGTGGCGGCTCCAGCAGCGACGGCCCGTACGGTCCGTACAACGGCGGACGGTAGGCCGGGTAGCCCGCCGGGCCCACAGACCCGGTAGCCCGCCGGCCCTGCCTTCGGGTGCGGGCTACCTACGGGCCCCGTGCCTGCTCAGCAGCAGCACCGCCACATCGTCGGTCAGCTCCCCGCCGTTCAGGTCGCGCACCTCCGAGACCGCCGCCTCCAGCAGTGCCTCGCCCTCGAGGCCCGCCGCCAGCTGCCGGTTGATCATCTCGACCATCCCGTCCTGGCCCAGGCGCTGCTTCTCGTCCGGTCCCCGGCGGCCCTCGATGAGCCCGTCCGTGTACATCATCAGGCTCCACGCACCGCCCAGCTCCACCTGACGGCGCGGCCAGCGGGCACGCGGCAGCAGGCCGAGCGCCGGGCCGTTGTCGTCGTACGGAAGCAGCTTGGCCGTCCGCCCGTGCCGGGCGATCAGCGGTGTCGGGTGGCCCGCCAGGCAGAGGCCGGCCCGCCGCCCGTCCGGGGCGATGTCGACCGTGCAGAGCGTCGCGAAGATCTCCTCGCTCTCCCGCTCGTGCTCCAGCACCTGCTGCAGCGTGGAGAGCAGCTCGTCCCCGCACAGGCCCGCGAAGGTCAGCGCCCGCCAGGCGATACGCAGCTCGACGCCGAGCGCCGCCTCGTCCGGGCCGTGGCCGCAGACGTCGCCGATCATCGCGTGGACCGTGCCGTCCGCGGTGCGGACCGTGTCGTAGAAGTCGCCGCCGAGCAGTGCCCGCGAGCGGCCGGGCCGGTAGCGCGCGGCGAACTGCAGATCCGAGCCCTGGAGCAGGGGAGTGGGCAGCAGACCGCGCTCCAGGCGGGCGTTCTCCTGGGCGCGCAGTCTCGATTCGGCCAGCTTCACCTGGGCCGTGTCGGCGCGTTTGCGCTCGACGGCGTAGCGGATGGCGCGGCTCAGCAGCCGTCCGTCGAGCTCGTCGCGGAAGAGATGGTCCTGTGCCCCCACCCGTACGGCCTCGGCGGCGCGCTCCGCATCGCCCGAGGTGGTCAGGGCGAGGACGGCGTGGCGCGGCGCGAGGCGCAGCACGTGCTTGAGCGGGGCGAGCTCCTCCTCGCCGTGTCCGGGCAGCGCGAGGTCGACGAGGATGCAGTGGACGTCGTCCGTGAGCAGCCGCTCCGCCTCGGTCAGATTGCGGGCGCTGCGGATACGGACCCGGGTACCTGCCGCGTCGAGCAGCTGGGGGACGGTGAAGTTGCCCGCCGGGTCGTCCTCGATCACCAGAAGCGTGAGGTCGCCGCCGCCGGAGCTGCCGGTGGCGCCGGTGCTCCCTCGGTCGGTCTCCACGACGGGGACACCCCTCTGTCGCGGTACGGGTACGGGCATCGTTCCTGGTTCCTTCCCTCCCCCCGAGGGCGCGGTGATGCGACGATCGACGCTTCACCAGACCGGGACCATAGCGGTACCGGGTGTCGGAGCGGAATGGTGAAGTGCGAAGAGCCACTGTCATATGCCGCGCATGGGGAGGTACTTGCTCAAGGCGTCATGACGAACATCACGCGATTGTCACTCCGCGGACTTGTTCCTTTACGCGTCACTCGTACGGGTCGCTTATGCGCGTCACATGTCCGGACGTACCACTCCGAGGATCGCCATCGAACCCGCGCCCGTAATCGTCACATTCCGCCCGGGTCGCGGCGCATGCACGATCGCTCCGTCGCCGATGTACATCCCCACATGGCTCGCGTCCGCGTGGTAGATGATCAGGTCGCCCGGCCGCATGTCCTTGATCTCGATCCGCCGCAGCAGCCGCCACTGCTCCTGCGAGGTGCGCGGGATGCCCTTCCCCGCCGCCGACCAGGCCTGTGACGTCAGCCCCGAGCAGTCGTACGACCCCGGGCCCTCCGCTCCCCACACGTACGGCTTGCCGATCTGCGCCGTCGCGAACTGGATCGCTCTCTTGCCCTGCGGGCTCGCGCTGCGGCTGATCTCCTTCAGTACGCCCGAGCTCAGCCAGGCCGTCTGCGCCTTGTACTCGGCGTTCTGCTCCAGCTGGAGGAGCCGCTCGCGCTCCTCCTTCTCCAGCTTGTCCTCTATCTTCTTGGCCGCGGCGAGCTGGGCGGTGATCTCCTTCTTGGCCTTGGCCTGCTTGACGCGGTTGGCCTCGAGCTTCTGCCACTGGGCGCTCGCGTCCTTGGTGTACGCCGCCAAGTCGGCCTGCGTCCTGGTCAGTTCGCCAAGGAGGTCCTTGGTGGCCTTCTGGCCCTGCTGGATCCGGCCGGCTCCGTCCAGGAACAGCTGCGGATCGTCGGTGAGCACCAACTGCGCCTCGGGCGGCAGTCCTCCGTCGCGGTACTGGGCCCGGGCGGCGGCACCCGCGCGGTTCTTGAGGTCGTCGATCCGGGCCTGTCCCTTGACGATCTCCTGCGCGAGTCTGACGATCTCGGCCGACTGCTTGTCGGCCTGGTCCTTGGCGAGGTTGTACGCGTCGGTCGCGGACGCGGCCTTGCGGTAGAGGGCGTCGATCTCCTGGCGCACCTGCTCCAGCGACTTCCTGGGGGCGTCCTTGGCGGCGTCCCTGGCGGCGCCCGACCCGCTCGTCGGCGGTGGCTCGGGGGCCGCGAAGGCCTGGCCGGGTGACGCCAGCACGGTCAGTGCGCAGACCATAGTGATCGCGGCAGTGGCACAGCGGCGTCGGTTCACGACTCCCCCTTCGGACTTCGGGCGCACATCAGAACACGTAAATGTGATTTACCGTCAGTAACTTACGGGCGACGTCGCGATGGTGCCACGACGTCCACAAAATCGACAGGGTCAACGGGTGTTGATCTGCCGACTGGAGGATCAATCCCACTCGTCAGGGACGAACAACACGCCCTCTGCGTTCCCTCGCGCGGCGCCTGTTCATACGGAATTGGGGGCGAGCGCCGCCCAGTTCACCGTGACTTCCCCCTGCCGCCACCGCCGCGGGCCGTCCGTCAGCGGCCAGTCGGACGCCATGTCCCGTACGGCTCTGATCCAGCGCTGCCGGGCGCCCAGTGAGGCGTACGGAGCGGCCGCCGCCCACGCCCGGTCGAAATCCCGCAGGAAGGCGTGCACCGGCTCGCCCGGCACATTGCGGTGGATCAGCGCCTTCGGCAGTCGTTCTGCCAGATCGGACGGGCGCTGCAGGGAGCCGAGCCGGGTCGCGAAGGTGAGCGTGCGCGGACCTTCCGGGCCGAGCGCGACCCAGACGTGCCGTCGCCCGATCTCGTCGCAGGTGCCCTCGACCAGCAGCCCGCCGGGCGCGAGGCGCGCACGGAGCCGCGCCCAGACGGCGGCGACCTCGCCCTCGTCGTACTGGCGCAGCACATTCGCAGCCCGGATGAGCGCCGGCCGCCGCTCCAGCGGGACCTCGAAGCCGCCGTGCCGGAAGCTGAGGCCCTCGCGCTCGTACGGCTTCGCTGCCGCGACCCGTGCCGGGTCGATCTCGATGCCGACGACCTCGCACCGGGGCTCGGCCGTACGCAGCCGCTGCATCAGCTCCAGCGCGGTCCAGGGGGCGGCGCCGTACCCGAGATCGACGGCGACGGGCGCGTCGTCGCGGCGCAGCGCAGGGCCGTGTGTCGCCGCGATCCAGCGGTCCATACGCCGCAGCCGGTTGGGGTTGGTCGTCCCGCGGGTCGCGGTGCCGACGGGACGAGTCATAAAAGCGAGGGTATGCGGTCGTGACACGGCCTCCGTACGGTAATGATTTGGCAAAGCGGAAGAGGGCTGGAAATGGAAGCCGGGAGTCCGCTGTTGTGAGGCTTTGGAGGTTGCTATCGCCCGCAGCTTGCCGCGCCCGCAGCGAGAGGAACGTCGACGTGAGCCAGTACGTCTCCCGCCTCGGCGGCAGCCTGGTGGCACCGCGTATCCGGTTCCCCGGCGGCCATCGCAAGCCGCGCCGGGTCGCCATGCTCAGCGTCCACACCTCCCCGCTGCACCAGCCGGGGACGGGCGACGCGGGCGGCATGAACGTCTACATCGTCGAACTCGCCAAGCGGCTCGCCGCCATCAACATCGAGGTCGAGATCTTCACGCGGGCGACCGCGGGCGGGCTGCCGCCGGTCGTGGAGCTGGCTCCCGGCGTGCTCGTACGGCATATCGACGCGGGGCCCTACGAGGGCCTCGCCAAGGAAGAACTCCCGGCCCAGCTGTGTGCCTTCACACACGGTGTGATGCAGGCCTGGGCCGGCCACCGCCCCGGCCACTACGACCTCGTCCACTCCCACTACTGGCTCTCCGGCCACGTCGGCTGGCTCGCCGCCGAACGGTGGGGCGTCCCGCTCGTCCACGCCATGCACACCATGGCCAAGGTCAAGAACGCCGCGCTCGCCGAGGGTGACACCCCCGAGCCGCCGTCCCGTGTCATCGGCGAGACCCAGATCGTGCGTGCCGCGGACCGGCTGATCGCCAACACCGCGGAGGAGGCCGACGAGCTCGTCCGCTTCTACGACGCCGATCCGGCGAAGGTCGCCGTCGTCCACCCGGGCGTGAACCTGGAACGCTTCCGGCCCGCGGACGGCCGCGCCGCCGCCAGGGCCCGCCTCGGGCTGCCGCAGGACGCGTTCGTCCCGCTCTTCGCGGGCCGCATCCAGCCGCTGAAGGCTCCCGACATACTGCTCCGCGCGGTGGCGCTGCTCCTCGACCGCGACCCGTCCCTGCGCTCCCGGCTCTTCGTACCGATAGTCGGCGGCCCGAGCGGCAGCGGCCTCGCCAAGCCGGAGGGCCTGCAGAAACTGGCCGCCCGCCTCGGCATCGCGGACATCGTCCACTTCCAGCCGCCGGTCGGCCAGGACCGCCTCGCAGACTGGTTCCGGGCCGCGTCCACACTGGTCATGCCCTCGTACAGCGAATCCTTCGGCCTGGTCGCGATCGAGGCCCAGGCGACCGGCACGCCCGTGGTGGCGGCGGAGGTCGGCGGCCTCCCGGTGGCGGTCCGCGACGAGCTGACCGGCTTCCTGGTCCCGGGCCACGACCCGCAGGACTACGCGGCCGTGCTGCACCGCCTGCTGGACAACCCGGCCCTCTCCGACCGGATGGGCGCGGCGGCGGCCTGCCACGCGAAGTCCTTCGGCTGGGACACGGCGGCGTCGGCGACGGCGGACGTCTACACGGCGGCGATGTACGAACACCGCCGCCGGGTACGCTCGCACCATGGCTGACGTACGGCAGGCTTCGCAGGTCATCGAGCAGACGCTCAAGGACGCGGAACTCGAGTGGGAGAGCCCGGAGCCAGGCTCGTACGTGGTGAAACTCCCTGGCACGCGCAAGCTGTCGACGACGTGCTCGCTGCTCGTCGGCAAGCACTCGCTGTCGATCAACGCGTTCGTGATCCGGCACCCGGACGAGAACGACGCGGCGGTCCACCGCTGGCTGCTGGAGCGCAACCTGCGCCTGTACGGGGTGAGTTACGCGATCGACCGCCTCGGCGACATCTACCTGGTGGGCAGGCTCCCGCTCTCCGTGGTCACCCCGGAGGAACTGGACCGTCTCCTGGGCACGGTCCTGGAGGCGGCGGACGGCTCTTTCAACACGCTGCTGGAGCTGGGGTTCGCGAGCGCGATCCGCAAGGAGTACGCGTGGAGGGTGTCGCGCGGGGAGTCGACGCGGAATCTTGAGGCGTTCACAAACCTGACCAAGTAGGAGTGCGGGGGTGTTCCCCTGACCCGCCCCTTCCTGGAACTGGGGGCTGCGCCCCCAGACCCCCTGCCGGGGGAAGGGTTGTGTGGGGGCTGGCGCCCCCACACCCCCGAAGCTCCAGCGGCTTCGCCTCGGAGCCAGAGCGCGGGGCTCACGCCCCACACCCCCGGCCGCGCGGCAGCTTCGCGCCGCCCCAGTTGCCCGGTCATGTGGTCAGTTGCTGCCGCACCCGTGTCGTTCGGGTGGGGAGGTGCCGTCAGTGCTCGGTCATGTGGCCGGGGTGGGCCGGGGGCGTTGGTGGTTGCTGTCGGTGGGTGGTTTCCTCCGGCGAACCGCCTGTACCCCCGCGGCGGACCGCACTCGTGCCGTTCGGGTGGGGAGGTGCCGTCAGTGCTCGGTCATGTGGCCGGGGTGGGCCGGGGGCGTTGGTGGTTGCTGTCCGGTGGGTGGTTTCCTCCGGCGAACCGCCTGTACCCCCGCGGCGGACCGCACTCGTGCCGTTCGGGTGGGGAGGTGCCGTGCAGGGTCGGCCCCGCAGGGGATTGGCGGCAAAACCGGGGTCACGCACCAAGACCCTGTACGCCGCCGACCCCGAGGAGTCGAGCCCGGAGGGGCACCGGAGCCCGCACCCGACAAGAACCCGCACCCCTCAGCCCGGGCAACAGGACCCCGCACCCCGCCGGAGGTAACCCGCACCCGACTAGGCCGGACGACCCCAGGCCCGGGCAACAAGCACCCGCACCCCTACGCGCGAGCAACACGCGCACGCATCTGACAAGACCCCGCGCCCCGGCCACAAGACCCCGCGCGACCCCTTCCCGCGCGCCGCAGGCTCATGGCATGCTCGCCGCAGACGCTCATATGAACGTCGTTCACATCCATGGAAGGGGTGGGCTCATGGAGACCGGTCGACGCGCCATCAGCAGACGGAGTCTGCTCGGCAGTGCCACAGCCGTCGCGGCCGCCTGCGCCGCGAGCGGCATCGCCGGCACCCGCACCGCCGCGGCCGCCACCGCGCCCCCCACTTCCTCCCCGCTGTGGGACGAGTTCCGCCGAAACCGCTACAGCCACCCGCAGATCCCCTACGTAGGCCGCGCAGGTCAACGAGGCGGAGCCCACCGCTTCCCCCGCCGTCCTGTCGTCGCCAACGTCCTTGCCTACGGCGCCAAACCGGACGGCTCCGCCGACGCCGCCCCCGCAATCAACCGTGCCGTCGCCGCTGTAGGCGAACGCGGCGGCGGCACGGTCCACATCCCCGCCGGCACCTACCGCATCGACGACCTGATCCGTATCGGCCACAGCAACGTCGTACTCAAAGGCGCCGGCAGCACCCGCACCAAGCTCTACGCCACCAAGAACCTCACCGAGCTCATCGGCGTGTACGGCAGCCGCTACGGCGGCGACAAGTCGTCATGGTCCTGGGCCGGCGGCCTCATCTGGCTTTGTCCGAAGGGCCGTTGGGACAGTCTCACCACCGCCATCAAGGCCAAGACGTGGCCCTTCGAGGGCTGGACCGGCAACAAGCGCGACGAGTGGCGCACCCTCGCCACCGTCCGGCCCGCCAGGCGCGGCGACTGGTGCGTCACCGTCCCCGACGCCTCCCACCTCCGTCGCGGACAACTCGTCCTGCTCCGCCTCGCCGACGACGCCGGCCACACCCTCCTTGAGCACATGGCCGGCGGCGGCGCGGGCCCCGAGGCGTACGTCTGGGACGACAAGACCAAGCTGACCAGTTACGTCCCTTACGAATGGCCCGTACGCATCACGGCCGTCAAGCGGAACAAGGTCACCTTCGAACGGCCGCTGCCCCTCGACGTACGCCCCGAATGGGACCCGCGGATCACCACCCTCGTCACTCCGCTCACCGGCTCCGGCGTCGAAGGCCTGACTCTCGAAGCCATGGAGACCCCGCAGTCCCAGCACCTCCTCGACAAGGGCTACAACGGCGTCACTTTCCAGTGCGCGTACGACTGCTGGGCCGACGACATCACCGTCCGTCATGTCGACAACGGCTTCGGCCTGGTCGCCGCCTCCGCCTGCACCCTGCGCCGCACCCGCGTCGAGGGCCGCGGCTCCCACCATCCGTACTTCTGCCGCGAGGGCTCGCACGACAACCTCATCGAGGACTTCACCATCGCCCGGCGCACCGTCCCGGCCCCCGCCAACACCCAGCTCCACGGCATCAATGTGGAGGGCTTGTCCAGCTACAACGTCTGGTCGCGCGGGAACATGGAAATGGGCACCTTCGACACGCACCGCGGTATGCCGTTCGCCAACGTCCGCACCGAGATCACGGTGAACAACAACGGCCGCCACGGCGGCGACGCGTCCGCCGGACCGCTGTACGGCGCCCGGTTCACCCACTGGAATGTCACCGTCACCAACGAGCAGGCGGGGCTGATCAAGATCGACCAGATCGCCCCGTACAGCGCGACCGTCGCCATCAGCGCGGTCCGCGAGTTCGACCAGATCGATGTACCGGACTTCAGCGGCACGCTGGGCTCGCGCATCGAGGGGTACGGACAGCCGGGCGGGGTGCGTCCGGGCAATCTGTACGAGGCTCAGCGGGCGCTGCGCACCTGACCGGCCGGCACCTGACCGGCCGGCGGCGGCTCCTACGGGACGGACGCAGGAGGGCTGACCACTCCGGCGGCGGGCACGGGCCCGGCGGCGTCCTCCCCGCTCTCCCCGCTCTCCCCGCTCTCCGCGCGCTCCTCGGGCAGGTTCCGCATCAGCAGCCAGTACCCGAGCCCCGCCACCGTCCCCAGCGCCGCGCACATCCCCCACAGCCACTCCGCCCCGTACCGGTCAATGACGAAACCGGACATCAGCGGGGCGATGAGCGCCGCGACCGACCAGGACAGCGTGTACATGCCCTGGTAGCGACCGCGGCCGTGCAGCGGCGAGAGCCGCACCACAAGTCCGGTCTGGGTCGGCGCGTTGACGATCTCGGCCAGCGTCCAGACGCAGACGGTCAGCGCGTACACGGCGATCGACCCGGCGAAGGCGGTGAGCCCGAAGCCGTACCCCGCGAGCAGCGAGGAAATGATCAGCAGCCGGCGGGGATCGCGGTGCTCGATGAAGCGGGTGACCGGGATCTGCAGGGCCACGATCAGTACCCCGTTGACCGCGATCGCCATGCCGAAGTCGGAGCTGCTGAAGCCGTCCGCGCCCATCGCCAGCGGCAGTCCCACATTCCCCTGCATAAAGATCAGCGCGATCAGGAACGACAGCCCGACGACGCTCATGAACCGCCCGTCGCGCAGCACGGTCCCCAAGCTGACCTCAGGCTCGGCGGGCTGGTCCGCGGTGGCCTTCGCCCGTTCCGGCCGCGACTCCGGCAGCTTGACGAAGACGACGACGGCGCAGATCAGCGTCATCGCGGCCTCGCCGAGGAAGCCGGCGAGATAGCTGTACTCGGCGATGAAACCCGCGCCCGCGGAGGAGACGGCGAACCCGAGGTTGATCGCCCAGTAGTTCAGCGAGAAGGCCCGCACCCGGTCCTCGGGCCGGACGATGTCGGCCATCATCGCCTGCACGGCGGGCCGGGACGCGTTGGACGCCATACCCACCAGGAAGGAGACGGCCGCGATGGCGACCGGGTGCTGCACAAAGCCGAGCAGCGCCACGGACGCGGCAGTCGAGCTCTGTGCGATCAGCAGCGTGGGTCGCCGGCCGAGCCGGTCGGCCATCACACCCGCACCGAGCGAGGAGACAACACCGCCGAGCCCGTGCAGGGAGGCGACAAGTCCCGCGTACGAGGGTGAATAGCCCCGTTCCAGGGTCAGGTACAGCGTCATGAACGTCGCGACGAAGGCGCCGAGCCGGTTGACCAGAGTGCTTGTCCACAGCCACCAGAACTCACGGGGCAGCCCCGAGACGCTCTCTCTCGCGGCACGTCTCAGACCGGCGACGGACATGCGGATTCCCCCGGGTGTAAGTGGCTTGGCAGGCATCCGCACATTACAAGCGCGCCGCTCGGCGCCGCCAGTCAATTGACACCGACCGTCAACTGTCGCCGGTGTCGTCCGGTTCTTTCGCGTCTATTAGGCTCGGACACATGGCCGACGCACCGTACAAGCTGATCCTCCTCCGCCACGGCGAGAGCGACTGGAACGCGAAAAACCTGTTCACCGGGTGGGTGGACGTCAATCTGACGGAGAAGGGCGAGAAGGAGGCAGTCCGCGGCGGTGAGCTGCTCAAGGACGCCGGCCTGCTCCCCGACGTACTCCACACCTCCCTCCAGAAGCGCGCCATCCGCACCGCGCAGCTCGCGCTGGAGTCCGCGGACCGCCACTGGATCCCGGTCCACCGCTCCTGGCGGCTGAACGAGCGTCACTACGGCGCGCTGCAGGGCAAGGACAAGGCGCAGACGCTGGCCGAGTTCGGCGAGGAGCAGTTCATGCTCTGGCGCCGCTCGTACGACACCCCGCCGCCGGCCCTCGAGGACGGCACGGAGTTCTCACAGAGCGACGACCCGCGTTACGCCACGATCCCGAGCGAGATGCGTCCGCGGACCGAGTGCCTCAAGGACGTCGTCGAGCGCATGCTGCCGTACTGGTACGACGGCATCGTCCCGGACCTGCTGACCGGCCGTACGGTCCTGGTCGCCGCCCACGGCAACAGCCTGCGCGGCCTGGTCAAGCACCTGGACGGTATCTCCGACGCCGACATCACGGGCCTCAACATCCCGACCGGCATCCCGCTCGCCTACGAGCTCGACGCCGACTTCAAGCCGCTCAAGCCGGGCGGCACCTACCTCGACCCGGACGCGGCCGCGGCCGCGATCGAGGCGGTCAAGAACCAGGGCAAGAAGAAGTAGAAAAAGCGATCACGCCCCTGACCTGCACATATGATGCAGATCAGGGGCTTTCGTTTGTTCTGGGCCCACTGTGGGCCCTCAGCGCGGGGGATCGTCCGGCCGCAGAGCCTTGCCGAGAGCCTTCCGCGCACGGTCACGACTGCTGGGCATCAGGTGGCGTACACCTTCAGCGTCAGCCCCGGGTCGGAGTGACCCAGGTACTCACTGCGGCATACGGCCGCGCGACGCTTGGCAGCAGCCAGCGCATCCGAAGCCGTCCGGTCAGTCCGCAGGCTGATCGCCTCGGGCATAGGATTCGACGCCGTGCCACGCCGACGGACCGCCCAGTGCCCGGTGGACCTGCTCCTGTGACGGATCGAGAGAGCGCCGAGCCGCATTGACGAACTTCAAGTGCGCCTCGTGCAGACCACTGTGAATCGGCCGGAGCTCGTCAAGATCTGTCGGCTGACGGCCGTGGAAGAGGATGGTGAACTCCTCGATAAGGTCGCAGATCTTGTCGGCCGCGGCGGCGGTTTCGGGACTTGCCACCAGGGACAGCGAGTGCAGCGCCGCATTGAACGGCTCCCAGACGACTGCCGGTGTTCGCCTGTCGAGGAAGGCGTGGCGCAGCTCCATCTCCACGGCGCCGAACGCCTGCAGGAACTTTTCGTAGGCTGCCGTCCGTGATTCCTGCAGCCACTGCCGGATCTGGCTGCGCCGCCCGACAACACCGCCTGCGATGACGCCCACAACAGTGGCCGCGACGCCACCCGCGCTGGATATCAGCAGCCCCCACGGGACAGCCACGTCATGTCTCCCTCACAGTCGAGATCCGCCCTGCAAGCAGGGCACGGGCGTGGGGCCAATTGCCGCTGTCAGAGCATGACATGAAGATCGCGAGCTGGGGCCCGGCACGGCCGTCATGGGCCGCCCCCGACGGGAGCCCGTGGCATCGCCAGGGCCCCGAGTCGGGCCCTCTCTGGGCCCTCCGGCGACGACCGACGACGACTGGCAACGACCAACAACGACCGCCCGACCGCAGGTCAGTTCGGGTGCGCGGCCCGCTGACCAGGGGCGAAAAACGGGCCCGCCAGACCTAGGGCAAGAAGAAGCAAGAATGGCGATCATGCCCCCCACCTGCATTTTTGGCGCGGGTGGGGGGCCTTTGTCCATCTTGGGCCGTCTGTGGGCCGTCAGTGCGGCGGCTCTTGCGACCTGAGTGCCCGATCGGTGGCCTTACGCGCGGTCCCGACTGCTCGGCACCACGTGGGCGTCCACGGGCTTGGATGGCTTCAGCGTCGAAACCGCGCGACGATGGAGGGAGAGCGCTCTTGTGCAAGCGGACAATGAAGACGCACCTCTTTCGTGATGTGGATCTTCATGTGGGTCATATGCGTCGTCCCGCTCATCCGGAGCAGTTCCCGCTCTGAGCCGTCCCACCACCTCAAGGCCGGTCACCGGGCTCCCGACCCCCGTAAACCGGGAGGGCGTCATGAACACACCATCCGATTCCGCGACGACTCACGGGTCGGCCGATCCCAATGACGTGCTGGCCGATGTGGGCGGCGCATGGACGTGGTTGCTCGGTGTCGCTCTGGTGACCCTGGCGGCGGGGATCATCGTGCTCGTCTGGCCGGACGAGACCTTGCATGTTCTGGCGGTCATCATCGGCCTGTACCTGCTCATCTCGGGCGCGTTTCGCTTCGTGACGGCCTTCTCGCGGGACAGCGAGGGCGGCGGCAGGGTCGCAGCGGTGTTGGTCGCGGTGGTGGCCATCCTGGCCGGTGTGCTGTGCCTGCGGCACCCGCTGCAGACCACCGCGGTGCTGTCGCTCGTGGTCGGCGCCTACTGGCTGGTGTCGGGGCTGCTGGCGGCCTTCGTCGTCGGCAGCGGACGCGATATGCCGCATCGGGGGTTGGCGTTCGCCGTGGCCATCCTCGGGATCGTTGCCGGCATTGTGGTGCTCGCGTTCCCGGTGGAATCCGCTACCGCGCTGGCCAGACTGCTCGGGCTGTGGCTGGTCCTCATGAGCCTGGGCGAGGTCGCGGTGGCGCTCGCGCTGCGATCCGCAGCGAAGCGGCTCGAGCCCGCGCAGCGGCCCACGGTGTAGTTCGGCAATCGCTCGTCACAGGAGGTACGGCCATGAACAAGGTCGAGGCGAAGGCCACGGCGAGGCGGATGAAAGGCCAGCTCAAAGAGACCGTTGGGCATGTCATGGGCGACAGGCACATGCGGGCCGCAGGTCGCAACGAGAAGGTGAAGGGCAAGATCCAGTTGGCTGTGGAGAGGACGAAGAAGACCTTCAGGCACTGAAGCGCTGCATCCTCCACCCGGAGTTCCAGCCGGTCAGCCCTCTCCGGACAGAAGAGGTAGTACCGAGCGCGTCGGAAAGGGCCCCGTCCATGGACGGGGCCCTTTCGCGTACGCGCGTACGTACCGGGGATCGGCTACCCGCAGCAGCCACCGCACTGGCACGGCCCACCCGACTGGCAGCCGCAGCCACAGCCCGGACCGCAGCCGCAGGCACCGAGGACGGGCAGGAACACCACTTCAACAGGCGTGTCCTGCTGAGAGTCGGTCATGGGGGATTCGGCCATGGGTCCCTCCTCATGGCGTACCAGATGGTCCGCCTCTGCCCATTGCATGCCCGCTGCGACGGGCGCATCAACAGCGCGCGGAGGCACGCCCCCGCCCCCCTGCTCCTGCGGGCGCTCCCCGGCGCGCAGGGCGCGCTAGACGCCCTCGACCTGCGTCGGCGGCTGGAGCTCGTCCGCGTGTTCGCCCGTGACCAGGTACACGACCCGCTTCGCCACCGACACCGCGTGGTCCGCGAAGCGCTCGTAGTAGCGGCCGAGCAGCGTCACATCCACCGCCGTCTCGATGCCGTGCTTCCAGCGGTCGTCCATCAGGTGCTGGAAGAGCGTCCGGTGCAGCAGGTCCATCTCGTCGTCGTCCGTCTCCAGCTGCAGCGCCAGGTCGACGTCCTTGGTGATGATCACCTCTGCCGCCTTGGCCATCAGCCGCTGCGCCAGCTGCCCCATCTCCAGGATGGTGGCGTGCAGGTCGTGAGGCACCGCCGTGTCGGGGAAGCGGAGCCGGGCCAGCTTGGCCACATGCTGGGCAAGGTCGCCCGAGCGCTCCAGGTCCGCGCTCATCCGCAGTGAGGTCACCACTATCCGCAGATCCGTCGCGACCGGCTGCTGCCGGGCCAGCAGGGCGATGGCCCGTGCCTCCAGGTCGTGCTGCAGATCGTCGACCTTCTGGTCGGCGGCGATCACGCTCTCGGCGAGCTTGAGATCGGAGTCGAGCATGGCCGTGGTGGCGCGCCCGATCGCCGACCCGACCAGCCGGGCCATCTCGACCAGGCCCTCGCCGATCGAGTCCAGTTCCTCGTGGTACGCGTCCCGCATGGGTTGTCCCTCTCTTGGTGCGACCGGGGTCCGGGTGGGGCTCGGACCCCCACGCTCCCACGTTCTGTCCGTTACGCGTCCGGCTCCTCCACCGCAAGTGAACCGGCCCTATCCCCATGGTGAACTCTGGGCGACGACTGTTCGAGGTGCCACCCGTTTGGCTGGGAGCATCTCCGGCACCACGCATAACCTGGAGGCATGGACGTGAACGCGGCGGTCGCCGCAGCTGCAGCGATCGCCGGGTTGTGCACCGGTGTCATCGCGATGCTGGCGTTCCGCTGGAGCGAACGCGAACAGAGGAGACCCACCCGCACCTCCCTGCACACTGACGCCGTGCTCCCGCCCGGCGTCGACACTGTCCTGTCCGTGCTCCGCTCCTCCGCGGTCGTCCTCGACGAGAGCGACTCCGTCGTCAAGGCCAGCTCCGCGGCGTACGCCCTCGGTCTGGTCCGCGGTGGAAAGCTCGCCGTCGAGCCGATGCTGCACATGGCCCGCGACACCCGCCGCGACGGCGAGATACGCCAGGTCGAACTGGACCTGCCCCGGCGCGGCACCGGCCGTGGCGAGGCCCTCGCTGTCTCCGCCCGGGTGGCTCCCCTCGGCTCCCGCCTCGTCCTGCTCCTGGTCGAGGATCTCACCGAGGCCCGCCGTATCGAAGCGGTACGTCGCGACTTCGTCGCGAACGTCAGCCATGAGCTCAAGACCCCGGTCGGTGCGCTCTCCCTGCTCTCCGAGGCGGTCATGGACGCCTCGGACGACCCCGAGGCGGTCACCCGCTTCGCCGGCCGGATGCAGATCGAGGCGACCCGGCTCACCAACCTCGTACAGGAGCTCATCGACCTCTCCCGGGTGCAGAACGACAACCCGCTGGAGGACGCCGAGCCGGTACGTGTGGACGAACTGGTCGCCGAGGCCATCGACAGGTCCCGGCAGCCGGCGTCCACCAAACAGATCACCATGGCCGCCGGCGGTACCGCAGACCTGCATATCTGGGGCAACCGCGGCCAGCTCGCCGCCGCACTCGGCAATCTCGTCGAGAACGCGGTCAACTACTCCCCGGCCCGCACCCGCGTCGGTGTATCCGCGCGCCGCGTCGCCGCACCCGGCGGGGATCTCATTGAGATAGCCGTCACCGACCAGGGCATCGGTATCTCCGAGAAGGACCGTGAGCGGGTCTTCGAGCGGTTCTACCGCGTCGACCCCGCCCGCTCCCGGGCCACCGGAGGTACAGGTCTGGGACTGGCCATCGTCAAGCATGTGGCCGCCTCGCACGGCGGGGAGGTCACGGTGTGGAGCTCCGAGGGACAGGGCTCCACCTTCACCTTGCGGCTGCCCGAAGCGGGCGCCGTACGGGACCGTCAAACCACCGGACCGGATCGCGTCGACGAGGACGACGACCGGCCTTACGACACCGATCCGAACGCCGAAATCCCTGCCCCGGAGGTCCTTCCGTGACCCGAGTGCTCGTCGTCGAGGATGAGGAATCATTCAGCGACGCCCTGTCCTACATGCTCCGTAAGGAGGGCTTCGAGGTCGCCATCGCGACCACGGGGCCCGAGGGGCTCGATGAGTTCGAGCGCAATGGCGCCGACCTCGTCCTCCTCGACCTGATGTTGCCCGGCCTGCCGGGCACCGAGGTCTGCCGCCAGCTGCGCGGCCGGTCGAACGTCCCGGTCATCATGGTGACCGCCAAGGACAGCGAGATCGACAAGGTCGTCGGGCTGGAGATAGGAGCCGACGACTATGTCACCAAGCCCTTCTCCTCGCGGGAGCTGGTCGCCCGCATCCGCGCAGTCCTGCGCCGCCGCGGTGAGCCGGAGGAGGTCACCCCGGCAGCTCTGGAGGCCGGCCCGGTCCGGATGGACGTGGACCGTCACGTCGTCACGGTCTCGGGCGGCAAGGTGGATCTTCCGCTGAAGGAGTTCGACCTGCTGGAGATGCTGCTGCGCAACGCGGGCCGGGTACTGACCCGTATGCAGCTGATCGACCGCGTCTGGGGTGCGGACTACGTGGGTGACACGAAGACCCTCGACGTTCACGTCAAGCGCCTGCGCGCCAAGATCGAGCCGGATCCCGGTGCGCCGCGGTACCTGGTGACGGTGCGCGGCCTGGGCTACAAGTTCGAGCCGTAAACCGGCAGCAGTACAACGAGGGGCGCCCCGCCGGAAAGGATTCCGGCGGGGCGCCCCTCGCGTTGTTACAGCTGTTCCGGCGTGGTCGTCAGTGACCGGCTTCGTTCGACGCGTTCGACGCCGAGGCGGAGTCCGACGGCGTACCGGGCTCGCCGGACCGGCCGTTGCCCGGTTCGCCCGCCGCGCCCGTGGCTTCTCCCGAGGGAGTGCCCGACGGCGTGCCGGAGGGCTTCTCCGCGGGCTTCTCCGGCGGCTTCGGCAGGGAGCTCGGGCCGAAGCCTGCGAAGTAGCCCTTCGCCGGAACGATGAACGCCTGCACCTTCACGTCGCCGGTCTCGCTGAAGCGGAAGGCGACCTCCTGCACGTTACCGGCCTTGGCGGCCTCGCGGCCGTTCTCGATCACGGCGGAGGCGTTGCCCGCGCCGCCGATGATGACCGAGCTGTAGGCCGGCACCGTGATCGGGCCGGAGCCCTTGGCCGGGCTGAGCTTCACCTGGGCGCTCGTGCCGGGCAGCGTGATCGCGTCGATGGTCTGCTGCTCGGTGCCGTTGTTGAAGACCGTCGCGCTGACGACCGCGGGGCCCTCCGCTTTCGGATCCGGCTGGGTGATCACCGTCACGTTCTGGATCTTGATCGTGTCGACCGTCGTGGCGGCGTTGTCCGGCTTGACGCCGAGGGTCTGCGCGTCGGTGCCCGCCCCGCAGGCGGAGAGCGCGGCGATCGAGAACACGATGGCAGTTGCGGCGAGGGCGCCGCGTCGAAGGCTGCGGCTCACGGCGGCGGCATCTCCTAGGACGTACGGACTGGCTACGGACAGGCGGTGAGCCGGCACCGGTAGTTGAGCCGGCGGTTGCACCGGCTCGAAGATCGGCTAAGGGGGTGTCAGCTCGCGCTTAGGTTACCGAGCCGCCCTGCCGGCCCCGCACCCGACCCGCCCCTTCGCCGGAGAGGCGGTCGTGAGGCGTCCTGAGGCAGCTCGCGAGGCGGTCCGAGAAGGCGGTCCGAGAAGGCAGTCCGGGAAGGCGGTCCGATCGTGTCGTTTCGTACTCCGTTCACATAACCGGGGTGATCAATTCTCCGGGCCACCACACATTGCTTACCGAATACCCCACGTAGATCAATTCCGGATTCGACAGCACATCCGTCCGTACGGGTGACCGGCCACCGAACGGAGTACGGGAAGTTCACCACTTGGAACCCGGCAAACCGGGATGTTTCGTCCTCCAGGGAGGGCGTTCTGTTGTGTGTAACGTGCGCGTTTCTGTCCGCCCGTGCAGCGGCTCCGACCTGCGAATACCCCCCTCCGGAAGGCGTCCGCAGCACGTTCGTGTTGCTGTTGTCAAGCCCCGAGATATGCCCTGACCTGCGAAAACGCCATTCAGTAGAAGCCGTTCTCGTGTTACTCTGGATAGCCACGGAAGGGGTACCTGTCACATGACGTTCAAGGTTGGCGACACCGTGGTCTATCCCCATCACGGGGCCGCGCTGATCGAGGCCATCGAAACTCGCCAGATCAAAGGCGTGGACAAGACCTACTTGGTGCTCAAGGTCGCCCAGGGCGACCTGACGGTTCGCGTGCCAGCGGACAATGCGGAGTTCGTCGGCGTACGCGATGTGGTCGGTCAGGACGGGCTCGACCGGGTCTTCGAGGTGCTGCGCGCGCCGTATGCCGAAGAGCCGACGAACTGGTCCCGTCGCTACAAGGCAAATCTCGAGAAGCTCGCCTCCGGCGATGTCATCAAGGTCGCCGAAGTAGTGCGTGACCTGTGGCGTCGTGAGCGAGAGCGCGGGCTTTCCGCAGGTGAGAAGCGGATGCTCGCCAAGGCGCGCCAGATCCTGGTGAGCGAGCTGGCCCTCGCGGAGAACACCAACGAAGACAAGGCCGAGGCTCTGCTCGACGAGGTCCTCGCGTCCTGACGCGCAACACGCACAATAATGCCGCGGTGCCCGCTGACATGCTGTGAAAACAGTCCTGTCGCCGGGCGCTGCGGCATGTCCGTCGCGGCACCTACAGCTGTGCTCCCCGTACAGCTTGCTCCATGTGCGGTGTGCTCACTGTGTCTGTGTTCAAAGTGGTGTCTGTGCTCACAGTGCACTTGCGCCCAACCAGTGGTGCGCCGTACCACTGGCCGTGCCGGGCCCGGGCGGCTGGCGCAGACCAGTTGTCACGGAAGGGTCCGGTCAAGGCGTCGCGCCCGGCACGCTGTGGCCATACCCATGTCGGCCAAGGAAACAAACCTGCCGGAGTGCAACCGATGTCAGATGAATCGCGCCCGTACCGCACCGCCGCGGTGATCCCGGCGGCCGGCCGGGGCGTACGGCTCGGCCCCGGCGCCCCCAAGGCGCTCCGCGCGCTGAACGGCACGCCCATGCTGATCCACGCCGTACGCGCCATGGCGGCCTCCCGGGCCGTCTCGCTCGTCGTCGTGGTGGCCCCGCCCGACGGCGCGCCCGAGGTGAAGAACCTCCTCGACGAGCACGCCCTGCCCGAACGCACCGACTTCCTGGTCGTGGCGGGCGGCGACACCCGGCAGGAGTCCGTACGCCTCGGCCTCGACGCACTTCCGGACAACATCACCGTCGTCCTCGTCCATGACGCGGCCCGCCCGCTGGTACCCGTCGACACCGTCGACGCGGTCATCGAGGCGGTACGGGACGGGGCGCCCGCCGTCGTACCGGCACTGCCTGTCGCCGACACCGTCAAAGAGGTCGAGCCGACGGAGAAGGGCCGGCCCGAACCGGTCGTCGCGACTCTCGAGCGGGCGCGGCTGCGCGCTGTGCAGACCCCGCAGGGCTTCGACCGCGACACGCTGGTCCGCGCGCACGAGACGGTCGCCGTCAACGGCGAGGGCGCGACCGACGACGCGGGCATGGTCGAGCAGCTCGGCACGCCCGTCGTGGTCGTACCGGGCCATGAAGAGGCGTTCAAGGTGACCCGGCCCCTCGATCTCGTACTGGCCGAGGCGGTACTCGCCCGGAGGAGGGCCAACGATGTCTTCTGAGACGCGGATTCCGCTGGTTGGCATCGGCACGGACGTGCACGCCTTCGAGCCGGGGCGCGAGCTGTGGTGTGCCGGACTCCTGTGGGAGGGCGAGGACGGCCTCGCCGGGCACTCCGACGGCGACGTCGCCGCCCACGCTGCCTGCGACGCGCTCTTCTCGGCCGCCGGAGTCGGCGACCTCGGCGCCCACTTCGGCACCTCCAGGCCCGAGTGGTCCGGCGCCTCCGGCGTCACGCTGCTCGCCGAGGCGGCACGGATCGTACGGGCCGCGGGCTTCGAGATCGGAAATGTCTCCGTCCAGGTCATCGGCGTACGCCCGAAGATCGGCAAGCGGCGCGAGGAGGCCCAGAAGGCACTCGGCGCGGCGGTCGGCGCGCCGGTCTCCCTGTCCGGGACCACAACGGACGGGCTGGGACTGACGGGTCGGGCCGAAGGGCTGGCCGCCATCGCCACAGCGCTGGTCGTCAGGAACTGACCGACCGGCCAACCAGCCGGGACCGGGCTCGCGTCCGCATCGCAACTACGTCGTATCTGCATCGCATCCACGTCGCATCCACGTCGCATCCGGGTCGTCTCCGGGTCGTCTTCGGATAGGACAACGTCACAAACTCGTCCCGCGACCCGGAAGGGTCGCGGGGCACTGGTAGCGGGCCACTACCCTTAATGCGTGACTATTCGCCTGCACGACACCAGCACCCGGCAGATCCGTGACTTCACCCCGCTCGTGCCGGGTTGCGTCTCGATCTACCTGTGTGGCGCCACGGTGCAGGCTGCCCCGCACATCGGGCACATCAGGTCCGGTCTGAACTTCGACATCATGCGCCGCTGGTTCGAGCACCGCGGCTATGACGTGACCTTCGTCCGCAACGTCACCGACATCGACGACAAGATCATCTGGAAGTCGGCGGAGCAGAACCGCCCCTGGTGGTCCATCGGCTACGAGAACGAGCGCGCCTTCAACGACGGCTACGACGTGCTCGGCTGCCTGCCGCCCACGTACGAACCGCGCGCCACCGGCCACATCACCGAGATGGTCGAGATGATGCGCGGCCTGATCGAACGCGGTCACGCCTACGAGGCCGACGGCAACGTCTACTTCGACGTGCGCTCCTTCCCCGGTTATCTGGAGCTCTCCAACCAGGACCTGGACGATCTGCGCCAGCCGTCCGGCGAGGGTGAGACCGGCAAGCACGACCCGCGTGACTTCGCCATGTGGAAGGCTGAGAAGCCGGGCGAGCCGAGCTGGGAGACGCCGTGGGGCCGCGGCCGGCCCGGCTGGCACCTGGAGTGCTCCGCGATGGCGCACAAGTACCTCGGCGAGGCCTTCGACATCCACGGCGGCGGACTCGACCTGATCTTCCCGCACCACGAGAACGAGATCGCACAGGCCAAGGCCTTCGGCGACGATTTCGCGAAGTACTGGGTGCACAACGCCTGGGTCACCATGAGCGGCGAGAAGATGTCCAAGTCGCTCGGCAACTCCGTGCTCGTCTCGGAGATGGTCAAGCACTGGCGGCCCATCGTGCTGCGCTACTACCTCGGCACCCCGCACTACCGCTCGATGATCGAGTACAGCGAGGAGGCCCTGCGCGAGGCCGAGTCCGCGTTCGCGCGGATCGAGGGCTTCATCCAGCGCGTGGTGGAAAAGGCCGGCGGGCCGGTCGAGCCCGCCGCCGAGGTGCCGCCCGCCTTCGCCGAGGCGATGGACGACGACCTGGGAGTGCCGCAGGCGCTCGCCATCGTCCACACCACCGTCCGGCAGGGAAACTCCGCGCTGGCCGCCGACGACAAGGAAGCGGCCGTCGCCCGGCTGGCCGAGGTACGGGCCATGCTCGGCGTCCTCGGCCTGGACCCGCTCGACGAGCAGTGGGCGGGCGAGGGCGAGCGCGGCGAAGATCTCCACGGTGTCGTCGACACACTGGTGCGGCTGGTGCTGCAGCAGCGCGAGGCCGCCCGCAGCCGCAAGGACTGGGCGACCGCCGACGCCATCCGCGACCAGCTTCTGCAGTCCGGTCTGGTCATCGAGGACGGGCCTGACGGCCCGCGGTGGACACTCGGCCCCCGCTGAATCCACCGGGCCCGCCCGACAAAGATGTGCCGCCCGGGCGCCCGGGCGGCACACTTCACTTACGTACACACTTTTGAGCGAGCTTTACAGAAACAGGTAGGTCATGGCCGGGAACAGCCAGCGCAGGAACCGCCGCACGTCCAACAAGAAGGGCGCGCAGGTCGGCAGCGGTGGCAAGCGACGCCGCGGGCTCGAGGGCAAGGGCCCGACGCCGCCCGCTTCCGAGCGCAAGGGACACAAGAAGAACCGGGTTGCCAACGCCCAGGCCAGGCAGGCCGCGGCCCGCCGCCCGGCCCCGCGCCGCGGCGGCGCCAAGGGCACGTCAGAGATGGTCGTCGGCCGCAACCCCGTCTTCGAGGCGCTGCGCGACGGCGTCCCGGCGACCACGCTGTACGTCCAGCAGTACATCGACAATGACGAGCGGGTGCGCGAGGCGCTCCAGCTCGCGGGTGAGCGCGGCAACATCAACCTGATGGAGGCCCCGCGGCCGGAGCTCGACCGGATGACGAACGGGCTCAACCACCAGGGTCTCGTCCTCCAGGTCCCGCCGTACGAGTACGCGCACCCCGAGGACCTCACGGCCGCCGCCTACGACAACGGGGAGGACCCGCTGATCGTCGCCCTCGACGGGGTGACCGACCCGCGGAACCTGGGGGCGATCGTCCGTTCCGTCTCCGCCTTCGGCGGCCACGGTGTGGTCGTGCCCGAGCGGCGCGCTGCCGGCATGACGGCAGGCGCCTGGAAGTCCTCGGCAGGCACGGCGGCCCGTACGCCGGTCTCCCGCGTGACCAACCTGACTCGCGCGCTGGAGGGCTACCAGAAGGCCGGCATCACGGTCGTGGGCCTGGCGGCGGACGGCGAAGCCACGATCGAGGACCTGGAGGCCCTGGGCGGCCCGGTCGTCATCGTCATCGGCAGCGAGGGCAAGGGCCTGGGCCGCCTGGTCGGCGAGACGTGCGACTACCTGGTCAGGATTCCGATGCCGGGTGGCGCGGAGTCGCTGAACGCGGGTGTCGCGGCGGGCGTGGTCCTCTACGAGGCGGCCAAGCGTCGGGCCTGACCGCTCCGACGGCCCCGATCGGCGGCGAAACGCGTAGTTGAGGATGGTTTGACGGGTCTCGGACATTTAGGCCGGTCGGAGCAGTGTCCTAATCACAAGTCACTCGGTTAGATGAGTGTGGACACCAGAACGCCCCGGCCCGGGTTCGATGATCAGCCTGCGCTGAGCATGGTCAAGGTGGACTGCGATCCCGCGCAGGTCATCGTGAACCACGCCAGCTTCCGGGTGCAGCTCTCCCAGAGCCCGCGCCCCGTACGTGCCATGGCGGGCAACGCAAGGATCCCCGTCGTCGGCGGAGCCGGGACGGGTGTGCGCAGGCGGGCGCCCGTTGTGTGGAGCGGCAAGTCGGCGCCGGGGGACGCCGGCGCGACCGGTCTTCTCCAGGCCGTGCGCAACTCCACCATGGGGCGGGACGCCTTCGACCGAGACCCCTTCGACCGGGACGCTTTCGACACGGGAGCCACCCAGGTCATCCCGCGGATCGACCTCGCCGAGCACACCGCACGGATGCCCGCAGCAGGCTCTCTCGGCGCGCCACGCGACCCCGACAGGCCGCTGCTGCCGCCGATGCGGCAGGCGGTCGGCGCGTACGACTCGTACCACTCCTACGAGCCGGAGCCGTACGAGTCGGAGCGCTACGGTCAGGAGCGCTACGAGTCGGAGCGCTACGGGCAGGAGTCCTACGGGGGCGAGCTCTACGAGCCGGAACGCTATGGGCAGGAGCGCCACGAGCAGCAGGAGTTCGACGACGCCGAAGTACGCTCCCAGCGGCACGGCGCCGACGTCGTCCGCCACGCCTACTACCCCGGGCGGCGCATGAACCTCGGAGTGGTACTGCTGCCGCTGCGCGTCTTCCTCGGCTTCATCTCCATCTACGCAGGCATGGGCAAGCTCTGCGACCCCGTCTACTTCGACGGCGGCGAACGCGGCTCCATGGTCAAGTGGCTCAACTCGCTGCACCCCTGGGAACTCGCCGAACCGCTGCGCGACTTCGCGCTCTCCCACCCGGTGGGGGCGGGGCTCACCGTCGCGTTCCTCCAGGTGGTCGTCGGCGTGCTCACCGTGCTGGGGCTCTGGCAGCGGGTCGCGGCCGTCATCGGCGCACTGCTGTCGGCCATGCTCATCCTGACCGTGACCTGGAAGACCGTACCGGCGTACGACGCGCCCGACATCATCTACCTGGCCGCCTGGTCCCCGCTGATCATCGCGGGCGCCCCGGTCTACTCGATCGACGGTCGGCTCGCGGGCGAGGCCTGGCGCAAGCTCGGGCCGCGCTCGGAGCTCTGGGAGCTGCGGCGGCGCGTACTGCGGCGCGGCGGCGTCGTCGCCGCCGTGGTCGTCGGCCTCACCCTGCTGTTGGGCTCGATGCTCGGCGGAGCCGTACGTTCCACGGACATGGTGACCGTGCCGGAGCCCAACCAGGACCCGACCAACCACCTTCCCGGGTTCCCGCTCCCGCAGGAGCCCAGCGGCGAGCGCAGCTCCTCCGGCGCGCGCGGTGACGACGGCAAGCCGTCGCCGTCCGCAAGCCGCTCCGGCAGCCCCAAGTCCGCGAAGCCCACGCCCTCCGACCACACGGCCCGAGAGACCGGCCGGCTCGGCGGACAGCCCAGCCAGACGCAGGGCACGGGACAGCAGCCGCCCAGCCAGTCGGAACCGGCCCAGCCGCCGTCCAGCAGCGCCGGCCCCTCATCGAGCGGCGGCACCGGCAGCGGTGGCGGCAGCGGCGGCGGAAACGGAGGCTCGGGCAGCTCCGGCGGCGGCAGCGGCGGCTCCGGCGGCGGCAGGGTGATCGGCGGCCTACTGGGCTGAGGTACGCGACGAGAGGGGCGGCCACCGGACTTCGGTGGCCGCCCCTCTCGTCGCGTACCTCGTGTATCTCGTGTACCTCACCGAGATCGGTCAACGTGCTTGCGCGGCAAGCTCCTTGGCGGCCTCGGTGAGGTCCTTCGCGGTGTCGATCGCCCGCCAGTACGCGCCGTTCGGCAGCGGAAAGCCCGCCAGCCGCTGCTCACGGGCGAGACGAGGGAACGTGGTGCGCTCGTGGTCACCCCGGTCGGGGAGGAGCGCGGTGAAGGCCGCGGAGAAGACGTACACACCCGCGTTGATCAGATACGGCGACGGCGGAGACTCGATGAAGTCCGTGATGTGGCCGAAGGCGTCCGTCTCGACGGCTCCCCAGGGGATCCGGGGGCGGGCGAGGGCGAGCGTGGCGATGGCGTCGCGCTCCGCGTGGAAGGCGGCCATGTCGCGCAGCGAGAAACGGGTCCAGATGTCGCCGTTGGTGGCGTACCAGGGCTGGTCCGGGTGCGGCAGATGAGCGGCGGCGTACTTGAGGCCGCCGCCGCGGCCCAGCGGCTCCGTCTCGACGACGGTGGTGACACGCAGCGGCAGCTCCGCGGTCTCCAGCCACGTCTGGAGAACCTCGGCGAGATGACCGCAGGAGACGACGGCGTCCGTCACGCCCTCGGCGGCCAGCCAGGCAAGCTGATGGCCGATGATCGGGGTCCCGGTTCCGGGAATCTCGACCATCGGCTTGGGGCGGTCATCGGTGTACGGGCGCAGCCGCGAGCCCTGGCCGCCCGCCAGGACCACGGCCTGCGTCGGATACGTAGGCGTATGCATGCCGTGAACGATATGCGCCGCGGGCGGCGGCCCCGCGGCCAGCTCCCGGCTCAGCTCGCGCGGTCAGCTGCCCTGGGTCTGCTGCGAGACGCCGGAGGCGAAGGAGGTGTCGCAGACGGGACGGGAGAACGTCTGGGCGCGGGTGGGGCCGTAGCGGTCCACGGCGGCGCGTCCGAGGGCGCGGGCGAGCGACATGCAGTGCCTGGCGAGCGACGGACGCTCCTCGACCTCGCGCTGGAGGTGGGTGAGCGCGGTGCTCGGGTTCTTCTCCTGGAGTTCGGCGAGCAGTCGGTCGCGCAGAACGTCCTGCGGCGAGCGGGACTTGGCACGCACGGAGACGTTCCGCGAGGACGCGGTGAGAATCTGCGACTCGGTGTTGTGCCCTGCCCACGGCACGCTGGTGACCGCGAGGGTTCCGGAGAGCACCAGGACGACGGGCAGAACGAGGGCAAGAGTGCGGCCGATTCGGCGGGCTGTGTGGGTCACGCGAGCGAGCGTAGCGGGCAGTGATGATTTGGCGACATTTAGTCACTCTGGCGAGGGATCGTTCGACGATGCTTTTCGAATCGGTGTTGACGAACAGGATCGAAATGGCGGATCTGCCGGGGTATTTGTCGACACGCCTGCCCTGGCGGCAGAACGGCCCCGCAGGTAACTGCGGGGCCGTTCCGCCGAATTGGCGGTGACGCCGGACTCGGTCAGTCGCTACTCGGTCAGCCGCTGAGGCGCTCGCCCGTCGAGGTCGAGAAGACGTGGATCTCGCCCGGCCGCGGCACGACGTGCAGCTCGGCACCCTTGTCCGGCACGGAACGCCCGCCGACACGGACCACGAGGTCCTTGTGCTCGCCGCCGACCTGAGCGGAACCGTAGACGTAACCGTCGGCGCCGAGCTCCTCGACGACATTGACGGAGACGGCGAGACCGGCCGGAGCGTCCTCGCTGTCCTTGGAGAGGGACTTGGCCGCGGAACCGTTCAGCTCGACCACGTCGAAGTGCTCGGGCCGGACACCGACCGTGACAGTGGTGTCACCCTTGTCGGCGGCCGCGGACAGGGCCTCACGGGAGACCGGTACGACGCTGTTGCCGAACTTCACGCCGCCGTCGGTGATCGGAACCTCGACGAGGTTCATGGCCGGCGAGCCGATGAACCCGGCGACAAAGAGGTTGGCCGGACGGTCGTACATGTTGCGCGGCGAGTCGACCTGCTGAAGCAGCCCGTCCTTGAGTACCGCCACCCGGTCACCCATGGTCATGGCCTCGACCTGGTCGTGAGTGACGTACACCGTGGTGATGCCGAGACGGCGCTGCAGGCTCGCGATCTGCGTACGGGTCGAGACACGGAGCTTGGCGTCGAGGTTCGACAGCGGCTCGTCCATGAGGAAGACCTGCGGCTCACGCACGATGGCGCGGCCCATCGCGACACGCTGGCGCTGACCACCGGAGAGCGCCTTGGGCTTGCGGTCCAGGTACTCGGTGAGGTCGAGGATCTTCGCGGCCTCTTCGACCTTCTTGCGGATCTCGCTCTTGTTGACGCCGGCGATCTTGAGCGCGAAGCCCATGTTGTCGGCGACGGACATGTGCGGGTAGAGCGCGTAGTTCTGGAACACCATGGCGATGTCCCGGTCCTTGGGCGGCAGGTGCGTGACGTCGCGGTCACCGATGCGTATTGAGCCGGCGTTGACGTCCTCGAGACCGGCGAGCATGCGCAGGGAGGTCGACTTGCCGCAGCCGGAGGGTCCGACGAGGACGAGGAACTCGCCGTCCTCGGTCTCGATCTCGAGCTGGTCGACGGCGGGCTTGGTGGAGCCCGGGTAGACCCGGGTCGCCTTGTCGAATGTGACAGTGGCCATGGTGATGCTTCTCCTTCACCGGCAGGAACGTGCCGGACGATCCGAGTAAGGGAGTGGTCTGGTCCACACACGTGGACCTGCCGAGACGCTACCTGGCATGCCCCGTTCTGTCAGCAGCTGAACGGCGACGAAATATTCGACCGGAGCGCGTGACCGGTCCGGTTAGACTGCTCGGACGCGCCTCCTTAGCTCAGCTGGCCAGAGCAACGCACTTGTAATGCGTAGGTCGTCGGTTCGAATCCGACAGGGGGCTCAGCTGCCCAGGCCGGCGATTCGCCGGCCTGGGCTTTGTCATTCCCGGGGCTGCTGCCGGGTGCTGTCGGCCGGGGGCATCAGTGGCGGCCCGAGATCCGGTCCGCGATCTGTGCGATGCGGTCGGTTTCCGCCGTCCTGGCCGTCGCCTCGCGGCGGTCTGCGCCGCGGTAGGCCGCGTACATGCCCTGTACGCCCAGCCAGCGCAGCGGCTCCGGTTCCCATTTGCGGACCTTGTGGTTCACCCAGGGGAGCGCCGTGAGTTCGGTGGGGCCTGCCTGGCCCGAGTCCTGTTGGATCAGGTCGCGCAGGGTGCGGGCGGCGAGGTTGGTGGTGGCGACGCCGGAGCCGACGTAGCCGCCGGCCCAGCCGAGGCCGGTGGAGCGGTCCAGGGTGACAGTGGCGCACCAGTCGCGGGGGACGCCGAGGACGCCGGACCAGGCGTGGTCGATACGGGCGCCTGCCGTTGTGGGGAAGAAGCGGACCATGATGTCGCGCAGTGCTTCGATGGTGGCGGGCTGGGTGCGGCCGTCGTTGTCGGTGCGAGAGCCGTAGCGGTAGGGGACGCCGCGGCCGCCGAGTGCGATCCGGTCGTCGGCGGTGCGCTGGGCGTACATGTAGGCGTGTGCCATGTCGCCGAGCGTTTCGCGGCCGTCCCAGCCGATGGTGTCCCAGACGGACTGGGGGAGGGGCTCGGTCGCGATCATGGAGGAGTTCATGGGGAGCCAGGCGCGCTTCTGGCCCTTGAGGTTGGCCGTGAAGCCTTCGGTGCAGCGCAGGATGTACGGGGCGCGGACCGTGCCGTACGGGGTGATCGCGTGCTTTGGCTTGATCTCCGTGACGGGGGTCGATTCGTGGATGGTGACGCCAAGGGCTTCGACGGCTGCCGCGAGTCCCTTGACCAGTTTCACGGGGTGCAGGCGAGCGCCGTGCGGGGTCCAGGTGGAGGCGACGGCGCCGGTGACGCGTACGCGCTCGGCGGTCTCGCGGGCGCCGAGCAGTACGCGGTCCTTCTCGCCGAAGGCGATTTCGACGGCGTGGAAGGCTCTGAGGCGGGTCAGCTGGGCGGGGGTGTGGGCGACTTCGAGGACGCCGCCTTTGTGGATGTCGGCGTCGATCTCTTCTTCCGCGGCGACGCGTACGACCTCGTCGACGGTGTCGTTCATGGCCTGCTGGAGGCGGACGGCGGCGTCGTGGCCGTGGAGTTTGGCGTAGCGGTCGCGGCCGGCGATGCCGTTGTAGAGCCAGCCGCCGTTGCGGCCGGAGGCTCCGTAGCCGCAGAACTTGCCTTCGAGGACGGTGATGTTGAGGAAGGGGACGGCCCTTTTGAGGTAGTAGGCCGTCCAGAGACCGGTGTATCCGCCGCCGACGATGCAGATGTCCGCGGTGGTGTCGCCGGGGAGGGGCTCCCTGGGGAGGGGGGTGCCCTCCTGCGCGTACCAGAACGATATGCCGCCGTTGACGGTGTTCGTGCTCATGATGCCCCTGCTGCTCAGCTCGAGTGCGTGTGGCGGGAGGGTACTCGCAGGACCGGGTGGCTGATCGGGCGCCTACCCCGTGGCTCCCATGGTCGTACGCGCCGGTGGTCCTCGCCCACGGTCGTTCTCGCTCACGGTGGTCTTCGCCACGGTCGTCCTCGCCACAGTCGTAGGATCCGGGCCGTGATCGACGTTCCGGACGAGCTGGCAGGTGCGCAGCGGGCGCGGGCCTGGACGCTCGGGCGTGTGCTGCAGAACAGCCTGTGGCATGTGCAGGACGGGAAGACGCGGCTTCAGGCGGAGCAGGTGTCCATCGGTCGGAATCTGTTGGCACGGTAGCCGGGTCGGCGGGCACTCTGACCTCATGATTCGTATCGCCACGCCTGCTGATGTCCCTGAGATCCACCGTATGGTCCGTGAACTCGCCGAGTACGAGAAGGCCTTGGACGAGGCCAGGGCGAGCGAGGAGCAGCTGCACGAGGCGTTGTTCGGCGAGCGGCCCGCCGCCTTCGCGCATATCGCGGAGACCGTGGACGGGGAGGTGGCGGGCTTCGCGCTGTGGTTCCTGAACTTTTCGACGTGGCGCGGAGTGCATGGCATCTATCTGGAGGACCTGTATGTACGGCCCGGGCTGCGAGGCGGCGGTTACGGCAAGGCGCTGCTGACGGAGCTGGCGCGGATCTGTGTGGAGCGCGGCTATGAGCGCCTTGAATGGTCCGTGCTGAACTGGAACACCCCGTCGATCAACTTCTACCGGTCGCTGGGGGCGAGGCCGCAGGACGAGTGGACGGTGTACCGGCTGACCGACGGGGCGCTGGCGTCGCTGGGGGCCGGCCGGCCGTCCGACCGTGCAGCCGTCTGACCGTCCAGCTGTCCAGCCGTTCAGCCGTTCAGCCGTCCGGTCGTCTGACCGTCCAGCCGTCTAGCTGGATGCCGTCCGGGGGATGAGGACGACCTTGCCGACCGTGCCGCGGCTTTCCAGAGCGCGGTGGGCGGCCGCGGCGTCGGCGAGCGGGAAGCGCTGTACGGCGGGGCGGAGGCGGCCGGATGCGGCCTCGGCGAGGGAGCGTTCTTCCAGGACACGTATGTTGCCGCCCGCCTTCTGGAGCATCACCGGGCCCAGTACGCCTTCGGAGGTGATGCCGCGCTCGGCCAGTTCCTCGTCGGTGAAGGTGAGTGGGGCGCCATCGTGGAGGCCTTCGCCGGACCAGCCGAAGACGATGTGCTTGCCGCCTTTGCCGAGTAGGTCGACGGCGGCGAGCGCGGTGGCGCCGCCGACCGAGTCGAAGAGCACGGTGGCGCGGCGGTCGCCGAGGTGGTCGCGGACCTGGGTGGCCCAGTTGTCCTGTTTGTAGTCGACGGCGAGGTCGGCGCCGTTCTCGGCGACCAGGGAGACCTTGGCGGGGCCGCCGGCGAGGCCGATGACAAGGGCGCCGGCGTTCTTCGCGTGCTGGACGAGGAGGGTGCCGATGCCGCCGGCGGCGGCCGTGACGATCGCGATGTCGTCGGGGCCGAGATCGGTGAATTGCAGGATGCCCATGGTCGTACGGCCGGTGCCGATCATGGCGACGGCTTCGGCTTCGTCCAGGTCGCCGGGGATTTCGTGGAGTTTGGCGGCGTCGACGACGGTGAGTTCGGCGTAGCCGCCGGGGGCCATGCCGATGTGGGCGACGACGCGCTTGCCGAGCCAGCTGGTGTCCGTGCCCTCGCCGAGGGACTCGACGATGCCGGCGACCTCGCGGCCGGGGATGGTGGGCAGCTCGGCGGGGGTGGGGTAGGGGCCTTGCATGCCTTCGCGCAGGGCGGTGTCGAGGAGGTGGACGCCGGCTGCGGCGACGGCGATCCGCACCTGGCCCGGGGCGGGGACGGGGTCTTCGGTCCGCTCGTAGATGAGGTTCTCGGCGGGGCCGAAGGCGTGGAGGCGGATGGCGTGCATGGCGGGCTCCCCCTGAGCTGTGTGGTCGGTGACTCCGTGGTCAGTGACTCTGTGGCTACGGGCAACACCCTCCAACCTCAAGCGCGCTTGAGGTCAAGGCGGCTCATCCGGACGTTGTCAGTGGGAGGGGGCACCATGGGGCCATGGCACGGAAACCGGAGAGATCGCGGGCAGCGCAGCGGCCGGAGGTGCGGCTGCCGCCGCTCGTTCCGTACGACGGCGGCGGGCTGGAGCCGGACGGCGACTACGACGGCCTGGAGTTCCAGGATGTGGACCTCGCGGGGCAGTCGGGGCGTGGCGCGCGCTTTATCGACTGTGCGCTGCGCGGGTGCGGCCTGGACGAGGCGGAGCTGCTCAACGCCCGCTTCGTCGACTCCGTGCTCAGTGGCATACGAGGCGTGGGCACTGATCTGGCGGGCGCTTCGCTGCGCGATGTGGAGGTGACGGACGCGCGGCTGGGCGGGGTGCAGCTGCACGGAGCCGTACTGGAGCGGGTGCTGATCCGCGGCGGGAAGATCGACTACCTGAATCTGCGGAAGGGCAGGCTCAAGGACGTCGTCTTCGAGGGATGTGTTCTGTCGGAGCCGGACTTCGGGGGTGCGCAGCTGGAACGGGTGGAGTTCCGGGACTGTGTGCTGCGGCGGGCGGACTTCAGCGCGGCGCAGCTGAAGGACGTCGATCTGCGGACGGTTGCCGAGCTGGACATCGCGCGGGGCGTGGACCGGCTGGCGGGTGCGGTGATCAGCCCGGCCCAACTGCTGGATCTGGCACCGGCGTTCGCGGCGCAGATCGGGGTGCGGGTGGAGAGTTAGTACTGCAGCCCCGCTACCTCAGCACAGTTGGAGTACTCAGAGGCGGGGGAAGCGTGCCTGGAGGTCCCAGACCACCGGGTTGTCGTCGAGACCCTCGTGCATGTCGGAGAGGTCCGCGATCAGGTCGTGCAGGAAGTCGCGGGTCTCGCGGCGCAGCTCGGTGTGGTTGAAGGTGAGGGGCGGTTCGTCGCCGGGCATCCAGTCGGCCTCCACGTCCACCCAGCCGAAGCGCCGCTCGAAGAGCATCCGGTCGGCCGATTCGGTGAAGTCCAGCTCGGCGTACTGGGGCTTCGCGGCGCGGCTGCCGAGCGGGTCGCGGTCGAGCTGCTCGACGATGTCGCACAGCGCCCAGGCGAAGTCCAGTACCGGGACCCATCCCCAGGCTGTGGACACCTCGCGGTCCTCCTTGGTGTCCGCGAGGTAGACGTCGCCGCAGAAGAGGTCGTGGCGCAGCGCCTGGACGTCCGCGCGCCGGTAGTCGGTCTGCGGGGGGTCGGGGAAACGGCGGGAGAGGGAGTAGCCGATGTCGAGCACGTGCTCGATGGTGTCATGCCCGGTGCCGCTTCCAGTACGACCAGGTCAGGGCAGCAAGCAGCGGGCCGATGACAAAGAGCGGGGCGTAGCAGAAACCCGTCACGGTGTTCGCCGTGCCGGACATGTAGGTCTGGCTCTCGACGGTGAAGTAGACCACCACCTGGCTCAGGGCCAGCAGCGTCGCGAACGCCGAGGTGGTGGCGGCCGTGATGGCGACGGTCTTCGGGCGGGGGAGTCGCCACCGGTCGGTGACGAGCAGGAGGGGGAGCAGGGCGGCGCACTCCTGGAGGACGGCCAGGCCGATGACGTACGCGATGCCCCAGCCGGGGATGCCGAACTTGTCGCGCAGGATCTCGTCGCTGTAGCCCACGTAGATACCGGAGGCCATCGCGAGTCGCCACAGTCCGGAGGGGACGGCGCAGAGCGCGATGGCATGTGCGGTCCGGCGGGCCCAGCGGGGCGCAGGGGCGGTGTGTGTGGTCACGGTCGCTGAGGTCACGTTCGCCGTCGTCATGGAGAACAGACTGGCCGTGGACACGGCGAAGCCGCGTCGGCGTTCGGGGCGGACCGCCTCCGCCGCACGGGGGAGGCGGACGGGCGAGGGGGAAGAGCCGCTGCTCCTTCGCCACCGCCACCGCGCCTGCCCTCGTGTCGACGGGGGCGGCCGGCCCGTGCCCGCAAACGGCCCAGGACGCGGCCGGATACCGGGGCCGAGAGCGCCGTACGGGCCCTGCGCGGCCACGTGGATCGCCGCGCTCACCGCGCGCTCGACGCCCTCCTGCGCACGAGTGGCTGAAATCCGCCCCAGATAGGATCAAAAGCGTGGACCTGCGAACTCTCGTACGCACCCTGACGCCCGTCGTCGCCCTGCTTCTCCTCGCGGGCTGCACCGACGCCGAGGCGGGCGTGCGCGGAAAGCCGGGCGCCGCGGGCACGGGTGATCCGCTCTTCCCCAAGCTCGGCAACGGCGGTTATGACGTCCAGCACTACGCCCTGACGCTGGGCTACGACCCGAAGACGGGCCGCCTCGACGGCACCGCCGAGATCACCGCCCGCGCCACTCAGGATCTGAGCGCCTTCAACCTCGACTTCCACGGGATGACGGTCACCGGCGCCACCGTGGACGGCAGGGCGGCCGCTGCCAACCGGGCGGGCGACGAGCTGACGCTGCGGCCGCACCGCGACCTCGACAAAGGCAAGACCTTCCGCGCCGTCGTCCGTTACTCCGGCGTCCCGAAGACGATCGTCGACAAGGACACCGACAAGGACACCGACAAGGACACCGAGAAGCCACGGGAGGGCTGGCTGAAGACCGCCGACGGCGCGCTCGCGCTGGGCCAGCCCATCGGGTCGATGGCCTGGTTCCCCAGTAACAACCACCCGAGCGACAAGGCCACGTACGACATCACCGTCACCGTCCCCGAGAAGCTGCAGGCCATCTCCAACGGCGAGTTGAAGGCGACCCCGAGCACCACCGGCGGGCGTTCCACCTTCCGCTGGACATCGAAGCAGCCCATGGCGAGCTACCTCGTCACGCTCGCCGTCGGCGACTACCGGCTGACGACGTCGCGTACGCCGTCCGGTCTCCCCGTACTCACCGCCGTCAACCAGGCCGTGCCCGACGAAAGCGCCAAGGTCCTCGCCCGGATCCCCGAGATGACGGAGTGGGGGGAGGAGAACTTCGGCCCGTATCCCTTCTCCTCCACCGGTGCGATCGTCGTGCCGGGGGCCGCTGCCGACTACGCCCTGGAGACGCAGACCAGGCCGGTCCTCCCCTTGGACCCGGGCGAGAACGAGCTCGATGTCGAGACGCTCCTCGTCCATGAGGTGGCGCACCAGTGGTTCGGCAATTCCGTGTCGCCCAAGTCCTGGAAGGACATGTGGCTCAACGAAAGCTTCGCCCAGTACGCGGAGTGGATCTGGCTCGAGGACTACCACGACACCCCGGCTCAGAAGAGCTTTGACGAGGCCTTCGCCGAGGAGTCCAACTGGGCCTTCCCGCCGGCCGTTCCGCCCTCCGGGGCGGAGATTTCGGACGCCCCGGTGTACCACCGCGGCGCGATGGTCCTGCACAAGATCCGTCAGGCGGTCGGCGAAGAAGTCTTCTTCGACATCGTGAAGGGCTGGGCGGCGGCGCACCGCCACTCCAACGCCTCCACCGCCGACTTCACCGAGTACGTCGAGAAGAAGTCCGGCAAGGATCTGACCGAGCTCTGGGACACCTGGCTGTACGGGAAGGACAAGCCCGCGGCGCCGTGACAACGGCAGGAGCCCCGGGCCGACGGCCAGGGGCTCCTGTGTGCAGCGCGTACGTCAGAGGTTGACGCCGAAGTCGCGGGCGATGCCCTCGAGGCCCGAGGCGTAACCCTGGCCGACGGCGCGGAACTTCCACTCCGCGCCGTTGCGGTACAGCTCGCCGAAGACCATCGCGGTCTCGGTGGCGGCGTCCTCGCTCAGGTCGTAGCGGGCGAGCTCGGCGCCGCCGGCCTGGTTGACGATACGGATGTAGGCGTTCCGTACCTGGCCGAAGTTCTGGCTGCGGGTGACGGCGTCGTAGATCGAGACCGGGAAGACGATCTTGTCGACGTCGGCGGGCAGACCCGCCAGGTTGACGTTGATCTGCTCGTCGTCGCCGCCGCCCTCGCCGGTGCGGTTGTCACCGGTGTGGACGATGGTCTGGTCCGGCGTGGCCTTGTTGTTGAAGAAGACGAAGTGGGCGTCGGAGGCCACCTTGCCGCCGGGGTTCACGCCGATCGCGGAGGCGTCGAGGTCGAAGTCGGTGCCGGTGGTGGTGCGGACGTCCCAGCCGAGGCCGACCGTGACGGCGGTCAGGCCCGGTGCCTCCTTGGTGAGCGAGACGTTGCCGCCCTTGGACAGGCTTACTGCCATTGGGAAGTCCCCTTCGTGATCGACTGTGCGGGCTTCGAGCCCTCCCGAAGCTACCGTCACACCTCATAACGCAGGCAGGGGACTGCCAGGTTCCACCCGCCTTTGTTCTTTTTGCCAGCGGCTGCCTGCGGCTGCCCGCGCTGTCCGGTGGAAAAGCGGGTGACGTGGACGGCGCCGCACGCGACCATGGACATATGTCCGGGACCCAGCCCCATCGGGGGTCCGGGGGGCGTCCCCCGGGTAAACACAGCATCCGCGGTTCGGTCTTCCTGCCGGAGGCCGAGCTCATGTGGCGTTTCTCGAGGTCGTCGGGGCCCGGCGGGCAGCACGTCAACACCAGCGACTCGCAGGTGGAGCTCCGATTCGACCTCGCCAAGACCGAGGCGCTGCCGCCGGTGTGGAAGGAGCGCGCGCTGGAGCGGCTCGCGGGCCGGCTGGTCGGCGGGGTGATTGCCGTACGCGCGTCGGAGCACCGCTCGCAGTGGCGCAACCGTGAGACGGCCGCGGTCCGGCTCGCCTCGCTGCTCGCGGAGGCGACGGCGCCTCCGCCGCGGCCGCGTCGGGCGACGAAGATTCCGCGCGGTATCAACGAGCGGCGGCTGCGGGAGAAGAAGCAGCGGGCGGAGACGAAGCGCGGGCGCACGGGCCGGGACTGGTAGCGCGCGGCCTCTTGCCGGGGCTCCGCCCCGGACCCCGCGCCTCAATCGCCGGCGGGGCTTGTTTTGGGCTCCGCCCCGGGCCAGGCGCCTCAATCGCCGGCGGGGCTTGGGTTCGCCTCAATCGCCGGCGGGGCTCAGTGTCGCTCAACCAAGCTGGTGGTAGCGGCCCTTGAAGTACGTCAGTGGGCCGCCGTCCGAGCTCTCCAGGCCGGCCTTCAGCACCCGGCCGATCACCAGCATGTGGTCGCCCGCCTCGATCCGCTGCTCGGTACGGCACTCCAGCGTCGCGAGCGCGCCCCGCACCAGCAGCGACCCGCACACCTCGCCCCTCGTGTACGGGATGTCCTCGAACAGCAGCCGGTCGCTGACCCGCCCCTTCATCGCGAAGCGTCCGGCGATGTGCCGCTGGCTCTCCGAGAGCACCGAGACGCCCCACAGCGGTTGTTCCGCCAGCAGGTCGTCCATGCGTGAGCCGTTGCGCAGACTCACCAGTACCAGGGGCGGGTCCAGCGACACCGACATGAACGCCGTCGCGGTCATGCCGACGTCCTCTCCGCGCGGTCCGTAGTCGGCGTCGTTCGCGGTCACCAGCACCACACCCGCGGCCAACCGGGACATGGCTGCGCGGAACTCCTCGTTGCTCACCCCCTCAGCATGGGGGATGGCAACAGCGGCGGGAGTGGGGGTCGTCTGCAACACACGAGGAACGCTAGTCTCGGCCGTCCGTCGCCCGCATCGGGCCTTGGGACCAGTCGAGTCCTAGGACCGGCATACCGGATTTGCGTTCAAGAAAGCGATGGAGCGCTCCCACTCGGCTCGCGCAACACTTCGTCATCTGATGTGACTTGAGTCACAGAGTGCGGTATTTGTTGACCCTGTGTACCGAGTGGGCAGCTCGCTGTGATTCAGTGGCCGTGATACCGCAACAAGAACGCTGATGAGAACCCTGGAGTTTGCTGTCGAGGTCTCGGGGAGAGCGAGCAATGGAGACCGAGTCGGAGCCCTACGTCCGTCTTGCGACCCTGCGGCAGCTGCATCAGGCCGTCGCGGACCTCAACACGGCCCGGAGCTTGGCCGACACTCTGCAGACCGTCGCCGATGGCATCGTCGCAGGACTCGGCTACGAGCTGGCCTGCGTCAATCTCGTTCGTCCCGACGGTGATCTCGTCGTCGCCGCGTTCGCGGGCAGTGCCGCCGCGGAAGCCCTGATCACCGGGCGGGTCGGCTCACGCCCCTCCTGGGAACGCCGGCTCTCCATGGGCGAGGCCTGGGGCGAGCTGCGTTTCATACCGCACACCGAGGGCTGGGTCCTCATCGAGGACGACGTACCGCAGTGGCACACCGAGGGCCCCGATCCCCGCTTCGAGGACGAGTGGCACCCGCAGGACCGCCTCTACGCCCCCATGTACGCATCGGGCGGCGGCCGTGAACTCCTCGGAGTCATATCCGTCGACCGGCCGCGCAATGGCCGCAGGCCGGGAGCCTGGGGCCAGGAAGCGCTCCAGATGTACGCCTCCCAGGCGGCCATTGCGATCAGCAACGCCCGGCTGCGAGCAAATATGCAGCGCGCCCTGGTCCGTCTCGAGCGCGAGCAGCAGGCCCTGCGCGCCAGCGAGGAGTCCTTCCGGCAGGCCTTCGAGTACGCGCCCAGCGGTATGGCCATCGCCGAGATGGGCGGCGACCAGCACGGCCGGCTGCTGCGCACCAACGACGCCCTGTGCCGGCTGCTCGGCCGTCCCGCCTCCGCGATGCGCCGCTACTCCTTCGCCGATCTCGTCCACCCCGAGGATGTCGGCACTCTGCTGCGCACGTCCGCCGAGGGCGGCCGTGCCGAGCTGCGTCTCGGCAGACGGGACGGGACGTACGTCTGGGTCTCGCTGCGCAACTCCGTCGTCGCGGACACCGCTGACGGCCCGCGCTTTCTGCTGACGCACGTCGAGGACATCGAGGAGCGCAAGCGCCACGAGCTGGCGCTCGCCCACCGCGCCTCGCACGACTCGCTCACCGGCCTGCCCAACAGCGCCGAGCTGCGGGCCCGGCTCAGCTCCCGGCTGTGCGAGCGGCCGTACGCGGAGCGGGAGTCGGCCATCGAGGCTCTGGACGCCGCGTACGCCGGTGACGGTGAGCACATTTTCCGCAGCGAGGGCTTCGACACCGACTCGGTCGGCGGCCCGTACAACCACCATGTCCACACCGTCGCGCCCGACGGAGAGACCGACGACGGGACGAAGGGGCTCGCGGTCCTCTTCTGCGACCTGGACGGATTCAAGTCGATCAACGACCGCTTCGGGCACCAGACGGGCGACGCCGTGCTGGTCGAGGTGGCGCGGCGGCTCACCACGGGCGTACGGGACGGGGACACGGTGGCCCGGCTCGGCGGTGACGAGTTCGTCGTCCTCGCCGACGGCCTGGGCTCGGCAGACGCCGCCGACCTGGCCGTACGTCTGCGGAACGCGATCATCCTGCCGATCCGGGTCGGCGGCCGCGGGGTCCGCGTCGGGGCCAGCTTCGGTATCGGCTGGGCGAGCTGCGGGATGTCCGTCGAGGAGGTCCTGCAGTCCGCGGACCAGCGGATGTACATCGAGAAGCGGTCCCGCGCGAAGGTGCACAGGCGGGCGGGCTGAGGTCTACGCCACCCTTTCGGTTGCTCCGAACCGGGTAGGCTCGCCCACGTCGGCGATGTGCTGACGACATGGTGAGGAGTGACTGGGATGACGGCCGCGAACAACGGCGCGAGCACGCCCGAGGACGACGATCCGTTCGGCTACCTGTACGAGGACGGACGGGCAGCAGGCGCGACACCGCCCGGCCAGGGCCGCGGCTACGGCTATCCGGGTCCTGCCGCGCAGCCCGGCGTCCCCAGAACCTCGTACAACCAGGTCCGGACGGTCGGCGAGCGCCAGTACGGCCAGCAGGTCCCGCAGCAGTATGCGTACGGCCAGCAGCAGGGGCACGCCCAGGGCCAGCCGACCGCGCAGTACGCGGCGCCCGAGACCTACCCCGGCGGCGCCCCCACCCGCACGGTCCCGCCGCAGGGCACGGGCCACGGCGGCGGCCGCAGTGGCGGCCCCAACACCAAGGGCCTGCTGATCGGCGCGATCGCGGTCGTCGCGGTCGTCGTGATCGGCATCGGCGCGGCGCTCCTGACGGGCGGCGGCGAGGACAAGAAGGCGGGCGGCCGGCCGGGCGGGAACGGCGGCGCGACTGCGGGCGAGTCCGTGAAGCCCAGCGAGCAGCCGTCCGCGTCGGACAAGCCGGCGGAGCTGCCGAAGCAGGACGCGGCGACGCTGCAGCTGGGGATCCCGGCGAAGCTGGCGAAGGACATCAAGGGCGCGGAAGGCACCGACGGCGCGTATGTGACCGACTTCAACGCGGTGGGCGCGTCGGTCACCTGGAAGGCGAACGTCGCCGAGGCCAAGGAGTACCGGCTGTACGTGCGGTACGCCATCCCGGCCGTGGACGCCAACGCCACCCTGACGGTGAACGGCAAGGCGAACAGCAATCCGCTGGGCCTGAAGAACTTCGTCAAGTCCACGGACCCGAACTGGGAGAAGAACTGGCAGACCACTTGGGCGCCGGTGAACCTCAAGAAGGGTGAGAACGAGATCAAGATCTCGTGCGAGAACGGCAATCAGTGCAACGCCATCCTCGACTGGCTCCAGGTCAGCGACGGGGAGCTCTGAGGACTCTCAGTAGAGCGCGTTGTGAGTCCGGGCCTCGGCCCGGATCGTCACAGCAGCCCCAGGAAGCCCGCCACGGTCCCGGTCATCGCCTCGCGAGCCGGGACGAGGTATTTCCGGGGGTCCACCGCCTGCGGGTTGGTCTCCAGGAAGGCCCGTACCGCGCCGGTGAACGCCGTGTTCAGTGCCGTGCCGACGTTGATCTTGGTCATGCCGGAGGTGACCGCCGCGCGGATCTCCGCGTCCGGGACGCCCGACGAGCCGTGCAGGACCAGCGGCACCGGCACCGCGTCCCGCAGTCGGCCGATCAGCGCGTGGTCCAGGGCCGCCGTGCGCTCCGTCATCGCGTGCGAGGAGCCGACGGCCACCGCCAGCGCGTCCACGCCCGTGGCGGCCACGTAGGCCGCCGCCTCGACCGGGTCCGTGCGGACGCCCGGGGCGTGGGCGTCGAGCGGGGCCTCACCCTCCTTGCCGCCGACCTTGCCCAGTTCCGCCTCGATCCAGATGCCGCGCTCGTGGCCCCAGCGCACCGCGTCCGCCGTGGCCTTGACGTTCTCGTTGTACGGCAGCTTCGAGGCGTCGAACATCACGGAACTGAAGCCCTCGTCGTCCGCCGACCGCAGCAGGTCCACCGAGACGACATGGTCGAGGTGGAGGGCGAGCGGCGCGGTGGATGAGTGGGCCACGGAGGCCGCGGCGGCGGCGATCGCGGAGAGCCGGCCGCCGTGGAACTTCACGGCGTTCTCGGAGATCTGCAGGATCGCGGGTGTGCCGGCCTGCTCGGCGCCGGCGGCGATCGCCTCGGCGTGCTCCAGGGTGATGACGTTGAAGGCGGCGATGCCGCGGCCGTCGGCCGCGGCGGCCGAGACGAGTTCACCGGTGGTGACGAGTGGCATGGTGCATCCCAATTCCCGGGCGGCTGAGCCCGTTTGTGCGGAGTCGGGCGCACACGCCCGGAGAGTTGCCGCCGCGGCACGATGGTGTCGGCGTGCCGGGGCGCCGGTGCTGCGGCGTCGGGTCGGACCGGGGGCGACCGGCCTCGGGCCGCCCGGCAGCTGCCGCCCGCGTGCCCGTACGCCGGGCCCGCGTGGCCGTACGCCGGGCCCGCGTGGCCGTACGCCGAGCCCGCGCTCCCTCACGCCGCGGCCGCGCGCTCGGTCACCGCTATGCGCGGCAGTAGATCCTCGTACGCCCCGGCGTCGTACTCGCCCGCCGCCGGGGCCAGTACGGTCGCCGCCGACAGGGCCACGGCCCGGGACAGCCGGTCCGGCCACGGGAGCCGTTCCACGAGCCCGGAGAGCAGTCCGGCCACCGCCGAATCGCCCGCGCCCGTCGGGTTGCCCTTCACAGATGTCGGCGGGATCGCCTGCCAGACGCCGTCAGGAGTGGCCGCCAGCACGCCGTCCGCGCCGAGCGAGGCGACCACCGTGTGCGCGCCGCGGCGGCGGGCGTCGCGGGTGGCGCGGAGTGGATCGCGGGAGCCGGTGAGCTGCGCGAGCTCGTCCGCGTTGGGTTTGACGAGGTCGGGACGGGCGGCGATGCCGCGGCGCAGTGGCTCGCCGCTGGTGTCGAGGAGTACGGGGACGTCCGCGGTGCGGGCGCGGCGGACCAGTTCGGCATATGCGCCGACATGGATGCCGGGCGGCAGGCTGCCGCACAGGGCGACGGCTTCGGCGTCCCGCAGGAGGGAGGCGTACGAGGAGAGGAACATGGCCCACTCCTCGGCGGTCACCGTCGGACCCGGCTCGTTCAGCTGGGTCGTGTCGCCGCTGGTGTCGTCCACGACGGCGATGGTGCGGCGCGTGGTTCCGGCGGTCGGGACGAGCGCGTCATGCGGTGCGAGAGGGGCCAGCAAGTCGCGCAGTACGGCTCCGGTGGAGCCGCCCGCGAAGCCCGTGACCACCGTCTCGTGTCCCAGTGCGGCGAGCACGCGGGCGACGTTGAGGCCCTTGCCACCGGGGCGTTCGCGGACCTCGCTGACGCGGTGGCTGGCGTGCGGGATCAGCGCGCCGACCCTGTAGGTGATGTCGAGAGCGGTGTTGAGCGTGACCGTCAGGATCACCCGTAACACCCCCCGGAGAATGCGCGTGCCATGCTCGTACGGGACCTGATCATGCCAAACGGAAGGCGGTTGGCCCAGACCCCCGAGCCAACCACCTTGCCGTAACTTGCGCAGAAATCACCCAACTTGGGGCTCAACCAGCCAATCGCCCTTGCGCATGACCCCCTTGAGCGTGAACTCCGCGTCGAGGACCACCAGGTCGGCGTCCTTGCCCGGCTCCAGCGAGCCGACCGTGTCGTATGCGCCGAGCAGTTTCGCCGGATTGGCCGAGATGGCCCGGACGATGTCCTGAACCGGCAGCTTGTCGATCGTGGCCGCGCGTTTGAAGGCGGTGTCCAGGGTGAGTGTGGAGCCGGCGATCGAGCCGCCCTCCACCAGCCGGGCGACCCCGTTCTTGACGTCGACGGCGAGCGGGCCGAGCTGGTAGCGGCCGTCGCCGAAGCCCGCCGCGTCCATGGCGTCCGTGATGAACGCGACCCGGTCCGCGCCCGCGCGGTGGAAGGCGAGTTCCAGGGCGGCGGGGTGCAGATGCGTGCCGTCGTTGATCAGCTCGACCGTGATCCGCTCGTCCTCGAGGAGCGCGGCGATCGGTCCCGGCGCGCGGTGCCCGAGTGCGGGCATGGCGTTGAAGAGGTGGGTCGCCACGGTCGCGCCCGCGTCGATGGCCTCGACGGTCTGCTCGTACGTCGCGTCCGTGTGCCCGATCGCGGCGATCACGCCGTGCTCGGCGAGCAGGCGTACGGAGTCGATGCCGCCGGGCAGTTCGGTGGCGAGGGTGACCATCTTCGCCGTACCGCGCGCGGCGTCGATCAGCTTGCGCACCTCGGCAGGGTCGGGGTCGCGCAGCAGCGCCTCGCTGTGCGCGCCCTTGCGGCACGGCGAGATGAACGGGCCCTCGAAGTGGATACCGGCCAGGTCGCCCTGTTCGACGAGTTCGGAGAGGAAGCCGGCCCGTTGGGCGAGGAAGTCCATCTCGCCGGTGACGGTGGAGGCGACGAGTGTGGTCGTGCCGTGCTCGCGGTGGGTGCGTACGCCCTTCAGCACGTCCTCGGCGCTGCCGGAGGTGAACGAGGCGCCGCCGCCGCCGTGGTTGTGGATGTCGACGAAGCCGGGGACGACCCAGTGGCCGGACAGATCGCGGGCGGGCGCGTCCGCCGGCGCGGCGCCGGCGATCTTCGTGCCAGCGACGACGAGCCGTCCGTTCTCGACGATCCCGGTCGGCAGCACCACCCGGGCGCCCGCGAGAACTGTGCTTTCGGCGCTTGCGGCCATTAGGCGGATACCTCCGAGTCGGTGGCGAGCAGATCCCAGGCGAGCAGCCCCGCGCCCAGGCATCCGGCGGTGTCCCCGAGGGCAGCCGGGACGATGGCGGGCAGCTTCTGGAACGTGACGCGCTCCTCGACCGCGGCCCGCAGTGGTGTGAACAAGGTTTCCCCCGCCTCGGCGAGACCGCCACCGATGATCAGCGTGCGGGGGTCCAGCAGGGTGAGCGCGGTGACCAGGCCGGCGGCGAGCGCGTCGACGGCGTCCTGCCAGACCCGTGCGGCCCGTTTGTCGCCGGACTCGACAGCCTTCGCGCAGTCGGCGGCGTCCGCGTCCGGGTCGCCGGACGCGGCGGCCCAGGCCCTGGTCACCGCGGCGGCGGAGGCCAGCGTCTCGAGGCAGCCGCGCTGGCCGCAGCCACAGTCGGGGCCTTCGGGGCGTACGACGATATGGCCGATCTCGCCCGCGTATCCGTGGGCGCCGGCCTCGATGGATCCCGCGATGCCGATGGCGCCGGCGATCCCGGTGCCGAGCGGCACGAACAGGAACCGGTCGGCGCCCTTGCCGGCCCCGATCCGGCCCTCGGCGAGGCCGCCGGTCCTGACGTCGTGGCCGAGCGCGACCGGTAGGCCGCCGAGGCGTTCGGCGAGCAGGGCGCGCATGGGTACGTCGCGCCAGCCGAGGTTGGCGGCGTAGACGGCGATGCCGCGGTCGGCGTCGACGATGCCGGGTACGGCGACGCCGGCGGCGAGGGAGCTCTCGCCGAGGTGCTCGGCGCCGTACGCGCGTAGCTCCTCGGCGAAGCCGAGGACGGTCTCGACGACGGCGTCGGGCCCACGTTCGCGCCCGGTCGCGCGGCGGGCCTCGTACAGCAGCGTCCCGTCCACCCCGACCAGGGCGGCTTTCATTCTGGTGCCGCCCACATCGAGGGCGATGACGTGTCTCACGTGAACAGTCTGGCGCGTACACCCAAGAAAGGTCTAGTCCACTGTGGCGGATTGCTGCGCGGTCATACAAACGGCGGAGTGACCGGGGCCCTGTCCCGGACCCGGCGCCTCAATCGCCGGCGGACATTCAAGCCCGTCCGGCGATTGAGGACATGCGGCCGAAGATCGCATACGGGGTCTGGGGGCGAAGCCCCCCACGCGGCGGAGCCGCAAATCGACACAGCGGGAAGGGGCGGGTAGGGGAACAGGTCCGCCGCAGGCGCACCCGCACCCGCCGGACCGGGCCCGCACCCCGCGGACCCGTCAGCCCAGAATCACGCTGCGGGTCAGGTTCCGCGGGCGGTCCGGGTCGTAGCCCTTCGACTCGGCCAGCGTCACCGCGAGACGCTGCGCACGGATCAGGTCCGCCAGCGGGTCCGTCTCCTGACGGGCCACCAGCGTGCCGCCCACCCGGGCCACGTCCACCGACAGGCCCTCCGGCAGCGCGCCGAAGACCCATGCCACCCGGCCGGGACCGGTGATCGAGATCGGACCGTGGCGGTACTCCATCGCCGGGTACGACTCCGTCCACGCACCCGCCGCCTCGCGCATCTTCAGACCCGCCTCGAGCGCCAGCCCGTACGTCCAGCCGCGGCCCAGGAACGTCCACTGCTCCGCGCCGACCACCGCGTCCGCGAGCGGCTCCATGATCGCGAGTTCCGCGTCGACCGCCGCGTCGGTGACCGACTTCAGACCCGGGACGTCGCCGAGCCCCGCCCGCAGGAACGCCAGCGCGGTCGTGGCGAACCGGGTCTGGACCACCGACTCCTCGTCCGCCCAGTCCAGCACCGCCACCGCATCCGCCGCCTCCATCACGGGCGTCTTCGGGTCCGCGGTCAGAACCAGCGTCGGCACCGAACCCTTCAGTTCGCGCAGCAGGTCGAGCACCTCGGTCGTGGTGCCGGAGCGGGTGATCGCGACGACACGGTCGTAGGACCGGCCGGCCGGGAACTCGGAGGAGGCGAAGGCGTCCGTCTCGCCCTGTCCCGCCGCCTCCCGCAACGCGGCGTACGCGATCGCCATGAACCAGGACGTCCCGCACCCGGTGACGGCGACGCGCTCGCCCGGCGCCGGAAGTCCCTCGAAGACGGCGGCGGCCTCGGCCGCTCGTCGCCAGCAGGCGGGCTGGGTGGCAATCTCTGCTGCGGTACGGGACATGCGGCAAGGCTCCTAGTGACGTACGCGTAACTCGGGACCGGCACCGACCACTTCGTGCCGTGACGTGCTTAGCAGGCCGTGGCCCACCCGGGCAATGCCCCTCCGCCGTGGGCCAGGCGTTGCAGAAGTGATATCCAGTGGAGTAGACCTCATCACCCGGATGGGGGAAAATCGCAGCTCATCTCAGAAGACGTCGCGGGGGACCGTCTGGGACAAGACGGGCAACCAACGGCAGAGGGTGGGGAAGAGCTGTGCAGCAGCGCTTCTTGGGTCTGACCGCGGCAGTCGCCGCACTGGGTATGACGGTGACGCTCTCGGGCTGTGGCAGCTCCAGCGCTTCCGGAGATGTGACGCTCAAGCTGGTCGCGGCCGACTACGACGTGGCCGGCGGCCAGAGCAGCAAGAAGTACTGGGCGGATCTCGCCGCCGCGTTCGAGTCCAAGAACCCCGGCATCAAGATCGACGTCCAGATCGAATCCTGGAACGACGTCGACCGCAAGGTCGCCGAGATGGTCAAGGCGGACAAGGCCCCTGACATCGCGCAGATCGGCGCGTACGCCGACTACGCCGCGGCCGACAAGCTCTACAGCGCGGACCAACTGCTCTCCGTACCCGTGCAGTCCAACTTCCTCGGCCCGCTCGTCGACGCCGGCGAGCAGCGGCATGTCCAGTACGGTCTGCCGTTCGTCGCCTCCACCCGGCTCCTCTTCTTCAACAAGAAGCTCTTCAAAGAGGCCGGCATCAAGGAGGACCCGAAGACCTGGGACGACCTCGAGGACGACGCGGTCAGGCTGAAGGCCAACACGGACGCGAAGTACCCCTTCGCGCTGCCGCTCGGTCCGGAAGAGGCCCAGGCCGAGACCATGATGTGGCTGCTCAGCGGCGGTGACGGCTATATCGACCCGGTCGGCAAGTACGCGATCGACTCCGCGCAGAACATCAGCACCTTCACCTGGCTGAAGGAGAACCTGGTCGAGAAGAAGCTCACCGGCCCGGTCGCGCCCTCCAAGCTGAACCGCAAGGAGGCGTTCGCCGCCTTCACCCGCGGCGAGGTCGGCATGCTCAACGGGCACCCCTCGCTGATGCAGGCCGCGGAGAAGGCGGGCGTCCAGGTCGGCCAGGTGGCGCTGCCCGGCAGGAACGGCAAGGCCAGATCGGCGATGGGCGTCGCCGACTGGATCATGGGGTTCAAGCAGAACGGCCACCGGGTCGAGGTCGGCAAGTTCCTGGACTTCGTCTTCAGCGACAAGAACGTCCTCGACTTCGCCGGCCAGAACGCCCTGCTGCCGGCGACGGTCACCGCGTCCGAGGCAATGGAGAAGGACCCGGAGCACCTGGAGCTGAGGAAGTTCCTCCACGAGCTCCCCACCTCGGTGCTTCCGCCGGTCGGCAAGACGTCGTGGGCCTCGGTCAGCGAGAACATCAAGGGGAACATAGGCAAGGCCGTCGAGCCGGGCGGCGACCCGGCGACCGTCCTCGGCCGGATCGGCCGGGCGGCCACCGCCGCGGAGAACGCCGAGTAGCCGAGGTCCGGCAACCGCGCAGCCGAGTGGTCCGGCAACCGGGCAGCCGAGTGGTCCGGCAACCGGGCAGCCGAGTGCGCGGACAGCCGGGCAGCGGGCCTCGCCGCGCGGATATGTTGGATCGTATGACCCACGACGAGGCGCTCTCCGAGCGGGACCGTGCCGTACTGGCCATGGAGCACCACTCCTGGCCGGGACCCGGCGCGAAGGAGCGGGCCATCCGCGAGCAGCTCGGTATCTCCCCGGTCCGCTACTACCAGCTCCTCAACGCCCTTCTCGACGACGAGCGCGCCCTGGCCCACGACCCCGTGACCGTCAACCGGCTGCGCCGTGTCAGAGACGCCCGGCGAAGTCGCCGATAGGGTCGGGGCATGGGCAGCACTCCAAATGCGCACCCCTTGCCGACACCGTCGACGCCCGCCGGCCGGGAAGGCCTGGCCGCAATCCTCGCCAGGCCCGAGAAAACCGTCGTCGGACTCGACTTCGACGGCACCCTCGCCGACATCGTGCCCGACCCCGACCAGGCCCGCGCCCACCCGGGCGCGGTCCCCGCGCTCGCCGCGCTCGCCCCGCGGGTCCTGTCCGTCGCCGTGATCACCGGGCGCCCCGCCGGTGTTGCCGTGCGGTACGGCGGCTTCGCCGGAGTGCCGGGCCTCGCCCATCTCGTCGTGCTCGGCCACTACGGCGCCGAGCGCTGGGACGCCCTCTCCGGCACCGTCCATACGCCTGCCCCGCACCCCGGCGTCGCGGCCGTCCGCGCCGAACTCCCCGGATTCCTGGACCGCATCGGCGCCTGGCAGGGCATCTGGATCGAGGAGAAGGGCCAGGCGGTCGCCGTCCACACCCGCCGTGCGTCCGACCCGCAGGCGGCTTTCGAGGCCCTGCGCGAACCGCTCACCCAACTCGCCGCACGCCACGGCCTGATCGTGGAGCCGGGCCGTATGGTCCTGGAGCTGCGCCCGCCCGGCATGGACAAGGGCGTGGCGCTCGAGGAGTACGTACGCGAGGTGAAGGCCGGTTCCGTGCTCTACGCCGGCGACGACCTCGGTGATCTGCCCGCCTTCGCCGCGGTGGAGAAGCTCCGCGCGGACGGTGTCCCCGGTCTGCTGGTGTGCAGCGGAAGCGAGGAGGTCCCCGAGCTCGCGGAGCGGGCCGACCTGCTGCTGCCGGGCCCGGCGGCGGTGGTCGGGTTTCTGTCAGATCTCGCGCAGCGCCTGTAGCTGGTCCAGGAACCACTTCTGCGGCGGCAGCGCGGTCGCCGCTGCCGCCAGCCGCTTGGTGCGCCCGGCCCGTTCGTTGTCCGGCATCGTCAGCGCCTCGTGGAGTGCTTCGGCGGTGCCGGTCACGTCGTACGGGTTCACCACCACCGCGTCCTCGCCCAATTCCTCGTACGCCCCTGCCTCCCGCGACAGCACCAGCGCGCAGCCGTTGTCCGAGACGACCGGGATCTCCTTGGCGACGAGGTTCATGCCGTCACGGATCGGGTTGACCAGAGCCACATCGGCCAGCCGGTACGCGGCCAGGGAGCGTGCGAAGTCGTCCTTCACATGGAGGACGACCGGGGTCCACGTCGGTGTCCCGTAACCGGAGTTGATCTCGTCGGCGAGGCGCTGGACCGCCGCCGTGTAGTCGCGGTACACCGCCAGGTCCTGCCGGGAGGGGTAGGCGAAGGCGACATGGACGACCCGCTCCCGCCACTCCGGCCGGGACTCCAGCAGCTGCCGGTAGGCGAGCAGGCCGCGCACGATGTTCTTGGACAGCTCGGTGCGGTCCACCCGGACGATCGTCTTCCGGGGTGCCGACGGGGTGCCGCCGATCTCTTCGCGCAGCGCCACCAGCCGCTCCGCCACATCCGGCCGGTGTGCGCGCTCCCGTAGGAAGTCCGCGTCCGCGCCGAGCCCGTGCACCCCGATCCGGGTGCCCGCCAGGGAGTCCGCGCCCAGCAGCTCCGTACAGCACGCCGCGAACGCGTCCGCCCACCGCCGGGTCAGAAAACAGGTCCGGTCCGCGCCGAGCAGGCCGCGCAGCAGCTGCTCGGCGATGTCGTCGGGCAGCATCCGGAAGTAGTCGACGGGCGCCCACGGCGTGTGCGAGAAGTGCCCGATCCGCAGATCCGGGCGCCGCTCGCGGAGCATGCCGGGCACCAGCGCCAGGTGGTAGTCCTGCACCAGGACCGCCGCACCGGGAGCCGCCTGCGCGGCGAGCGCGTCCGCGAAGGCCCGGTTGTAGGTTTCGTACGAGGCCCACTGGCGGCGGAACTCATCGTCGAAGACCGGCTCCACCGGCGTCTGGTACAGCAGATGGTGGACGAACCAGAGCACGGAGTTCGCGATGCCGTTGTACGCGTCGGAGTGGACGGCCGGGTTGATGTCGAGCATCAGCACCCCGGCCTCGCCGACCCCGCGCCGTACCGCCTCACGGTCGCCGTCGCCCAGCGCGGCGCACACCCACAGGGCGTCCGCCTCGGAGCCGATGGCGGAGAGACCGGAGACCAGCCCGCCGCCGCCGCGCTTGGCGTCGAGCGAGCCGTCCTCGCGCAGCGTGTACGAGACCGGGCCGCGGTTCGACGCGACGAGGACCTGGGCAGCAGGGTGCTCGGAGACCATGTGGCGAAACCTAGCCCGTCGCACAAACCCTCAAACGTGCGTACGGCCGAAGGGCAGGTCGGCAGATTGGTGATTCACGGGAGCAGGTCGGTGATTGCGGCGCCCGCTCAGTGATTGCGGCGCCCGCGCGTGGCGGCGACCGCGATCACACCGGCCGCAGTCAGGCTCAGCGCCAGGCCGCCGAGGAGCCACAGCCGCTCGGAGCTGTGGTCGCCCCGGTTCGCCGGGGCGACGGTGTCGGCCATCGCCTGTCCCTGGAGGACCACGGCGGTCAGAACGGTGGTGATGACCGCCAGGGCCCCGAGGAACCGCGGCAGCCCGGCACTGCGGCGCGGAGCGCCCGTACTGTATCTGAAGCCCATAAGTAGGAAGTGTTGGACAAACCGCTACGGCGTTGGTGGTTATGCCGCGCGACGCGCCGCGTACTCACCGATCTCGCGCATCGGCGGCCGCTCCTCCGTGTCCACCGGATAGGTGCGCGGTTCGAAACCGTCCTCGCCGCGCTCGAACTGCGTGAGCGCCGGCCGCACCAAGTGGCCCCGGGACAGCCGCAGTTGAGCCGTACGGTAGATCGCCGCGGCCATCCGGCCCAGCGCCTGCCCGTCCTGGTGCCGGTGCTTGCGCGAGCCGACGTCCACCTGGGCCAGCGCGTCAAGACCCACCGTGTGCAGCGCGTCCACGAGCAGGCCCAGCTCCACTCCGTAGCCGACGGGGAAGGGCAGCCGCTCGAGGAGCGAGCGTCGCGCCGCGTACTCGCCGCCGAGCGGCTGGACGACCCCGGCCAGCTGCGGCCAGTGCAGATTGAGCAGCGGACGCGCCACCAGCTCGGTGACCCGGCCGCCCTGACCTGCCACATCGCCCAGCGGCCGGTCGTACATCGCTTTGACGAACTGCACTTCGGGGTCGGTCAGCAGCGGTCCCACGATCCCGGAGACGAAGTCCGCCGAGAAGTCCCTGAGGTCCGCGTCGATGAAGCAGACGATGTCGCCGCTGGTCACCATCAGCGACCGCCACAGCACCTCGCCCTTGCCGGGGGCCGCCGGTATCCGCGGCAGTATCGCGTCGCGGTGCACCACCCGCGCGCCGGCCGCCGCGGCCACCTCCGCCGTACGGTCGCTCGAGCCCGAGTCGATGACGACCAGCTCGTCGACGAGCGGCACCGCCTCCATCAGCTCGCGCCGGATCACGGTGACGATCTCGCCGACCGTCGCCTCCTCGTCGAGGGCGGGCAGGACGACACTGACGGTCGTACCGCGCTTGGCAGCGATGAGCTGGTGCAGCGGCCGGTCGGACACGGACCAGGAACGCCTGCTCAGCCAGCGCTCCACCTCTTCCAGCACGCTCGTTACTCCCTGGTTGTGCCACGCCGCGGCAGCGGCAGGGGCCATGATCTTCATCTCGCGGTTCGGACGACTATCTCAACCGTCCGGGCCTTCGGTTACAGTCTTGAACAACGCGGATGACCGTCGCATGTCGGGGGTCCTCACGCTGACAATCGAATACCGCTCATCCAGAGGGGCAGAGGGAACGGCCCGTTGAAGCCCCGGCAACCCTCCCGCCGACCGCGAGGTCACGGTGGGGAAGGTGCCAATTCCGTCTCGTGACGAAATGCGTCACGGGGAAGATGAGGAGAAAGGGCCTCGCCTCCATGGCTGTTCAGACTGTCGCAAGCACCACTCCCGTGAACCTCGGTCCCGCCGCGGCGCTCTCGTGTCGCGAGTGCGGAGAGCGTTTCGACCTCGGCCCGATCTTCGCCTGTGCCCTGTGTTTCGGGCCTCTCGAAGTCGCGTACGACCTGCCGAGCGGCGACCCCGACGCGCTGAAGAAGCGGATCGAAGCGGGTCCGAACAATATCTGGCGGTACGCCCCGCTGCTGCCCGTCCCCGCCGACGTGGCCGAGAAGCCGAACATCAACCCCGGTTTCACCAAGCTCGTCAAGGCCGACAATCTCGCCCGTGAGCTGGGCGTTACCGGTGGCCTGTACATCAAGGACGACTCCGGCAACCCGACGCACTCCTTCAAGGACCGCGTCGTCGCGATCGCCGTCGAGGCCGCGCGCGCCTTCGGCTTCACGACTCTCTCCTGCTCCTCCACCGGCAACCTCGCCGGCGCCGTCGGTGCGGCAGCCGCGCGGGCCGGCTTCCGCTCCTGCGTGTTCATCCCGCACGACCTGGAGCAGGGCAAGGTCGTCATGGCCGCGGTGTACGGCGGCGAGCTGGTCGGCATCGAGGGCAACTACGACGACGTCAACCGCTTCTGCTCGGAGCTCATCGGCGACCCGCTGGGCGAGGGCTGGGGCTTCGTCAACGTCAACCTCCGCCCGTACTACGGCGAGGGCTCCAAGACGCTGGCGTACGAGATCTGTGAGCAGCTCGGCTGGCAGCTGCCCGACCAGATCGTGATCCCGATCGCCTCGGGCTCGCAGCTCACCAAGATCGACAAGGGTCTGCAGGAGCTGATCAAGCTCGGTCTGGTCGAGGACAAGCCGTACAAGATCTTCGGTGCCCAGGCGGAGGGCTGCTCGCCGGTGTCGACGGCCTTCAAGGCCGGGCACGACGTCGTACGCCCGCAGAAGCCGGACACCATCGCCAAGTCGCTGGCCATCGGCAACCCGGCCGACGGCCCGTACGTGCTGGACATCGCGCGCCGCACGGGCGGCGCGGTGGAGGACGTCAACGACGAGCAGATCGTCGACGCGATCAAGCTGCTGGCCCGTACCGAGGGCATCTTCGCGGAGACCGCGGGCGGCGTGACCGTGGGCGTGACGCGGAAGCTGATCGAGGAGGGCGTGCTCGACCCGGCGCTCACCACGGTCGTGCTCAACACCGGCGACGGTCTCAAGACCCTCGACGCGGTCGCCCCGACGACCGGACCCACGGCGACCATCCGCCCGAGCCTCGACGCGTTCCGCGACGCCGGCCTGGCCCGCTGACTACCTACGGAAGGCAGAACACCATGAGCGTGAACGTCCGCATCCCCACCATTCTCCGTACGTACACGGGCGGTCAGGCCGAGGTCCCGGCGGAGGGCGCGACGCTCTCCGAGGTGATCGCCGACCTGGAGAAGAACCACACGGGCATCGCCGCGCGCGTCCTGGACGACCAGGGCAAGCTGCGCCGCTTCGTGAACGTGTACGTGAATGACGACGACGTCCGTTTCGAGCAGGGTCTTGAGACCGCGACGCCGGACGGTGCGGGCGTTTCGATCATTCCTGCCGTCGCCGGCGGCTGAGCTACGCAGCGTCACCAGAATTGCCCCCTCCGCAAGAGAAGCGGAGGGGGCAATTCTGTATGGTTGAGCGCGGTACAGTTGGGGAAGGCCCCGCCGCTGCTTATGCCGGCCGCATATGAGAATGCGCCCTGGCCCCATCAAGAAGCAGCCAATAAGTTCGCTCGAATTGCCTCTTAAGCGCCATTTGCCGGGCCCGACTTGCCCCGGAATTTATTGAATTCAGTTCAATTATCCGTTCACTCGTGCTCGGATTTCTCGTCGGATTGACCTGTTGCAGAGGGCAGTTGGGCAGATACATTCAGCCGCGGTCGACGCGTTCCGGCGCACACCCTCTCCTGTCGGAGGGTGGAGGTCTGACCCGGGTCCGCGAAGTGCGGTCCTGCGCAAGGGCCAGTAATAGGGGAGTTAGGCATGGCTCAGGGCACCGTCAAGTGGTTCAACGCGGAGAAGGGGTACGGCTTCATCGCGGTCGACGGTGGTGCGGATGTTTTCGTCCACTACAGCGCGATCCAGATGGACGGGTACCGCACCCTTGAAGAGGGTCAGCGAGTCGAATTCGAGATCTCGCAGGGCCAGAAGGGTCCGCAGGCGGATATGGTCAAGCTCGCCGTCTGATCTCGGCGCGATCGGCCACCGACGCACTCACGCCGAGGGGCCCGCATCCCACCAGGGATGCGGGCCCCTCGTGCGTCTGCCCGCGGGTCCGCTGCCGGGTCCGCTCGCGGGTCCCTTCGTGGGTCCCTTCGCGCGTCCGCTCGTGGGTCTTCGATCCGTGAGAGTCGCTTGCACTCTCCTAGGGCGAGTGCTAATCATTGGCGTTAGCACTCTGACAGTGAGAGTGACAACGAGGACCGGGTTGGTGAGGTCCGCAGGCCGGGTGGGGCAAGGAACCACAAGGCATGCAGGCCGTCCGTCGCGGGCGCCAGCGCGGTCCGGAGAATCCACCCCAGTCCGGGAGGACCACTTCACATGGCCAAGATCATCGCGTTCGACGAGGAGGCACGGCGCGGTCTCGAGCGCGGGATGAACCAGCTCGCCGACGCCGTCAAGGTCACCCTTGGCCCCAAGGGCCGCAACGTCGTCCTCGAGAAGAAGTGGGGCGCCCCCACGATCACCAACGATGGTGTATCCATCGCCAAGGAGATCGAGCTCGAGGACCCGTTTGAGAAGATCGGCGCCGAGCTGGTCAAGGAAGTCGCCAAGAAGACGGACGACGTCGCCGGTGACGGTACGACCACCGCGACCGTCCTCGCCCAGGCGCTGGTCCGCGAGGGCCTGCGCAACGTGGCCGCCGGTGCCAACCCGATGGCCCTCAAGCGCGGCATCGAGAAGGCCGTCGAGGCCGTCTCCGGTGCGCTGCTCGAGCAGGCCAAGGACGTGGAGACCAAGGAGCAGATCGCTTCCACGGCCTCCATCTCCGCCGCCGACACCCAGATCGGCGAGCTCATCGCCGAGGCGATGGACAAGGTCGGCAAGGAAGGCGTCATCACCGTCGAGGAGTCCCAGACCTTCGGTCTGGAGCTTGAGCTCACCGAGGGTATGCGCTTCGACAAGGGCTACATCTCGGCGTACTTCGCCACCGACATGGAGCGTATGGAGGCGTCGCTCGACGACCCGTACATCCTGATCGTCAACTCGAAGATCAGCTCGGTCAAGGACCTGCTGCCGCTTCTCGAGAAGGTCATGCAGTCCGGCAAGCCGCTGCTGATCATCGCCGAGGACGTCGAGGGCGAGGCCCTGTCGACCCTGGTCGTCAACAAGATCCGTGGCACCTTCAAGTCCGTTGCCGTCAAGGCTCCGGGCTTCGGTGACCGCCGCAAGGCGATGCTGAACGACATCGCCATCCTCACCGGCGGCACGGTCATCTCCGAGGAGGTCGGCCTCAAGCTCGAGAACGCCGGCCTGGACCTGCTGGGCCGCGCCCGCAAGGTCGTCATCACCAAGGACGAGACCACGATCGTCGACGGTGCCGGTGAGAGCGACCAGGTTGCCGGTCGCGTCAACCAGATCCGTGCCGAGATCGAGAACTCCGACTCGGACTACGACCGCGAGAAGCTCCAGGAGCGCCTCGCGAAGCTGGCCGGCGGCGTGGCCGTCATCAAGGCCGGCGCCGCGACCGAGGTCGAGCTCAAGGAGCGCAAGCACCGCATCGAGGACGCGGTGCGCAACGCCAAGGCCGCCGTCGAGGAGGGCATCGTCGCCGGTGGCGGCGTGGCTCTGCTCCAGGCGACCTCGGTCTTCGAGAAGCTCGACCTCGATGGTGACGAGGCGACCGGCGCCAACGCCGTGAAGCTCGCGCTGGAGGCTCCGCTCAAGCAGATCGCCGTCAACGGTGGTCTCGAGGGTGGCGTCGTCGTCGAGAAGGTGCGCAACCTGGCCGTCGGCCACGGTCTGAACGCCGCGACCGGCGAGTACGTCGACATGATCGCCGAGGGCATCATCGACCCCGCGAAGGTGACCCGCTCTGCTCTGCAGAACGCGGCCTCCATCGCGGCGCTGTTCCTCACCACCGAGGCCGTCATCGCCGACAAGCCCGAGAAGGCCGGTGCCCCCGCGGGCGGCGGCATGCCGGGCGGTGACATGGACTTCTGAGCCTCGGCTCAGTAAGCCCGGTTACGCAACCGAAGGCGGCATCCCTGACAGGGGTGCCGCCTTCGGGCGTTTCAGCGCGTGGTCACGCGGGGACCCGGACCTCTCGGCCGCTCAGGTCCCGCAGGTTCGTCAGGCGACGCCCGAGCCGGAGATGGTGATCTTGGCCTTGGTCCGGCCACTCTGCGATCCGTAGCTCTCGATCTTCTTGACCAGGGCCATGCTGTCCTCGTCGGCGACCTCGCCGAACACGACGTGCTTGCCGTCCAGCCACGGCGTCAGCACGGTGGTGATGAAGAACTGGGAGCCGTTGCTGTTCGGGCCGGCGTTGGCCATCGAGAGCAGGCCCGGCCTGTTGTGCGTGAGCTTGAAGTTCTCGTCGGCGAACTTCTCGCCGTAGATGCTCTTGCCGCCCGTGCCGTCACCGCGGGTGAAGTCGCCGCCCTGCAGCATGAAGTCGGGGATGACGCGGTGGAAGGAGGACCCCTCGTAGCCGAACCCCTTCTCGCCGGTGGCGAGCGCGCGGAAGTTCTCTGCCGTCTTGGGAACGACGTCGTCGTACAGGTTGAAGTTGATCCGCCCGGCGGGGGCGTCATTGATGGTGATGTCGAAGTAGACCTTGGTCGTCATAGGACCATCCTGACATCCCCGGCAGGCGTGGGCGCGACGGGCGCCCCGGTCCGCCTCGGTGGGCGTAGTCCCGGACAGTTCCGAGAGGCTCTGCCGGCCAGTGCTGCTTGAGGTCCGCGACGAAGGAGGCCCAGGCGGACGCCCGGAACACGAGCTCCGGGCCGTGGGGGTTGTGGACGGGGACGATGTCGGGGTGGCCGTCGGCGACTTCGAGGCAGTCGTCGCCGCCGGCGCCGCTGCCCCGCCACATGCAGCAGCGCCTCCCCGTCACTGCCGCTCCGCCGACCCGAGGCGCGGCCGCGGTCGGCCGACGGCAGCACCTGACCGACGTCACGCGTCAGGTGCTGCTGCAGTGCTCAGCTGCGGCTATCCCGTGAGGGTGAGGGTGAAGTCCTCATTGTCGCCGACAAAGAGTTCGCGGAAGCCTCGCGCGTACCCGCCGGACACCCCTGGTCGCTCGCACCGGTTGAATGCCTGGTTCGGAATCTGGACGACGTGCGATCCGGCCCAGACCGGGCCGTTCACGGCCTCGGCGACGTAGAACCACATGGGGCTGTACTGGTTCACATCGTTCGCGTAGACCAGCGCACCCCTGCCCGGGTCTATGCCCCACCACCCCATGAGGTGCGGTCCTGTGTTGTTGGGGCAGGAGTTGTCGTAGAACCCGATCGCGACGTACACGCGCGCTGAATACTGGTTGCGGATGGTCAGGCCCACGGTCTCACCCCTCCGACTGCGGGTCCGGAGTGTCCACGACACCCGGCGAGTGCGACGCTTCCCCGTGGGAACGCCCTGGAGTCCGTACCGGGGATCCTGCGGCGCCGCGATGGACGGGTTCCTCGCCCAGCGCCACGCGCGGATCGGCGCCGGGCCCCGACGGGTCCGGCAGTTCGACGACCCCGGGTTCGTTCTCAGCTTCCTCATTCGCCATCGATCAACTCCTCTGTGCGGCAGTTGGAGGTTTGCGGCGACAGTGAGCATGGCGTACCAGCCCGCTTGGCGTGCTGCCGGAGAGGCTGGAGTTGCGGGGGAAACTGCCGCGCAAAATGGTGGGGAATTTTCTCGGACGCGGGCTGTGCGCCATCTTTCTCACGGCGGGTTCGCCTGGCCATGATGAGTAGCCATCGGGCATGTACGGGGGGTCCCATGGCTGGTCGAACTGTGCGGGGCAGGCGCTGCGGAGTGCTGGTGTCGGGGGTGCTTGCCGCGGCCTTGATGCTGACGGGCTGCGGTGGCGGAGGCGAGGGGGAGAGTGCGCCGCCGCGGGGAAGTGCGGGTGCGGACGGCGGTGAGTGGAGCTCGGGTCCGGACTCCGGGGGGCCCACGTGGAATCCCTCCGACAACGATGGGGCCGGCGGCTCGGGGAATGGCGGCGGCGGGAACGGCGGCGGCAAGGACAAGGACGCCGAGTTCGCCTGGTTGCCACCGGGGCCCGACTCACCCAATACGAACGTCAGGATCGACCCGGAGGACGTTTACGACAAGTTGTGGGTGTTCAACTGTTCCGGCGCCGGCAAGGCTGTTGCGGAGCACAGCACCGGGAGCAAGCAGTGGAAGCTCGTTCATGCGCTGACGCTCGCCTGCCTGGCGGCGAAGGGCGACACCGCACAGTGGAATGAGGCGGTGCGGCTGTACGACTCGTTGCACGGGCCCGGGTTCACATACGGCGACTGCCGCGACACGGCGGCGTACCGGATGCTGAAGCAGGTCGTGAACTGGCATCGTCAGTACCCGCGGGGGAAGGTCACGCTGCATCGGAGTTCGGGTGACACCACCGCATGCCCGCTGGGTATCACGGCGGTGGTCCCGGGGCCCGAAGTCGTGTTGAAGCCGCCGTACTGGGGGTTCCGGGTGGAGGGCACCTGGCGGAGTGAGGTCATGAACGTGGACCTCGAGGTCGAGGGGGCCAAGTTGCTGACGCTGGAGCCGCGCCACAAGCAATGCTGCGAGGGCGCCGCGGTCTCGTTCGAGCTACCGGAGTCCTTCACGGGAGCCGGGCTGGTGGATCTGACCCTCCATTTCGAGGGGGGCGGCTCTATGACCAAGCATGGCGCGATCAGAATTGACGGATCGGCGAACCCGGGTTCGGGTGGGGAATCGCCGGACCCGAACTCCCCGTCCCCGGAATCCCCTTCGCCTTCCTTCTTCTCGCCGTCGTGACCGCCCCGGACCCGGCACCGCCTGCCGCCGGCAGTCCATCAGGCCCTGACGCCGATCCCGCCCCGAACCCCGGTGGAGACCCGAGACCGGACCCGGACCCGGACCCGGACCCGGTCCCGGACCCCGGCGGCGACCCGGACCCGGTCCCGGTCCCGGACCCTCGAGGCGACCCGGACCCCGAGCCCGATCCGGACACCGGCGGCGCGCCTCGGCCTGAACCAGCCAGAGGCACCGGGCTCACCGAGTTCATCGGGACCGTCGGGTCGCTCATCTCCCTCTTCACCGCCGTGCTCTTCTACTTCGGCTGGTCCAGCACCGACGCCGAAGCCAAAGCCCTCGGGCTGCGCGACACCGTGTTCCACTTCTCCACCCGCGACTATCTGCTCCGCAGCGTCGACGCCCTCTATCTCCCGGTGCTGCTCGGCGCCGCCGCCGCGTTCGCCGCCCTCGCCGCGCACCGCCGGGTGCAGCGCGACCCCGGTGCGGCGGCGGGACCGCTGCGCCTGCTGCGGCATGCCTGGGCGCCGCCGCTGCTCCTGCTCCCGCTGATCCCCCTCCACCCCGCGCTCCTCGATCTGCTGGCGCCGCTCGCGACGATCGCCGGGTTCCTGCTCACCGGCTACGCTCGCACGCGCGAGAGCCGGGATCTGCGCATGTGGACCCTCTGCCTCCTGGTCGCCGTACTCGCGCTGTTCTGGGCGGTGTCCTCGTACGCGGGCATCGTCGGCCGGGGCCGCGCGGCCCTGACCGCGAGGACCGTCGACACCGAGATGCCGGCCGTCGCCGTGTTCAGTAAGAACGATCTGCTCATCCACGGCCGCGGCAGCTGTCGCTTCACCATCGCCGACAAGGCGAGCGCTTTCCGCTACCGCTATGCCGGGCTGCGGCTCTTCCATGTGTCGGGCGACCGGATCTTCCTGGTCTCCCGAGGCTGGAGTCCCACCCAGGGCACGATGTTCGTCGTGGAGGAGAGCGAGGAGCTGCGTGTCGAGTACGTGAGCGGGGACGGGCCCCGCTCTGCCGAGTGCCCGGCATAGGGCGGGCCGGGGATACGACAGGGATGGTGTGAACGTCCGGACCCGACCCGGGTTCTCATGCCGCTCTCACGCCGGACTCAACCCTTCATCACATGGCGTCCCTACCTTCACGCCTATGTTCTTCACCTACCTCCGGCGCGAGCTGCGCCGCCGCAGAAAAGCGGCGCTTGTCGTCGCCTCGGGGCTCGCCCTCGGGATCGCGCTGGTCATCGTCGTCAACTCGGTGTCGTCCGGGATGAATCGCGCCCAGGACAAGGTCCTGGAGTCGCTGTACGGGCTCGGCACCGATATGACCGTCACCAAGGCCGCCTCGCCGCCCGGTGAGGGAGGCACCGCGCGTCGGCCCCGCTTCGAGTTCGACGCCAAGGACAGCGACGACGACTCCGAGCAGAACCAGGACATCGTGATGGTGGAGGGGTTCGAGACCCTCGCCTCCTCGACCGTCGCGAAGGTCGGCAAGCAGGACGGCGTCGCGGACGCGGTCGGCGGGCTGAGCGTGCGCGTGATGAAGGTCAACGGGCAGTTCAAGCGCGGTGCGGTCCAACAGCAGCCGGGGCAGGGCGGACAGGGCGGCAGCACGGCTCCCGGTGGGGGCGGTGAGGGCGGCGGTGCGGTGCGCGGCGGCGGGGCCGCGTTCGACGTCGACTCGTACACCGCGTACGGAACGGACGTCGCCCATCAGGGACTTGGTCCGCTGACCTCCTCGAAGATCACCTCGGGACGTACGTTCAGGACGACGGAGACCGCCGCCAAGGTCGCCGTCATCGACAGCGCCTACGCCAAGGAGAAGAAGCTCGCGGTCGGCAAGAAGCTGACCATCTCCGGTACGGCTTTCACCGTCATCGGGATCGCGACGGCGGACAGCGGGGACGCCGCCGCCAACGTCTATCTGCCGCTCGCCCGGGCGCAGACGCTCGCCGACGCGAAGAACAAGGTCACCACGGTCTATGTCCAGGCGTCCGACTCGCAGCTGATCGACGGCATCAAGCAGGCCATCCAGAAGAACATCTCCGGAACGACGGTCACGACCTCGGCCGACCTCGCCGACACCGTCTCCGGGTCGCTGTCCACTGCATCCGACCTCGCCTCGGGCGTCGGCAAGTGGCTCTCGTACGTCGTGCTGGCCGCGGCGTTCCTCGTCGCCGGGCTGCTCACGTCGGCCGCGGTGAGCCGACGGGTGCGGGAGTTCGGCACGCTCAAGGCGCTGGGGTGGAAGAGCGGCCGGGTCACCCGTCAGGTGGCCGGTGAGGCGCTGGTCAACGGGCTGGTCGGCGGGGCGCTCGGGATCGCGCTGGGGCTGGCGGGTGCGTGGCTGATCACAACGTTCAGCCCGACGCTCACCGCGCAGCTCGGCGGCGGGAACGGGGGTGGCGCGGCAGGCGGCGGCCGGGTCTTCGGCGGTGGCGGCGGGCAGGGCGGCCCCACCCGGCAGGCCGCGTCCAAGGCGCTGGACATCGCGCTCACCGCGCCCGTCTCGCTGACCACCATCGGCCTGGCCGTGGCGCTCGCGGTGGCGGGCGGAATTGTCGCGGGCGGCTTCGGCGGCTGGCGCGCGTCCCGGCTGCGCCCGGCCGATGCGCTGCGTCGTGTCGAGTAGCCCGAACCCTCTTACGTACAACAGGAGTTGAAGCATCATGTACGAGCTCACAGACGTCACCAAGCACTATCGGCGCGGCAAGGAGCAGGTGACCGCGCTGGACGGGGTGGACCTGACCATCGAGGACGGCGGGCGGCTGGTGATCCAGGGGCCGACCGGCGGCGGCAAGTCCACGCTGCTGCAGATGCTCGGCGGCCTGGACCGGCCGACGTCGGGCAGCGTCACTCTCGACGGGACCGATCTGGCGACGCTGCCCGAGGCGAGGCTCACCCGGGTACGGGCGGAGAAGATCGGGTTCGTCTTCCAGAGCTTCAACCTCATTCCCACGCTCACCGCGCAGGAGAACGTGGAGACCGCGCTCGTACCGCTCGGGCTGAATGCGGCGGAGCGCCGTGAGCGGGCCGCCGAGGCGCTGGCCTCGGTCGGGCTCGGGGAGCGCCACGGCCATCTGCCCGGGGAGCTGTCCGGCGGGCAGCAGCAGCGCGTGGCGATCGCGCGTGCGCTGGTCAAGCGGCCTGCGGTGCTGCTGGCCGACGAACCCACCGGCAATCTCGACGAGTCGATGCGCGACGAGATCATGGATCTGCTGGAGGGGCTGTGGGAGGAGCACACCCTGACGTTTGTGATGGTCACGCACGACTCGGCGCTCGCGCGGCGGGCGCCGCGGCTGGCGGTGATCAGGAAGGGGTTGGTGACGATCAAGGAGCAGGCGGCGGGAGCGGCGTAGGGGGGCGGGGGCCGGTGTGCGCGGGGACTCTGCCCCCGGGCCCCCGCGCCTCAATCGCCGGCGGGGCTCCTGTTGGGGCTCCGCCCCCCCCAAGCCCCGCTCCTCAAACGCCGGAGGGGCTGGGATGTCCGGGAAACCCAGCCCGTCCGGCGATTGAGGACACGGACGAAGGCCGTACGGGGGCCGCGGCGTCCGGGGCGGAGCCCCAGCTGGGGAACGATGCGTCAGACCCGGGCCTGTTCCTTCGGTGGGGCGGGGGAGCCCGCTGCCGCTGGGGGCAAGGACTCCTCCGGGGCCACGTTGAGCTCCTTGAGCATCGGCCCGGTGAAGCCGAACCAGTACGTGGCCAGGAAGCCGACGACGTAACCGACCAGCAGCCCGGCCGCGTAGACCCCGATCGTCTCGCCCAGGCCCTTGTTGCCGTCGAGCAGTGGGAACAGCGCCCAGCCCGAGGGGCCGATCGCCGTGGAGCCGACCTTGTCGCCCAGCATGTTGAACAGGCCGACGAATCCGCCGCCGAACGCGCCGCCGACGCAGGCCGTGATGAACGGTCGGCCCAGCGGGAGCGAGACGCCGTAGATCAGCGGCTCGCCGACGCCCAGAAAGCCCGCCGGGAGCGCGGACTTGATGGTGCTGCGGATCGAGGTGTTGCGGGGCAGCCGGACGTAGACCGCGGCCGCCGCGCCCACCTGCCCGGCGCCCGCCATCGCGAGGATCGGGAGGAGGACCGTATAGCTCTGCTGCTCGATGAGCGTGGTGTGGATCGGGATCAGCGCCTGGTGCAGGCCCAGCATCACCAGCGGCAGGAAGAGACCGCCGAGGACGAAGCCCGCGGCCGCGCCGCCGCCTGCCAGCAGCCAGTTCGCGAACTCGCCGATCGCGGTGGAGATCTCACCGGCCACGAACATCAGGCCGAAGAGAGTCACCAGGCCGGCGACGAGGACCGTGAGGGTCGGCGTGACCAGGACGTCCAGAGCCTCCGGCACCCAGCGGCGGCACCACTTCTCGACGTACACCGCGAGCACCGCCGCGCCGAGCGCGCCCAGGACGCCGCCCTGGCCGGGGGAGAGATGGACACCGAAGGCGGTGATCTTCGCGACGCCCGGGAAGACGATGATCGCGGCGACCGCGCCGCCAAGGACCGGCGTACCGCCGAACTCCTTCGCGGTGTTGTAGCCGACGAAGACCGCGATCAGCGACATGAAGCCGGAGGCCGTCGCGGCGAGTGCGGGCACCACGGCCGGGGCCCAACCGAGGTTGGCCAGCAGGCCGTTGAGTCCGGCGATGATGCCGCAGCCGATGAGGGCCGGGATCAGCGGGACAAAGATGTTCGCGATACGGCGCAGGAACAGCTTGAAGGGCGTCGAATTCTTCGCCCTCCGGGCCGCCTTGATGGCGGCGCCCCGGTCGGCCAGGTCATCGGCGGTCCTGGGGGCCGCTGCCACGAGCGCCTCGAACTCCGGGGTGACCCGGGCGACCGTGCCCGGGCCGAGCACGATCTGGTACGTGTCGTCCTCGACCACGCCCATGACCGCGGGAAGCGCCTTCAGCGCCTCTTCCTGTACGAGGGAGGAGTCGCGCAGCCCGAGGCGGAGGCGGGTCATGCAGTGCGCGACGGTGGTGATGTTCCGGGCGCCGCCGACCAGGGGGAGGATGGCGGCGGCGACGGCGCTGTTCTTGTCCGGGGCGTTGGGGGCGTCCGGGGCGTCAGGAGCGTCAGGGGCGTCCGGGGCGTTGGGGGCGTCTGTTGCCATGGTGCGGGGTGCCTTGCTGTGGGGGGACGTTCAGTCGGTGGTTATCGGCGGGCGGACTGCAGTGCCGCGCGCAGATGGCCCTTGCTCTCCGTCAGGAGCCGTGCGGCGGTGGGGCCGTCGACCGAGCCGAGGATGGTGAGGATGGCGTTCTTCACCTCGCCGTCGGTCGCGGCGAGGGCGGCCTCGATCTCCTCGTCCGAGGCGCCGGTGGCCAGCGCGACGATCCGGCGGGAGCGGGCGCGCAGCTTCTCGTTGGAGGCGCGGACGTCCACCATCAGATTCCCGTATGTCTTGCCGAGCCGGATCATCGTGATCGTCGAGATCATGTTGAGGACCAGCTTCTGCGCCGTACCGGCCTTCAACCGGGTGGAGCCGGTGAGCAGTTCGGGGCCGACGACGATCTCGATGCCGTGGTCGGCGGCCGCGCCGAGTGCGCTGGTCGCGTTGCAGGACAGGCCGATGGTGAGCGCTCCGATGGAGCGGGCGTGCTCGACCGCGCCGATCGCGTACGGGGTACGGCCCGAGGCGGAGATCCCGACCACCGTGTCGTCCGCGGTCAGCTTCAGCGCGTCCAGATCGGCGGCGGCCAGCTCCTTGCTGTCCTCGGCACCCTCGACCGCCTTGACCATCGCGGACGGGCCGCCCGCGATCAGGCCCACGACCTCGGTCGGGTCGGTGTTGAAGGTGGGCGGGCACTCGCTCGCGTCCAGTACGCCGAGGCGCCCCGCCGTGCCGGCGCCCGCGTAGACCAGCCGGCCGCCGCGGGACATCCGCTCGGCGGTGTCGTCGATCGCGGCGGCGATCCGCGGCAGCTGCGCGGCGACGGCGGCGGGGACGGACTCGTCCTCGCCGTTCATGATCCGGGCGATCTCGAGGGTGGGGAGCTGGTCGATCTCGGCGAGTTCGGGCCGGAACGCCTCGGTGGTGAGGGTGGCCAGCTCGGCGCGGAGTTCACCGTAGGAGAAGGTCATGAAGAGCTGCTCAGCTTTCTCGGTCCGTGGGGGGAGGGGTTCTGTGATCGGGGTGCTCAGCGGGTGCGGGGGCTGTGCCGGTGGGCGAGCGCCTCGTACGAAGCGGCCAGGGCAGGGGCGGCCGTCTCGTACGTGCGCTGCGCCACGCCTATGAACAGGCAGTCCACAACGAGGAGTTGACTGGTACGGGACGACATCGCGGCCGGCCGCAGCTCGCTCTCGCGGGCGGTGGAGGTGGTCAGCACATGGTCGGCGTACTGCGATACGGGCCCGTCCGGGCGGCCGGTGATCGCGACCGTCGTCGCACCGCGGTCGAAGGCGACGCGCAACGGCTCGATGACGTCGCCGGTGGAGCCGGAGTGGGTGATGGCGATGGCGACATCGCCGGAGCGGAGCTGCACGGCGTTGGTGACGGCGAGGTGCGGATCGGTATGGGCGTGCGCGATCAGGCCGATGCGCAGCAGCTTCTGGGCGAGGTCCATGCCGACGAGGGAGGACGCGCCGACGCCGTAGATGTCTATACGGCGGGCGGTCGCGGCGGCGGCCACGGCGGCGCCCAGCTGTACGGTGTCGAGCCCCGCGGCCGTGTCGGCGAGGGTCTGCTGCTCGTCGTACGCGAGCTTGGCGACGACGTCCGCGATGGGGTCGTCGACGGCGATGTCGGCCGTGACGGCGGGCGCGCGGCCGGACTGCTGGTGGGCGGCGAGCCCGGCAAGCGCGAGACGCAGGTCGCGGTAGCCGGGATAGCCGAGGAGCCGGGCGGTGCGGACCACGGTGGCCTCGCTGGTGCCGGTGAGCTCGGCGAGGCCGGTGACCGTGAGGGCCGCGCAGCCGGCCGGGTCGTCGGCGACGGCTTCGGCGACCCGCTGCATGGAGCGGGTCATGGACGGCGCGAGGGTCCGGACCTTGGCCGCGAGGGCGGCGGGGGCGGGCGGAGCGTCGACGCTGAAAATTTCCTTCACTGGATTGGTCACCCTTGAAAGATATTTTCGGTGTTCCTTTATCGTCAACCCCCTTTGGTCCGGGGCGGACCGGCGGCCGGGAGCGGACCGCCGGCCGGGAGCGGACCGCCGGCCGGCAGCGCAGCGGGTGGGGTGACAATGGCTTCATGGACGACGCGAACCCACTCGAGCAGGCCCTGCACGCGGCGCGTGCGCTGGTCCTCGCCGACCTGGCCGCCCGCGATGTGGCCGACGCCGGGGTCGTCTCGCTGGTCGAGGACGCGGTGACGCACCGCCGTTGGTGGGTCGAGCAGTGGCCGGAGGGCGTCGAGTACATCGCCGGCCTGGTGGCCCAGGACGTTCAGGACGCGCTGCTCGAGCGGCACGGAAGATGGCCGCTGTGCCCGGTCTGCGACGCCGGCGACCCGCACGCGCTGGACGTTGAACCGGAGCTGGGCCCGGACCCGCACTGGGTCTGCGCGAAGGCGGGCGTCGTGGTGGCGCCGGTCGGCGGCCTCTCGTGACGGTGTACATCGACCCGCCGACCTGGCCGGGCCACGGCCGGCTGTGGTCGCACCTGGTCAGCGATGTCTCGTACGAGGAGCTGCACGCGTTCGCGGCATCGATCGGCTGCCCGCCGCGGGCCTTCGAGCGGGATCACTACGACGTGCCGTCGCATCGGTATGCCGATGCGGTGGGGGCGGGCGCGGTGGAGGTGTCCAGCCGCGAGGTGGTCGTGCTGCTGACGAAGGCGGGGCTGCGCAGACGCAAGGGGCGCCCCGCTTGAGGGCGCTCGGCGAGAGTCGGGCGGGCGAACCCAGGGTGCGGTGACCACCTCGCGAGGCCGCTTGCGTCGGGCGTCGCACGATCGGGTGATCACCGCGCAGGAGGCAGTGACTCAGACCTCGGCGCGCGCTCACGCGCGCGCCGTTCCGCGCGCTCCGGACGTCGAGGACGCGGGGTCAGGACGCCAGCAGCTTCAGTTCTGTCGCCAGGTTGTGCCGCGCACGCGACTCCCACTCCCGCTCCCCGTACGGCGTACGGAACAGTCGCGGCAGGCCGAGCAGCTGGCGCAGCACCGCCGCGCGGCCCTCGCGGAAGGCGTCGTCCGGGACGAAGGCGTACTCCTCGCGTACGGCCGCGGTGTACGCGGCGTACGGCTCCGGCGGCGCCGCCAGGATGGCCAGGTCCGCGTCGCACAGGACCGCGCCGTTGGTGTCGGACTCCTCGGCGGCGTGGGTGACTGTGAGACGGACCAGCCGGGCGACCTCGGCGGTGGCGGCGGGGGTCAACCCGGCCTCGCTGAGGGCGCGTTCCGCCAGGTGGGCGGAGCGTTCCTCGTTCTCGGAGCGGTCGGGGAGGTAGACCGCGTCGTGGAACCAGGCCGCGAGGCGGACCAGGTCCGGATCCGCGGCGTGCTCCTCCAGTACGTCGATGTGGTTCAGCACCGCCGTCAGGTGATCGACCGTGTGGTAGTGGCGCTGCGGCTCCGACCAGCGGGTGAGCAGATTGTCGGCGTACGGCAGCGGGTCAGGTGCGCCCGCGCCGTGGCGGGCGGCGAGGAGGGTCCGGTTCCAGCGTGCGCGCAGGTCCACGAAGGCGTCGGTCATGGGGCGACTCTAGGGCGGGCCCCTCGGATGCGGTTGGCTGGGCGCCATGGAATCTGTACGTGATCCCGAGCTTCCCGGTCGGCTGCTGCGCACCGAGCGCGACGCCCTGGTCCCGCTGCTGCGTGCCCGCCCCGACGAGGACTTCGCCCTCCGTACCTGCTGTCCCGGCTGGACCGTGCGCCATGTGCTCGCGCACTGCGGCGCGGCGCTGATGCGGGTGGTGGAGGGGCGGTTCGAGGAGGGTGTGTTCAGCCCCGAGTCCAATGACCGCGATATCGCCGAACGGGCCGAGTGGTCCAACTCCCGTGTCGTGGACGAGCTGGAGCGCGGTATGACCGAGGCCGGGCCGGTCATCGCGAAGGCGGAACATGGGCTGCTGGACGGCATCGCGCTCGGCGAGTGGGTGCACGCCGGCGACGTACGGGAGGCGTTCGGTGAGCCGGGAGCGTACGCGGGCGAGGGCCTCGGGTACGCGCTGGAGCTGCTGGCCGGGCTCACCCGGGCCCGCAGGACCATGCCGCTGCTGGCCCGGCTGGACGGCCGGGACGGCCCGATCGTGCTCGGCGCGGACAGCCCCGACCCCGCCACGTACACCGGAGCGGCCCCGACTCTGATCCGCCTGCTGGCAGGCCGCCCGCTGACCGGCACGTGCTACGAGCTCACCGGGGCGAACGAGAAGGAGCTGGTCTTCTTCGGCTGAAGCGGTGGTGACGGTGGTGAGGGGCGACAATGGGGCAAAGGGCATGTGTGCCATTCCGGTGGTGTGCGGAGGCAGACCCTATGAACGCCTTGATGCTCGCCCAGAACAGCCCGGTTTCCGACCTCGCGGTCGCTGAGCAGCTGAAGGGAGCCGCGCCCTTCATCTTCGGAGTCTTCCTCATTGCGCTCCTGGCGGGCGCCATGTGGTTTGACGGGCGACGACGGGATCAGCAGGTCCCGCCGCCGCGTCCCGAGGAGCAGCCGAAGCCGCCCGACCACCAGGCGCACATCGAAGAGATCCGTGAGCCGGACGAGGACGACTTCCCGCATGACGGCGGGCGGCTCCTCCCGTACAACATGAAGACCCACAGCACGCACAGCCCCAGCAAGAAGCCCGAGGCCGCGCCTCCGCCCGGGGAGGACAGTGGCAGCGCGTCCGGGAGCGGCGCCCAGGGCGGAAGCGGTGGCCCCGGCGGGAGTGGCGGCGCGTCCGGAAGCGGCGGCCCGGGCGGCTGAGCCGCACCTACGGTCCCGCTGGGCCGCCTTGACGCCGCGCTGTCCCCGGCGGCGACGGCGATCGTGGTACGGCCTGCGGCTACGGCCTCGTCCTTGGCGCGCTCCAGTGCGACGGGGCGCTCCGACGCATGCTCCAACGCACCTGCCGGCCGCAGGACTTCGGACTCGTCCTCATCAGTGTGTACGGCGAGCAGCGTCGCCCCCCCCCGTATACCCCCAGGTCGTATATGGCGCAAGTGGTGATCCTGTGCGGAAGTCCCGCGCGGAAGCTCGGTACAGCTGCCTTCGTCGTACATGCGTATTAGGCTGGGATTGGACTAGACCTGTATGAGCCGTAGTCGTCTCCCTGGAGGAATGGGGTTCCATGAGCAACCGTGCAGTCCTGGAGGTGATCGCTCTCGACGCGGAGGACGCGGTCGCCGCCCAGTCCGGAGGGGCCGACCGGCTCGAGCTCGTCACCGACATGGCGGCCGACGGGCTGACCCCGACCCGGGAGACGTACGCCCGGATCCGCGCGGCCGTCGACATCCCGCTGCGCGTGATGCTGCGCCTCGCCGAGGGGTTCGCCGCGGGTGACGTGAGCGGCGTGGACGCGCTGGTGCGGGCCGCGCGAGAGCTGCGGGCGGAGGGCGCGGAGGAGTTCGTGCTCGGGTTCCTGGACGAGAACGGCAACCCTGATCTGGTCGCGGTGGAGCGGGTGGTGGCGGAGCTGAACGGCTGCCGGTGGACGTTCCACCGGGCGATCGACCGGGCGGCGGACCGCGATGCGCTGCGCAAGCAGCTGGCGGATGTGCCGGGTCTGGACACGTATCTGACCGCGGGTGCGGCCGAGGGCGTCGACGCCGGCCTTCCGACGCTGCTGGCGGAGGCGGCGCGACGGGATGAACCGGGTTACGAGCCGCAGATCCTGGTCGGCGGTGGCCTGCGCCTCGACCACTTGCCGGCGCTGCGGTCGGCGGGCGTGGACGCGTTCCATATCGGCGGCGCGGCGCGGCCGGGCGGCTGGTCGGCCCCGGTGGCGGCGCCGGCGGTGCGGGAATGGCGGGAGGCGCTGGACGGGTAAACCGGGGCCCGCGTCGGGCCCCGCTCACACGCCGGAAAGGCTGATTTTCAGCCTTTCCGGCGTTTGGTGCGCTTTTGGCGCAAATACCTCGACCGGGCAGGTGATACGCGGAGGTGAAAGGTCAAGATTTATCCCTCTTGCTCCGATTGTCCACGCAGTAGCGGGTCGACGTTCAACAAGTCTCCGCCAAGGACCAAAGGACCAAGGGAGAGTCGCATGATTCCTGGTAACAGGAGCTTGCCGCGCGCGTTTCTTCGCAAGAAGTTGGTGACCGGCAGCATGCTTGCGCTGCTGACCGCCGCGCTGGGAGCGGCCTCGGTACCCGTACAGGCCGCCGCGCACACCGCCGTGGGGCAGTCCCGTGTCGTTGCGGGAGTGAATGCCCCGACGACCACGATGGACCAGCCCGGGCCTCGAGGACTTCGCGGAAAGGAAGGAAGGGACGGGAAGGACGGGAAGAACGGAAAGAACGGGCGCCGCGGCCCGACCGGACCGACCGGCCCCACCGGGGATGTCGGGCCGACCGGCCCGACCGGACCGACCGGGGCTGACGGGACCGGTGACACCGGGCCGACCGGTGGCGTAGGGCCGACCGGTGACACAGGGCCGACCGGTGGGACCGGACCTACCGGTGCTGATGGTGCGTGCCACAGCATCAACTCCAACATTCACGGGGAGACGCAGGTCTTCGCAGCTGTCCACGACGGGACAATCTGGGTCGGGGCCAGGGGGCTCACGCCCCAGGTCGACCCATTCGACTGGACGGACATCACCACGCTCGGTGTTGACCCGTCGGTGACGATCGAGGGCGCCTGCGACGCCACGATCGACGAGAGAACCCCCAATCAGGTGTTCGTCGAGGTCATCACCACGAGCGGGGAGGTCTGGGAGACACTCTGTGACATCGATCGTGGAGACGAAGCCGTCGAGCCTCCCCCGGCCCCGACAGACCCGGCGTTCGCAGCAGCCACCCTCGACTGCAACGGAACGTGGACGCTGGTCCAGAATCAGTTCGTCCCCTAGCGCGAGCGGCTACCGACGGGCGGCATGCCCTGTATGTCGGAACCTGACATGAGGTGTCGTGCCCGGTGCCCGGTAGGCGCCGGGCACGACACTCGCGGCGACGTATAGCGAGTCGCGCTACTGACCGCCGAGTTGGGTGGGCAGCGGCGCGGCGTGCAGCACGGTCAGTCCTGATACGGCCCGGGTCAGGGCCACATAGAGCCGACGCAGGCCGGTCCGTTCGTCGGGCTCGCCGTCGACGACCGCGGCGGGCTCGTCCAGCACCACGTAGTCGTACTCCAGGCCCTTGGCGAGCGACGCCGGGACCAAGGTGAGGCGGGACTCGGCGGTCGTCTCCTCGCCGGGCGAGAGAAATGCGTGACCGGCCGCCGTCAGGGCCTCGGCCAGCGCCGGGATCCGGGCATCCGCGGCGATCAGGCCGATCGAACCCTCGTGGCGCAGCGACTCGGTACATGCGGTCACCACCGCCGTGTCCAGACCGGCGACGTCCGCCACCTCCCGTACCTCCAGGGAGCCCGGCGACTCACGGACCGACCGGACCTCCGCCAGGCCCGGCGACATGTGCGGCAGCAGTCGCGAGGCGTACGCGATCACCTCGCGCGGCACGCGGAAACCGGCCGTCAGCTCCTCCACCACCGCGTCCGCCTTGCCCAGATGCGCGAGCGCGTCGGCCCAACTCGCCGTTGCCCAGGGCGTGGTGCCCTGCGCCAGATCGCCGAGTACCGTCGCCGAGCCCGTCGTGCAGCGCCGGCCCACCGCGCGGTACTGCATAGGGGACAGGTCCTGCGCCTCGTCCAGCACGACATGGCCGAGCGAGTGCGTGCGCTGCACCAGATCGTTCGCCTCGTCGATCAACACCGCATCCGCGGAAGACCACATGGCGGCCCGCACGCTACGTGCCGGCTTCGCCCACAGCACCGTCTTCTGCTCGTCCGCACTCAGCAGCCCCTCCGCGTGCTCCGCCAGAAACTCCGCGTCCGACAGCAGCCGCAGTACCAGCTTCGCCGGGTCCACCGGCGGCCACACCGCCTTGACCGCCGCCTTCACCGCGGGATTGCGCGCCACCGCGTCCTGCACCCGGTCGTCCGGCGCCTCGCCCGCCTGCTCCATACGGACCAGCACCGCATGCGCGATCCGCTGCGGAAGAGCCTCGCGCGCCGCGCCGTAGCGGATGTCGCGGTCGAGCAACTCCCTTACGATCTCCTCGATTTCGTACGCGGGTACCCGCCACCGCCGCGAGCCGCGTACCACCATCAGCGGCTCGGTCGGCATCGTCACATGGGCGCGGACCGCCCGGCGCAGCACCTCCGCCATTCGGGCATCGCCCTTGATGACCGCCGCGTCCGCCGCATCCGTGCCGCGTACTTCACTGTGCCTTTCCAGCAGCGGCGCCACTACCAGGTCGTCGACCGTCGCCTGCTTGACCTCCAACTCTCCGAGCGCGGGCAGCACTTGCTCGATGTAGTGGAGGAAGGAACGGTTCGGCCCGATGACCAGCGTCCCGGTCCGGGCAAGCCGCTCACGGTGCGCGTACAGCAGATACGCGACCCGGTGCAGGCCCACCGCGGTCTTTCCGGTGCCCGGACCGCCCTGGACACACACGGTGCCGCCGAGCCCGGACCGTACGATCTCGTCCTGCTCCGGCTGGATCGTGGCGACGATGTCCCGCATCGGGCCGACGCGCGGGCGCTCGATCTCCGCCTGGAGCAGTTTGCTCGTCCGCGACCCCCCGGCGGAGCCGGAGAACGTATCGGTGGCCGGGTCGGTCAGATGCTCGTCCTCGTACGCCGTCAGGTCGCCGCCCGTGTAGCCGAAGCGCCGCCGCAGGCCGACGTCCAGCGGGTCTTTCTTCGACGCCCGGTAGAACGGCTGCGAGACGGGCGCGCGCCAGTCGATGACCATCGGTTCGCCGTCCGCGTCGTGGACATGGCGGCGGCCGATGTAGAAGCGCTCTCCCGACGCGCCCTCCGCCTGTTCCGCGCCGACCACGTGCAGATAGTCCAGCCGGCCGAAGAAGAGCGGCGTGTGGGAGAGATCGGCGAGCGCCTTGATGCGCTCCTCGATCTGGGCCCCCAGGACGGCGGCGTTGACCCAGTTCGCGGTGACATCGCGGATGTCGAGTGCCTGGACGTCCTCGCGCATCGCGCGGAGCGCGGCACGCGAGTCGGCGAGATGGGCGCGTTCGCGCCCCAGCGGATCGACGGAGCCGGGGTCGGCGGAGCCGGTGTCCGTGGAGCTGGGGTCGGCGGGTTCAGGGACGTGCGCGGGCACGGGTTGCCTCCGGCGGATACGGCGTGGGTCGGGATCACGGCAGGGACCCAGGTATGGATCACGGCAGGGATCACGGCATGGCGGACCGGCCGGTTTCCGTCCGGGCGGCGGCGCTCCCCAGGGGAGGCGGGCAAGACGGGCGATTGTAGTCAGAGCACGGATCGCGGGCGAATGATTTTTCACGCGGAGAGCCGCGGCCGTCCTCCCCGTAGGGGATGACCTATGTCTGGAGTCGTACGCGGGCGTCCTCACGGGTCAGTCCGCAGATCGATGCGCCGAGCAGGCCCTGGAACCATCATGGAGACATGAGCGCAGCAACCTTCACCCCAGGCACCCACGTACCCCACCCCCATCGCGGCGCCACTGCCACCGGTGCCGCCCCCCACTCCCCGCACCGTGTCGGCAACGCACTCCGCGCGGTCAAGGTCTTCGCCGAGGCCGTCTTCAGCGTCGTGGTCCTCGGTGAGTACGCCGAGGAGGCCGGAGTCCGCCACCGCTGAGGAGCCGACCACCTGCTCGAACTGGTCGCCCTACGCAACCTGCTCGACCTGCTCGACCGTCTTCAGTCGAGCCACTAGTAGGGTCGCGGCCGTGAAGTACCGGAACGTGACCCCTCGTTTACTCACCGCAGCACCCGTCGTCGCCCTCGCACTCTCCCTCGCCGCGCTCGCCGCGCTCTGCGTCGCCCAGCGCATCCCCGTGGCCGACACCTTCGTGTACCGGGCCGAGGGGGCGGCCGTCGCGAACGGCATCGATCTCTACGGACTCACGGTCACCGAGTGGCGACTTCCCGCCACCTGTCCGCCCTTCGCCGCGATCCTCTTCGTACCGACCACCTGGCTGCCCGTTCCGGCGCTCAAGGTGGTCTTCGTCGTCGGGAACGCGGCTCTGCTCGCCCTGCTCGTGCGCCTCTCCTGCCGGTTCGCCGGGCTCCCGGCGCGGACCCCGCTGGTCATCGTCGCGATCGCCGCCGGCCTCTGGCTCGAACCGGTCTTCCAGACCCTCCTCTTCGGGCAGATCAACCTCGCACTCGTCTGTCTGGTGCTGTGGGACCTGTCGCGGGACGAGGAAGCCATCGGCAAGGGCTTCGCGCTCGGCGTCGCGGCCGGAGTGAAGCTCACGCCCGCCGTGTTCATCGTCCATCTCCTGATCACCGGCCGGGTACGGGCCGGGCTCACCGCGCTCGCCTCCTTCACCGCCACGGTGCTGCTGGGCGCACTCGTACTCCCGCACGCCAGCGCCGAATTCTGGACCCGGCGCATCTTCGAGACCGGCCGGGCGGGCAAGGCCTGGGCCACCGAAAACCAGTCGCTGCAAGGGCTCTTCGCGCGGGTGCTGCACACCCCGGACCCGGGCACGGTATGGCTGCTCGCGGTGGCGGTGACCGGTGTGGCGGGCCTGTGGATCGCCCGCCGGGTGCCGGAGCGGTGGGGCGTGCTGACCGTCGCGTACACCGCGCTGCTCGTCTCGCCGATCAGCTGGTCGCACCACTGGGTGTGGTGCGTACCGCTGCTGGCGGTCCTGGTCGCCGAGGGCCGGACCCGTACGGCAGCCGCCGTGGCCGCGGTCTTCATGGCCCGTACGCTCTGGCTGGTCCCGCACCACGGCGAGCCGGCCCTCCGACTCCCCTGGTGGCAGCAGTCGTTGGCATCGCCCTACCCGCTGCTGGCGATCGCGCTGCTGGCGTACGCGGGAGGGCGGACCGCGTCCGCCCTCACACTCCCCGGGCCCCGTGGCGAGTACCTGCGCACGGACGATCTGAGGACGCCGCCCGAGGTGCCGGCCGGACGCCCGGAGGTTGACTGTCGTCCATGACGAACCGCACCAGGACGACCCCCGTTCGCCGGCTCCCCGGCGCTCTGCCGCAGGCGCGCGACCCGCGCATCCTTCAGTCGCTCGCCAGCAGCTCGTCCGCGTCCACGATCCGGTAGGCGTACCCCTGTTCCGCCAGGAACCGCTGGCGGTGCGCCGCGAAGTCCTGGTCGATCGTGTCCCGCGCGACCACCGAGTAGAAGTGGGCCTGGTGGCCGTCCGCCTTCGGCCGCAGCACACGTCCCAGCCGCTGCGCCTCCTCCTGGCGGGAGCCGAAGGTGCCCGACACCTGGATCGCGACCGTCGCCTCCGGCAGGTCGATCGAGAAGTTCGCGACCTTCGAGACGACGAGCACCGAGATCTCGCCCTGGCGGAAGGCGTCGAAGAGCTTCTCGCGCTGCGCGTTCGACGTCTCGCCCTTGATGACCGGCGCGTTCAGGTGCTCGCCCAGCTCGTCGAGCTGGTCGATGTACTGGCCGATGACGAGGATCTGCTGGCCCTCGAACCTCCGCACCAGCGCTTCCGTCACCTTGCGCTTGGTCTCGGTCGTCGCGCAGTAACGGTACTTCTCCTCCGTCTCGGCGGTCGCGTACGCGAGCCGCTCGGAGTCGGTGAGATTGACCCGTACCTCCACACAGTCCGCGGGCGCGATATAGCCCTGCGCCTCGATCTCCTTCCAGGGCGCGTCGAAACGCTTCGGCCCGATGAGCGAGAAGACGTCCGACTCGCGGCCGTCCTCGCGTACGAGCGTCGCGGTCAGCCCGAGCCGACGCCTGGCCTGCAGATCCGCCGTGAACTTGAAGACCGGCGCGGGCAGCAGATGCACCTCGTCGTAGATGACCAGGCCCCAGTCGCGGGAGTCGAAGAGCTCCAGATGGGGATAGATCCCCTTCCGCTTCGTCGTCAGCACCTGGTACGTGGCAATGGTGACCGGGCGGATCTCCTTCCGCGTACCGCTGTACTCGCCGATCTCGTCCTCGGTCAGCGAGGTGCGCTTCACCAGTTCGTGCTTCCACTGCCGCGCGGAGACGGTGTTCGTCACCAGGATCAGCGTCGTCGCCTTCGCCTGCGCCATCGCACCGGCTCCGACCAGCGTCTTTCCGGCGCCGCAGGGCAGTACGACGACACCCGAGCCGCCGTGCCAGAAGCCCTCGACGGCCTGCTTCTGGTACGGGCGCAGCCCCCAGCCCGTCTCGTCCAGATCGATACGGTGCGCCTCGCCGTCGACGTAACCGGCGAGGTCCTCGGCCGGCCAGCCCAGTTTCAGCAGCGTCTGCTTGATCTGGCCGCGCTCGGAGGGGTGGACGGCGACCGTGTCCGGGTCGATCCGGGCCCCGACCAGCGGCTGGACCTTCCTGGACCGCAGGATCTCCTCGAGCACCGGGCGGTCGGTGGTGGTCAGCACAAGCCCGTGGACGGGGTGCTTGGAGAGGGTGAGCCGGCCGTAGCGGGCCATCGTCTCGGCGACATCGACGAGGAGGGCGTGCGGGACGGGGTAGCGGGAGTACGCCACGAGCGCGTCGACGACCTGCTCGGCGTCGTGCCCGGCGGCGCGGGCGTTCCACAGGCCGAGCGGGGTGACCCGGTAGGTGTGGATGTGCTCGGGGGCACGCTCCAGTTCCGCGAAGGGCGCGATGGCGCGACGGCAGGCGTCCGCCTGCTCGTGGTCCACCTCGAGGAGGAGAGTTTTGTCGCTCTGGACGATGAGGGGTCCGTTCACACCTGCGCCCTTTCGGTATGGCCAAACCTCCAGTGTGCCGTACTGAGCGCCGGGACCGGAGTGGATGAGCAGCCGGATGCCGTCGGCCTGCCCCTTCGCGTCCGTCTCGCGTCCCTCCACTCGAAGATCGGCAACGTCCGGGCCTGACCAGGGACGGCGGGGGTACCCGCAGCTCCATGACAACGGGAGCACAGCCCCGTACATCGTGGGGCAGAACAGCATTGCGCGTATGCGCCGTGGTGGTGGCCTTTCTGGCGCTGGTGGCCTTCTCGGCCGTACTGGCCAGACTGACCCTCGCCCCTTCGCACGCCTCCGCCGACATCGCCACGGCCAATCTCAGGCCCGGCTCGTCGCTGCGGCAGTACGCCGAGGACTACACCTTCCTGGCCGCGTGCAAGCAGGTCGGCGGCAATCTGCTGCTCGGTGTGCCCTTCGGCGTGCTGCTGCCCGTCTTCGTACCGCGTTCGATGCGCATGGTGCGGGTGATCGCGCTCACCGTGCTGGTGATGGCGCTGGTCGAGCTGGCGCAGGGCGCGTTGGTGGAGGGACGGGCCTTCGACGTGGACGACGTCATCCTCAACACGACAGGTGCGCTGCTGGGCTATCTGCTGCTGGGGCGCAGGTTGGCGCATGCGACAGCGAAGAGGCCTGCCAGGCCCGTCAGGCGCGTGAAGCCCCGCAGGCGAGTGAAGCCTGCCAAGCGCGTGAAGCCTGTCGAGCGCATGACGCCCTTCAGGTGGGGTCGTCCGCGAGTTCGGCGACGCCGGTGATGCGGTGCAGCGGGTACGTACGGACCTCGTCCGCGGTGTGGTCGTACGCCGTGACGAAGCCGCCCTCGACACGCACGGGTGCGATGACGCGCTGGCTTGCCGCGCCGTCCGCGTTGACGTAGCCGATCCAGAGGGCGGAGCCGGTCAGTGCCGCGGCCTGCACGGTGGCGAGAGTCTCGGCGGAGGTCGTACGGGGGAGCTCGCCGTTCCGCGCAGGTTCCGGAACGGGCTTGCGTACGACGGTGGCCGCGAGGTCGCCCGCCCTGATCGCCTTCACCGCGGCGCCGAGCAGTGTGCCGTCGGGCAGGTGTGGTCCGTCCGGGACCGGGACGGGCGGGGTGCGGGGCGGGGTGCGCCGGGCGTGGGCGCGGGTGATCAGCACATCGCCCTCCGCGGACTCGGCGGCCGGCGCGAAGCCCATGGTGCGCAGCCCGTCGAGGAGCGTCGCGGGGTCGGCCTGGGCCGCCAGCACGGTGGGGGCGAGCCGGCGCAGCCGCAGGCCCTGGGACCGCTTGTCGGCGAGGATCTCGCCGAGCAGCGCGTCGTCGTCGCAGCGTACGTAGGCGGAGGCGGCGCCGATCCGTAGATGGCCGTGGCGGCGGGCCACGTCGTCGATGAGGTAGCTGAGCGGCTGCGGCACCGGGGTGCGGGAGTGCGTGGCGAGGAAGGTGTGCAGTTCGGAGGCGGACCGCCCGGCGTCGAGTGCGCGGCGTACGGAGCCGGGCGTGAAGCGGTAGACGGTCGCGCCGCCCTTGGACTCGACGTCGGCGAGCACGGAGAGGGTCTCGGCGAGCGGCCGATCGAGAGGCCCGGGGGCAACGGCGGTGAGGTCGGCCTGCAGAAGGACGTGATCGAGCGGCGCGGGGAGGAGCGGCGCGAGGGCGCGGGCGGCGGCGTCCGCGTCGGGCTCACCGGTGAAGCGGGGTGTGGCCGCGCCGTGCGGGGCGGGTTCGGCGGCCGCGCCTGCGCCGGTCTCCGCTTCGGAACCCACGCCTGAGCCGGTCCCCGCTTCGGCGCCAGTCGGCGTCCGAGCGCCGTCACCCGACCCCGTCGGGCCCGTGCCGCCCAGCAGCGCCCGTCCGTGCGTCGAGAGCGCCCCGCGGCCCGTGACGCCCAGCACCTCCGCCTCCACCAGGGTCCACGCCGCGATCCGTGAGCGCAGGTCCGTCGGGCCGCCCGCCGCGTTCCGGGCCGCGTTCGTGTCCGGGCCCGCCGCGCCGCCGCCCCGCAGCGGGCGTTCCCAGCGCAGCCGGGCGAGCACCGTCTCCGGGTCGGGTGCCGTGCCCGTCGGGAGTGCGGCCAGGAGCTCGAGGACCCGGCGGCGGACCTCAAGTGCCGCCGAGCGGTCCAGGTCCGGGCCGAGGGCGGAGAGCGTACGGCCCTTGGCGTCCTGGCTGCCGACCAGGCCCGGTGTGCGGGTCGCCTTGAGCCAGGCGGTGGCGAGGAGCGCCCACCGTTCCGCCGAGGGGACGGTCAGCCACTCGTCGTACGCGGGCGTCGGCGCGTACCGCTCGTCCGCCTCGCCGTCGGACGCCAACAGGCCAGCTGCGTAAGCGAGTTCGAGCCAGAACGCGGCCATCTGCTCGGTGGTGTCCAGCGCGGTGCCCGTGCGCTTGAGGTCGCGTACCGACAGACCGCCGGATCTGAGCACCGCAGGGCCGCCCTCGTGCCAGTCCTTCAGCAGGTCCTCGACCGTCGAGAGCGCGGTGTACGCCTGGCCCGCCGCCGTACTGTCCACAACCTGTGGACGGCCCGCGGTGATCGACGCGATCGCGGCCGGCGTGACCGCCGGCGGCACCGGCTCCGGCGCGCGATGCGCGCGGCCGGCCCGCAGATGCAGCGCTGCCTCGCGCGGCAGCACGACCGTGCGCGGTGACGCGGGCAGCAGCAGCCCTCGGTCGCGCAGCCACCGCACCGGTGGCGTGGGGTTGGCCGTCACCTCTCCGTACGGAGGGCCCCAGACCAGCCGGTCGAGGACCGTCAGCGCCTCGGGCGGTGCGGTGTCCAGCAGCGACTCCATCCGCGTTCGGTCAGTGAACAGCGAGGTCAGCGCGGCGACCGCGGAGACCGGGTCGTGCGACGACGGCAGCCCGGCGGCCGCCAGGAGCTCCTGCAGCCGGGTCGGCGACATACCGGCGGTGGCCTCGGCGACGGTCGGCCCCAGGCCGGTCGGAGAGGGACGGGTGGGGGACGGGGCGAGGAGTTCGCGCGCGGTGCGCACCAGCCGCAGCCGGTCGTCGCCGCCCCAGACCAGGGCCTGCGCGCGCAGCATGCCGACGGCGTGCGGCAGGGCCGCCTCGATCGTCGCGTCGCCCTCGTAGCCGGTCAGCAGCGCGAGCAGGGTGTCGTACGGGGCGGGGTCGGGGGCCACGGCCAGCGCCTCGGCGGTCTGCAGCGTGAACCGGTCGAGACGTTCCAGGGCGCGTACGACGGAGGCGCGGGTGCCGGCCCGGGTGGCGAGCTGCGTCAGGTCGTTCGGCACGGGGTTCAGCAGATCGGGGCGGGCGCGCAGCAGTGCGGCGAGCTCCTCGTCGCCGCGGGTGCGCAGGGCTTCGGCGAGCGTGCGCGGGCTGCTTGGACTGCTCGGACTGCTTCCTTCGGGCATGGTCCCCATCCGCCCCACGGTAGTGCCTGGAGCGCTACCGTCGGGGACAGGGCGGGCCCGGGAGACAGGGCGGCCCGGCAGGGAACGTCAGGGGAACGCCGGTGGGGATCGAGAGCGACCAGCTCGTCTACGACTATCTGAGCCGGGTCGGCGACCTGGCGCAGCAGTACCAGCTGCCGTCCGGCACCCGGATGCGGCTGGTGTCGACGCTGCGCAGCGAGATCGACCGGCAGCGGGCCGGGTTCGGCGGCGACAGCCCGTCCGCCGTCCGCCGTATCCTCGGCCGGCTCGGTACGCCGGACGAGGTGGTCGCGGCCGCGTCGGAGGACGGCGGCGGTTCGGCGCCGAAGCCACGGCCGGCCGGGCCGCAGACCGACGTACCGCAGGCCGGCGTACCGCAGCGGCGGGTACGGCTCCGGATCCCGCGACCGCGCAAGTCGGCGTCGGAGGCGGGACAGGCACAGGGATCGGGATCGGGATCGGTACCGGGACACGGGGCTGCGGACGGTCCGCCGATGACGTACGGCGCTTCGCCGCCCCATCTCGCCGGGATGGACGAGCTCGGCCCGTCCGGCAGCGAGCCCGACTGGTGGCGGATCGAGCCGGGGCCGTTCGGCGCGGGCGAGAGCGTCGCCGGGTTCGTCGGCGGTGTGGAGATCCCCGAAATACTGAAACCCCCTCCGTCCGAGGAGGAGTTGGCAGCGCGGGGCGCAGAGCAGGCCGAGAACAGGTACGAGCAGGCCGAGAAGAGATACCAGGAGGAGTACGAGGAGGAGGCCGAGGACGACGGCGCGGTGGAGGCGGAGGCCGAACCGCGCCGGTGGCGTCCGCGGCTCCGCCGCCGTACCGCGGGTGCCGGGCCGCAGTCCGTACGGACGGGCCTCGCCAACCCTTTCCTGCTGCTCGCCGCCGCGCTCCTCGTCGCGGGCGCCGTCCTCGGCTCCTGGCTCGCGCTCGGCGGCGGCTGGCTCCTCGCGTACGCCTCGCGCAGGCTGTCCCGCGCCGAGGTGAAATGGGCGGTGGCAGGCCTGCCGGGAGCGGTCGCGGTGGGCGGACTGGTCTGGCTGTGGGGCCGGGTGAACGGCCGCTGGGGCGAACCGATCCCGGAGAACGGGATGCGCGACGCGCTCACCGGGACCTGGCCGTGGGTGGTGAAGGGGGCGGCCGTCGCATCCGCCCTCTTCCTGGTGTGGCGGTCGCGGAGGCGGTGACTCAGAACGGTGACGCGCTTGGGCGCGTCGGGGACCCGGATACCGCCCACGGCCGCCTTCACCGTGTGGGTTCTGCTCCCGGGCGAGCCGGCCCGGGGCTGGTAAGGCCTGACCAAGTCTCGGCATCGGGCCCGCGCGGCCGGATGGGCACAATGGCCCCTATGGCTACGCATCCGCTGACGGTCGGCTTCGACCTCGATATGACACTGATCGACTCCCGGCCCGGCATCCACGCCGCGTACCTTGCGCTCTCGGCCGAGACCGGGGTGTGGATCGACGCCGACCTGGCCGTCACCCGGCTCGGGCCGCCCCTCGAACTGGAGCTGGCGCACTGGTTCCCGGACGCGCAGATACAGGAGATGGGCGACCGCTACCGCGAGATCTACGCCACGTACGCGATCGAGCCGACCCTCGCCCTGCCCGGCGCCCGCGAGGCCGTCGCCGCCGTCCAGGAGCTCGGCGGCCGCGCCATTGTGGTCACCGCAAAGCATGAGCCGAACGCCAAACTCCACCTCGCCCACCTGGGCATCGCCCCGGACGAGGTCATCGGCTGGCTGTGGGCGGAGGCCAAGGCGGAGGCGCTGCGTGAGCACGGCGCGAGCGTGTACGTCGGCGACCACACCGGAGACGTACGCGGCGCGCACACGGCCGAGGCACTCGCGGTCGCCGTGCCGACCGGCCCGTGCGACGCGGCGGAACTGCGTGAGGCCGGCGCGGACGTGATCCTGGACGATCTGACGGCGTTCCCGGACTGGCTGCGCAGCTACAGCCGGAAGTAGCAGGAACCAGCCGGAACCAGCCCGGACCAGCCGGAACCAGCCGGAACTAGAGCGCGGATTTGGCCTGTCGGCGCTGCGCGGCGATCGAGCGCAGTACACCCGCCGCGGCGATCAGGAACCCCACGCCCATCAGCATGCAGACCGCGTACGCGATCGAAGGAAAGGGCTCGGTCCCCAGGAACAGCGGGGCCAGGGTGACCAGAGTGGCCACAGCGCCGACGATGAAAACGATCGCGCCGACGCGCACCAGCCCGTCACCGGGTGCGGGAGGAGTAGCAGTCATCCGGCCAGGGTAGTTCCTTGCGCGGAGGAACCGTTCGGCGACGTCTTGTCACCAGCCCCTGGACCATTAGCCTTGGGGGTGGCGGGTCAGACGACCCGCTGTAGTGCTATCCAGAGCCGTTTTTCGGTGCCCGAGTTCAGGTGCCGCAAGCGACCCAACGAGTACGAGGACGAGGACAGACGTGCCTACCGGCAAGGTCAAATGGTTCAACAGCGAGAAGGGCTTCGGCTTTCTCTCCCGCGACGACGGCGGCGACGTCTTCGTTCACTCGTCGGTGCTCCCCACGGGGGTCGACGCGCTCAAGCCGGGCCAGCGCGTCGAGTTCGGCGTCGTGGCAGGACAACGTGGTGACCAGGCACTTTCGGTGACAGTCCTCGACCCGACCCCCTCCGTGGCAGCGGCTCAGCGTCGCAAGCCCGACGAGCTGGCGTCCATCGTGCAGGACCTGACGACCCTGCTGGAGAACATCACGCCGATGCTGGAGCGCGGCCGGTACCCCGACAAGGTGCACGGCAGCAAGATCGCGGGCCTGCTGCGGGCGGTGGCGGACCAGCTGGACGTCTAGGGCAGCCCTGGGCGGCTGTACGCAGCGGCTACACGAAGCTGAGCGCATCGCGGCCGAGGGGCGGTACGAGTCCCTCGGCCGCGGCGCGCGTGAGCAGTCCGCGTACCGCCGCGTGCCCGTCGTCGCCGAGGTCGGCGGTGAACTCATTGACGTAGAGCCCGATGTGCTGGTCGGCCACGGCCGGGTCCATCTCCTGGGCGTGCTCGAGTACGTACGGCCGCGAGGCCCCCGGGTCGTCCCACGCCATCCGCACCGAGGTGCGGATGGAATCGGCCAGCAGCTTCAGGGTCTCGGCGCCCAGCGACCGCTTGGCGATGATCGCGCCCAGCGGGATGGGCAGGCCGGTCGTCGACTCCCAGTGCTCGCCCATGTCGGCGAGGCAGTGCAGTCCGTAGTTCTGGTAGGTGAACCGCGCCTCGTGGATCACGAGTCCGGCGTCGACCTTGCCGTCGCGCACGGCCGGCATGATCTCGTGGAACGGCATCACGACGACCTCGCCGACGCCGCCCGGGACGATGTCAGCGGCCCACAGCCGGAAGAGCAGATACGCGGTCGAGCGCTCGCTCGGCACAGCGACGGTCTTCCCGGTGAGATCGGTGCCGGGCTGCTTGGTGAGCACCAGCGGACCGCAGCCGCGGCCGAGCGCGCCGCCGCAGGGCAGCAGCGTGTACTCGTCGAGGACCCACGGCAGTACGGCGTACGAGACCTTCAGTACGTCGAACTCGCCGCGCTCCGCCATGCCGTTGGTGATGTCGATGTCCGCGAAGGTCACATCGAGGGCGGGCGCGCCGGGCACCCGGCGGTGCGCCAGGGCGTCGAAGACGAAGGTGTCGTTCGGGCAGGGCGAGTACGCGATCTGCAGGGTCACGGCGACTCCTCGAGGAGTGGGTTGAGCAGCTGGAAGGCGTACCGCAGTGAGTCCAGTGCCTGGCCGATGCGCCAGGTGGCGCGGTCGCGCGGGCCGACGGTGTTGGAGACCGCGCGGATTTCGAGGACCGGCACGGAGTGGGCGGCGGCGGCCTCCGCGACGCCGAAGCCCTCCATCGCCTCGGCGGCGGCACGGGGGTGACGGTCCCTCAGCTCGGCGGCGCGGGCGGCGGTGCCGGTCACGGTGGAGACGGTGAGGACGGGCGCGTACACGGCGTCGAGGGTGTCCGCCGTCTGCTGGGACAGTGCGGCCGGCGGACGATGGATGCTGCGGCCGAAGCCGAGTTCGTCGACGGGCAGATAGCCGTCGGGGGTCTCGGCGCCGAGATCGGCGGCGACGATAGCGTCGGCGACGACCAGCGCGCCGATGGGGGCGTGGGGCTGGAAGCCGCCGCCGATCCCGGCGGAGACGACCAGGTCGTAGGCGTCGAGGGCGAGCGCGGTGGCGGTCGCGGCCGCGGCGGCGGCGGGTCCGACACCGGCGGCGAGCACGTCCACGGTGCCTTGGCGGGACAGCGCGTACCCGCCGGGCAGCTGCCGAGTGTCGAGCACGGGACCGGTGAGCCCCGCGGCGACGGAGTCCGCCTCCGCCGCCACCGCGGTCACCACCAGTACGCGCACGGCACGGTCCTCCGGGTCAGGAGTCCTTTTCGAGCTGGAAATGCCAGATGCCGACGAGCTTCTTGCCGTTCGTCTCCACGATGCTGACCTGAGCCTTGTTCGAGGTCTCACCGGTCTGCGAGGCGAAGAAGGCGTTGCCCGGAATGGTCCGGTACGACTTCTTGTACGGCTCCTGCTCGGCCTGCTGGCCGCCGATGAACAGCGTCCAGCCGTGGTCGGCGATCTCCGGGTCGACGCCGAAGCGGACCTTGTCGTCCATCGCGACCTTGACGACCTTTTCGGCCTTCTTGTTCAGGCAGCTCTGGATCAAGGACTCCTTGATGGCCTTGCCGTCGTTGTAGCAGGTCGCCTCGGTGTGCACCGAGTCCGTCCCGACCGTCACGGTCGCGAGCGGTGTCGGCTTGTCGCAGGCGGAGAGTACGAGGAGCCCGGCGGAGACGGCACCGAGAGCGGCAGCGGCCCGGCGGCGCTTGCCCGAGAAGAACGCAACGGTCATGGTCCGAAGGCTATCGGGCCCCCCGCGCCCCGCGACGCCCGGGTACGGCGTGCCGCGAGGGTTGACCGTACGGGCCTCGAATCAGGACCGTACGGCGGTTGAGGCCGGCGCGGCCGAAGGACGCGCCAATGGCAGCGGCATGTGGTCACGGCACTGGCGCGTCGCCCGGCGTGCAGCGCTGTACGTGTCATCCCCGCGTACCGCTGTGCCCGCGTACCGCTGTGCCCGCGTACCGCTGTGCCCGCGTACCGCTGTGCCCGCGTACCGCTGTGCTCGCGTAGCGCGCCTCAGGCCACCCGAGCACGTCGCATGCCGCCGTGGCGGGCCGCGGTCAGCAGGCCCCTCACCGTCGTCAGCGCGCCGAGCGCGACGATTCCCGCCGCGACCGACATGCCCAGCGTTCCGTTCAGCGGCAGCGCGATGCCGATCGCGCCGCCCGCGACCCAGGCCATCTGCAGCAGCGTCTCCGAGCGGGCGAACGCGGACGTGCGCACCTGTTCCGGGACGTCCCGCTGGATCAGCGCGTCCAGGGACAGCTTCGCCAGCGCCTGGCACAGACCCGCCGTCGCGCCCAGTACCGCCACCATGCCCGCGCCGAAGAACACCGTCGCGGCGATCGCCGCGGCCAGCACCACCGCCTGCACCGTGGCGATGATCATCTCCGGGCCGCGGGCCTTCAGCCAGGCTCCGACCGTCGTGCCGAGCGCGTTGCCGACGCCGGCCGCCACACCCACTATCCCGAGGGACACCGCCGCGCTCTGCCCGGGCAGCGGTTGCACGCGCAGCAGGAACGCGAGGAAGAAGATCAGGAAGCCGGAGAGCGCGCGAAAGGCGGCGTTTGCCTGCAGCCCGTGCAGTACGGAGGGTCCGACCGTACGCAGACTGGGCTTCTTCTCGCCGTGGGTGAGCATGTGCGCCTTGCCCTCGCCCTTCGCCGAGTCGACCTTGGCCGGCATTGTGAACGCCCAGTACGTCCCGAGCAGGAACAGCGCGCACGCCCCGTACAGCGGCCACTGCGGCCCGACCTTCTGCAGCCCCACCCCGATCGGTGCCGCGACACCCGTCGCCAGCAGCCCCGCCAGCGTCACCCGGGAGTTGGCCTTCACCAGGGAGAAGCCCGGCGGCAGCAGCCGGGGCACGACCGCGCTGCGCACCACCCCGTACGCCTTCGACGCGACGAGCACCCCCAGCGCCGCCGGATACAGCTCGAGGCCGCCCGTCGACACCGCGCCCGACATGGTCACCGCCAGCACCGCACGGGTGAGCATCGCGCCCGCCATCGCCGCGCGGCGGCCGTGCGGGATACGGTCCAGAAGCGGTCCGATGACGGGGGCCAGCAGGATGAAGGGCGCCATCGTGATGGCGAGGTAGAGCGCGACACGGCCGCGTGCCTCGTCCGTCGGTACGGAGAAGAAGACCGTGGACGCCAGCGCGACGGTGATCATGACATCGCCCGCGCCGTTCACGGCGTGCAGCTCGATCAGCTTCCCGAGCCCCGACTCGCCCGCGCCATGCGCGTGCGTCGCCTTGCGGATGCCGCGCGCCGTTCCGGTGAAGGGCAGATGCAGGGCGCGGCCGACCGCCCGGCCTGCTCTGCTGAGCGCACCGGTCCCTTCGGACGACCTCACGGCTGCCACCCCGTCATAGTGCCCCAAGCCCTGCCGAGGCGAACCGCGATGCGCCGTTGTTCGCCCCTTGTTGGGGCGGGCATGTGGGCGGGGAGCGACAGAGGGGGTAGCGTGCGTAGCGCGCCACCGGCGGTAGTTCTCGGCCGCGCGCCTCTTCGGCATCCCGCAGAATGGATGACGATAGGTGTGCCCGAGACAGGTTGGTCTGGGCGCGGACGTCGATGCGGCCCCCTGGTCCGCTCCGCCTGCGGCCCGTACCTCGCGAATCGGCCGGCGCACCCGTGAGACGGCGTAGGAGAGAAGCGAGACCTGTGAGTGCAGCGACGACGCGAAGCCGGACCCCTGACCGCCTGTGCGCCGAGGCGGTAGACCTTGCCCGGTCGGCGGCCGAAGAGGCCGCGGCCCCTGGGGTGGTCGGCGAGCATGTATCCCTGGTCTCGGAGGGTGACCGTGTAGTCACGCACTTCTTCGAGGCCAAGGAACCCGGATACCGCGGCTGGCGCTGGGCGGTGACCGTCACGCGGGCCTCCCGCGCCAAGATCGTCACGCTGGACGAAACCGTCCTGCTCCCCGGCCCCGATTCGCTGCTCGCGCCCGAGTGGGTGCCGTGGAGCGAGCGGCTGCGGCCCGGCGACCTGGGCCCCGGCGATCTGCTGCCCACCGAGGCGGAGGATCTGCGGCTGGAGCCCGGCTTCACGGGCGAGGACGTGCCCCCGCCGAATTCCGTGGTCGCCGAGACCGTGCCGCCGTCCCACGACCTGGTCGAGCGCGTCGAGGCGGAGGACGCGGAACTCACCGAGCGCAGGCCCATCGACGAGAGCGTCGCCAACGGCCGCGGTGCGATCGCGTCGGTCGCGGAGGAGCTCGGCATGCGCCGGGCCCGCGTGCTGTCCCGGTACGGGCTGCACGTCGCCGCGGACCGCTGGGACGAGTCCTTCGGCGCGCAGACCCCCATGGCGCAGGCGGCCCCCGCGTCCTGTGCGAGCTGCGGTTTCCTCGTTCCGCTGGCGGGCTCCCTGCGGCAGGCCTTCGGTATCTGCGCGAACGAGTTCTCACCGGCGGACGGGCGCGTCGTGTCCTTGTCGTACGGCTGCGGCGCGCACTCCGAGGCGGCTGTGATGCCGAAGCCGCCGCAGCCGGCGCCGCATGTCTTCGACTCGATGGGCACGGACGAGTTCCCGCTGCGTCCGGCCCGCGAAGGCGGTTCGGTCTCCTCGGAGCCGGACGGCGAGTCGGAGGATCTCGGCCACTCGTAGTCCGCTTCCGACAGCTCGCGGGTTCCTGCGGAGTGCGGAGCGCGCAGTTCGCGGTACCTTCGGCCGCATAAGCAGTGGGCGGGTCGACCGCGGGTACACGGCACGTGGGTCGCGGTCAGGCCGCCCATGGTCCGCACGCAGACTGCGGGTCAACCGGAGAGAGCGGAGTCACAGCGTGAGCGTCAGGACCACCGAGTGGGCGGACCCGTTCGGGACGGCGCGGCTGCGGCGCGGGGTGCTCGACGCGTGGGGGGCCAGTCCCGCCCGCTTCCGTGAGGACGCCAACGCCGAGGAGGATCTGGCCCTCGGCGGCTACCGCGACCGCCTTGTCGTCGAACTCGCACAGAACGCCGCGGACGCCGCGGCCCGCGCCCGCGTGCCGGGCCGGCTCCGGCTGACCCTGCGGCCCGGCACGGGCGACGAGTCCGCTGTCCTCGCCGCCGCGAACACCGGCGCGCCGCTCGACGCGACCGGCGTCGAATCGCTGAGCACGCTGCGGGCCTCGGCCAAGCGCGAGGGCCACGAGGCCGCCGTCGGCCGCTTCGGCGTCGGCTTCGCAGCCGTCCTCGCGGTGAGCGACGAGCCCGCCGTGATCGGCCGGCACGGAGGCGTGCGCTGGTCCCTGGCCGAGGCCAGGGAACTGGCCCAGCAGGCGGCCAAGGCGAGCCCCGGGCTCGGCGACGAGCTGCGCCGCCGCGACGGACACGTACCGCTGCTGCGCCTGCCGCTGCCTGCCGAGGGTACGGCTCCCGAGGGGTACGACACGGTCGTCGTGCTGCCCCTGCGGGACGGGGCCGCGGTCGATCTGGTGGAGCGGCTGCTCGCCGGGATCGACGACGCGCTATTGCTCACGCTGACCGGCCTGACCGAGATCGTCGTCGAAACCCCGGGCGGCGTACGGGTGTTGAGGCGCTCCGAGCACGGTGCGTACGTCCACATCGAGGACAGCGTCCAGGGCGACCGGCGCTGGCGGGTGGTGAGCCACGGCGGCGCCATCGAGCCCGCGCTGCTCGCGGACCGGCCCGTCGAGGAGCGGCTGCGGCCGTACTGGACCGTCACCTGGGCCGTGCCCGTGGACGAGGAGGGCGCGCCGGCCCGGCCGCGTACCGCCCCTGTGGTGCACGCGCCCACGCCCACCGACGAACCTCTCGGCGTGCCCGCGCTGCTGATCGCCTCGCTGCCGCTGGACACCACCCGCCGCCACCCGGCGCCCGGGCCGCTCACCGACTTCCTGGTGCGGAAGGCGGCCGCGGCGTACGCCGAACTCCTCGGCAGCTGGCAGCCGGTGACCGTCGGAACCATCGACCTGGTGCCCGGTCCGCTCGGCAAGGGCGAGCTGGACGGCGCGCTGCGGGAGGCGATCCTTCAGCTGCTGCCGCGTACGGCGTTCCTGGAGGCGGCGCTGCCGCGCGATGTGTCCGGCGAGTGGTCCGGGGACACCGGGCTGCCGGACCGTGAGGATGTCTCCGCCGGGCTGCGGCCGATCGAGGCGGAGGTCCTGGAGGGCGCGGGCGCGGATACCGTCCGCGTGCTGGCCGAGGTGCTGCCGAGCCTGCTGCCCGCGGGTCTCGAGCGCCGCGTGGAGCTGCGCACGCTCGGCGTGGCGCGGGTGCCGCTGACCGAGGCGATCGACCGGCTCGCGGGTCTTGAGCGCGAGCCCGGCTGGTGGCAGCGGCTGTACGACAGCCTCGCCGGGGTCGACCCGGACCGGCTGACCGGGCTGCCGGTGCCGCTCGCCGACGGGCGTACGACGATCGGGCCCCGCCAGACGCTGCTGCCGCTGGCCGAGACCCCGCCGCATCTCGCGCGGCTCGGGCTGAAGGTGGTCCACCCGGAGGCCGCGCACCCGCTCCTGGAGAAGCTGGGCGCGCTGCCCGCGACGCCGCGCGCCGTGCTGACGACGCCGCAGGTGCGGGCGGCGGTGGCCGGCTCGCTGGACACCGGCGAGGTTTGGTACGACGGAGTCGGGGACGGTGCCGCGCTGGACGCGGAGGAGCTCGCCGAGACGGTGCTGGCGCTGGTACGGGATGCGGGCATCGAGCCCGGGGACGAGCCGTGGCTGGGCGCGCTGGCACTGTCGGACGAGGACGGCGAGCTCGCTCCTGCGGGTGAACTGGTGCTGCCGGGCAGCCCGTTCGCCTCGGTGATGCGCGAGGACGAACTGGCGCTCTGCGACGGCGAGCTGGCCGAGCGGTGGGGCGAGCAGCCGCTGGCCGCATGCGGTGTGCTGGCGAACTTCGCTCTCGTACGGGCCACGGATGTGGTCCTCGACCCCGATGAACTCGAGCCCCGCGACGGAGACTTCGCCGAGCCCGACGACGCGGGTCTGCTGGACGCGGTCGACGTGTGGTGCGAGGACGTGCTCGACCGGCTGCCTCAGACGCCGGTGCCGCCGGTCGCCACGGAGATCGTCGCCGTACGGGATCTGGACCTGGTGGACGACGACTGCTGGCCGCAGGCGCTGGCGCTGCTGGCGCAGCCGCCGCTGCGGGACGCGTTGACCCAGTCCGTACGGATCCTGCTCCCGGACGGGACGACGGAGACGGTGCGCCCGTACACGGCGTGGTGGCTGCGGGACCATCCGGTGCTGGACGGGCGCCGCCCGGCGGGTCTGCGGGCGGCGGGCGGCGATCCGCTGCTGGCCGGTCTGTACGACACGGTGGACGCGACGGGCTTCGAGGACGTGCAGGTGCTGCGGGCGCTGGGCGTGCGCACGTCGTTGGCCGCGCTGCTGGAGGAGCCGGGCGGGGCGGCGGAGCTGCTCGGCCGGCTCGCCGATCCCTCTCGCGAGGTGTCCGGTGCGCAACTCCACGCCCTGTACACGGCGTTGGCGGACCTCGACCCGGATCAGGTCACGCTCCCTGACGAGCTGCGGGTTGTCGTCGACGGCGAGGTACGGGTCGTCGACGCTTCGGACGCGGTGGTGGCGGACGCGCCGGATCTGCTCCCGCTGACGGCGGGCCTGCCGCTGCTGCCGGTGGCGCCGTCACGGGCGGCGGAGCTGGCGGAGCTGTTCCAGGTCCGCCGCCTGGGCGAGGCGGTCTCGGCGGAGGTGACCACGGAGGGCGAGGAACACGAGGTCCCGGAGTCCGTCCACGTCCTGCTCGGGAGCGGCACCCCTGCGACGTACGTCGAGCACGAGGAGTTGGTGGCGGGCGGCGTCGAACTGGACTGGCGGCGCACCCAGGACGGCGTGATCCACGCATCGACCCTGGAGGGCGTGGCGGCGGGCCTGGCCTGGGCGGCGGGCCAGTGGCCGCGCCGCTTCGAGGTGGCGGCACTGCTGGAGGACCCGTCCCGCACGGAGGAACTGGCGCGGGACCGCTGGTTCGACGCGTAGCGGTAGGGGGTGGGATCCCGCCCCCCGGCCCCGGGGGCTTCAGCCCCCGGGGCCGGGGCGAGGGCTGCCAGGCAGCCCGTCTGCTGAGCTCGACGAGCAGTCCCGCACCTGCGAGTCGAACGGCGGTGCCGTCATCGCGGCAGCCCAGTGTCACGGCCAAGTGCGCTCGATACGGTCATGCCGCAGGGCATAAGCGGCGGGGCTGCCCTTCTCGATGGCCCGGTACATCGCGTTGCGGTGTGCGTCGAGCCGTTCGACCATCTCGATACTGCGAAGCTGCTGGTTGTCGAGGTAGAAGAGCACTGCCTCGCGGTCTAAAACGGGCTGGATCTCCAGGTCCCGTGTCTTGATCCGTCCGTCCTTCGACAGAGGGACCCAGGATTGGTCGAGGCCGTGGGCGATCCATTCCTCGTCGGGGATGTACTGTGCGTCGGCCGGGAAGACGTCGACGATGCAGTGAACCGCCCAGCCGCGTGCCCTCAACTCCTCCGCGACGCGCCGCCCGAGGTTGCGGTCGAGAAAGAACTCAGGCGGCAAGGCGCACCACTGCGTGGCACAGCGAGTCGACCTGCTCAGGGGTCATGCCGAACTCGTAGGCGATGTCCTCGACGGTCTCGCCGGCTTCCCAGAGGTCGGTGACGGCCTTGACCGGGACGCGGTTGGCCGCGATGACGGGGAGACCACGGCCGAACCTCGGGTCGATCACGACCGGAACGGAATCCGGGTACTGCCTCAGACGCAGGCTCGAAGGGAAATCGTCGTCCGCGTCCCAGGTCAGGTAGCGGAGGTACTCGGACACCACCTCGTGGATGGGGGCCTGCCCGTCCCGGGCTCTGCGCAGATCACCGAAGCCGTGCTCGACGAAGATGTCCACGCCGTCGGTGGCGATCCGCTTCGAGACGAGGCCGTAGGGGGTGTCGAAGGCGTCCCGCACCGCGGCCGCAGCTTCCCTGATCTCGCTCATCCGCAGGCCGAGGGAGCGCAGGGAGCGCAGGACGTGGGCTTCGGCCACGGCGATGAACGGCACCGAGGGCTGGCCTTTGCGCACGGGCTCCACCTGGTGCACGAGCGGGGCCCCGGCGGCTCTGCCCCTCAGCCAGGAGGTGAGGGTCGACGATGGAATCTCAAGGTAGGAGGACGTTTCCGTAGGTGTGAGGAGCCCGTCCGTAAACCTGTCGACCATGATCCACCTCCCGCTGCTGTCAGGTCCCGCATCGTCGCACAACCAGGCTCCCACGAGGGGAGCGGCGGCACACGCCTGGCTCAGCATGCCGCTCGCAGGTGATCGTCGTGGGTGATGGCAGGACCTGCCGTGATCACGTCCTCGGGCGGGCAGTCGCGGCAGCGGCCGGGTTCCGCGGCGCGGAAGGCGCGTTCGCAGCCGCCGTCGCAGGTCTGCCAAGGCAGGACGGGAGGCGCGGCGACCTGGGTGGGTGCGGCGACGGGCAGATCGCGGAGCCGGAAGCCCAGGATGCGAGCCGGTCGACAACGGAAGCGGTCCGGGAGGCCCGTGGTGAGGAGCTCGGCGATCTCCTCGGGTCCGGTGCCTTGCGCGAGCCACTGGCTGACGGCCGGGGCGAGTTCGGCGACCTCCCGCCGGGACAGGATCAGCCTTCGGTCGCGGATACGCAGCGAGGCGAGGATGACGACGGCTTGCCGGTCGGCCTCGGCGAGTTGGGGAGGGGGCGCGGTATCCGGGGCGTCCCCTGTCTCCAGTGCCGTGGGAGGTGTCAGCCCTTGCGCAGGCTCGGGCGGAGGCACAGGCCCGACTTGAGCGGCGGGGGCGGGGCCGGTGTCCGGGGCAGCCTCCGGCCGGGGTGTCTTCCTGTGTGTCTCCGGCTCCGCGGACCTTCGCGGCCGGGGTGGCACAGGCGGCGCCGGTCTGGGGTCGCCCTGTCCCGGCACGTCGTAGAAGTACGTCCTCGTACGGATGAGGCCGCCGTGCCCGCGTTCGCGCCGTCGCTCCAGATAGCCGGAGGCCTCCAACTCCCGGAGCGCCCGCGAGATCAGGATCTCGCCTTCCGTGAAGTGCTCGCACAGTGCGGCGATGCTCACGGACGCACCGTCCGGCAGGGAGGCGATGTAGGCCGCGACGCCGACTGTGACCGCGCTTCCGCGACGCTGCGCAAGGGCGTTGGCGATCACGGTGAAGTCGGCGGTGAGGCGGGTGCGGACGTGGATCACGCCGGAGGTCGGTGCCCCGGCATCGGCGCGCAGGCGCGCGTTAGACTGCGGTTCAGCCATCGGGAAGGGGTTTCTTCCTGATCGGTGAGGCCCTCGATCAGGATTGCCGTCCTGGCCGGGGGCCGATCATATGTCTGGGGTTGTTGCGGCGAACGTAACCGCCAACTTCCCGCCCCCGCAAGCCAGTCACCCGTCCGGGTGACGCGGGGGAGGGGAGGGAGGGCAGGTGGTTCTTCACCCCAGGTTCTTTGGGGAGTTCGTGGTCGGCCGGACTCCCGCGCACGAGCGGTCCACCCACCGCCACGCCACCTCCAGCAGCCCCGCCCCCGCCGCCGCGATCGCCACCGCCCCCCACGGCATCGTCGTGCCCACCAGCTTCAGGGCGAAGAAGTTCTGCAGCCACGGCACCACCAGCACGATCAGGAAGGCGACCCCCATCGCCGCCACCAGGCACACCCGCCACAGGGTGTACGGGCGGGCGATGATCGCCAGGACCCACATCGAGACCAGGAACAGCGTCAGCGTCGCCGCGCTCGTTTCCGCGTCCAGGGCGCCCGGGCCGCTGTAGTAGTGCCGGGCCAGCAGGTACGTGGCGAACGTCGCCGCGGCCGCGATCGCGCCGGCCGGGATCGCGTACCGCATCACCCTGCGTACGAAGTTCGGCTGCGCCCGCTCCTTGTTGGGGGCCAGCGCCAGGAAGAACGCCGGGATACCGATCGTCAGCGTCGAGAGCAGCGTCAGATGCCGGGGCAGGAAGGGGTATTCGACCTGGCTGCACACCACCAGCACCGCCAGCAGCACCGAGTACACCGTCTTCGTCAGGAACAGCGTCGCCACCCGCGTGATGTTGCCGATGACCCGCCGGCCCTCCGCCACCACCGACGGCAGCGTCGCGAAGCTGTTGTCGAGCAGCACGATCTGCGCGACCGCCTTCGTCGCCTCCGAGCCCGACCCCATCGAGACGCCGATGTCCGCGTCCTTCAGTGCGAGGACATCGTTCACGCCGTCACCCGTCATCGCGACCGTGTGGCCGCGGGACTGCAGCGCGCCGACCATGTCGCGCTTCTGCTGCGGCGTGACCCGGCCGAAGACGGCGTTGGCGTCCAGGGCCTCGGCCATCCGGGTCTGCTCCGCGGGGAGCCGGCGCGCGTCCACCGTGTTCGCCGCGCCCGGCAGACCGAGCTTGCCTGCCACCGCGCTCACCGACACCGCGTTGTCGCCGGAGATGACCTTCGCGCTGACGTTCTGGTCGGCGAAGTACGCGAGCGTGTCGGACGCGTCGGGACGCAGCCGCTGCTCCAGCACCACCAGCGCTGTGGGCCTCGCCTCCGCTGCTACGTCCGCCGCGTCGAGGTCGCCCGCCGCCCGCGCGAGCAGCAGCACCCGCAGGCCCTGCTCGTTGAGCTGCCCGATCTCGCCCAGCGTCGGGTCGGCCGCCGGGAGCAGCACATCCGGCGCGCCCAGCAGCCAGGTGGAGTTGTCGCCGTCGCCCTCGCTGAAGGCGGCGCCGCTGTACTTGCGCGCCGACGAGAAGGGCAGCGACTCCGTGCAGCGCCACTCCTCGCTGTCCGGATACGCGTCGATGATCGCCTGCAACGAGGCGTTCGGCCGTGGGTCGGACTCGCCGAGAGCGCCCAGCACCTTCCGTATGTACGTCTCGTCCGCGCCGTCCAGCGGCCGCAGCTCCGATACGTCCATACCGCCCTCGGTCAGCGTGCCCGTCTTGTCGAGGCAGACCACGTCCACCCGCGCGAGGCCCTCGATGGCGGGCAACTCCTGCACCAGGCACTGCTTGCGGCCGAGCCGGATGACGCCGATCGCGAAGGCGACCGACGTCAGCAGCACAAGGCCCTCGGGGATCATCGGGACGATGCCGCCGACGGTCCTGGCCACCGAGTCCTTGAAGTTGTTGTTCTTGACGACGAGCTGGCTGATGATGAGCCCGATCGAGGTCGGGACCATCATCCAGGTCACGTACTTGAGGATCGTGCTGATGCCGCTGCGCAGCTCGGAGTGGACGAGTGTGAAGCGGGAGGCCTCCTCGGCGAGCTGCGCCGCGTACGCCTCGCGCCCCACCTTCGTCGCCGTGAACGCCCCGCCGCCCGCGACCACGAAGCTGCCCGACATCACCGGATCCCCGGGGTGCTTGATGACCGGATCGGCCTCGCCCGTCAGCAGCGACTCGTCGATCTCCATGTTGTCGGCCTCGGCCACCTCGCCGTCCACGACGACCTTGTCGCCGGGCCCGAGTTCGACGAGATCGCCGAGCACGATCTCGGACGTGGAGATCTCGGCCGCCTCTCCGTCGCGCCGTACCGTCGGTCTCGCCTCGCCGATGACCGCGAGCCCGTCGAGGGTCTTCTTGGCGCGCAGCTCCTGGATGATGCCGATACCGGTGTTGGCGATGATCACGAAGCCGAACAGGCTGTCCTGGATCGGCGCGACGAGGAGCATGATCGCCCACAGCACGCCGATGATCGCGTTGAAGCGGGTGAAGACGTTCGCGCGGACGATTTCGGTGGTGGAGCGGGAGCTGCGTACGGGAACGTCGTTGACCTCACCGCGGGCGACCCGCTCGGCGACCTCGGCCGTCGTCAGCCCGGTGGCCGGGACTGCGATCGCGGACCGCGGCAGCTTCATCGGGTGTACGGGGTCGAGTTCGGAGCCCGCGTCGATGGTCGGTCCGCCGGGCTCGGGGCCGTCCGCGTCGATTCTCGCCCGCTGCGTCATGGTTTCGACGGTACGGCCGGAGGGGCCGGTTCACCCGCCGAGTGCGCCGGAGATCAGACCTCGGTAGGACGCGAATGGTCCTGTGGCAGTACGGGCGCTGTAAGGGGCACTTGACTTCAGTCGCTTGCTTCAGTCGCTCGCAGCGGCAGAGGAACCCGGCTCCGCCGCCTCGGCGGCCTTCGCGCGCTTGATCGCCACGTCCCGCCTGCGTACGTACCAGATGCCGATCAGCCCGAGTCCGCCACCGGCCAGACACGTCCACACCCACCACATCAGGTCACGGTCGTCGAACCAGCTGTAGAAGGGGATCTGGACGAGGAAGAGGACGAACCAGAGGATCGTGCCGCCGGTGATGGTGGCGACGACGGGCCCCTCCAGGGGCTCGGGTGCCTCGTGCTTGGGGGTCCACTTCGCCATGCGCACAGTGTAGGCGGCATGTATGCCGAGGCCGCGGGGCCGGTCGGCGGCCGGACAGGGGCTGGGCAAGGGGCGGGGCGGCCCAAGGGTCTACGCGCGGAGATAGAAATCTTTGCCTTATGTATTCATACTGAAACTGCTTACAGATGACTGGTTTTGCTTGTTGGAAGATACAAGTCTGGCCAGTTTTTTACTGTCAGCTGTTCTTTTCCGTCCCCGCCCCTCCCCGTATGACTGAGGTTCCGCATGCCCCCCTCGGCCACCGCCAAGGTCGACTCCGCAGACCGGCCCCCGGCTCCCCGCCGGCCTTCCGGCAGCCTGGACCGTTTCTTCAAGATCTCGGAGCGCGGCTCCTCGGTCGCCCGCGAGGTGCGCGGCGGATTCGCCACCTTCTTCGCGATGGCGTACATCATCGTGCTGAACCCGATCATCCTCGGCAGCGCGAAGGACATGTACGGCCATCAGCTCGACGGCGGCCAGCTGGTCACCGCCACCGTGCTGACCGCGGCCTTCTCCACCCTGCTCATGGGCGTGATCGGCAATGTCCCGATCGCGCTCGCGGCCGGCCTCGGTGTGAACACCGTCGTCGCCCTCCAGCTCGCGCCCCGGATGTCCTGGCCGGACGCGATGGGCATGGTCGTCCTCGCCGGCTTCGTTGTGATGCTGCTGGTCGCCACCGGACTGCGCGAGCGCGTGATGAACGCCGTGCCCCGCAGCCTGCGCAAGGGCATCGCGATCGGCATCGGCCTCTTCATCATGCTGATCGGCCTGGTCGACTCCGGCTTCGTCTCCCGTATCCCGGACGCCGCCAACACCCCCGTGCCGCTGCAGCTCGGCGTCGGCGGCCACCTCGTCGGCTGGCCGGTCCTCGTCTTCATCCTCGGCGCGCTGCTCACGCTCGCGCTGATCATCCGCAAGGTGCCGGGCGCGATCCTCATCTCCATCGTCGCGATGACGATCGTCGCGATGGTCATCGATGCCGTGGCGACGGTCCCGTCCTGGGGACTGACCGCGCCCCAGTGGCCCGGCAACCCGGTGGCGTCGCCCGACTTCGGTCTGGTCGGCAAGGTCAGCCTGTTCGGCGGCTTCGGGAAGGTCGGCTACCTCACCGGCATTCTCTTCGTCTTCACCGTGCTGCTGTCCTGCTTCTTCGACGCGATGGGCACGATCCTCGGCGTCGGCGACGAGGCCAAGCTGCTGGACAAGGACGGCAGGCTGCCCGGTATCAACAAGGTGCTCTTCGTCGACGGCATCGCCGTCGCCGCGGGCGGCGCGACCTCGTCCTCGGCCTCCACCTGCTTCGTGGAGTCCACCGCGGGCGTCGGCGAGGGGGCCCGTACCGGCCTGGCGTCCGTCGTCACCGGTGCGCTGTTCACGGGGGCGCTGTTCCTCACGCCGCTCGCCACGATGGTCCCGTCCCAGGCGGCGACGCCCGCGCTGCTGGCGGTCGGTTTCCTGATCCTGGCCGGTTCGGTCCGGGACATCGACTGGGACGACTTCACCGTCGCCGTGCCGGCCTTCCTGGCGATGGTGATGATGCCGTTCACGTACTCGATCACCAACGGCATCGGCATCGGCTTCATCACCTTCAGCCTGCTGCGGCTGGCGGCCGGACGGGGCCGTGAGGTGCCCGTGGCCATGTACGTGGTGTCCGCGGTGTTCGTCTTCTACTACGCGATGCCCGCGCTGGGTCTCACGTAAGACCGTAGAACTTCTCTGTCTCCTCGACGGCCGCCTGGAAGCGTTCGTCGAAGTCATCGCGGATGAGCGTCCGGACCACATAGTCCTGGACGCTCATTCCGCGTCTGGCGGCATGGTGCCTGAGCCGGTCGAGTAGCTCACCGTCTATCCGCAGGCTGAGGACTGTCGATCCCATATCAGCCAGGGTTGCCGGATACCCGCGGCCGCTGTGTCACTTTCTGGATGTGACTCACTCATATGAGTGACGAAATGATCTCCTGGCCGACGTCCTGGTCGGCGCATGGAGAATCGACTGGTCTTTAGGTTGGGTAATGAGTTATGCTAACAAACATGCCTGACCTGTCCCATGGCAATGACGCTGACGTCGCCGCCGTGAACTCCCTGCGCTCAGCCGTGATGCGGCTGGGCCGACGCCTGAAGCATCAGCGCGTCGACGAATCGCTGAGCCCCACCGAGATGTCGGTGCTCGGCACCCTTGCCCTGTGCGGCCATGCCACCCCCGGTGAGCTGGCCCGCAAGGAGCATGTCCAGCCGCCGTCCATGACCCGGATCGTGGCGTTGCTCGAGGCCAAGGGACTGGTCCGGCTCGAGCCGCACCCCGACGACCGCCGGCAGAAGGTGGTCAGCCCGACCGAGCAGGCGGAAGCCATGCTCGAGGAGAGCCGCCGCAAGCGGAATGCCTGGCTGGCCTCGCTCGCCGAAGGGCTGGACGATGACGAGTGGGCCAAGCTGCGCGCAGCCGCCCCCGTACTGGAGAAGCTCGCACACCTCTAATCACCGCACCATGGAAGAGGCGAACCCTTTTGAGTCCGGGACCCGGAGCAGACTCCGCACCCGCACCAGCCCCTACAACCATGTTCAGCTCGCTGAAGATCCGTAACTACCGGCTCTTCGCCACCGGGCAAGTCGTCTCCAACACCGGCACCTGGATGCAACGCATCGCCCAGGACTGGCTGGTGCTGACCCTGACCGGATCCGCGTCCGCCGTCGGTATCACCATCGCGCTGCAGTTCCTGCCCATGCTGCTCTTCGGCCTCTACGGCGGAGTGCTCGCCGACCGGCTGCCCAAGCGCCGGCTGTTGCTGGCCACCCAGTTCGCGATGGGCCTAACCGGCCTGGCGCTCGCCGTGCTCACGCTCAGCGGCCATGTCCAGGTGTGGCACGTCTATCTCACGGCCTTTGTCATCGGCCTGGTCACCGTCGTCGACAACCCGGCGCGCCAGTCCTTCGTCGCCGAGATGGTCGGCCCGGACCAGCTGGGCAACGCGGTCAGCCTGAACTCCGCGAACTTCCAGTCCGCACGCCTCGTCGGCCCCGCCGTCGCCGGTGTGCTGATCACGGCTGTCGGCAGCGGCTACGCCTTCCTGCTCAACGGTCTGTCCTTCATCGCGCCCATCGCGGGCCTGCTGCTGATGCGCAACAGCGAGCTGCACAAGGTCGAGCGCGCGCCGCGCGGCAAGGGCCAGCTGCGGGAAGGACTGAAGTACGTCGCGGGCCGGCCCGAACTCATCTGGCCGATCGTCCTCGTCGGCTTCATCGGCACCTTCGGCTTCAACTTCCCGATCTGGCTCTCGGCCTTCGTCAACAACGTCTACCACTCCGGCGCAAGTACGTACGGCCTGCTCAACACCCTGATGGCGGCCGGCTCCCTGGCGGGCGCGCTACTCGCGGCCCGGCGCCGTACCTCGCGGCTGCGGGTGCTGGTCGGCGCGGCCGTGCTCTTCGGTGTCCTGGAGATCGTGACCGCGTTCGCGCCGCAGTTCTGGATCTTCGCGGTGCTGATGGTGCCGATCGGGATGTTCGGCCTCACGGTCAACGTCACGGCCAATTCCAGCATCCAGATGGCGACGGAACCGGCCATGCGAGGCCGCGTGATGAGCCTGTTCATGATGGTCTTCGTGGGCGGTACGCCACTGGGCGCGCCCCTGGTCGGCTGGGTCACCGACACGTACGGACCGCGGATCGGCTTCGCGGCGGGCGGCACGGTGGCGCTGGTCGCCGCGATCGGAGTCGGCGTGATGCTCGCCCGTGTGGGCGGGCTGCGCCTCAAAATAGATCTGCGGCCGGGGCGCCGGCATCTGGAGTTCGTACCGAGGGAGCAGCTGGCGACAGCCGCCTGACCTCAACCTGTCGGGCGGCCTGCGCGGGCCGTCGGACTGCCTGACCGGGACCTGTCGGGCGGCCTGACCGGAACCCGTCGGGCTGCCCGACCCGGACCGTCGGGGCTGACAGACTCGGGTCATGAGACTCTTCGCCGCCGTACTGCCGCCCGCCCCGGCAGTCGGCGAACTCGCTCTCGCCGTCGACCGGTTGAGGTCCCTCCCCGCCGCTGACCGGCTGCGCTGGACCGGCCGGGAAAGCTGGCACTTCACGCTCGCCTTCATGGGTGAGGTGGAGGACGCGCTGCTGCCCGAGCTGGATGAGCGGCTCGGGCGGGCCGCCCGCAGGACCCACCCGTTCGCCCTGCGCCTCCACGGCGGCGGGCGGTTCGGGCAGCGGGCCCTGTGGGTCGGGGCCGCCGGCGGCCTGGAGGAGATGCGCCTGCTCGCGGAACGCGCCGACGCTGCGGCGCGGCGGGCCGGGATCGGCATGGAGGAGCACCGCCGCTATCAGGCCCACCTCACGATCGCCCGCAGCCGCGACGAGGCCGATCTGCGTCCGTACGTCGAGGGGCTGGACACCTTCGAGGGCACGCCCTGGGAGGTGGCCGAGCTCGCGCTCGTACGCAGCAATCTGCCGGTCAGCGGCGTACAGGGCGAGCAGCCGCGGTACGAGACGGTGGGCCGCTGGCCGCTGGGTGGCGGGACGGGGTCAAGTCCACCCGAACGGGCGAGTTAACCTCGTTCCGTGAATCCCAAGACCAGAAACCAGATCATGGCCGGTGTGCTTGTGCTGATGTTCGCGATCGTCGCCGTGGCGGCCGTGGTCGGTCAGTAGCCTCTGGGGCGTGCCGCGGGCGGCGGGACTTCTGGAAACACGCCCCAAGCCTGACCGACCACGCCTGCGCCCGTCACCAGGCGAAGGCCTCCGGCGAGGGCCCCGGCCCCGGGAAGATCTCGTCCAGCGCGGACAGCAGTTCCTCGCTCAGCTCCAGCTCGACGGCGTGCAGCGCGGAGGCCAGCTGGTCCGCCGTACGCGGGCCGACGATGGGCCCGGTGACTCCCGGCCGGCTGAGCAGCCAGGCCAGCGCCACCTCGCCGGGCTCAAGGCCGTGCTTGTCGAGCAGGTCCTCGTACGCCTGGATCTGCGCACGCACCTCGGTGTTGGCGAGCGCGTCCGCCGAGCGTCCGGACGCGCTGCGCCCCGCCCCGCCCTCGCGCTCCTTCCGGATCACACCGCCGAGCAGCCCGCCGTGCAGCGGCGACCAGGGGATGACCCCGAGGCCGTACTCCTGCGCGGCCGGGATGACCTCCATCTCGGCGCGGCGCTCGGCGAGGTTGTACAGGCACTGCTCGCTGACCAGCCCGTACGAGCCGAGGCGGCGGGCCGTCTCATTGGTCTGGGCGATCCGCCACCCGGGGAAGTTGGACGAGCCCGCGTAAATGATCTTGCCCTGCTGGATCAGGGTGTCGATCGCCTGCCAGGTCTCCTCGACCGGCGTGCGGCGGTCGATGTGATGGAACTGGTAGATGTCGATGTGGTCGGTCCGCAGCCGCTTGAGGCTCGCCTCGACCGCGCGGCGGATGTTGAGTGCGGAGAGCCGGTCGTAGTTGGGCCAGGCGTCGCCCTCGGGGCCCATGTTCGCGTAGACCTTGGTGGCGAGGACGACCTTGTCGCGACGGTCGCCGCCCTTGGCGATCCAGCTGCCGATGATCTCCTCGGTGCGGCCCTTGTTCTCGCCCCACCCGTAGACATTGGCGGTGTCGAAGAGATTGATGCCTGCGCCGAGCGCGGCGTCCATGATCGTGTGGCTGTCGGCCTCGTCGGTCTGCGGCCCGAAGTTCATCGTCCCGAGGACGAGTCGGCTGACCTTGAGTCCGGTACGTCCGAGTTGTGTGTACTTCATGGGTACCAAGCCAACGCCTTGGAGCACGCTCCAGGCAAGGATGGCCGCTGGTCAGTCGCGGGGGAATTCGTCGGTCGTGAGGGTGAGTCCTACGGGAGTGCCGGTCAGGTCGAGCGGTGCGCCGAAGCCGACGGTCAGCTCGCTGAGGTAGTCCCCCTCCTTGGGCTGGGTGTGGAGATGGGACCTGCCTGTGTACGGGTCCACGATGAGGTAGACGGGGACGCCTGCGTCGGCGTAGGCAGCCTTTTTGGGGCCGTAGTCATTGGTGGCGGTGTTCTTGGAGATGACCTCGGCTACGAACTCGATGTCCTGGTAGCGCCAACGCCCGTTCTGATCCTTCACCGATCGTTCTGCCATCGCTGCCACATCACAGGCGAAGCCGTTGAGATGCCCGGGGAAGTCGATGCGTACGTCGGCTGCCAGCCGATTCCGGGGGTATGCGGCATTCAGTTGCTGGGCGATGTCGAAGATGATTTCCCAGTGGGTCTGCCGTTGCGGCGACATGAAGATGTTCCCCCCGACGATCTCTACCTTGAATCCCTCGGGGACGGGCATCTTCTCGAGCCACTCGAACATCCGGTCCAAGCTGAGCTCGTCGCTGCTGTCGGCCATCTCGATCCTGTCGGTCTCTACGACGGTCATCGTGGCGCTCCTCCCCGCTGCCGCTCGATCGCATGCAGCCGCCAGTACAACGATACGCACGGTGACCGGGACACGCCGGTGTCGAGAACTCGTCACACGCCGCCGAACCAGCCCAACGGCACGAGGCGGTACGTCGGGGTCAGTCGCGGGGGAATTTCTCGGTGGGGAGGGTGAGGCCGAGGGGTGTGCTGGTGAGGTCGACCGGCTGCCCGAAAGCGGCCTTCGTCTCGGTCATGTAGTCCCCGTCCTTGGGCTGGGTGTGGAGGAGACACTTACCGGTGTACGGGTCAACGATCAAGAAGACGGGGACTTCGGCGACGGCGTAGGCGATCTTCTTGGGGCCGTAGTCGTTGAGGGCGGTGCCCTTGGAAATCACCTCGGCGATGAACTCCACGTCCTCGAAGCGCCAGCGGCCTCGGCTGTCCGGCACCGCTCCGTCGCGGAGCTTTGCCACGTCAGGGCAGAAGCCGTTCTCCGGGCCGGGGAAATCGATGCGCACGTCCGACAGCACCTCGACATCCATGCCGAACTTGTCTTCCAGTGCACTGACGATCCTGCGGATGATCTGCCAATGGGCGTTCCGCTGCGGCGACATGAAGACGCTTCCCCCGACGATCTCAACCTTGAATCCTTCGGGGACGGGCATCTGCTCAAGCCTCTCGAACCACTCGTCCAAGCGCTCGGCGTTGTCGTCGGCCATGTCGATCCTGCCGCTCTCTACGACGGTCATCGTGGCGCTCCTCCCCGCTGCAGCGGGGTCGCATGCAGCCGCGCAGTACAACGATACGCACGGTGACCGGGACACGCCGGTGTCGAGAAGACGTCACGCGCCGCCGAACCAGCCCGCGGCGTCGAGCCGGAACGCCTCCGCCGGGACGACCGTACGCAGCGCCTCCTCCATCTCGACCACGCGCCGCGCGCCCAGCGTGCGGGCCCACTCCGCGCGCAGTTCGTCGAAGATCGCGGCCGAACGGGTCAGCGCGTCGATGCCGTGCGGGGTGAGGCGGACGAGCTTGCGGCGGGCGTCGGCGGGGTCGTCGGCGCGTACGGCATAGCCGAGTGCCACGAGCCGGTCGACCGTCTTGCCGGCCGCCTGCTTGGAGACGCCGAGCCGCCGTCCGATCTCGCTCGCGGTCGCGCCGCCCGCGCCGATCGCCTGCATGGCGAAGCCGTGCGCGGGCCGGACGTCCGGGTGGCCCTGCTCGGCCAGCTCGGCGTGGAGCCGGTCGATCAGGGATCTGAACCCGGCGAAGAGGAGCAGGGGCAGCTCGTAACCCGGCGTGTCGGCAAGGCCGTTGCGCATTTCGACAACCTGGTTTACCTTTTTATCGTCAACCACGTTGTCGATTATAGGAGCCACCACATGTTCACCGAACACACCCTGGAATCGGCTCCGGCCGCGTCGCGCCGTTCCATGGAGTCGACCATCAAGCACCTTGGCCATCTGCCGTCCGCGGTCGCCAAGCTCGCCGCGTCACCGCACCTGCTGGACGGCTTCCTGAAGCTCAGCGCCATGTTCGAGCAGACGACCTTGGAGCCGGTCGCGCGCGAGGTGGTCGTCATGACGGTCGCGACGCGCAACGAGTGTCATGTGTGCGTCGCCATGCACACCGGCAAGCTGCGGTCGCTGGGCGCGGAGGAGGAGTTGATCGCCGCACTGTGCGAGCAGAAGCCGCTCGACGACGAACGGCTTGAAGGGGTGCGGCAGTTCGCGCTGGAGGTACTGCGTACGGCAGGGGGCGTGGGCGACGAGGAACTGGGGGCGTTCCTGGCGCAGGGCTATACGGAGCAGAACGCGCTGGAGGTGGTGATGGGCATCGGGACGTACACGATGTCGACGTTCGCGAACCGGCTGACGCGGGCGTAGTGGGGTGACGGCCTCTCCCGTCTCGACCCCTGACGACAGCGCCCCCGTCCACGGGTGAACTTGTCCGTGGACGGGGGCGGACGGTAGCGATGTGCACTACCGGTCGGTTGCTTGAACTGCCTTGCTACCCGTCATGACTGCCTGATCGGGTGTCGGGGGTGCGCTTCTTGGTACGGCGCATGCCCAGGCCGCCCGCGATGAGCAGCGCTGCCCCCATGCCCGCCATTGAAGCGTGAAGGTCGCCTGAGCCGGTGTCCGCCAGATGATCGGGGCCCTTTGAGTCGTGGGGATGTGTCGGCTTGTGGGGTCCGGTTTCATGTGGTTTGCCCGGCTTGGAGTGGCCGTCGTGCGGACGGCCCGTTCCAGGCTTGCCGGTCGGTTTGGGCGGCTTCGTAGTTCCGGGGGGACTGGTTGGGGGACCAGTCGGACCGGGTCCTCCGGGTGGTTCTGCCGGCGCGCCGCTCGGTCCGGTCGGGCCCGTAGGTCCAGCGGGGCCGCTGGGGCCGGATGGGCCGGCGGATCCGGGTACTCCGCTTGGTCCGGTGGGGCCGGGGGATCCGGGTACTCCGCTTGGTCCGGTGGGGCCGGGGGATCCGGGTACTCCGCTTGGTCCGGTGGGGCCGGCGGGGCCAGATGGGCCGATGGATCCGGGTGCGCCGCTTGGTCCGCTGGGGCCGGCGGGGCCAGATGGGCCGATGGATCCGGGTGCGCCGCTTGGTCCGCTGGGGCCGGCGGGGCCGGGAATTCCGGGCGTGCCGCTTGGTCCGCTGGGGCCGGCGGGGCCGGGAATTCCGGGTGCGCCGCTTGGTCCGCTCGGTCCGGGGGATCCGGGTGCGCCGCTTGGTCCGGTGGAGCCCGGTGCGCCGCTTGGTCCGCTCGGTCCGGGGGATCCGGGTGCGCCGCTTGGTCCGGTGGAGCCCGGTGCGCCGCTTGGTCCGCTCGGTCCGGCGGGGCCGCTGGGTCCCGGCGCCCCTGACGGCCCGATGATGCAGCTCGGCCGGAGGACCACGTCGTTCAGGAGCGTCACCTCGGCGTTCCGTGCGAGTAGCCGGCCCTCGACCCTGGCGTTGGCGCCCACCGTGATCGAGGTCAGCGCCATGATCGTGCCCTGGAAGGACGCATTTGTCATCAGGCTCGCCGTGATGCCGACCTGCCAGAAGACGTTGCACGGCTGAGCGCCATTGATGAGCGCGATGGTGCTGTTGGTGCTGATGTTCAGCGACGATCCGACCTGGAAGAGGAAGACCGCGTTGGGATCCCCCTGGGCGTCGAGCGTAAGCGTCCCGGTGACGCCGAGCGTGCTCGTGGATTTGTAGGTGCCCGGGATGAGGGTCTGGCCACCGAGGTCTCCTGCCACGGGGGTGCTCGGGATTTGCCCCGCGGCGTTGTCGTATGCGTCGGTCAGGTCGAGCTGCGCCTGGGCTGCGGCTGCGGCCGTGTAAATCGAGCCGTTCACGATTCCGGGTGGGAAGCCACCGACCATGGTTCCCGGGCTGACGCCCACATCCCCGTGGATGTAGGTGGGGCCGCTGTTGGTGACCTCCGAGCCGGCCAGCACCCCGAAGCTTGCGGCGGCTCCCAGGCCCGGTGCGGTAGCCGCGCGTGCGCTGGTCGCCATTGTCAGGACTGCCGCCGAACAGAGCAGGGCCAGCCCGAGAAGAAACGCGATCGTCGCCGTCAGTCGTTGAAGGTGTGGTCTTCGGAAATCGGTGGTACGGGCACCATTGATTGCCATGCACATCGCCTTCCGCTTACTCGGTGTCGTCGTGAACCCGGGCGTGCGAACGCAACGTTGCGCTTCGCGGGTGTCCGCTGTCGGTTCGAGGGCGACATGGGGGGACGAACGGCCGCGGAAGTCCACGAGAAAGCAGGTGAGGATGCGGCCGTCCTTGGTGCAAGGACATGGACCGGGCTCGCGACCCGGTCCGGGTCAGCACGCACCATGAGATCACCCGGTAGCAGTGCTTCTTGGGAGGCAAACGGGTGGTTTCGCCGGTGAGCGTGGGCGAACCCCACTCGCGTGGGTCTGTCAGAACGCGGCCGGATCTGGCCGGTGCATGTCAACAGTCACCGCGATCGGCCTTGCTATCTCAGGGAGCCCGTGCCCCAATGCAATTGTCACTGACTGCCCATCAGGCCCATCTTTTGCCGGCGCGGGGATCGAGCCCCTGGGTAACCCCCCACCCCACACCCCCCACCCCACGGATCCCGCGAGCCCGCGCAGTGGCAGTCGGCGACGCCAGCCCGTAACCCCCACATGAAGGCGGGACCCCATGAAGCACGGCAGACTCGGATTCGGCGTATTAGTGAGCACCGGCGTACTGGCCGCAGGCGCGCTCGTGATGGCACCAGCCGCGAACGCGGTGACGCCGGACACCGCCACCATCTCGTTCGACTGCGGATCGTTCGGCTCGGGCACGGCGACGCTCACCGCCACTCAGGACGGGACGGCCGCGACCATCAGCCTGTCCACCTCGGCCATCAAATCACCCATCGACATCGGAGCGAACTCGGTCAAGTCGACGCTCACGCTGACCAAGAACGGCTCCGGAACATCGACGTTCACCGGTAATTCCAACCCGGCGATCCCCGCCGGGGGCGATGTGTCCACCGGGCCGCTCACCGGAACGGTCGCCTCGGGAGACAGCCTGGAGGCCAAGTCGCTGCAGGTCGTCGTCTTCGGCATCACCGCGACCTGCAACGCCACTTCGGCGCAGGCTCCCGGTCCGTTCGTGTTCTGACCGCCGGGTGTCGGCTCGGGGCGGCGTCACGTACTCGCGTGGACACTGTCGCGAAATGATGGGCCCTGCTGCGTCCCGTCGCAATCAGGCGGCGGGACGCAGTGCTTCGAGGCGAGAGATTCCCGTCGACAAACGCCCGGGGCCGCAGGTGGCGTCGCCTTGTGTTCGACCTGTCCGCGCCGGCCGGGTCGGCGTGGCGTCACGCCCAACCGGGGAGCCTCACTTCACCTTGGCCTCGCACATCTTGTTCGACTTGCCGCCCTGGTTGTCCGAGACCTTCTTCCCGTCAACGGTGATGACGCAGGCCGCGGGGTGCAGCATGCCGTCGGAGCCGGTCACGGAGCCGGGGACGACGGAAACGGAAGTGCCGATCCTCTTCTCGGCGTCGGTCGTCAAGGTGATCGTCGCCGTCTTCTTCCAGGGCAGCGTCACCTTCTCCATCTTGTTGGTGTCGAGGTTGTAGTAGACCTGTGAGGTGCCGGTACCAAGGACTTCGAGGGTGACCTCGTGCTTGACCTCGCCGCTCCCGGCCTCAGATTGCGACTTCCCGCTCGCGTCCGCCTTCGCGGACTTGTCGGTGGTCGCCGGGCCGTCGTCGCCGCCGCATCCCGTCAGCAGAGCCGTGGCCAGGACCAGAGCCGAACCAGTGATGATCTTGCGCATGCTTCCCCCTTGCGAATGAGTAAGTGATCTTAATTCTGAGTGCGGTTGCCAGGCGCGCCGGGTCCGTTCTCCAGCCTCGTAGGCGTACTCGAGAAGACACCCGCCTCTGTCCGGCCCTGCATCGGGTCCTGGCTCAGAAGGCGACGATTTGCGAGCGTGAGGGCGAGGGGAGGGGGCGACGACAACCGTGCTACCTGGGCCAACCGGCCTACCTGACAGCCTCGATGAAGGCGGTCCAGGCGGTGGGGGAGAGGGCGAGGGCGGGGCGGGTGGTGTCCTTGGAGTCACGGACATGGATGGTGGCGGGGCAGGTGGCCACCTCGACGCACTCGCCCTGGTCGCCGCTGTAGCTGCTCTTGAACCAGTCGACGGCGACTTCGACGCACTCGTCCTGGTCGCCGCTGCTGTAGCTGCTCTTGAAGGGTTGCAGCAGCATCGCGGTCCGCGTAAGGACGGCGTGGCCGTGCGGCCGCGGCTCGCGCGTCCGCACGGCTTGACTCGGGCAGCGGCCGGGGAGCGTCAGGACTTGGCGGTGATGGTCGAGCCGCAGTCGAAGCGGCTGGTGCTGCCATTGACCGTGTTGCCGAGACAGACGGTGAGCTTGACCGTGCGGTCCTCGACGAGGTTGCCGTGCGTGTAGTTGGTGCAGTTGCCGGCATTCGGCGTGAAGTACCGCTCGAAGCTGCCGGTGTACGGCACGTCGTTGGGGCCCGCGTACCAGGTGGCAGTGATCTTCAGCCAGACGCCCAGGCCGTCCGACTTGGTGTCGCAGGCTCTGAACGTGTCACCGTCGTCCGTAAACGTTCCGTACGCGGTTCCGGAGGTGTGCGCGTAGGCGTACCAGGTGCTCGCGGCCTCGGCGCTGGAGACGTTGCCGAGGGCGATCGCGGCGGCGGCGCCGGCGACTGCGGCGACGCGGCTGAGCTTGCGCATGGTGTGGAGCCTTTCTGCAGGCGTTGTGATCGCGCCAGCGTAGTTCCGTCGGCCGATCTACAACAGACCCTTTCTGTAAAGGCAGTTGGCGACCGATTGCCCGTACGGGGGGTGACGATGCCGCGGCTGGATTTGGCCGTGCCGGTGCCGGTGCCGGTGCCGGTCACGGCTCATGGGACCGGCCTTGTGTTCTTGAGGTGTGCATGCCGCAGTGCCAGCAGTCGCTGACTGCCCATCAGGCCCGGGGTCCCCCGTTCGGCTCCGACACCGCAACGCTCGTGTCCACCTCGGCCATCACCTCGCTTATCGACCTCTCGGCGAACTCCGTCAAATCCACCCTCACGCTCACCAAGAACGGCTCGGACACGGCGACGTTCACCGGCAACGCCAACCCCGCGATTCCCCGGCCCGTTCGTCTTCTGACGGCCGGGTACGGACCGCGAGGCGGCGTCACCCACTCACCGGTGACGCCGCTTGCGCACGAAATCGCCCCGGCGTCGTGCCGAACTGTCGGCTGAAGGCATGGGAGAGGGCATACGGCGAGCCGTAGCCGACCTGACGGGCGATGATGTCCAGCGGCTCCTGGGTGTCGCGTAGCAGGGCGGCCGCACGGGTCAGCCGCCACCATCCCAGGTAGGCCATCGGCGGGCGGCCGACCAGGGTGGTGAACCGGCGCGCGAGAGTGGCCCGGGATACGCCTACCTGCGCGGCGAGTTGATCATTGCCCCACTGCTGGGCTGGATCCTCGTGCAGCAGGCGCAGCGCCCCGGCCACCACCGGGTCGTTCAGCGCCGCGGGCCAGCCGCTGGCGCTGTAGGCGCCGTCCGTCATCCAGGCCCGCACCATGTAGACGAGCAGCAGGTCGAGCAGCCCGGGGACGACCACGCCCGTGCCGGGGCGGTGGGCGCCGATCTCCCGGCCGAGCAGGTCGATCGCCGCGCGCAGTTCCGGGTGGCTGCCGACGCGGTTCGGCAGATGGACGATGTCCGGCAGCTCCGCCATCAGGGGGTGCGTATGGCTGCGGTCGAGCCGGTACTTGCCGCACAGCAGCTCCGCCGCGCCAGGTGCGTCCGCGGGCGGTGGTGGAGGCGCGGCCATCCGCAGTCCGTGTCCGTCGACCCAGCGCTCGAAGGGGACCGCCGCCTCGAGCACGCGCCGGTCGGCGGGGCTGTCGGCGAGCACATGGCCCGCGCCGTGCGGCAGGAGCACCACATCGCCCGTGCCGAGGGAGACCGCTGAGCCGCGGTCGGGCTGCAGCCAGCAGCTGCCTTCCAGTACGACGTGGAAGCCTGCTCCGTCGTACGCGTCGAAGCGGGAACACCAAGTTCCGGCTATCCGGACCCGGTTGGACGAGGGGCGCCCGATGCGGACGGCCGAGATCGCGTCACTGACGACATCCATCGCGCCAGCGTAGCGATACGCACCACCGCTGAGTCGTGCGCGTATCCGATTGAGCAGCACAGGCATTGAGCCGCTCATCATGCCCTTCCTAGGCTCGACCGGGACAGAGCAGCCGATGAGAGGTGGCGACCGTGGACCGCATCATGATGGGTGACGTCGAGGTCATCAGGGTCAGGGAGTTGCAGGGGCCGTTCGGCCCCACCCGGGCAATTGTCCCGGACTGCCCGGGGGAGGTCTGGAGCGACAACAAGGAGTGGATGGCGCCGGAGTTCTGGGAGCCGGACAGTGACAGCTTCGTCGCCACGGTGCAGACATGGGTGCTGCGCAGCGAGGGGAAGACGGTGCTGGTCGACACGGGGGTCGGCAACGGCCGGCAGCGGCCCGGTGCCCCGCCGTTCGACAACCTGAAGACGGACTTCCTGAGTCGGTTGGACCAGGCCGGAGTGCGGCCGGAGGAGGTCGACGTCGTGGTCAACACGCACATTCACGCGGATCACGTCGGCTGGAACACCCTCGAGCAGGACGGCGAGTGGGTGCCCGCCTTCCCGAACGCAAGCTACCTGCTTCCGGCGGCCGACAACGCTCACTTCGGCCCGGACGGCTCCGGAAGTGGTCCCGAGCGCCGGGAGATCGAGCGGCTGGTGTTCGCCGACAGCATCGAGCCGGTGCACCGCTCCGGCCAGGCGGTGCTGTGGGAGGGTACCCACCGCATCGACGCCAACCTCACGCTCGAGTCCGCGCACGGCCATACGCCGGGCTCGGCAGTGCTGAGGCTGGCGTCCGGGAGCGACCGGGCGGTGTTCGTCGGCGATCTGCTGCACAGCCCGGTGCAGATCCTCGAACCGTCCTGCAACAGCTGCTTCGACGAAGACGCGGAGCGCGCGGCGGCGAGCAGGAGGAGCGTCCTCGAACGCGCTGCGGACGAGGGGGAGTTGGTGGTCCCTGCGCACTTCGGGGGAGCGGGCGCGGTGGAGGTCCGTCGCGACGGGTCCAAGTTTGCGATCACCGGGTGGGCGGCGTACGCCTGACGGTCTCGATGAGGGCGGTCCAGGCGGTGGGGGAGAGGGTGAGGGCGGGGCGGGTGGTGTCCTTGGAGTCACGGACATGGATGGTGGCGGGGCAGGTGGCCACCTCGACGCACTCGCCCTCACTACCGCTGTAGCTACTCTTGAACCAGTCGACGGCGACTTCGACGCATTCGCCTTCGCCGTCGCTGTAGCTGCTCTTGAACCAGTTGAGGGTCGAACTCATAGTCCCTGTGCCACCTGTTCGATCAGTGTCGCGGACTCTGCTGGATCGAGGGCCTGCGCCCGCAGGATGCCATATTTACCGAACATGTCTCCCAGGTCCGGGTGTTCGCTTACGAAATACCCGCCTCGATGTCCCTCTACATAGGCGAGCTGACGGCGCTCGGCTGTTTCCAGCAAAATCATGGGCCCTGCAAGCCCGGCGTGGGCCTGCCTGTCGTGGGGCATGACCTGGATCTCGACATGTCGCAGACGTCCTACATCGAGGATGTGATGCAACTGCTCCTTGAGAACCGGCGGGCCGCCAAGGGGGCGGGTGAGCGTGCTCTGCTCCAGCACGTAGCTGACATTTGGCGGCGGCCTGCGATGGAAGAGCTGCTGGCGCTCCAGCCGTGCCGCCACCCGCTTCTCGATCTCGTCATCGTCGAGTGTCGGATAGCAGTTGCAGTAGCAGACGGCCCGAGCGTACGCCTCGGTCTGGAGTAGGCCAGGGATCAAATGACTCTGGTACGTGTGGAGGGCGGCCGCTTTCTGTTCCTCGACCAGGAAGTCCTCGGTCCATTGCCTGAGTCCACTGGCCTTGAACTCCTTCTCCGCCACGACGACCAGTGCACCTTGTGCACCCAGCACCTCGTCCGCGTACGGCACGAACTTGCCCCTCGGCTGCCGCTCTCCCCGTTCCACCATCGCCACCTGGGACTTGGAGAATCCGATGCGCCCGGCCAACGCCTCCTGCGAGAAGTCGGCCCGCTCGCGGTGGAAGCGCAGTAACGCGCCGAACGACCTCGAACCTCGTTCACTGGAGTGCACAACGTCCTCCCCGAGTGCACAGACCTGCACGACCGTCGTGTGGTGCTGGTCACATTGAACCCCGGCGCGGAATCGTCTCCTTCATGAACCGAGAAAGTGCCCCCACCTGGGTGCCTGCATCCGGACACGCCCTGCGCCACGCGGGCATCCACTTCGACGCCGTACGCATCGCGGGCATGCTGGCCGAGCAAGTGGCTTACGAACTCATGCAGTTCACGGATTTCCGCGCCGGGCCAATCGTCCGGGAGGCCACGGGTGAGCGGAACATGTACTTCCTGCTGCCCCCGCAGTCCGTCTCCGCGTACACCTGGCCGGCGGGCGCGCGGGCGCTCAGTCGGTACGGGCGCAGTGCCGCGTTCATCGGGGTGCCGGCGTTCGACGGGCTGACGTGGCCGCTGGACTGGCGGTCCCGCCCGTCAATCGAAGCTCCGTTCGTAGAGCCGGAGTTGTTGCACGAGACGGTCATGTGTGCTGTACGGTGATCGGGTCATCACGCTCCGTGAAACGGGGCGGTCCCCGGCGGTGCGCCAACACCAGTCCGAGGACCTTCACCACGGTGGAACGCGTTCCACCACCACGAGTGGAAAGCGGTCCACGCGATGCTCAGGCATGCTATCGCGCCCCTTCGGCGCTTCACGAAGGCTTCGCACGACGTCGTACGCCATCCAGGGCTGAGCAGCGACGCGAAGATCCTCCTCCTGTACGTACAGGGTCTCCCCGAGGGTGAGCCGGCGAGGCCTCTCGGCGAACACGCGGCAAAGTTGGGTATGAAGACCCGCGCCTACCAGCGGGCGAAGGAACTCCTCGAAGCCTGCGGGTATTTGCACGTCTGGCGGTGGCAGGGCGAAGGCGGACGCTGGTCCACGGACCAACTCCTCTCGAACGTCACCCTCACGCGTGAGGAGGCGTCCCGGCTCCGGAACGGGGCCCCACCCGAGGAGCCGCCGAACGAGCGGCCCCCGACGGTCGGTGAACCGGACGAACGGATCGTCGGCACTCCTCCCAAAGAAGAACGGGAGAAGAACCTTCCCCACCCACCCTCCGAAGACCCGGACGCTCCCGCTCCCGAAGGCGAGCCGGAGGCCGAACTTGCGGCTGCCGAGAGGGTGTTGCTGTCGCTGCGCCACTCCAACCGGCAACTCCTCATCGGTGTACGGGAGGCGCGAGGGCTGGCGGACGCGGCGGCGGAATGGCTGCGACGAGGCATCCCGGCGGCCGAGCTGCGGCACGCCCTGACGACGGGCCTCCCGGCAGACGGCATCCGCTCGGCGGTGGGCTTCCTCCGCTTCCGGCTGCTCCACAAGCTCCCGGCCGCCCCTGAGGCCGCTGCTCCCACACCGCACGGGCTGGTGATCTGCGAGGGGCCGGGGGAGGACCATGTCTTCCGCCCGGTGGGGGACGAGACCCGCTGCGGCCCGTGCCGCCTCGGCCCGGCCTCCCGTCCCCGGCCACCGGCCAGAGCGGTGTCCTGGCGGACACTCCTGCAGGAAGGCGTCCCTGGTGCGTAGCGCGCCCTACGCTGCTGCCGTAGCCCGCCAGACAGTCCAGAAGAGGGGTAGGGGCATGGCGACATGGAGCGACATCCTGGTGGAGGCCCGGCAGGACCTCGGCTTCACGGGGGACATGGTTCCGCGCAACCTCCAGGGGATCCGTGCGGCCCTGAAGCCCGAACGGCTCCCTGACCTGGACCGTGAGCTGGCCACGCTGTCCGAAGGGCCGGACTTCGTGGCGTTCCTCGACGCCTGGTGGTCGCAGGCTCTCGTCGACAGCGCGTCCGGCACGGAGGACAAGGAGCGGGCGCTCGACTTCGCGGATCTCGCGATTGCCTTGCGTGTCAGGGGCGCGGTCAAACCCCTGACGCGCTGACGCCGGCCGCCACGGCCCCGTACCGCCCGCCCAGCCCCCACGCCTCGTGCAACGCCCCCGCGAACGCCGCCGCCAGTTTGTGTTCGCCCGTCGGGCCCGGGTGCGTACCGTCGTACGTGTCCGTGTCGAGGGCGTACGACTCCGGGGGCGACGCCAGCAGAATCGGCGAGGCCGCGGTGTCCAGGTCCGCGACCGCCTTCGCCAGGAGTTCGTTGAAGCGGGCGCACTCCGCCGCGAACGGGGCGTCCGACCGGGCCCGTATGTTCGGGATGACCGGCAACAGGACCATCCGCACATGCGGGTTGGCCGCGCGGGCCTCGGCGATGAACTGGCGGGCGTTCAGGGCGGTTTGGGTGCTGTCCGTGTAGAAGCCGAGGTCTATCAGGCCGAGCGAGACCAGCAGGATGTCGGCCTTCTCCGCCGTGACCGTCTCCCGGATCAGCGGAGCCATGTGCAGCCAGCCTTCGCCCCAGCCGGACAGGTGGCGGCGGGCCTCGGCGGGGAAGGCGGGGTCGGCGTACGCGTACGACACCGGCGCGTTCGCCACCGTGTCGTACAGCTCGGTCCGCGGGCCGACGATCTCGTGCGGGCCGTCGAAGGATGTGCTGAGGTGCTGCCACATGCGGTAGCGCCAGCTGTAGTCGCCGGCGCGTCCGATGGTCATGGAGTCGCCGACGAACATGAAACGCATGGGGGTCATCATGTCGGATCAAGCCGCGCATCTGCGATGTGAGGCTGGCCACGGCGGCAAGGGCGACAACGGCGGCCATGGCGGCCATGGCGGCCACGGCGACAACGGGCGGCGGCAAGGGCGAGGCCGTCGGCGGCGCGAGCTGATCATGTCGGCGCGAGATGGCAGGCTGGGGGGCATGCGTTCGTTTCCGTACGTCACCGGGTCCGCCGCCATCGGGGTTGCCTCCGCCGTCGTGCTGCTCGCCGCAGGCCCCGCCGCCTCCGACGACTCCGGCTTCACGATCAAGGACCCGAGGATCACGGAGTCCAGCGGGCTCGCGGCCAGTCGCGCGCACCCCGGGATCTACTGGACGCACAACGACCAGGACGAGCCGCGCGTCTTCGCTGTCGACTCAAAGACCGGCGAGACCGTCGCGACGGTCACTCTGGAGGGGGTCGGGAAGCCCCGCGACATGGAGGCCATCTCGGTCGGGCCCGACGGGAACGTGTACGTGGGCGACATCGGCGACAACCTCAACGGCAGCTGGGACCACGTCTGGATCTACAAGTTCCCCGAGCCCAAGGCCCTCAAGGACATGACCGTCCGGGCGACGCAGTACACCGTCAAGTACGCGGACGGCGCCCGCAACGCCGAGGCGCTGATGGTCCATCCCAAGACCGGCCGGGTCTACATCGCATCGAAGAACGACGGCGGCGGCGGACTGTACGAGGGCCCCGCCACACTCACCGCCTCCGGGACCAATGTCTTCCGGCGGATCGGGGAGGTGCCGTGGGTGACGGACGGGGCCTTCTCGCCCGACGGCAAGGAGCTGGTGCTGCGCTCGTACTTCAGCGCGCGCGGATACGTGTGGAAGGACGGCAAGCTCGGCGCGGACCACCGGGTGAGCGCGCCGCTTCAGGGGCAGGCCGAGTCGGTCACGTACACGCTGGACGGGAAAGCGCTGATGTTCGGCTCGGAGGGGAAGCAGAGCGGGGTGGAGCGGGTCCCGACCGGCAAGGACTCCGCTTCGGACGGAGACAGCAAGTCGCCGTCCAAGGGCGGGAGTTCGGCCGCCGGAAGCGATGGCGGCAACAAGAGGACCGTCACGTACGGGCTGATCGTCCTCGCCGGCGCCACCGCGCTTGTTCTCGGCGTAAAGCGTCTGCTGCGGCGCGGCTGACCGTCGTGCCTCCCGATGACGCTGACGCCCGACCGGTGCCACGAATGGTCACTCGCCGAGCGGGCGTACCTCGGGCGGCCGTCATCACTGAGCCGCTAGGCGCGGTGTCAGCTGTGTCGCTCGCCGGCCTGCAGGAGAGCTGCCACGTCGAGCTTGACCTCGGCGCCGATCGACCCGGGGAGGGCGATCTGCTCGCCCGCTGCGTGGATGCGGTGTGTGTCGTAGTCGTTGGCGATGGGGTCCGTCAGGACATGGACGCGATTGTGCTTGCGGTCGACGATCACGTAGGCCGGGATCTTGGCCTCGGCGTAGGCGGTGACCTTGTTGCGCAGATCCTGCTGGTAGTTGCTGGAGGTGACTTCCAACACCAGCCGGAAGACGGCCGGGTCGTAGCAGTTGTTCTCGACGAGGTGCTCTTCGAAGTCGGAATCGACGACGGCGAGGTCCGGGATGGCGTAGTCATCCGGACCTCCCGGCAGCCAGAGGCCGACCGCCTGGAGCACCTTTGACTCCTCGCCGTGCAGACCTGCGGCGAGGAAGGGGATCATGAGGTCGGTCAAAGCCCTTGCATGGGCACCGTCCGGTGGTGGGGCCACGGTGAGGACGCCTCCGATGATCTCGACGCGGTAGCCGGGGTGCTGCTCCGCGAGACGGTTGGCCGTCTCGAGCAGTGTCTCCGGCTCGCCGTCACAGGGGTGCTCGGCTGCTGCGGCAGACATGCGGGCCTCCTGGTGGCTGGTGTCGAGACCATCATCGTAGGCCGGTGGACGACCGTGTGTCCGGTGCGCGGCCCGTCACTCGCACGTGTGAGTGCACGCCGTACAGGTGACACGATGCCCGTCGCGCCCGGCGCCACAGCAGACCGCAGACGAGCCCTCCTGGACAGCGAGGGAGGGCAGCACGCCCGCGGTGGCCCATCCGGGGCCGAGTGCGCACGGACGAGGGGCCCGGACGCGACACGCGCCCGGGCCCCTCGTCGTACAGCCTTCGGTTACAGCTTCTCGATCACGTAGTCGATGCACGCCGTCAGCGCCTCGACGTCCGCCGGGTCGATCGCCGGGAACATCGCCACGCGCAGCTGGTTGCGGCCCAGCTTGCGGTACGGCTCGGTGTCGACGATGCCGTTGGCGCGCAGCGCCTTCGCGACCGCCGCCGCGTCGATCTCGTCCGCGAAATCGATCGTGCCGATGACCTGCGAGCGCTTCGCCGGGTCGATGACGAACGGCGTCGCGTACTTGGACGCCTCGGCCCAGCCGTACAGCGTCCGCGAGGACGTCGCCGTGCGCCGGACCGACCAGTCCAGGCCGCCCTGGCTGTTCAGCCAGGTCAGCTGCTCGTTCAGGAGGAAGAGCGTGGCCAGCGCCGGAGTGTTGTACGTCTGGTTCTTCAGCGAGTTGTCGATCGCCGTCGGGAGGCTGAAGAACTCCGGGACATGGCGGCCCGAGTCGTGGATACGGGCGGCGCGCTCGAGTGCGGCCGGGGAGAAGACACCGATCCACAGGCCGCCGTCGGAGGCGAAGGACTTCTGCGGGGCGAAGTAGTAGACATCCGTCTCGGCGATGTCGACCGGCAGGCCGCCCGCGCCGGAGGTGGCGTCGACCAGGACCAGCGAACCCTCGTCCGCGCCCGCGACACGCTTGATCGGGGCCGCGACGCCGGTCGAGGTCTCGTTGTGCGTGAAGGCGTAGACGTCGACACCGGCCTCGGCCTCCGGGTCCGGGTGCGTGCCCGGGTCGGAGGAGATGACGGTCGGCTCGGCCAGCCACGGCGCGAGCTTCGCGGCCTTGGCGAACTTGGAGGAGAACTCGCCGAAGGCGAGGTGCTGCGACTTGTTCTCGATCAGGCCGTACGTCGCGATGTCCCAGAAGGCGGTGGAGCCGCCGTTGCCCAGGATCACCTCGTAGCCCTCGGGGAGCTGGAAGAGGTCACGTACGCCGTCGCGCACCGCGCCGACCAGGTTCTTCACCGGGGCCTGGCGGTGGGACGTACCGAGGAGAGAGGTGCCGGTGGCGGCCAGGGCGTCCAGCGCCTCCGTACGCACCTTGGAGGGGCCCGCGCCGAAACGGCCGTCGGCGGGCTTGATGTCAGCGGGAATCTGGATCTCAGCCACGTTCGGGAGCGTATACCGGTCCGGGGGCAGGACGGATACGCGGTCCGGCGGATGAGACGGCCGTCTCGGCCGCCGGGGCCCCGCTGAGCTGCGCCTCAGTCCTTGTGGGGCAAGGACAGCGCGTGCATGTGCTCGATCAGCGCGATCAGTACGAACTTGCTGGAGGAGTGGTCCCGGGCGTCGAACTCCATCAGCGGTACTTCGGGCCCGAGAGCGAGCGCGTCGCGGATCTGCTCGTCGCTGTGGAACGGGCCGCCGAAGTCGTTCACGGCGACGATGAAGGGCGTGCCGTTGTGCTCAAGACGGTCGATCGCGTACCCGGCGTCGTCGAGGCAGCGGGTGTCGACGAGGACGACCGCGCCGAGCGTGCCGGCGAAGACGCGGTCCCAGAGGAACCAGAAGCGTTCCTGGCCGGGGGCGCCGAAGAGGTACAGGACGCTGTTTTCGTCGATCGTGATCCGGCCGAAGTCGAAGGCGACGGTGGTGTCGGATTTTTTCCGTACGCGAGTCGTGTCGTCGAGGCTGCGGCCGGAGCGGCTCATCACCTCCTCCGTGTGCAGCGGACGGATCTCGCTGACGGAGCGGACCATGGTCGTCTTGCCGACTCCGAAGCCGCCTACGACGACGATCTTCAGAGTGTTGGCGGTCGTCCCGGCGAGCGTGGGGTGGGGCTGCGCCGGAGGGACCGCCCGCGTGACGCGGGTCATCGGATTTCGTCGGTGCCGGTCATCGAGTGTTGCCTTCCGGGGGTGGCGGTGGCAGTAACTGGAGCCGCTTGTTCCTGATCAAGTTGTCGTCACTATAGGAGAGTTGCCGATCGCATTGGGAAGTTCTTGTGGGGTTTCGTTGCGGGCGGTGCGGCGCAGCCTGCGCAGCTGGCACGTTTCCTTCCGGTGTGACGAGAGAGACAGGGGCATCCTGAGACACATGGCTGAACAGCGACAGGGACGGTGGGGCGGCCGGGGCGGGCGGGAGAGCCGGGAGGCGGGCGAACTGGCGCGCGCGCTCACCCGGGCGGTGCGCGGCGAGGTGGACTTCAGCGCGGCCGCGCGGGCGCTGATGACCATGGACGCGTCCAACTACCGGCGTGTGCCGGTCGGCGTCGTCGCGCCGCGCGACGCCGAGGACGTGGCCGCCGCCCTGGAGGTGTGCCGGCGGCACGGGGTGCCGGTGGTGCCGCGCGGCGCCGGGACCTCCATCGCAGGTCAGGCCACCGGCATCGGTGTCGTCCTGGACTTCACCCGCCATATGACGGCGGTGGTGGCGGTGGATGCGGCGGCGCGTACGGCGGTGGTGCAGCCGGGCGTCGTCCTGGACACCCTGCGGGACGCCGTACGGCCGCACGGGCTGACGTTCGGACCCGACCCGTCCACGCACAGCCGCTGCACGCTCGGCGGGATGATCGGCAACAATTCGTGTGGCTCGCACTCGGTGGCGTGGGGAACGACCGCCGACAACGTACGGAATCTGTCCGTGCTCACCTACGGCGGCGCGGAACTGCGGCTCGGGCAGGGCTGGGAGGGCGGGGCGCCGACGGGGCTGCGGGAACTGGTCGACCGGAATCTGGCGCTGCTGCGGACCGGGTTCCCGGACGGGCTGCCGAGGCGTATCTCCGGCTACGCGCTGGACGCTCTGCTGCCCGAGAAGGGCGTAGATCTGGCGCGGGCCTTCTGCGGCAGCGAGGGCACGCTGGGGGTGCTGACAGAGGCGACCGTACGGCTGGTCGAGGCGCCGCGCGCACGGGCGCTCGCCGTGCTCGGCTACGCCGACGAGAGCGCGGCGGCGGATGCGGCCCCGGGCCTGCTGGCGTACCGCCCGCTGACCGTCGAGGGCATGGCCGAGGACCTGGTGCGGGACGTGCGGGGGCTGCCGCGCGGCGGGGCCTGGCTCTTCGTGGAGACGGGCGGCGACACCGCGGCCGAGGCGCGGGCGCGGGCGGACGGCATCGTGCGGGCGGCGGAGGCGCTGGACGGCACGGTGGTGGACGACCCGGCCGGTATGCGGGCGCTGTGGCGGGTGCGGGAGGACGCGGCGGGGACGGCGACCAGGACCGCCGACGGCGGTGAGGCGTGGCCGGGGTGGGAGGACTGCGCGGTGCCGCCGGCCCGGCTGGGCGCGTATCTGCGGGACTTTCGCGCGCTGCTCGCCGAGCACGGTCTGCGCGGTACGCCGTACGGGCACTTCGGGGACGGCTGTATTCATGTCCGTATCGACTTCGACCTGATGAGTGCGGAGGGCGTACGGGCCTTCCGGCGGTTCTCCGAGGAGGTGGCGGAGCTCGTGGTCGCGCACGGCGGCTCGCTGTCGGGGGAGCACGGCGATGGTCAGGCGCGCGCGGAGCTGCTGCCGAAGATGTACGGCGACGAACTGGTCGGCCTCTTCGGCCGGTTCAAGGACCTGTGGGACCCGGCGGGCGGTATGAACCCGGGGATGCTGGCCCGCCCGGACCGCCTCGACGCCAACCTCCGCTTCGAGGTGCTGCCGAAGAAGCCGGTGGAGGTCGCCTTCGGCTATCCGCACGACGGCGGGGACTTCTCGGTGGCGGTGCGACGGTGCGTGGGCGTCGCCAAGTGCCGTGTCGCCGGGCTGAGTTCAGGTACGGATGTGATGTGCCCGTCGTTCCGCGCCACGGGCGAGGAGGCCCACTCGACGCGCGGCCGTGCCCGGCTGCTGCACGAGATGCTCGCGGGCGAGGTCGTCCGTGACGGCTGGCGCTCGGAGGAGGTGCGGGACGCGCTGGATCTGTGTCTCTCCTGCAAGGGCTGCCGGAGCGACTGCCCGGTGGGAGTCGACATGGCCACGTACAAGGCGGAGTTCCTGCACCACCACTACGCGGGCCGGCGGCGGCCGGCCTCGCACTACGCGATGGGGTGGCTGCCGGTGTGGCTGCGGGCGGCGGCGCCGTTCGCGCGGGTGGCCAACGCGGCGGCCGGGGTCCGGCCGCTGGCGGCGCTCGCGAAACGGCTGGGTGGGATCGCGCCGGAGCGCGAGCTGCCGAGGCTCGCGCCGGTGACGTTCCGGCGCTGGCTGCGGGAGCACATGGGTGACCGGACGGCGGTCTTCGCGGCCGGCCGTACGGCCGTGCTGTGGCCGGACACGTTCACCGACCATCTGTCGCCGTCCGTGGGCCGGGCGGCGGTGCAGGTCATGGAGTCGGCGGGCATCGGCATCGCCCTGCCGCCGGGCCGGGTCTGCTGCGGACTGACGTACGTCTCCACGGGCCAGCTCGACCGGGCCCGTACGGTCATGCGCCACACGCTGGACACGGTGGAACCGCTGCTGGAGCTGGGCGTCCCGGTCGTCGTACTGGAACCGAGCTGCGCGGCGGCCCTGAAGACGGATCTGCCGGAGCTCCTGTCCGACGACCCACGGGCGGCCCGCCTGGCCTCGTCCGTACGCACCTTCGCCCAGGCCCTGGAGGAGTGCGCCCCGGACTGGACCCCGCCCCGGATCGACCGCCCGGTGGCGGGCCAGACGCACTGCCACCAGCACGCGGTCCTGGGCGACGCGGCGGACCGCAGGCTTCGCGAACGCGCGGGTCTGGAGGGCGAGTTGAGCGGCGGCTGCTGCGGACTCGCGGGCAACTTCGGCTTCGAGCGGGGCCACTACGAGGTGTCGGTGGCGTGCGCGGAGGACCAACTGCTCCCGGCGGTCCGCGCGGCGGGCGAGTCCGCGGAGGTCCTGGCGGACGGCTTCTCCTGCCGTACGCAACTGGAGCAGGTGGAGGGGCGGCGGGCGCGGCATCTGGCGGAGGTGCTGGCGGAGGGGCTGGACGGCTGACCGATCACCCGATCGCGAGCTCCTCGACCAGCGGAGGGTCCTGGGTGAAGTCGCTGTACCGCACCCGGGTCGGCCGTACCCGCACATGGGTGATGCCGGGCCAGGCGAGCCGGTCCCGGCCGTCGGGATACGCGGCGAAGTAGCACTGCTGAAGGCGTTCGAGCTCGGGGCCGGTGGGGAAGTCCGCGACGCCCTCGATCTGCGCGGTGATCGCGTCGTCCCAGCCGATCACGAGCGCGATGCGGGGGTCGGTACGCAGGTTGAAGCACTTGCGGGTCGTCTCGACGGTGTCGAAGACGATCTCGAGCTCGTCAGTGACCGCGAATCCGACGACCGCGGCCTGGGGTGCTCCGTCCGGGGTTACTGTCGCCTGGACGGCGAGCTTGTACCTGCGAAGGAACCACAACAGCTCGTCGCGCTTCATGGGTCCTGTCTATCAGGGGGGTGGCGGGGTGGCCCGCCGGCTCACTCTTACGCGAGCCGGGCCGGGCCTCAGGTGCCACCAAGCTCGTGCAGAAAGGTGACGCCGCTGGAGGGTGGCTTGGTCCATCGACCGGCCTCACCGCGCGGTGAGGCCGGCGGCGGCGAGCTGTCCCAGGGCATGCCGCAGTACCGCGGCCTCGGCCGGGTCGATCGCGTCGCTCTCACGGTTTCCAGGCCTCACCCTGACGTAGGCGCGACTTGGGGGCGGGGAGCCGGGCAGTCGAGATCGGGTGCGGTGCTGTTGGGGGAGCACGTCACCAAGGCCAACGACAGGAACGCGGGTCGTTCGAGGTAGAAGCCCAGGGACATGTCGCCACCCCAACCAAGACGCTCAGTAGCGGAGTTGATCAGCGCGGTCATGCGAGTGGTGTCTCGGTCCGATGGGGAAGCGAATCGGCGCACATACTCGGTCAGTCGCTCACCGAGCCATTCCGCAGCCCTCTTCGGCTCGTCCCACGTCCCACGGATCAGATCCTGGGGCTTCATGAGCCAGTGGGCCGTCTCGAGGGGCGGCAGATCGGATACGGGGAAGTCGGCGAGGACGTCGCGGTACCGCTGGATCAGCTCCGGCTTGCTGCCGGCGGGGGGAGGCTCGGGGTGTGGGGGACGACGAAGGGCTTCCTGGTCGAACCGCTGCTTCGGACCCGCCCACAGATAGCAGTGATGGTGCAACTGGCACCCCGTTCAGTGTGGTTGGAGGCCTCGGCCCCTGGGGGAAGGGGCCGAGGCCGGCTGGGTGCCCTCTAGGCCGAGAGGCCGAACCGCTCCGGGGCGATCCCCGCGGCGTCCAGCTCGGCCGTGGTGAAGCGCAACGGCTCCATGCCCGGCCGCTTGCTGTCACCCAGCGCCCAGGCGTCCGCGCCGATGCGGGCGAGGGTCACGCAGGCTTCGCCGTCGGGGTGGGTGTTGCCGCCGCACGCCTTGGCGAATGCGGCGCAGTCGATGGCGAGCGCGTAGAGGTCGGTTCCGTTCTGCATGGGCGTGCCTTCCTGATTGTCTGGCGACCACAGGGCGTGGCCGCCCCCCGCCCGTGCCGCGGGCGGAAGCCGGTGGGGCCCGCCTCAGGCGGAGTGGGGGAGCTTGGACACAACGGTGACGCCGGGGCCTTGGGCGATGACATGGGCGTGGAGCAGTGCCTGCAGGGTCGACCGAGAGGCGCCGATGGCGTCGGTCAGCCGTTCGCTCAGCAATTCGGCTTCGGAGGGAAGCAGAACCATTTCCGTGTCCGCCGTGTGCCGACCGTTCTTTGTCAGCCAGATGGGAATGCGAACGTTCCCGTCGTCATTCTTGTAGGCGGGGCGACTTGGAATCGGATCCATCCGCCAACCCCGCTGCGGAGGCTGCTGATTTGGATTCCTCTGTTCGGTCGGCATGGAGTCATTGTTGTACCGATTCCAACTGCCTGGTGGCCTCAGTTGCGTTGTTGCATAAATTCATCGGCGGCGTCTCTCAAGAATGCCGTCGCTGCCGTATCCGTCAGAGCATGGCTGAGGAACAGGTCGAACAGGTCAAGGTGTTGAGAGATGTCCCTGGGGTCACGCAGCACCACCTCCCCGGAGAACAGCTCGACGGTCACCAGGCGGTCGTCGTAGATCACGAAGATGTTCAACGGGATAGCGGGCACCTGGACAACCTGCGGAACAATCGCGATCTCGACGTTCGGCTTCAGCGAAACATCGGCCATGTGCGCGCACTGGGCAGCCATTATCCGTGAGCTTGCCCTGCGCCACCTGACGGCCTGCTCCGTCAGCAAGAACGTGAAGCTCCGGGAAGTGTCGTCCAGGACGGCCTGACGCTCCATGCGCGCCTCAACGGCCCGGCTGACGTCTCTGGACGGCTCGCTGGCAACCGTCCGAGACAGCGTCTGTTCGGCATACTCACGGATGTGCAGCAGCCCAGTCGGGGCGGCAGGGAGGAAATGGCGCATTACCCGGGACGACTGCTCCAGGGCTCGCAACTCAGCCTGCTTGTGGTAAAGGCCGACGCGCGCGTAGGCCCGCCATGACGCGTAGTCGACGTTCGCCCTGCGGGCCAGTACCAGCAGTTCTTGGGTCACTTCCTGCGGCGTTCCGAGAGCAGCCAGAATCCGCTCGACGTCGATCACGCTGGGCAGGGCGCGACCGGTCTCGATGCGGCTGATTTTCGTCTGGCTCATGTTGCAGCGAACCGCCAGGCGCTCACCACTCAGCCCGGCGGCAAGGCGGAGGTCCTTGAGGGCCTCCGCCAAGTTTTTCCGCTCTCTTGCTTGATGCTCAGGCTCGATAGTCACTGAAGGGAACGGAACTCTCTAGGGCCAGGTCGCGCCATGCGAGGTACTGGCTTATGTTGGGGGATTCGATCAACTCCCGGTTGATCTGAGTCCCGTCCGGCCGGTAGTTCAGGTGCACCACCGTCGTCTCGTCGAATATCCAGAAGTCCTGGTCCGGCAGGTCGACCTCCCGTTCCGTCACGTCCACGATCCGGTAGTCCTCCCCGGCCGCGACGTTTCCTGCGATGCCCCACTCGAACAGGTAGCGGCTGTAGTCCGTCAATGGCCTACGAACCAGCTTGGCCCGGGTCATGCTCCGGCCCGCCGCCGCGTGCCCCTGGATCGTCTGGTGCCACGTCGAATTGAAGCCTTCCGGCATGGGCTCACCGGCGAGGAAGTTGCGGAACGTCTCGGCTTCGCCCGGCATTGTGTACACCTGGTGCACCTCAAGCCGGAATGCCGAGCGCTTGAAGTTGCGGAAGTATGCCTTCCACTCGTCGCCGTCGAGCAGCACAGGGCTAGAGCCATCCACGGGCACGTGCGGCCTCCTTCAGGATTTCCTCGGGCAGCAGGACGACGGACTCGCCCTTGGGTGTCCGGTGGGCCACGTCGTAGCCCTGTACCGCGAGCATGTCCGGTCGGTCAGTGGCGAAGACGGTGGGGCAGTCACCGGCATTGCAATTGTCGTCGTCCCCCGTACTGCACGGGCCGCCGGCGATCATGGTTAATTCCATGTGATCCCTTCCCTTAGCGGTCGACAGCAAGCTACGGAGAGTGATTGCCCCGGGGCAAGCCCGGCTAGCCCCTGAGTCACGTTCTCGCATAGATACGTGGCCTCTTGGCCAAGTGTCAGTGCTTCGACGCCGCCACCTCCCGCGCCAGCGCCGCCAGTTGAGGGATCGCCGGATGCGGCGCCCTCTCGCGCCACGCCAGCAGGACCGGTGCCGGTGGCGCGTCCGACAGGGCGCGGTACGTCACGCCCGGGTGCGGGTGCATCGAGGAGGTGGAGGCCACCGAGACCCCCGTGCCCCGGCCTGCCGCGATCGCCGTGAGCCAGTCGTCGGTGTTGGCGACCGTGAGCGTGGACGTCGGGCGGTGCTCCGGCGGCCAGAGGTCGAGGGTCGTCAGGCCCGAGACCGTGTTCAGGATGACCGGCCCGGCCGCCAGTTCCGCGAGGGTCAGGGAGGTGCGTGCGGCCAGGGGGCCGTCCGACGTCACCGCTGCCACGCGGGGCTCGGTGAAGAGCAGCTCGGTGACCAGGCCGGGCGTGTCCACCGGGCCCCGCAGCACCGCCGCGTCGACCTCGCCGCGGGACAGGCCCGCCGTGCGGTCGTCGATGCGGAGGAGTTCCAGCGGGGTGTCGGCGTGGTCCTGCTGCCAGCGGCGCAGCAAGGGGGTCGTGTACGGGCCGAGGGCGGACCAGGCGTGCCCGAGCCGCAGTGGCCACCTGCGCAGTCGGCCGGGGTCCAGCGCCTCGTCGAACGCGGCCACCGCGGCCGCCGCCTTGTCGCGGAAGGCCCGGCCCTCGGCAGTGAGGGCGAGATGGTGGGTGGAGCGGTCGACGAGCCGGATGCCGAGATGTTTTTCCAGCGCCGCGAGAGCGCGCGAGACGGTGGGCTGGGCCAGGTGCAGCCGGACCGCCGCCCCGGTCACGCTGGACTCCTCCGCGATGGCCAGGAAGCAGCGGAGATGGCGCAGCTCGATGCTCATGCGTCTGGAGCATAACCCCAGCCCAATTGGTATTTCACGCAGCGAGCCCGCGCCCGTAGCGTGGAGGGGGTCGGCGGCCGGAATCAGTCAGGGAGGTGTGCGGTGGACGAAACCCGTACCAGTGTCGTCACGGGCGAGCTCGAGGCAGCCGCAGCCCTGGATGCCGCCGAAAGCCCCGGTCGCGGGCGCGGCGACGGCACCGGTCGCGGCAGCGGCGACGGCGCCGGTCGCGGCACCGGCGACGCCACCGGCACCGGTCGCGGCACGCGATCCCGCCGCACCCTCGGCCCCGTCGCCCTCGTCGTCGCCGGTGCGCTGTCCGTCCAGTTCGGCGCTTCCATCGCCGTACTGCTCATGCCGCGAGCGGGAGCTCTCGGTGTCGTCACCCTCCGACTCGTGCTCGCCGCGCTCGTCCTGCTCGTCGTCTGCCGGCCCAAACTCCGCGGGCACTCGCGCGCCGACTGGGGAACCGTTGTCGCCTTCGGCGCCGCCATGGCCGCCATGAACGTCCTCTTCTACCAGGCCGTCGACCGCATCCCGCTCGGTGCCGCTGTCACCTTCGAGGTCCTCGGCCCGCTGGCGCTGTCGGTGATCGTGTCGCGGCGGCTGGTCAATCTCGTCTGGGCGGGCCTCGCGCTCGGCGGCGTGGTCCTGCTCAGCGGCGGCGGCTTCGTCCGGCTCGACCCCGTGGGCGCGCTGTTCGCGCTCTCCGCGGGCGCGATGTGGGCCGCGTACATCGTCTTCAGCGCCCGCACCGGGCGGCGCTTCCCGCAGGCCGACGGGCTCGCGCTGGCCATGGCGGTCGGCGCCGTACTGAGTCTGCCGCTCGGGATCGCGGAGGCCGGATCCACGCTGCTCGTGCCGTCCACGCTCGGTCTCGGACTTGCCGTCGCGCTGATGTCGTCCGTACTCCCGTACACCCTGGAGCTGCTCGCGCTGCGCCGGCTGCCCGCCCCGACCTTCGCGGTGCTGATGAGCCTGGAGCCGGCGATCGCCGCCACGGCCGGGTTCCTCGTACTGCATCAGGACCTTTCCATGGTCGACGCCTTGGCGATCGCGCTGGTCATCGCGGCGAGCATGGGCGCGGTACGGACGCAGGTGGCCAGAAAGACACAGTAATCAAGCAAGCATGCTTGCTTGTTTCTCCGTGCGCTGCCATGCTCCGGGACACACAACGTCGTGTCCCGAGGGAGCGCACCGTGTCCGACCCGGCCGTCGTACTCGACGACTTGCGTAGCGAAAGCGATGAACTCGACCTGCTGGTAGGGGAGTTGAATCCCGCACAGTGGGCGGGGCCGACGCCCGCGCCGCGCTGGAGCGTCGCCCATCAGATCGCCCACCTCGCCTGGACCGACGCCGCCGCGCTGCTGGCCGTCACCGACCCCGAGGCCTTCGCCGCCCAGGTCGAGAAGGCCATCGCCGCGCCGGACTCCTTCGTGGATGAGGGCACCGAGGCGGGCGCCGCGCTACCGCCCGGTGAGCTGCTGGCCCGCTGGCGCGACGGCCGCGAGCGGCTGCAACAGGCTCTGCGCCAGGCCCCGGCCGGCGCCCGCTTCCCCTGGTACGGGCCTCCTATGAGCGCCGCGTCGATGGCGACCGGGCGGCTGATGGAGACCTGGGCGCACGGACAGGACATCGCCGACGCGCTCGGCGTCGTGCGCGAACCGACCGCACGGCTGCGGCATGTCGCGTACATCGGGATCCGGGCGCGCGACTTCGCCTTCGGAGTACGGGGGCTGACGCCGCCGGCCGATCCTTTCCGGGTGGAGCTGACCGCGCCCGGCGGCGAGCTCTGGGCGTACGGCCCCGAGGACGCCGCGCAGCGCGTCACCGGGCCCGCGCTCGACTTCTGTCTGCTGGTCACGCAGCGGGCCCACCGCGACGATCTCGCCGTACGGGCCCAGGGCACCGACGCCGACCGCTGGCTGGACATCGCGCAGGCCTTCGCAGGACCTGCGGGCCCCGGCCGCGACCCCAAGGCGGCGTGATGCTGCGGATCGGCAACGCGTCCGGCTTCTACGGCGACCGCTTCGACGCGATGAAGGAGATGCTCACCGGCGGGCCGCTGGACGTACTGACCGGCGACTATCTCGCCGAGCTCACCATGCTCATCCTCGGCCGCGACCGGCTGAAGGACCCCCGCCTCGGCTACGCCAAGACCTTCCTCAAGCAGCTGGAGGAGAGCCTCGGGCTCGCCCACGAGCGCGGTGTGAAGATCGTCGCCAATGCGGGCGGGCTCAACCCGGCGGGGCTGGCGACCGCGGTCCGCGAGCTTGCCGACCGGGTCGGCGTCCCGGTCCAGGTCGCGCATGTCGAGGGCGACGACCTCGCCGCCCGCTTCCCGGACGCCCTCAGCGCCAACGCCTACCTCGGCGGCGCCGGTATCGCCGAGTGCCTGCGCGCCGGGGCCGATGTCGTCGTCACCGGCCGGGTCACCGACGCCGCCCTGGTCACCGGACCAGCGGCCGCGCACTTCGGCTGGGGGCCCGAGGACTACGACGCGCTCGCGGGCGCGGTCGTCGCCGGGCACGTACTCGAATGCGGCACCCAGGCCACCGGCGGCAATTACGCGTTCTTCAGCGGCCATGACGTACGCCGCCCCGGCTTCCCGCTCACCGAGATCCACGCCGACGGCACCTGCGTCATCACCAAGCACGACGGCACGGGCGGACTCGTGGACGTCGGCACGGTCACCGCGCAGCTGCTGTACGAGACCGGAGGCGCGAGGTACGCCGGGCCGGACGTCACCGCCCGCCTCGACACCGTACGGCTGGCGCAGGACGGACCGGACCGGGTGCGGATCTCCGGCGTACGCGGCGAGGCCCCGCCGCCCCGACTGAAGGTCGGACTCAACCGGCTCGGCGGCTGGCGCAACGAGGTCGTGTTCGTACTCACCGGACTCGACATCGAGGCCAAGGCACGTCTGGTGCAGGAGCAGCTGGCGGAGGCCTTCGGCAAATCCCCTCCGGCGGAGGTGCGTTGGGAGCTGGCCCGCACCGAGCGGCCGGACGGCGACACCGAGGAGCGGGCCAGCGCGTATCTGCGCCTCGTGGTCCGCGACAGCGACCCGGACAAGGTCGGGCGCGCGGTGAGCGGCGCGGCGATCGAGCTGGCGCTCGGCAGCTACCCGGGCTTCCATGTGACGGCGCCGCCCGGGAAGGGCGCGCCGTACGGGGTCTTCGAGGCCGAGTATGTGGACCTGGCCGAGGTGGCGCACACGGCCGTACTGCCGGACGGACGACGGGTGGCCGTGCCGACTCCCGTATGTACGAGGGAAGTCGGTCACTTGGAAGAGGCCGGTGCGCTGCCGCCGGCACTGGACACCGCCGGGCCCCACCGCGCCGCCCCGCTCGGCCTGATCGCCGGCGCCCGCAGCGGCGACAAGGGCGGCGACGCCAATGTCGGGGTGTGGGCCAGGACCGACGACGCCTGGCGCTGGCTCGCCCACGAACTGACCGTGGACCGCTTCCGCGCGCTGCTCCCGGAGACCGCAGGGCTGAAGGTCGTACGCCATGTCCTGCCGAATCTACGAGCCCTGAACTTCACGGTCGAGGGGATCCTCGGCGAAGGCGTCGCGGCGCAGGCCCGCTTCGACCCGCAGGCGAAGGCGCTCGGCGAGTGGCTCCGCTCGCGGTACGTCGACATCCCGGAGGAACTGTTGTGACCGTGCTCGCCTCGGCCCTCGACCCCGCGGGCCCCGAATTCGCCGCCCACCGCGACACCATGCTCGGCAAGCTCGCCGAGCTGGACGCCGAGCACGCCAAGGCGCTCGCGGGCGGCGGCGAGAAGTACATCGCCCGGCACCGGGGGCGCGGCAAGCTGCTGGCGCGCGAGCGCATCGAGCTGCTCCTCGACCCCGACACGCCCTTCCTCGAGCTGTCCCCGCTCGCCGCCTGGGGCAGCGACTATCCGGTGGGTGCGTCGATGGTCACCGGCATCGGTGTGGTGGAGGGCGTCGAGTGCCTGATCACCGCGAACGATCCGACGGTGCGCGGCGGGGCGTCCAACCCCTGGACGCTGAAGAAGGCCCTGCGCGCCAACGAGATCGCGTACGCCAACCGCCTGCCCTGTATCTCTCTCGTCGAGTCCGGCGGCGCGGATCTGCCCTCCCAGAAGGAGATCTTCATCCCGGGCGGGGCGCTCTTCCGGGACATCACCCGGCTGTCGGCGGCCGGCATTCCGACGATCGCGGTCGTCTTCGGGAACTCGACGGCGGGCGGGGCGTACGTCCCCGGTATGTCCGACCACACCATCATGATCAAGGATCGGTCGAAGGTTTTCCTCGGCGGACCGCCGCTGGTGAAGATGGCGACGGGTGAGGAGAGCGACGACGAATCGCTCGGCGGCGCGGAGATGCACGCCCGTACGTCAGGCCTCGCCGACTATTTCGCCCTCGACGAGGCGGACGCGTTGCGGCAGGCCCGGCGGGTCGTCGCCCGCCTCAACTGGCGCAAGGCGCACGCCGATCCGGGTCCGGCCGCGGCGCCCAAGTACGACGAGGAGGAGCTCCTCGGCATCGTGCCCGGCGATCTGCGCACACCCTTCGACCCGCGCGAGGTGATCGCACGGATCGTCGACGGCTCGGACTTCGACGAGTTCAAGCCGCTGTACGGGCCGAGCCTGGTCACCGGGTGGGCGTCGCTGCACGGCTATCCGGTGGGTGTGCTTGCCAATGCGCAGGGCGTGCTGTTCAGCGCGGAGTCGCAGAAGGCGGCGCAGTTCATCCAGCTCGCCAACCAGCGCGATGTGCCGCTGGTCTTCCTGCACAACACCACCGGCTACATGGTCGGCAAGGAGTACGAGCAGGGCGGCATCATCAAGCACGGCGCGATGATGATCAACGCGGTGTCCAACTCGCGCGTCCCGCATCTGTCGGTTCTGATGGGCGCGTCGTACGGGGCCGGGCACTACGGAATGTGCGGGCGGGCGTACGACCCGCGGTTCCTCTTCGCCTGGCCGAGCGCCAAGTCCGCGGTGATGGGGCCGCAGCAGCTGGCGGGTGTGCTGTCGATCGTCGCCCGCGCGTCGGCGGCGGCGAAGGGCCGGCCGTACGACGACGAGGCGGACGCCGGTCTGCGGGCGATGGTGGAGCAGCAGATCGAGGCGGAGTCGCTGCCGATGTTCCTCTCGGGGCGGCTGTACGACGACGGGGTCATCGACCCGCGCGATACGCGGACGGTGCTGGGGCTCTGTCTGTCCGCGATCCACACGGCACCGGTCGAAGGCGCGCGCGGCGGCTTCGGCGTCTTCCGGATGTGAGGCAGTGATGATCTCTTCTGTTCTTGTCGCCAACCGGGGCGAGATCGCGTGCCGGGTGTTCCGTACGTGCCGGGAGCTGGGGATCGCGACGGTCGCGGTGTACTCGGACGCGGACGCGTCGGCGCTGCATGTCCGGGAGGCGGACGCGGCGGTACGGCTGCCGGGTGCTGCGCCCGCGGACACGTATCTGCGCGGCGACCTGATCGTGAAGGCGGCGCTGGCGGCGGGCGCGGATGCGGTGCACCCGGGGTACGGCTTCCTGTCCGAGAACGCGGAGTTCGCACGGGCGGTGGCTGACGCGGGTCTGGTGTGGATCGGCCCGCCGCCTTCCGCCATCGAGGCGATGGCGTCCAAGACACGGGCGAAGGAGCTGATGGGCGGCGCGCCGCTCGACCCGGCGACGGTCACGGAGGCGGACCTGCCGCTGCTGGTGAAGGCGGCGGCAGGGGGTGGCGGCCGGGGCATGCGCGTCGTCCGCGAACTCGCGGCTCTGAGCGGCGAGTTGGAGGCAGCCGCGTCGGAGGCGGCGTCGGCGTTCGGTGACGGCGAGGTGTTCCTGGAGCCGTACATCGAACGCGGCCGCCATGTGGAAGTGCAGGTCCTGGCGGACGCGTACGGCACGGTGTGGGCGCTGGGCACGCGCGACTGCTCGCTCCAGCGCCGGCACCAGAAGGTCATCGAGGAGTCCCCGGCACCGGGCCTGCCGGCCGCGCTGGTCGCGACGCTGCACGAGTCGGCGGTCGCGGCGGCGCGGGCGGTGGGTTACCGGGGTGCGGGAACGGTGGAGTTCCTGGTCTCGCCACAGGGCCGGTCGCACTTCCTGGAGATGAACACCCGCCTCCAGGTGGAACACCCGGTCACCGAGGCGGTGTTCGGCCTCGACCTGGTGGCGCTCCAGCTGCGCGTGGCGGAAGGCTCGGCGCTGCCCAAGACCCCGCCACCGGCGAACGGCCACGCGGTGGAGGCGCGGCTGTACGCGGAGGACCCGTCGAAGGGGTGGACACCGCAGACGGGGGTGCTGCACGAGCTGGCGGTCCCCGGAGCCGCCCCCGGCCTGCGCGTCGACACGGGATACACCGCCGGTGACTCCATCGGCGTGCACTACGACCCCATGATCGCCAAGGTCATCGCCTGGGCGCCCACCCGCGACGAAGCCGTGCGGCGGCTCGCCCACGCCCTGCGGCGGGCGCGCCTGCACGGGCCCGTCACCAACCGGGAGCTGCTCGTACGGTCCCTGGAGCACCCCGAGTTCATCGGCGCACAGCTCGACACCGGGTTCTACGAGCGCAACCTCGACGCGCTCACCGCGCCCGCCGAAGGAGAGCGCCACGCGGCCGTCGCCGCCGCCCTCGCGGATGCCGTGAGCCGCCCCGGCACAACCGTCACCGCACGGCTCGGCGCCTGGCGGAACCTGCCGTCCCAGGCACAGCTCAAGGTCTACGGCGACCACGAGGTCCGCTACCGCCCCACCCGCGGCGGGTTCGAACTCGTCGACGATCCCGGCGTCCGCGTCGTCACCGCCGACGCCCGCCGCGTACGGCTGGAGATCGACGGAGTCGTACGGCACTTCGACGTCACCGATCACGGCGACGGGCACGTCCACGTCGACAGCCCCACCGGCGCCCACTCCCTCGCCGTACAGCCCCGGTTCGCCGACCCTCAGGACCGGACCCGGCCCGGTTCGCTGCTCGCACCCATGCCCGGGACCGTCGTCCGGATCGGCGAGGGGCTCGCCGAAGGGAGCCGGGTGAGAGAGGGGCAGCCGCTTGTCTGGCTGGAGGCCATGAAGATGGAGCACCGCATCGTGTCGCCCGCCTCCGGCATTCTCACCGCGCTCCACGCCGTACCCGGCCGTCAGGTCGAGGTCGGTGCTCTGCTCGCCGTCGTCAACGAAGTAGTGGCGCCAGCCACACAGGAGGAGACAGCGTCATGAACATCGAGAGCCAGGAACACACCGCACTGCGTGCCGCCGTTGCCGCACTCGGGCAGCGGCACGGCCGGGGATACGTACGCGAAGAGCTGTGGGCCGAGGCCGCCAAGCTCGGCTACCTCGGCGTGAACCTCCCCGAGGAGCACGGCGGCGGAGGCGGTGGGATGCAGGAACTGTCCATTGTTCTGGAGGAGTTGGGCGCCGCCGGCTGTCCGCTGCTCATGATGGTCGTCTCACCCGCCATCTGCGGCACTGTCATCGCCCGCTTCGGCACCGACGAACAGAAGCGCACCTGGCTCCCCGGTCTCTCCGACGGCAGCCTCACCATGGCTTTCGGCATCACCGAGCCCGACGCCGGGTCGAACTCGCACCGGATCACCACCACCGCCCGCAAGACCGACGACGGCTGGATTCTCAACGGCCGCAAGGTCTTCATCTCGGGCGTCGACATCGCCGACGCGACCCTCATCGTGGGCCGAACCGAGGACTCGCGCACGGGCAAACTCAAGCCCTGTCTCTTCATCGTGCCCCGCGAGGCCCACGGCTTCCAGCGCTCGCAGATCGACATGGAACTCCAGGCGCAGGAGAAGCAGTTCGAGCTCGTGCTGGACGAGGTCCACCTCCCCGACAACGCCCTCGTGGGCGACGAGGACGCCGGGCTCCTCCAGCTCTTCGCCGGGCTCAACCCCGAGCGCATCATGACCGCCGCCTTCGGCATCGGCATGGGCCGGTACGCACTCGCCAAAGCCATCGACTACGCGAGGACCCGCCAGGTCTGGAAGCAGCCCATCGGCGGCCACCAGGCCATCGCCCACCCCCTCGCCCAGGCCCACATCGAGCTCGAACTCGCCCGCCTGATGATGCAGAAGGCCGCCGCCCTCTACGATGCCGGCGACGACATCGGCGCCGGCGAGGCAGCCAACATGGCCAAGTACGCCGCCGGCGAAGCCTGCATCAAGGCCGTCGACCAGGCCGTGCACACCCTCGGCGGCAACGGCCTCACCCGCGAGTACGGCCTCGCATCCCTGATCACCGCCGCCCGCGTCGCCCGGATCGCCCCGGTCAGCCGCGAGATGATTCTCAACTACGTATCCCACCAGTCCCTGGGTCTCCCCAAGTCGTACTGAGACGGGGGATTCTGGCCGTCCACAGAGCCGAGGGGGCCGCAATGGTGTTCCACAGCGAGTACGCAGACGTTCCCGCCGTCGCCGAGCCGATCCACGACGTGGTGCTCGGCCGGGCCACCGCCGAGTACGGCGACACGATCGCCCTGGTCGACGGGGTGAACGGCACCACCCTCACGTACGCCCAGCTCGACACCTTCCACCGCCGGATCGCCGCCTCGCTCGCCGACGCGGGTCTGCGCAAGGGCGATGTCCTCGCCCTGCACAGCCCCAACACCGTCGCGTACCCCGCCGTCTTCTACGGGGCCACGCGCGCCGGTGCCTCCGTCACCACCGTCCATCCGCTCGCCACGGCGGAGGAGTTCGCCAAACAGCTCCGCGACTCCTCCGCCCGCTGGATCGTCACCGTCTCACCGCTCCTCGAGATCGCCCGCCGGGCCGCCGAACTCGTCGCCGGCATCGAGGAGATCTTCGTCTGCGACCGCTCCGACGGGCATGTGAGCATCCTCGACATGCTCGGCTCGACCGCACCCGAGCCGGACATCACCATCGACCCGTCCGAGGACGTCGCGGCCCTGCCGTACTCCTCCGGCACCACCGGCGTCCCCAAGGGCGTCATGCTCACCCACCGCTCCATCGCGACCAACCTCGCGCAGCTCCACCCGATGATCCCGATGGGCCCCGGCGACCGCATCCTCGCCGTGCTGCCCTTCTTCCACATCTACGGCCTCACCGCCCTGATGAACGCCCCGCTCAGCCACGGTGCCACCGTTGTCGTACTGCCCCGCTTCGAGCTCGACACCTTCCTCGCGGCGATCGAGAAGCACCGCATCAACGGTCTGTACGTCGCCCCGCCGATCGTCCTCATCCTCGCCAAGCACCCGGCCGTCGCGCAGTACGACCTGTCGTCGCTCGAGTACATCGTCAGCGCCGCGGCCCCGCTCGACGCCCAGCTGGCACAGGCCTGCTCGGCCCGGCTGGGATTGCCGCCGGTCCTGCAGGCGTACGGCATGACCGAGCTCTCACCCGGCACACACGTGGTGCCGCTGGCCGCGGCGGCCCCGCCGCCCGGGGCCGTAGGACAGCTCCTGCCCAACACCGAGATGCGGATCCTCTCTCTCGCCGATCCCGGCAAGGACGTCGGCGTCGGCGAGGAGGGCGAGGTCGCGATCCGCGGACCGCAGGTGATGAAGGGCTACCTCGGCCGCCCCGACGCCACCGCCGACATGATCGACGCCGACGGCTGGGTACACACCGGCGACATCGGGCGCGTCGACGCCGACGGCTGGCTCTTCGTCGTCGACCGGGTCAAGGAACTCATCAAGTACAAGGGCTTCCAGGTCGCACCCGCCGAGCTGGAGGCGCTGCTGCTCACTCACGAAGGCATCGCCGACGCGGCGGTCATCGGGGTGTACGACGCGGACGGGAACGAGATCCCGAAGGCGTACGTCGTACGGCAGCGGGTCGCGGAGGAGCTCACCGAGGACGACGTCCTCGCCTACGTCGCCGAGCGCGTGGCGCCGTACAAGAAGGTCCGCCGCGTCGAGTTCATCGGCGGCGTGCCGCGCGCCGCCTCGGGAAAGATCCTCAGGCGTGAACTGAGGGACCGGGAGAGGGAGAACACGTGACGCTGGTCGCCACCGCCCACGAGCGCGGCATCACCACCCTGACGCTGGATTCGCCGGAGAACCGCAACGCCCTGTCGGCGCGGCTCGTCGGCGAGCTGGCCCAGGCACTGACCGACTGCGGCAAGGACGAGACCGTACGGGCCGTCGTCCTCACCCACACCGGTTCCACGTTCAGCGCGGGCGCCGATCTGAAGGCCCCGCCCAATCCGTACACCTTCGTCGGTCTGCTGCGGCAGATCGTCACGCTGCCGAAGCCCGTGGTGGCCCGTGTCACCGGCCATGTACGGGCCGGCGGCCTCGGTCTGCTCGGCGCCTGCGACATCGCCGCCGCCACGAGCGCCGCGGACTTCGCCTTCACGGAGGTACGCATCGGGGTCGCGCCCGCCGTGATCTCGCTGCCACTGCTGCCGCGCCTGGACCCGCGCGCGGCCGAGCGCTACTACCTCACCGGCGAACGCTTCGACGCGGCGGAAGCGGCCCGCATCGGACTGATCACGCTCGCCGCAGACGATGTGGACCTCGCGCTCGGCCCCGTGCTGGACGGGCTGCGCAGAGCCTCCCCGCAGGGCCTGGCCGCATCGAAGCAGCTGCTCGCGGCTAGGGTGCTGGAGACCTTCGACCGGGACGCCGAAGACCTGGTCCAGCGCTCGGCCTCGCTCTTCGCGTCGGCGGAAGCACGCGAGGGCATGACCGCCTTCCTCGAACGACGGGACCCCGCATGGGTGTTGTGACACCTCCCAAGCAGGACCGCAGCCGGGCCACCCGGCAGCGGCTGCTCGAGGCCGCGGTGTCCTGCCTCGCCGAGCGCGGCTGGGCGGGCTCGACCGTCTCGGTCGTCGCCGAGCGGGCCGGGGTCTCGCGGGGTGCGGCCCAGCACCACTTCCCGACCAGGGAGGATCTGTTCACGGCGGCGGTGGAGTACGTCGCGGAGGAGCGCTCGCAGGCGTTGCGGGAGCTGGCGACACAGGACCGGACGGCGCTCGTCGCGGCCCTCGTCGACCTCTATACGGGGCCGCTGTTCCGGGCCGCCCTGCAGCTGTGGGTCGCCGCGTCCAACGAGGAGCAACTGCGTTCGCGCGTCACGGAGCTGGAGGCGCGCGTCGGCCGCGAGACCCATCGGATCGCGGTCCAGCTGCTGGACGCGGACGAGTCACGGCCCGGCGTACGCGAAACGGTCCAGGGCCTGCTCGACATGGCCCGCGGCCTGGGCCTCGCCAACCTCCTCACGGATGACACCGCGCGCCGTCAGAGAGTGGTGGCCCAGTGGGCGGCACTGCTGGACGAGGCGCTGGGCTGATCCCTCACAGAGGCGGCCCACCGCCCAGGGCCCGGGGCTGTGACGCGGGCCACTGGCGTCCCGGCCCCTCCGCAGTATCCTGGGCCAATGCTTCTGCTTGTACGCCGCCGTCACGTGGACTACGTCCGCGTCACGAGCATGGGCTGTCGACGCTCCGTCTGACCCGGCCCCCCTCTCCACCCCACCCGGTCACCCCGGCTCCGCCCCACCCAGGCGGCCCGTCGGCGGTACGTGTCCCGGCCATCGCCGGGAGCGGCGGCCGGGCCACACCTCAGCGGACGTACCCATGTCGTACTTGCAGCTTCCCGTCATCGACCTCTCCGCAGCCGACCGAGGCCCCCAGTCCCGTGCGCTGCTCCACGCGCAGCTCCACAGCGCCGCCCACGACGTCGGCTTCTTCCAGCTCATCGGCCACGGCGTCAGCGAGGCCGAGACCACCGCCCTCACCGGCGCGATGCGGGCCTTCTTCGCCCTCCCCGAGGCGGACCGGCTCGCCGTCTCCAACCTCAACTCGCCCCACTTCCGCGGCTACACCCGCACCGGCGACGAACGCACCGGCGGCAGCCGCGACTGGCGCGACCAGCTCGACATCGGCGCCGAACGCCCCGCACACATCCCCGCACCCGGCGAGCCCGGCTACTGGTGGCTGGAAGGCCCCAACCAGTGGCCCGCCGCCCTCCCGGCCCTGCGCACCGCCGCACTCGGCTGGATCGACCGGCTCAGCGGCGTCGCGCACAAGCTGCTGCACGAGCTGCTCGCCGCCATCGGCGCGCCCCCGGACTTCTACGACGAGATCTTCGCCGACCGGCCCCATCTGCACCTCAAGCTGGTCCGCTACCCGGGCAGCGCAGGCGACGGCAGCGACCAGGGCGTCGGCGCCCACAAGGACTACGGCTTCCTCACGCTGCTCCACCAGGACGAGATAGGCGGCCTCCAGGTACAGCGCGGAGACGGGCTCTTCCACGAGGTGCCGCCGATCCCCGGCGCCTTCGTCGTCAACCTCGGCGAGCTCCTCGAAGTCGCCACCAACGGCTATCTGCTGGCCACCAACCACCGTGTGGTCAGCCCGGCCGGGGCCACCGAGCGCTACTCCGTGCCGTTCTTCTACAACCCGCGCCTGGACGCCCGGATCGCCCCGGTGCCCTTCCCGCACGCGGCGGACGCGCCCGGTGTCACCGCCGACCCGGCCAACCCGCTCTTCGCCGAGTACGGCCGCAACGAGCTCAAGGGCTGGCTGCGGGCCCACCCGCAGGTGGCCGCCCGCCACCACCAGGACCTGCTCGTCCCGGCGTGACGACGGCACGCGAACGGCGCCGTACCCCTGCGACCAGGGACTCGGCGCCGTACCGCAACTTCCTCGGGACGTAAGTCCGGAAGGTCGGTCCGCGAGGTCAGTCCGCGATGTCGTCGTAGCCGACGATCTCGCGCGGGTTCCGCGGCGCGGGCCCGATGTACCGCGCGGACGGACGCACCAGCCGGCCCGTGCGCTTCTGCTCCAGGATGTGCGCCGACCAGCCCGCCGTACGGGCACAGGTGAACATCGACGTGAACATATGCGCCGGGACCTCCGCGAAGTCCAGCATGATCGCCGCCCAGAACTCCACGTTCGTCGCCAGGACGCGGTCCGGGCGGCGGTTGTGCAGCTCCTCCAGCGCGGCCCGCTCCAGCGCCTCCGCCACCTCGAAGCGCGGCGCGTCCAGCTCCTTGGCCGTACGGCGCAGCACGCGCGCCCGAGGGTCCTCGGCCCGGTAGACGCGGTGCCCGAAGCCCATCAGCCGCTCGCCCTTGTCCAGGGCCCGCTTCACATACGCGGTCGCGTCACCCGTGCGCTCGATCTCCTCGATCATGCCGAGCACACGGGACGGCGCGCCACCGTGCAGCGGCCCCGACATGGCGCCGACCGCACCCGACAGCGCGGCCGCCACATCCGCGCCGGTGGACGCGATGACCCGGGCGGTGAACGTGGAGGCATTCATGCCGTGCTCGGCGGCCGACGTCCAGTACGCGTCGACGGCCTTGACGTGCCGCGGGTCCGGCTCCCCGCGCCAGCGGATCATGAAGCGCTCGACGACGGACTGCGCCTTGTCGATCTCCTTCTGCGGGACCATCGGCAGGCCCTGGCCGCGCGCCGACTGGGCGACGTACGACAGCGCCATCACCGCGGCCCGCGCCAGGTCGTCGCGGGCCGTCGCCTCGTCGATGTCGAGCAGCGGCTTCAGACCCCACACCGGGGCGAGCATCGCCAGCGCCGACTGCACATCGACCCGGATGTCGCCGGAGTGCACCGGGATGGGGAAGGGCTCGGCCGGGGGCAGGCCGGGGTTGAAGGCGCCGTCGACGAGCAGGCCCCACACGTTCCCGAAGGAGACGTGGCCCACCAGATCCTCGATATCGACGCCCCGGTAGCGGAGAGAGCCGCCCTCCTTGTCGGGTTCGGCGATCTCCGTTTCGAACGCGACGACTCCCTCGAGTCCAGGTACGAAGTCGGACATCAGGCGGCTCCTCAAGATGCGTACGACGGGTGTGGGTCGGTCACCCCGGTGATGCCCCGCGCGGCTGGTGGTCACCCAAACCGTCGGGAAGGCAGGACGATATCCCCTGCTGTATGGAGGCCACAGTGGCCCGACCCAAGATTTTGGCGGGTCCGGCTGATGCGGGGAAGCGTGACATCCGGCACACTGCCCCGTTTCGGCCGGGGAGGATTAGGGGCACTCCGTGCCGGGCAAACTGGCCCACTGCGGCAGGATGGCCCCCGTGACCGACTACGCCGCTCCGAACTCGGATCCCGCCGCTCCGAACTCGGATCCCGCCGCTCCGAACTCGGATCCCGCTGCCCCGGACCGGGATCCCGCCGCCCCGGCTCCGGATTCCGCTTCTCATGACCCCGCCGTCATGCGGGAGCAGTACCGCTCCACCGCGCTCCTGGAGTCAGATCTGGCGCCCACGCCCATGGACCAGTTCGCCCGCTGGTTCCGGGACGCCGCGTCCGGCGGTCTGCGCGAGCCGAACGCCATGATCGTCTCCACGGCCGCATCCGACGGCCGCCCGTCGTCGCGCACCGTACTGCTGAAGCACTTCGACGGGCGCGGCTTCGTCTTCTACACCAATTACGCCTCCCGCAAGGGCCGCGAGCTCGCCGCCAATCCGTACATTTCGCTGCTCTTCCCCTGGCACGGTCTGGCCCGCCAGGTCATCGTCACCGGCACGGTGTCCCGCATCGGCCGCGACGAGACGGTCGCCTACTTCCGCACCCGCCCGCACGGCTCTCAGCTCGGCGCCTGGGCCAGCGCCCAGTCCTCGGTGATCGCCTCGCGGGAGGAACTGCTGCGCAAGTACGAGGAGCTGGCGGCCCGCTACCCGGAGGGCGAACAGGTCCCGGCGCCGCCGGAGTGGGGCGGCTACCGGGTCGAGCCGGAGGCGGTGGAGTTCTGGCAGGGCCACGAGAACCGGCTGCACGACCGGCTGCGGTATGTCCGTGCCGGGTCCGCGTGGCAGGTGGAACGACTGGCACCCTGAGCCGTTCGCGAGGCGGCGGCTGCGACATCCCGGGGCTGTCCCGGGAACGCAGAAACCCGCGGGCTCTGGTCCCTCCTTGCGGAGGGGCCGGCCGGATGTGCCGGCGAGCCCGCGGGTCGGTGACTGCTAGGTATTTCGGCCGACGGTTCTGTCGGCTGCACACAGAGTGCGACGACGGGCCGTCAGCCCGCAGTCACCTCACGCATCCGAAACGAAATCACTTCCGGATCACCTCCTTTCACCGTGTGACCAACACCTTAGGAAGCGGTCCAGGAGGCCACAACCCAATTTCCCGGAGGCAACGATTTTCGGGAACAGAGTGTGCGCTGCGTCACGTTCCAGTTGAATGATCTGAGGTGCAAAAAAGCATGTGTGGATGCGTCCTGCAGGGGGTCCAGGATGAGTGCTTCCAGGAGTGAGACCACCAATGCGCTCGGGCCCGACGAGCCGGAGCGGGGCGGCGTGGGTTCGCCGGAGACCGGGCCGGTGCCGGGGGCGGAGCTGCTTGCCGCCCTGCTCGACGGGATGGATGCCGCGCTCTGCGCCTTCGACGCGGACTGCACGATCACCCACTGGAACCGTGAGGCCGAGCGGATTCTCGGCTGGGCGCCCGAGGAGGCGGTGGGGCGGCGCGGCTTCGCCGGATGGGCGGTGCGGAGCGCCGATGCCGTAGAGGTGCAGGGGCGGCTGATGGCCGCGATGGACGCGCCGGGGCGGACCGTGCATGAGTTCGCGCTGCTGCGCAAGGACGGCGGGCGTGTTCTCGTACGGACCCAGTCGGCGCGGGTGCTCGGCGCGGACGGCAAGCCGGCCGGGGTGTACTGCGCGTTCAGCGAGGTGCATGCGCAGATCGATCTGGAGCGGTCGATCGCGTTGAGCGAGGCGCTGTTCGAGGACGCGTCCTGGGGCGTCGTACTGGTCGATGTGGATCTGCGTCCGACCGTCGTCAACGACTATGCGGCGCGGGTGCTGGGCGCCGGACGTACCTCATCGCTCGGGCGGCCGCTCGGGGAGCTGGTCGTCCAGGGGGTGGAGGAGCTGGAGGGCGCGCTCCACCATGTGCTGGCGGAGGGGGCGCCGCGGGGGCTGGCGGAGTTGTGGGTGACGCTGGGCACGGCCGAGGGTGAGCGGCGGCGGTGCTTGCGCAGCGGGTTCCTGCGGCTGGCCTCGCCGCTCGCGGAGGAGCCTGTTCCGCTCGGGGTGGGGTGGCTGTTCCACGATGTGACCGAGGCAAAGCTGGCCGAGCAGGAGGCGGACCGGCAGCGGTTCCGGTCGAGCCAGCTGCACCGGGCCGGGCGTGCCGCCGCGGAGTGTGAGGACGCGATGGAGGCGGCGACCGCATATCTGGACTTCGCGCTCGCGGGCTTCGCCGACCATGCGTTGATCGATCTGCTGGAGGCGGACGGCGAGCGGCTGGTGCGCGTCGCGGCAACGCCTTCGGGCGCGCCGGGCCCGTGTGTGCCGGTGGCGGGTGCGGGCATTCCGGTGCGCTACCCGCAGGGCCACCCGGCGCTCCAGGCGGCGGACCGCATCGGCTCGGTCCGGGCGAGCGCGGCCGCGGGTGCGGTGGCGGGCGACTGGGCGGCGGAGCGCCAGTGGCCGCGGGACGCGGTGCACGCGCTGTGCACGGTGCTGCGGAGCCGGGGCCGGACGCTGGGCGTGGTGACGTTTCTGCGCGGGGCCGGCCGCCCGGCGTTCGAACGCCCGGATGCGGTGTACGCGGAGAGCGTGGCGGTTCTGGCGGCGTCGGCGCTGGACCTGGCGCGGCTGGCGGGCGGGCAGGCGGACGCCTGACGGCTTCGTCGACGGGGGCCGCGAGGGCGGCGGGGGTTTGGCGCTGAGGGGTCACCCCTAGTGTCGGAAGAAGATCCGGTCCCCGTACTCCGTCATCACGCGACCGTTCCACTCGTGCCCGCCGTCCACGTTGCCCGAGCGCAGCAGCGGCGGCTCGATGCCTCGCTCGACCAGCTGCTCCGCCGCAGCAGCCATCGTCGCCTGCATCAGCGCGCTGGTGACGACAGTCGACGCGGGTGCGAAGGGCGCCTCGATGCCTTCGTGGGTGAGCTCCGCGTCGCCGACCGCGATCTTGGAGTCGAGGACGATGTCGCAGTGGTCCTTGAGGAAGGTGCCGGAGGCGTGCCGGGATTTGGTGCCCTCCGCGTACGCCACCGACGTCACGCCGATGACCTTGAGCCCGAGCGCGCGGGCGTTCATGGCCATTTCGACGGGCAGCGCGTTGCGCCCCGAGAGCGAGATGATCACGAGGACGTCGCCGGCCTTGGCAGGGCTGGAGTCGAGGACGGCGCCCGCGAGCCCCTCCACACGCTCGAGGGCCGAGCCGAGCGTGGCCGGCATGACGTCGACACCGACGACGCCGGGCACGGCGAGCAGGTTCATCAGGGCGAGGCCGCCGGCCCGGTAGACGACGTCCTGCGCGGCGAGTGAGGAGTGCCCGGCGCCGAAAGCGAAGAGGCGGCCGCCCGCGGCGACGGTGTCCGCGATCGCGGACCCGGCGTCGGCGATGTTCGCCGCCTCCTCGTCCCGCGCACGCTGCAGCAGACCGATCGCGGCGTCGAAGAACTGACCGGCCAACTTGCTCTCGCTCATCGCCGAGCCCTTTCCGGGGAGGGGGGAACCGCAGCTGCGTCACAACCGCACCGCACCGCAGCGGCACCGCGGCGGGAATAACCGTGCCGCGGATCACGTTGCGGTCTGGACCATTGCCCTGTCAATACAGCTTCGCGTACGACCGGTCGTACGGGCTCAGGGAACGGACTCGGGGAGAGGTGTCCCGACGGCTTCCCGACGGCTTGCCCCGGCACGGCACGGTTGTCAGTGGGATGCGTCAGAATTGAGTCAGGGCCAGCGCACGACTGTTTTCAAGTCACAGCATCGAGGGGCACGTATGTCCGGACTGATCGACACGACGGAGATGTATCTCCGCACCATCCTCGAGCTCGAAGAGGAAGGTGTGGTGCCCATGCGCGCCCGGATCGCCGAGCGGCTCGACCAGAGCGGTCCGACGGTCAGCCAGACCGTGGCGCGTATGGAGCGCGACGGCCTGGTGACGGTCGCCGGCGACCGCCACCTGGAGCTGACCGGCGAGGGCAGGCGGCTGGCGACGCGCGTGATGCGCAAACACCGGCTGGCCGAGTGTCTGCTCGTCGACGTGATCGGCCTGGAGTGGGAGCAGGTCCACGCGGAGGCGTGTCGCTGGGAGCATGTGATGAGCGAGGCGGTGGAGCGGCGCGTTCTGGAGCTGCTGCGCCACCCGACCGAGTCGCCGTACGGGAACCCGATCCCGGGCCTCGAGGAGCTGGGCGAGAAGGCGGAGGCCGACCCGTTCCTGGACGACGGCATGGTCTCGCTGGCGGACCTGGACCCGGGCGCGGACGGCAAGACCGTGGTCGTACGGCGGATCGGCGAGCCGATCCAGACGGACGCCCAGCTGATGTACACGCTGCGGCGGGCGGGCGTGCAGCCCGGCTCGGTGGTCAGCGTGACGGAGTCCGCGGGCGGAGTGCTCGTGGGCAGCAGCGGCGAGGCGGCGGAGCTGGCGGCCGATGTGGCCTCGCATGTATTCGTGGCCAAGCAGTAGCCGAGCATTGACCGAGGTCTGAGGGTCCCGAAGCGCTCCTGAGCCGACGCCCGGCGCCTCTCAGGAACTCCTCGGGAGCCTCGCATGGCGGGTTTCCGCCGCCAGATACCGCATTCCGTCCGGAATGGCAGCGCCCGGGCGAATCGCGTGCCACGCTGTGGCTGAGGCATATGACCCCATGGCCGGGGAGGGATCCGGGTGATGCGCCCGCCGTACGACCAGCGCGCTCAACGCTGCGCCCAGCACGCTCAGCGAGCCCCGCATGCCCTGCACTCGTATGTCCCGCTCGACGCGCACGTCCCGCACGACCCGTATGTCCCGCGCGATGCGCATGTCCCGGACGCCTGCGTCCCGCACGTCCTGTATCTACAGGAGGGCCCCGGCTCCCATGGGAGCCGGGGCCTGTCCTCCCCTGTGCTGACCCGGAGCCCCGAGCTCTCAGGGTCAATCCCGTCGGACCGTCATCCCCGAGCGGCCCGCCTCCCGCAGAAGATCTTCCCTCGGCTGCGGGGGTCAACCCTTGAGCGCGGTCACTCGAACGAGGGGTGTTGCGCGCCAGGACCGTGTTTTCGAATAGAGGTTCGATAGTCTGGCGGGACTCGACCGAGCAGGACCACCGGGGGAGAGAAGGGGGTGCCAGGCCACATGGTGCGGCGCATTGACGTAACCGGAGCCGACGGCGTACGCCTGGCTGCCTGGGAGTTCGCCGACCCTCCCAAAGGGAGGGGCGAGACGGAGCACGCGCCTGGAGTCTTACTGCTCCACGGCTTGATGGGACGTGCCTCGCAGTGGGCCTCGACGGCCCGCTGGCTGGCTGAGCGGCACCGGGCGATCGCGCTCGACCAGCGAGGTCATGGCCGCAGCGACAAGCCGGCGGAAGGCCCGTTCACCCGCGAGGCGTACGTCGCGGACGCCGAGACCGCCGTCGAACAACTCGGCCTCGCCCCGGTGACCCTGATCGGCCACTCCATGGGCGCGCTCACCGCCTGGCAGCTCGCCGCCAAGCGCCCGGACCTGGTCCAGGCCCTGATCATCTGCGATATGCGCGCCTCCGCGCTGGGTGCGGCCTCGCAGCGCGAGTGGGAGGACTGGTTCCGCACCTGGCCGGTCCCGTTCGCGACACTGGCGGACGTCCGCAAGTGGTTCGGGGAGGACGACCCCTGGGTGGAGCGCCACAACCCTGCCCGAGGCGAGTTCTTCGCAGAGGTGATGTCGGAACGGGCGGACGGCTGGCGCCCGGTCTTCTCCCGCCGCCAGATGCTCACTTCCCGTGAAACGTGGGTCCACGACGCCCACTGGGAGGAGTTGGCCCAGGTTCAGTGCCCGACACTGGTGGTCCGGGGTCTGGACGGCGAACTGGGCCGCGCGGAGGCGCAGGAGATGGTGCGGGTCCTGCCGCGGGGTGAGTACGGGGAAGTGGCGGACGCGGGCCATCTGGTGCACTACGACCAGCCGGAGGGATGGCGGACGGCGATCGAGCCGTTCCTGGATGGTGTGCTGACGCCCTGACGGGAATCGAGGCCCGGCGTATGCGGGGCCCGGGGGATCGCCCTCAGCCGTGGCGGCAACGGCTGGGCGATCAGCGAGGTCGGCAACCGGTCGACCGGCTACGTGGTGTGCTCTGTTGCGGGGGTGAGCTACCGGCCTCGTGGCACGGCATAAGCGTGCGTCAGGGGACCCGTGGTGAGGGGCCGTTCAGAAGGCGAAGACCTTGCCGTCGGCCATGCTTCCTTCCATTTCGCACTCGTTGCCGTACGTGGCGGACCAGGCGACGTGCTTGCCCTGCCACACGCCCTGGGCGCTGATCACGACAGGGCTCCACTGGCGCGTGCACGTCTTGTGCGACGGCTTTTCCGTCAGCACGGCGAACTCACCGTTGACGGCGCTGAGTTCCGCGCACGCGGCCGCGGGGGCGGGGTGGGTTCCCGCAGGTCGCGGGGCGCAGCTCAGGGTGACGGCGCGCTCGACCGTGGCGGTCGCGGCGTCCTCGCCCCTGCTGAAGCTGAGTACGAGCGCGGACGGCGCGTACAGGCTCTTCGCGTTGGCGGGCTGTGCGGGCTGTGCGGGCTGCGTGGGCCGGGCCTGCGCGACTCCCATGGCCGTGGTGCCGGTCAGAACAAGAGCAGATGCCGTGGCAACTGCGGCGACTGTGTTGCGGATGTAACGCATGTGTGAAACTCCTTCGATCGGGGGGCGATTGCGGTCGGGAGTCTTGCGCATGCGGACAGTGAGTGCACGTCGTTCGCTCGTTTCCGGCCGTGTACGTTCGTTCGGGGGTGACCGAATGGTCGTTCGGGCAGCTCGGGGCGGGTGCGAGGGCGTGTCCATCATGTGGACGATCTTCAGTGGTGCAATAGAAAACTACCTTCTGAGCTGCGTAAATGCCCGGGCTGCTCTACCTCGTGCGGCGCCTGCTTCGACTGGAAAACACCCCTCGGTGAGGGGTTTGGCGGCGGCGGCGCTGTGCGCCGCAGGGGGCGGAACGTATACAGGCGCTAATCGGAAGGCTTCGCCCCGCGGCGGTGATGAGGGCCCGGGGAGGCGTGCCGCGGTGTGCATTGCCGCGGGGGTGCGTCGCTCCCGCGTACGCGGATTCTGCGTGATAAAAAATCCTAAACCGGACAAACCGGAACAGTCTCATGGTGGAACCTGGCCGGGGCGATGACGGGCCGTTGATCCGCATCTACCTTGAGAGATTCCGAATCTCTCAAGGGAGGGATGCATGGAACGCAGGCGGTTATTGCATGCCGGAGCCGGGTTCGCCCTGGCGTCCGTAGCGGGCCAATTGGTTGCCCCGGGCGCTGCGAACGCCGACACAACCGACAGCGCAGGCACGGCCGGTAGACCAGACACAGCAGACAGACCGGATACAGCCAGTGCAGGGGATCCCTGCTCGGGTCCTCCCATCTCCACGTACGGCATCGCGTCGTTCACCGCCGCCATCGTCGGCATGACAAAGCTCGACGATCGCGTCTACGTCGTCGCCCGTGGTCAAAGTCCGCCCATACTCGGCGAGATCGACCTGGCGTCGAAGAAACTCACCAGAGCCGTCCGGCTCCCCCGTGGAGAGGGCGGCTGGGCTGCGACCGTCTCGGGCGGGCACGTCTACGCAGGGACCTATCCGTACTCGGACATCTACCGCTTCGATCCGGCCACCGGCGAGGTGAAGCTGATCGGCACGGTGGGCCCGGCGGGCGGCTTCGTCTGGTGTCTCACCACGGCGCCCGACGGCACGGTGTACGCGGGAACGTCCCCGCGCGGCGAAGTCTGGGAGTACAAACCGCAGACCGGCGTCCTGCGCAATCTCGGCGTCGCGGTGCCGGGCGATATGTATGTGCGCGCGATCGCCGCCGACGAGCGCTTCGTCTACGCGGGGACGCTGCCGCACGGCTACGTCGTCGCCTATGACCGCGTCACCGGCGCGAAGACGAACCTCACCCCGACGCCCTACGGCGGCGCGGCCGCGCTGCTTGCCCGCGGCGGCCGGGTGATCGCGGCGCTCACCAAGTCCGTAGTGGATATGGCGCCCGACGGCAGCGACGCACGGGTGATTCCGACGCCCGGCCCGGAGCGGCTGATCGACGCGATGACGATGACGTCCGACGGCACGCTGTACTGCGTCGGACGGCCGACCGGAACGGTCTACCGGCGGGACGGCGACACTTTCGTGCCGGTCGCCGCGCCCGCGGGCGGGGACGAGCATCGCGCGCTGCTGCCGCTGTCCGACGGGACGCTGCTCGGCGGTGCGGGCAGCGGCCGGCTGTGGTGGCTGGACCTGGCAAGTGGCACGTCGGACATTCTCGAGCTGATCGACATCGGCCTGTCCGGACCGGATCCCGTGCAGTCCATGACGTACGGCAGGCGCGGGACCGTGCACGTCGGCGGGCACTTCTCGATCACGACGCACCGGCCGGCGAACGGCACGTCCCAGCGGATCAGGATCCCGGGCGAGCCGAAGCAACTGCAACTCGTCGGCGACCGCGTATACGCGGCGATGTATCCGAGTACCGAGTTGCTGGAGTACGACCCGGACCGCGGCAAGGTCCGGTCGATGGGCTTCGTCGAGAACGAGCAGCAACGGCCGACGGACATGGCGTACGAACGGGGCCAGGATCTGCTGCTGGTGTCGACCGCCCCAGGGGTCGGCCTGCTCAAGGGCGCGCTGACAGTCGTGGACCGGTCGAGACGCAAGCTCAGGGTCTACCCGGATGTCATCGTGGACCAGAGCGTGATGTCGCTCGCGCTGGACGACAGGCCCGGCAGCCGGATCGCGTACCTCGCCGGTGACACCTGGGGCGGCGGCAGCATAACGCCGGCCAGGCCGAGCGCCACGATCGCCGCCTTCGACCTGCGGTACCGCAAGGTGCTGTGGGAGGTCGCGCCGGTGGAGGGATACGCGAGCCTGCAGCACATCGCGGTGCACGACGGTGTGCTGTACGGGGTCTACAAGCGGCTCGCAGGTACCTGGTTCGCCATGGATCTCGAGACCCGCACGGTTCTGCAGACCGGGAAGCTGCCGAGCTACGGCGAGCTCAGCGTCCATCGTGGGCAGGTGTTCGCGTCGGTCTTCGGCGGTTCGGTGTACCGGCTCGGACCAGGGCTCGCGGAGGCTCAGCCCATGCTCGGCGGCCTCGGTGACGGCTGGTACAACCCGCCGCAGCTGGCCTGGGAACGGTCGTCCCGGTACGCCTGGGCCGTCGCCGGCCGCGATCTGGCCAGGCTCCGGCTCGACCCTCGGTGCCCGAGTGCGGCCGAACCCGGACCGACCGCGCCGAACGAGTCGATACTGGAGTCCTTGCTGGCGAACTGAGCGCTCAGAGAGCGCCCGTGGGTACGGGACCCGTCAGCCGATCGGCTGACGGGTCTCCTCGCGGATCTTCCGCGTCGCCTCCGCCGGCGCCTTGAGGTCGACCTCCCCCCGGGGACCGCTGCTGGTTCGGGTGCGTGTACGGAGGCTGACCCACGTACCCCTGCTGCCACTTACCCCTTGCTGACCGCCGCCAGGATCTCCGGGAGCCTGCTCGCCGTCTGCGGCGCCGCGAGCCGCACCCCCGCCCACCCGACGAGCAGCCCGTACGCCGCGCCCACCGGCAGCAGCAGCCACAGCGCCGACTGGATGTTCGCAGCATGCAGCCAGATCGTCAGCGCGATCACCGGCGCGCACAGCACCGCCGCCGAGATCATGCCGCCGAAGATCGAGATCCAGGCGAGGCCGCCCTGACCGGGAGCGACGTTCTTGTACGCGCTGTCCTGCGGGATCGAGTACGGGAAACGGGCCGACGCCACAGCTCCCGTCGCCAGCATCGCGCCCAGCAGCGCGAAGGACAGGCCCACCACTTCCGGCAGCGCCTGCCAGTCGCCCAGCACGGCCGCGGTGAGGACAGTGACGAGGGCGGTGTACGGGAGCGTGATCACCAGCAACGCCAGTGCGCGGGCGCGCAGTTCGACATACGCGTCCCGGGTGGACGAGATCGTCAGCGCCACCATCCAGAACGCCGAGGTGTCCTGGCCGAACTGGTTGTACATCTGGATGCCGAGCATCCCCGCCGCAAAACATGCGAAGTAGACCGAGCCCGTGCCCTGCAGTGCGTTGAACAGCGGCACGATCAGGCCGATCGCCAGCGCCGTCACCCACGCCGCCTTCGTCTTCGGGTCCCGCCACACATAGCGCAGGCTGCGCTGCATCACCGTGCTCGTACGGCCCTCGGGCAGCAGACGGTGGAAGCCGGTCGTGGACTCCTTGCGAGTCGGCTCCGAGGCCGCGGCCAGCGTCGAGCCGTCCGGCGCCGTCATCAGCTTGGTCAGGCTGCGCTGCCAGGACCGCAGCAGAAGCAGCAGAGCGGCCGCCGACAACCCCAACTGCCCGATGGCCACCGCGTACGAGCCCTCGCTCGCCGAGTCCACCGCGCCGATCGCCGACGCCGGCGGCAGCCACCGTACGATCCCCGCCACCGGATCGAGCGCCGACAGTCCGCCGGCCTGGCCGAGGCGCTGGGCGCCGAAGTTGACGACCTGGATGCCGACCGCGATCACCAGACCGCTGAGCAGCGCCAGGTCGCGGCCCTTGCGGGATGTCAGCAGTCGGATGTTGGCCGCCGCGACCGCCCGTGCCAGCGCCACGCACACCAGCAGGGTGAGGGGGACGGCGACAACGGAGACGAGCAGCGCGAAGACGCCGTGGGACAGCGCGATCGCCGAACCCACCGCCAGGCAGAGCGTGAACAGCGGGCCGATGCCCACCAGCGACGCCGCCAGCAGCGCCGAGACCAGCGGGCCCGGTCGCAGCGGCAGCATCACCAGACGGGTCGGGTCCAGCGTTTCGTCACCGCTGGGGAAGAAGAGCGGCATGAACGCCCAGCCCAGGGCCAGTACGGCGGTCAGCAGCACCACGACCGAATCCGCGTGATCGTTTCCGCGCAGTGCGATCAGGCCGATGAGCTGGAGCGCGGCGAAGAGCAGCGTGACGACGATCGAGGCGATGTACGCGGCTCTGCGGCCGGACGACTGGCGCAGCCCGTTGCGCAGCAGCGACAGCTTGAGACGGATGAAGACCGGGGCGAGGTATGCGCTGTTCAAGGCGCTGACGTTGCTCAACGGGTACCGCCGCCGAGCCAGTCCAGCGAGTGTCCGGCGTCCCGGCCGTTCGCGCCCACCAGTTCCAGGAACGCGCTCTGCAGGGACGGCGCATCGCCCCGTACCTCCGCCAGCGGGCCCTGCGCGCGGATCCGGCCCGCCGCCATCACCGCCACCCAGTCGCACAGTGACTCCACCAGCTCCATCACATGGCTGGAGAAGACGACGGTCGCGCCCGAGTCGGTGTACCGCTCCAGGACGCCGCGGATCGTCTGCGCCGAGACCGGGTCGACGCCCTCGAACGGCTCGTCCAGGAACAGCACTTCGGGGTTGTGGAGCAGGGCCGCCGCGAGCCCGATCTTCTTGCGCATGCCCGTGGAGTAGTCGACGACCAGCTTGTGCTGCGCACCCGCCAGGTCCAGTACGTCCAGGAGCTGAGTCGCGCGCTTGTCGACCTCATCGCCCGGCAGACCCCTCAACCGCCCGCTGTAGGCCAGGAGTTCACGGCCCGAGAGCCGCTCGAAGAGGCGCAGGCCCTCAGGGAGTACGCCGATACGGGACTTCACCTCGACGGGGTCGCGCCACACGTCGTGGCCCGCCACCTCCACCCGGCCCTGGTCCGGGCGCAGCAGGCCGGTCACCATCGACAGGGTCGTCGTCTTGCCCGCGCCGTTCGGGCCGACGAGGCCGATGAACTTGCCTGCGGGGAGCGTGAGATCGATGCCGGCCACCGCGGTCTGCTCGCCGAACCGCTTCCACAAGCCCTCAACACGAACGGCGGGCGGCGCCGTTCGCGCCCCGCCCGCCTCTGTGGCTCCCATCGCCTGGTCCGGCATGGCGCCCCGCCTTTCAGTGTCCCCGTATGTACGAGGCCACCTTATGGGTCACCTTGGGGCCGCCTTATGCGCGGCGGATCCGCTTCGCGGCAGCCTCCCGCCCGCATGCGTATGCCAGCGGGCTGATCAGCTCGTCCGCGTCCGGCAACCACCGATTGGCGGTGGTGGGGCGGCGGGCCCACTGCACCGCGCCATGGCCGCCGATCCGGGTCGGCGGCGCCGCGACGTAGTGGCCCTCGCCGCGCGCGACGAGGTCGATGGCGCTCGGCACCCAGCCCAGGGTGCGGACCAGGTCGGGGGTTTTGAGTGCCGCGCCGGGCAGCACGAAGAACAGCATCCGGCGGTCGGGGGTGCAGGTCACCGGGCCGAGTGGGAGGTTCATCCGCTCCAGGCGGGCAAGCGCCAGGAAGCCGGCCGACTCCGGTACGTCGAGAGCGTCGAAGGTACGTCCCGTCGGCAGCAGGATCGACGCCTTCGGCTGCCTGGACCACAGTCGGCGTGCGGCGACCGCGCTGCCGGTCGCCTGGTTCGCCCAGTCCGGCCTGGCGGGGTGGGCGCCGGGCAGGGCGCATGCGGCGTCGCCGCACGAGCAGCGTTCCCTGCCCTCCACCGCCTCCAGCCAGGTGCCGGGGAACACGTCCCAGTGCCGCTCTTCCGCGTACCGCACGGCATTGTCCAGCAGCTGCTCACCTCGCTGCTGGGGGATCTGTACGGCTTCCATGACTCCGATGGTCTCTTCCACGACACACTCAACTCCCGCCATCACCTTGGGTTACGGGCGTCCCATGGGCGGTGCGTGGCGCATCGATCCTGCACACGGGGCGCATGGGTGCACGGGTGGGGGCGCGCATGCGGCTGCGCCGCGGTGGGCGGGTAGCCACAGGCAGTGGCGTCATCGCGAGGGGAGGCGGCGATCCGGGAGGGCGACGGCGGCAGACGTCGTGGCTCCCGTGTGGCTTCTGCGTGCGTCAAGGCGGCCGCCTTCCGGAAAGGCCTTCCAGGGAATCTTCCGAATCTTCCCGGAAAAACGACCAACTCGGACCAAGTCTGCATTCTCCGTATATCAGCCGGGCAGTGATCACTTCGATGGATCACCGCGGCCTCAGGGGGTAGTCATGGCAGCCAGGCCTCTCGTCGTCCGACAACCGAACGAACGATTGCAGGCGCTCATTCAGGAAGCCGGGTGTTCCAATGCGGGGCTCGCCCGTCGCGTCAACATGGTCGGTACGGAGCGTGGGTTGGACCTGCGCTACGACAAGACCTCGGTGGCACGCTGGCTGCGCGGGCAGCAGCCGCGCGGCCGTGCGCCGGGCATCATCGCCGAGGCGCTGGGCCGCAAGCTCGGCCGTACGGTCACGATCGACGAGATCGGCATGGCGAACGGCAAGAACCTCGCGTCCGGCGTCGGCCTGCAGTTCTCGCCGACCGTGCTCGGCGCGATCGAGCAGGTCTGCGAGCTGTGGCGCAGTGACGTCGGCCGCCGCGACTTCCTGTCCGGGTCGGCGGTCGCGGCCTCCGCACTCGTCGAGCCGAGCCGCGACTGGCTGATCACCGGCGCGGACACGCAGGTCGCTCGTACGGCCGGAGCGCGGGTCGGCGTCTCGGACGTCGAAGCGGTACGGGCGATGACGAGCGCGCTGACCGACTTGGACCACCGCTTCGGCAGCGGCCATGTCCGGCCGGTTGTCGTGCACTATCTGAACAGCGTGGTCTCCGGTCTCCTCTCGGGCTCGTACCGCGAATCGGTCGGCCGTGAGCTGTTCGCGGCGGTCGCGCGGCTGACGGAGCTCGCCGGATACATGGCCGTCGACACCGGCCAGCCGGGGCTCGCCCAGCGCTACTACATCCAGGCGCTGCGACTGGCCCAGGCGGCCGGGGACCGGGGGTACGGCGGCTATGTGCTGGCGGCGTCCATGAGTCATCTGGCCGCTCAGCTCGGCAACCCGCGGGAGATCTCCCAGCTGGCGCGGGCCGCGCAGGAGGGCGCCCGGGGCCGGGTCACACCGCGGGCCGAGGCCATGTTCTACGCCGCGGAGGCGCGCGGGCACGCCCTGCTCGGGGACGCCCGCACCTGCCACGAGGTGGCCGGCAAGGCGCTTGCCGCGCTGGAGCGGGCCGAGCCGTCGACAGGGGACGATCCGGACTGGATCGCCCATTTCGACCACGCGTATCTCGCGGACGAGCTGGCGCACTGCTACCGCGACCTGGGGCAGGCGGAGGTGGCGGCGTACCATGCCGCAAACGCGCTGGACGGGCACCCGGAGTCGCGGGCCAGGCGGCGCGCGATCGGTCTTGTGTTGTTGGCCACTGCGCAGGTGCAGCAGCGTGAGGTGGAGCAGGCCTGTCACACGGGCACGCGTGCGGTGGAGCTGCTGGGGAGGCTGCGCTCGAGCCGGGGCGCGGAGTACCTGGACGACCTCCAGCAGCGCCTGGAGCCGTACGCCACGGAGCCTTCGGTGCGCGAGTTCGGGGCGCGGCTGGAGATTCAGGCCGCATGAGGCCGGGTGCCCCTTTAACAGCGACTTGAGTCCGCATCTTGTTACTGCTTACGCGCGTGTGTGCGGAGCGGCTGAGGCACCGGGTAGCGTGAACCGACGGTTCAGTAGGCCCATACGTAGGAGTCCCGGTGACGCAAAGCGGACAGGGTGACGAGCGGCAGCTTCCTGCTGTGCGGCCCGCGCACGAAGGCGTCGTGCTGCCCGCCGACGGAAGTGAGCCCTGGATTCCAGGTGTCTCCGACCCACAGGTGGCTCCGGCGGGCGGGCAGCCGTGGGGAGAGCCCTGGGGGCCGCCGCAGCAGCAGCAGGGGCAGCCTGGCCAGGGTGGGCAGCCTGCCCACGGCGGCTATGGGGAGGTACCGCAGGGCGGATACGGCCCGCAGAGCGGGTACGGCGAGGTGTCGCAGGGCGGATACGGCGCGCAGGCCGAGTACGGCCCGCAGGCCGGGTACGGGGCGCAGGCCGGGTACGGCGCGCAGTCGATGCCTCAGGCTGTGCCTCCGCAGGGACCGGCTCCTCAAGCCCTGCCTCCGCAGCCGCTGCCCCCTCAGGCCCTGCCTCCACAAGCGCTGCCTCCGCAGGCGCCCGTCATGGGTGCCTCCGACGCGACGCAGTACATCCCGCCGGTGGCGCCCGTGGGGCCCGGAGCCCTGCCGCCGGAGACTCCCGCCGAGTCCACCCAGTTCCTCGGGACCGGGCCCGGTGCCATGCCGGGTGCCATGCCCGGACCCGGACCCGTATCGGGACCGGACGCCGAGGCCACGCAGTACATCGCGGCCGTACCGCCCGGCCCCGCCCCGCCCGCGCCCAACGCCGCGCCGTTCGGGATCCGGCCGGGGGCGCCCGGCGACCGGCAGCCGCCCGCCGAGTTCGACAGCCTCTTCCGTACGGACGGGCCCGCGGCCCAGCCCGCGGACGCCACGGCACAGCTGCCCCGCTTCGAGGGTCCGCTCGGCGGCCAGCGGACGCGCCGGCAGCAGTCGCATCAGCAGCAACCGGCGCATCAGCAGCAGTTTCAGCAACCGCAGTACCAGCAGCCGCAGTACGAGCCGCAGGACCATGAGCCCGAGCCCGATCGGCGCAAGTCCTCGCACATACCGCTGATCGCCGCCGTCGTGGTCGGCTGTGCCGTCCTCGGACTCGGCGTCAGCGCAGTGATGTTCGGCGGCGGGGACGACACCAAGAAGGACCCGGACGCCAGCAAGAACGTCGCAGCGACCTCCGACGCCCCCAAGAACTCTCCCGAGGCCGCCGCCGACCCCGCCAAGCAGCAGGCCGAGGCGCTCGACAAGCTCCTCGCGGACAGCAACAACAGCCGTGCCACGGTGATCAGTTCGGTGGAGAACATCAAGCAGTGCCAGAACCTGGACCAGGCGTCCACCGACCTGCACGGCGCCGCGGTGCAGCGGCGCGGTCTGGTGACCCGGCTCGAGGGCCTGACCGTCGACAAGCTGCCCGACAATGCCGCACTGACTGCTTCGCTCACCAAGGCATGGCAGGCGTCCGCGTCGGCCGACGACCACTACGCGGCCTGGGCCCAGCAGGTCAAGAGCAAGAAGGGCTGCAAGGACGGCAAGGCCCGCAACACCGGCCAGACCGCTCAGGCCAACCGCGCCAGCGGTGACGCCACCAAGGCCAAGAGGGAAGCGTCCGGGCTGTGGAACGCCATAGCCCGTAAGTACGAGCTCACGGAGCGGCGCAGCGAGCAGCTGTAGCTTCCGGTCGGTCGGTCGGCCGGGCAGCCGACCGACCTGCCGGTCGACCGATACCGACCGGCCCCCGGTCAGCTCACGGTGGTGGACGACGACAGCGTCTTGCTGACGTCGACGAAGCCCGGCTTCTGGGCCACCAGGCGTCCGTCGCGCACCACTTGGAAGGTCACGGCCCGGTTGACCACCCGCGGGAAGTCGGGCGTGCCGAGCATGTCCTCGAACTTCCAGCGCAGCACCGGAGTGAGGCCGCCGGTCGAAACCCGCACCCCGTTGTCGAGGGCCCGCGAGACCTTCCCGGGGTTGATCCTGTCGTCGTGGATCGACCGGATGACCGCCTTCAGCACGGTGTACGCGATCCACGTGGTCTGCACACCGGCGTCGGCCGGGTCGATGTCGTTGTCGCCGAAGGCGTACGTACGGATCATCTTCTGCATCTCCTCCCAGCGCGCATCGCCCGCGGTCGGGTACCAGCCGGTGATGTACGCACCTTCCAGCGGGCCCTTGCGGCCGCCGGTGCGGTCGATGAGCGGCTGGCCGACGCTGCCCATGACGGAGGAGATCCGTACCTTCCGGCTGTCCTCGGGCAGCCGCCGGAAGGAGTCGACGAAAGTCTCCGTGCGGTCACCGAGCGCGGCCGTGACACAGCCGGGCCGGTCGTCGCTCCCCGTCCCGAAGCCGCTCCGCGCACCTGCCTTCCTGCGTGCCTGCTCAGCCTGCGCGGTGTAGTCGGTCGCGTCCTCCGCGGCAAGGATGTCCGTGGACTTGCGCTGACTGTCCTCCGCGAGGCCGGAGTTGAGGAGCACGGGCATTTCGTCGCCGGCAAGGGAGTTGGGCCTTACCAGCGAGACCCGTTGGCAGACGTTCGCGAGCTGCTTGCCGTTGCCGGCGAGGAGCGCCGCCTGGCCGCCGTTGACCGGGTAGGACAGATAGCTGGTGAACTCCTCCTCGGAGATGCCGTATCCGCCGATGAAGGGGATGCCCGCGGCCTCCAGCGGAGCCATGAAGGCATCGCCGTGCTGGCTGTACGAGCCGACGACCGCAACCACGCCCTCCTTGACCGCACGCCGTGCGCAGTTGGCGGCCCCGGTGGAGGTGTTCTGTTCGTTGCAGGTGATGACGCGCAGCTCGTGCCCGTCGATACCGCCCTGCGCCTCGGCCCAGCGGGCGTAGGCCTTCGCCATGGCGGGCATTCCGGGCATGTTCGTCACCGGGGTCTCCTCCGGGGCGAACGTCATCACCGTGACGGGCTCCCTGGACCCCCCCGTGGCCCCAGGGAGCACGCCACAGCCGGTGACCAGCGACGCTCCGACCGCCGCGACGGCCGTTGTCATACAGACGGCGCGAATCCGCACGGTCCGTGAGGGGCGGGTCCTTGAGGGGCGGGGGGAGGATGAACGTCGCCAACCGGTCATGGTGATGCACATTTCCTCCTCCCGGGTAACGGAAGAGTGAGCATTGATCAACGACGGGTGACGTGGAAGTGAATTACAGGGGGCTGTGGGGCCCTGCGACCAGGGAACGTACGATCGACGGCGTGCAGCAAGGTTCGGACACCTCTTCCCGCCGCGGCCGTCGCTCCTCCACCATGGGCGGCATGCCGCTCAATGACATGCCTTGGTGGCGCTGGCGCAGCAATGTGCGCTCGGCGCTGCACATGCTTTCCGACCCTGTCTTCCATGAAGAGTGCTGGCTGGCCGGCCGTGAGGGGTACGGCGACGTCACCGACGCCGTGTACCGCCTGGTCGAGGACACCTGGCTGGACAACTGGTCCGCGGAGAAGTACGTCGGGACGATCTTCCGCGACTCGGGCGAGGCCGCCCTTGTCGATGTCGCCGTCCTGCGCGTGCTGCGGATCATGCACCAGGTGGGTGCGGACGCTCCCGTCTCCGCCTATCTCGAACACCACGGCTGGCCCGAGGCCGTACGAGCCGCCCGCGAGGCACACGTACGGCTGTCTGTCGCCGACGGCGAGGACCCGGACGCTCCGCCGCGCTCGCTGGACGTGCTGCGGATCATGACCCGGTCCGCCTGAGTCCCTCGGAGTTCCGCCGAAGGCCTGGAGGCCGCTCGGGGTTCGCCCGGTGTCCGGCTGACGGACGAGTACTCCGGCCGGGATCAGCGGGTGTGGCATCCTACGAAGATGACTGACCAGTACGTCCTGACGCTCTCCTGCCCGGACAAACAGGGCATTGTGCACGCCGTGTCGAGCTATCTCTTCATGACCGGCTGCAACATCGAGGACAGTCAGCAGTTCGGGGACCGGGACACGGGTCTGTTCTTCATGCGGGTCCACTTCTCGGCGGAGTCGCCGGTGACCGTGGAGAAGCTGCGGGCCAGTTTCGTCGCCGTCGGGGACTCCTTCCAGATGGACTGGCAGATCCATCTCGCCGAGGAGCGGATGCGGATCGTCCTGATGGTCAGCAAGTTCGGCCACTGCCTGAACGACCTGCTCTTCCGCTCCAGGACCGGCGCGCTGCCGGTCGAGATCGCGGCTGTCGTCTCCAACCACAAGGACTTCGCCGAGCTCGTCGCCTCGTACGGGATCCCGTTCCATTACATTGCGGTCACCAAGGAGAACAAGGCCGCCGCCGAGGCGCAGGTGCTCGAGCTGGTTCGCGCCGAGAAGGTCGAGCTGGTGGTCCTCGCCCGCTATATGCAGGTGCTCTCGGACGATCTGTGCAAGCAGCTGAGCGGCCGGATCATCAATATCCACCACTCCTTCCTGCCGAGCTTCAAGGGCGCGAAGCCGTACCACCAGGCGCACGCCCGGGGCGTGAAGCTGATCGGCGCGACGGCGCACTATGTGACGGCCGACCTCGACGAGGGGCCGATCATCGAGCAGGAGGTCGAACGCGTCGGACACCAGGTCACGCCGGAGCAGCTGGTGGCGATCGGCCGCGACGTGGAGTGCCAGGCGCTGGCGCGCGCGGTGAAGTGGCACGCAGAGCACCGGATTCTGCTGAACGGCCGCCGTACGGTCGTCTTCGCCTAGGGCACCCCTGGCAGCCGGGCCGTCTACGGCGAGGCGCCGACGGGGTTGTCGCACAGATCGTCCAGTACGAACGCCCCCTCCCGCTGCTGCAGGATCCGCTCCGCCTCAAGCTGTTTGAGCAGCCGGGTCAGCAGATCGTGGTCCTGCGGGTGGCCCAGGAATTCCAGTACGGCGCGGTAGAACGCGTCGCGGAGGGTCGGCGGCATCGCGTCCGAGGCGTCCAGGCAGATCTGGCCGGCTCCTTCGAGCAGTTTCTGGACGTCGCGGGTGCCCTGCGACTGCGGCAGGGCGCCGAAGGTCCCGCCCGGGAAGTACGGCCGCTCCCCGGGCATCGCCGCATTCGCCCAGTCGTCGCGGGCCGCGCGGGAGGTGAGCCGGCCGAGCAGGTCCCAGGCGGCGGCGCTGGGCTTGAACACCGCGGCCATGTCGCCGGAGACCTCGAAGGCGTTCGCGCCGGATCCTCCAGCCTTCCCAGTCCTTCCAGGCTTTGCGGAATTTCCAGACTTTCCGGACTCGGTGGAACCGAGGAAACGCGCGGTGGGCGTGGGAAGCACATCGTCCGTGTAGTGGCGGCGGATGAAGGAGCCCTGGTGCTCATGGGTGCACCTGCCGCTGTTCAGCAGCCCGTACCCGCCGTTCCTGAGCAGCTCGAAGCCGTTCTCGAGCCCCTCCTTTCCGAGCTCCCCCTTGTTCGCGGCGAGTATGCCGGCCCACTGCTCCCATGCCGGCCTGGTCTCCGGCCAGGGGGTCTTGCCGGTCGCCCAGCTCTCGTACGCGGCGGGTCCCTGCCGCTGCAGCAGCAGATCCTCCACCCAGTCCGTGCCCGGCCAGCCCGAGGTCGCGCCCGAACCCACGCCAAGACACCAGTCCGGGGTCTTCCCGGTATCTGCTGCGTGGCTCCACACGATCGACTTCAGGTCCAGCCGCACCGGTGCCCAGTACGCGTGCGTACGGGCCTCGCCGTCCTTGGTGTCGACGGTGACGGCGGGCGCCCACGGCGGAACCGCGGCACCCACCACGCTTTCGGGCAGCGGATAGGCGTCCCCGGCGCGAGCGTACGCCGCCAGGTCGCCCGGGCTGCTCACTATCGCCACATCCGGCGGCGCACCTGCCTGCAGCTGGGCGACCAGGGTCTCGCGCAGGGAACGGGTGCCCTTGTAGACGTAACTGCGTCCGGTCCGCTTCTCGATGCCCTTCAGCGCCGCCAGGAACGGCTTCTCCTCGCCGTCGGTCCACGGGCCGAGGACGACCAGCGTCCGCTCCTCATCCGTAGCCGAGCAACCGCCGGCCGTCACGGCGGCAGCGGCGAGCAGACAGCCGGCCAGCACAACCCTCAAGCACCTCATACGTCCCCGTACTTCCGTAGGGTGCGGCCGGCCGGATACGGGCGGCCGTAGAGGAAGAGCGTGACTCCGCAGGCGAGCGCGCCCACGCCGCCGGCCGGCACGGCGATGCCCGCGGTCATCGACCAGCCGTCGGGATGTGTGCCGCGCATCACGGCGGCCGCGTCGAGCGCGGTGGACTCGATCCGGCGAGGGGCCGTGACGCGATCCGCGCGCACTTTCTCCAGGGCGCCGACGGCCGTACGGACCCGCTCCTGTGCGCCGTGCTCCTGTGCGCCGCCGACGGCCAGCAGCGCGGGGGTGAGGAGCACCGGCACCGCGGCCACCGCCAACTGCAGGCTGATCAGCCGCAGCCGGTCCCGCAGGAAGACCGAGGTGCCGACGAGGACGAAGGCGAAGAGCGCGGCCGCCAGTGCGGCGGCGCCGGCGGCCGTCACTGTCAAGGGACTCCAGGCCGCCAAGTCCCGGTTCTCATCCCGTAGTTGGCGTTCCAGCTCTCTGATGCGGTCCAGGATGGTGGTCGGCTCCTGCGGTGGAGTACCGGCTGTCGTGCCCTTGGGGCTGTCCAGCATGTCGGCGGCGTAGCCGACCCCGGCCGTGCGCAGCACGTCGGTCGTACGGTGCCGGTCCGCCCAGGCGATCTTGTCTCCGTAGGCGACGACCAGACCCGACACCACCCGCAGTTCCTGTTCCTGCGCCTTGTGCAGGGCCCTGGACTGCGCCACCTGGTTGAGGCTCTGTGAAGCCTCGGTGAGCAGCGAGCGGTAGGTCTCGCCGAGCTCGACCAGGCCGGGCTTCCCGGGGGTGCGGAGGAGTCGTGACACGGCTTCCTCCTGGGCCAGTTGGAGGGAGGTCCGGGCCTCGGCCAGATCCACCAGCGCGGGTGTGCAACGGTCCCGCAGCCGTTCCGTACGGCCGTGGATGTCGCCGTAGGCGGCGGCGGAGAGGGCGAGGGCGATCACGCCGAGTGCCGGCAGCACGAGCATGCGGCGGCGCAGGAACGCGGCGGTGGGCCGGCTGCCCTCGGCGGTACGGCCGGTGGCGCGACGCCACAGTGCGGGGAAGAGGCGGCGCGGTGCGGGAAGTGCCCGAGGCAGGGCACGCAGTGCCCGGGACAGGGGTGCGGCGAGGCGGTTCAGCGGGTTCATCGGCCCTCCCCCGAGCCGGGCCGCAGCGAGCGTGGCAGCCAGGCGGTCAGTGGCCGCGGCGGCGTTCCCGTACGGCGGCCGTCGTGCCTCTCCCGGTCGCGGTCCCGGTCGCGGTCCCGCTTCCGGTCGCGGTCCCGGTGGTGCTTCAGGCCTAGAGGACGGGTCCGGTAGGCGTTGTCGAGGAGCGCCTCGGCGAGGGCCGCGTCCTCGGCCCGGTCGGTGCGCGGCACCTGCTTCGCCAGCTGCCGGTAACTGGCGGAGAGCTGCTCGCGCAGTTCGCGTTCCGTGGCCGGGACGTCTATCGCGGAGGGCAGCGAGGCGCGCAGCTCGGCCGGCGGATCGGCCTCCTCGCCCTTCTCCCGTGCGGCGTGGACCAGTTCGAGGAGGAGCTCGCGCAGCTCCGCGGTGAGCCGTTCCTGGGACTGCCGGTCGGTGAGGCCCTCGTGGCTGACCAGCCGGTGCAGTGCGGCGTACGCGCGCACCGCCGATGCCACGGTCGGCGGCGTGCCGTCGGCGGGCAGGCTCGCATGGATGCGCACCATCGCCGTACGGGCGGCGGTGCGGTGCCGGGAGTCCGGCGGGACGCCGTCGAGGGACGCGAGGGCCCGTTCCGGGCTGCGGCGGGCGAGATGGATCCGGGCGAGCCCGAAGGCGGCGCTGCCGAGCGCATGGTTGCGCCGCCAGACCGTTTCGTAGAACTGCATGGCCTGCTGTTCGTGCGCCTCCCGCGCCTCGGCGGCCTGCGGCGCGCTGTCGTCCCCTGCGGCGCGCCAGTCGTCGGCCAGCTTCTCGTGGCAGTAGCCGAGCGCGAGCTTGGGCGCGAACTCGCCCGGAATGGCTCGGTAGACCTCGTCGAAGGAGGTCAGGGCGGGACGCAGCCGGCCGTGGGCGAGATCGATCAGACCCTGGTGCCAGTTCAGCCGCCAGTCGTAGCGGGCCCGGTCGCCGAGTATGCGATGGGCTCCCTTGAGCTCTCTGGTCGCGGCTTCCAGCTGTTCGACCCGTTGCCGCAACTGGTCGCGGGCGAGCTCGAGATGGAGCCGGCAGCGCAGCAGATGGAGCTCGGGCGACTCCAGCCACTCGCCGCTGAGCTGGAGCAGTCCGACCGGGTCGTCGTACGAAGTGCGCTGCAGCTCCTTCCAGTTGGGGTCCTGTTGATCCGCCTTGGGTACGGGCAGGGCGACGGCGGCCTCGGCAGGCCCCGGCACCTGTGCGCCGAGGCGGTAGCTGCGGCTGCTGTCCTCCCGCCAGCGGTCCAGCGGCGGGGCCTTGCCCAGCTGCCCGTCCAGCGCGGTGGCCGCCCGGTCGAAGAGCGGCGACGGCTCGAAGGTCTCCACGCCGAGCCGCAGGGAGCGGAGTTCGCGCAGGACTCCGCGGAGCTGGAGAGCCATCTCCTGGGCGGAGGCGTACCGCTGCTTGGGATCGGGTGCCATGGCGCGGTGCAGGGCCCGCTGCAGCGACTCCGTGCCGAGGTCCGCGGGCGGCGCCGGGGCCTTGGCGAGGAGCTCGCTGAGGACGGCGCCGACGGTGTAGAGATCGCCCGCGGTGGTCATCTCGCCCGCGGCCCCGGTCTCCGGCGGCCGGTGGCTGACCGGTCCCGGTGCGCCGGGCTCGCGTACGCCCGCGACGTCGATGAGCTTGATGCCGTTGCCGCAGTGCAGGACGTTGGTGAGGGAGAGATCGCCGTAGACGAGACCTTCCTGGTCGTGCAGATAGCTGAACGCGTCCAGGATGCGCAGCCCGTACGCGACGATGAACTCGCGGACCCGGGGTCCGGAGAACGGCGGATCGTGCCGGGCGATCCGGGCCGCGACCCACTCCAGCGGCGCGCCGTCGGCGAACTCCATCACGATGAACTCCGCCGAGGACGACGGATGCCGTGCGTAGTTGACCACCCGGATGACGGACGGATGGTTGAGGCTGACCAGCCGCAGCCGCTCCTGGTGGGCCTGGAGGACGGCTGCGGGGTTGCCCGGGTCGAGGATCCCCTTGAGCGCCACGGGCCGGTTCTCCAGCAGGAGATCGCGGGCGAGATACACCTGCCCGTGGCTGCCCCGGCCGAACGGGCCCACCACCTCGTACTGCTGGTGCAGCCGGTCGCCGCCCGCGAGCTGGTGCCCGGCCGGGGCGGTGACCAGCGCGTCCGGATCGCGTACGGCGACGACCGGCAGATCCGTGAGACCTTCGCCGGGCGGCTCCACCACGAACTCGTGCGGGCCCAGCGGACCGGTCAGCGCCCGCTCGGCGCTCTCGGCCTCCAGCATGGCCGTCTCGATGTCGACGGCGAGCCGGAACAGCGCGTGCGGCAGAGCGGGCGAGTCGAACAACGGGCTCCCGCGCCGCAGCTGTTGGAGCTCCCGGCGGAGCCTCGGCGTCCGCGGCTCGGGCCGCCGCGGGGCGGGGCGGCCGCCCGTGGCCGGGTTCGCGGGCAGCTGCCGTAACCGCTGCTCGGTCTCGGCCAGCCGGGCCATGCGCGTCCCGAGCCGGTCCGCGCGCCGGTCGGGCCACTCGGGCTCGAGGAGTTCGGCGCGGACCTGCGCGAGCAGCGGGGAGCGCCGGTCGCTGAAGACAAGGAGCAGCCGGCTGTCGTCCCGGGCGCGCAGGGCCCGCAGCAGTGCCACGATCTCGGCGTCCGTGGAGGCGGACCGGTCGACGGCGAGGAAGGCGGCGAAGAGCGGCGGGCTCTCGTCGGCGATCCGGGCGAGCAGTGCCTGGTGGGGTGTACGGGCCGGGGTGTCCGGTTCGGTGGTACGGGACGGCGACTCCGGGTCGGTGGTACGGGACGGCGACTCCGGGTCGGTGGTACGGGACGGCGACTCCGGGTCGAGCGTGCCGGACGGCGGATCCAGGCCTATGCGGCCGGCGGCGTGGACGGCGAGGTTCTCGACGGTGCGGTTGGTGGCGTCGACGGCGATGTCGATGCTGCCCACCTGCGGCTCGCCCGCCGAACTCCCGGACGCGGACGGCGGGCTCTGCTCCCGGTCCGCCAGCGTGAGGGCCGAGCGGATCGTGTGCAGCAGTTCGTGCTCACCCTCACCGGCGAAGGCGAGCTCTACGGGGTCCGTGTCCGGTGCGCCGTCCAGCCAGCGGGTGAGCCGACGGTGCAGCCCCGGGACCCGGCCCGAGGCGGTCCTGTCCGGGGCGACGGCGACATCGCGGGAGACGGCCCGGTGCCCCGTCACCGTCAGCCCCAGCCGCTCCAGAGGCAGATGCTTCAGCACCGTCTCGGTCGGGATCATGTACGCGTGCTCGCGCCGGACGGGCGCCTCCGGGGTGCCGAACTGGTGGGCCACGATGCCGATGAGGCGGCGAGAGCGGCTCTGGACGACCCCGGCGCCGCTGTAGCCGCGCCGGACCACGTACGCCGAACCCTCCGTGTCCAGCTGCACCCACTCGGGCGTGGGCGAGGGCCCGCCCCGCCCCATCAGCCGGGCGTCGAGGTGCTCGCCGCCCGGCAGGTCCTCCGGGTAGCCGGTGAAGTGCACCGGTTCCTTGCGCGCGGGGATCTGGCGGTGCAGTACGGCATGCGCCACGGGCGGCTCCTCGTCCAGCTTGAGCAGGGCGAGGTCGCCACTGAAGTGCGGGGTGGGCGGCACCAGATACTCCCGCAGCAGCCGGGCGGGCAGGGGTTCGGAGACGCCGCCGGAGAGGGTGACGTGCGGGACGTCGACATAGACGGTGTCGAACGGGGTGCGGAAGCCGGACCGGTCGGGGCGGGACAGCACCGTATGGGCGCAGGTGAGCACCAGACCCCCCGGGAGCAGCACTCCGGCCCCGAGTGGGCGGGTGGCCCGGTCCTGCGTACGGAGCAGACAGACTCGCCAACTCTCTTCGTGCGGCACTGAGTTGGACGTGCGCAACGGCTCCCTCATACTGCTCAACGATAACTACAGGAGACGAGGTGCGCGATGGCTGAGCGTGACGACACCGCGGTGGCCGGGCTGGCCGAAGTGATCGGACAGGTCCGGGACGAGCTGGAACGGGCGCAGCGGGACGGCGAGGGGCGCGACCTCAAGTTCAGTGTGGAGAAGGTGAATCTGGAGTTCGCTGTGCAGGTGCGGCGGGAGGGCAGCGGCCGGGCCGAGCTGCGGATCGGGGTGGTCACGGCGGGCGGCGGCGGTTCGGCGGCGCGCGACCGCACCCACACGATCCAGATCGAGCTGAAGCCGCAGCGGCGCGACGGCAATCCGAACTTCAGCGTGGGCGGCGAGTGAAGGTACCTCTCGAGCGGCAGGCCCCCTTCGGTCTTGTGCAGGCGTACAACCCATGGCTCTCCGATGTCAGACACTGGTACGAGCACACAGGCGATGCGGGCCCCTAGCGTTCTCACCACCCGACAGGTGAGGGAGTGCGCAGTGATGCCCGAGAGCGCAGCGCCACGGCAGTACTTCGTGGTGATCGGCAGCGACATGGCGCGCAGGGTTTGTGGTGTGCTGCAGTCGGCCGGACACCTTGTGTGTCACCTCGACCGTCCCGGGGACGAGGATCTGCGCCGGGCGCTGCGGCGGGAGGTGGCCGGCGTCGCGGTGCTCCTCGACGACGACGTGGAGTCCTTGCGCTACGCGCTCGCCGTTGAGCACATCCGCCCCAACGTCAAGCTGGTGGTGACGGTCTTCGACCGGACGGTCAGTGAGCAGCTCCTGCGCGTACTGCCGAACTGTCAGGTCACCTCGCCGGCCGATGTCGCCGCGCCCGTTCTCCTTGCCGCCTGCCTCCAGCCCGATCTGCTGAGCCTGACCGGGACACCTGCGGGCCACATAGGCGCTCGTTGGGAGGAGGAGGCCGTGCGCCTGGAATCGTGGCGGCCGCCGCGCTCGCTGCGGTGCCGGGCCCGGCTGGGCAGGATCCGAGGGCAGCTGCGGCCGCACGACGGCAGCTCGCGGATCATGCTGACGGGTCTGGCCGGGCTGCTCACGGTGCTGCTGGCCGACTGGTCCTGGGCCGTGGCCTTGAACCACCGCCCGCCCGTGGAGGCTTTGTTCGAAGCGGCGCGAACGGTATCTGCCGTCGGCCCGGCGGCCGCCCATGGTTCGGACGCCTATCTGGTGTTCTCTGCCGTCGCGATGCTTGTCACCATTGTGTTCACCGGTGTGTTCACCGCGGGGATGGTCGATCGTCTGCTGGGACCGCGCGCGGTCGGCATCGTGGGCTCCCGTGCTCTGCCGCGGGCGGGGCACGTGGTCGTTGTCGGGCTCGGGCAGGTCGGCCTGCGCCTCTGCACCCAGCTGCAGGCTCTGGGCATCGGCGTGATCGCACTTGAGCGGAATCCGGCAGCGCCGATGCTGCGTCTGGCCAGGGCACTGGGCGTGCCCGTGGTCATCGCCGACGCGACCGACCGATTCGTGCTGAGCACGCTCAATCTGCAGCAGGCGCAGGCGCTGGCCGCCGTGGCCTCCGACGACCTGGACAACATCGCCGTATCGGTGGCAGCCCTGGCCGTCGCACCGGAGCTGCGGGTGGTCATGCGCGCGGGCGAGCACGAGGCCATCGCAGAGACCCGGTCCCTGTTCCGGATCGGCGACGTCCACGACCTCAACAGCCTGACCGCCGCGTATACGACCGCGAGCCTGAGCGGGCTGCGGCCGCGGGGCGTGGTGACACACGGCAAGCGGCTGCTGGTGCAGCGCGAGGACGGGGCTTTCGTGCCGTGGCCGTCGGCAGAGCGCTGCGACCACCCGCCAGAAGGCGACGCCCCAGCGGAGATCGCCGCCGACGCTTATCTCCCGGGCTGCCATCCGGCCACCTGGCCGTGAACGGTCCCGACAGCCACCGGATGCGGGGACCTCGGCCGTATCACCGCCGCCGTCGCCGGGTTGTCGCCGTGCCGGACCTTTGCCGTAGCGCCGGGCCGTCGCCGTGCTGGTAGGGCGAATCGGGCTGCACATCCGCGACTGCGTTTGAGCATGTGTCTGAACAGCGCTCCAGCGTGCGTGACATCTGTCCATGGTGGCCCGGCCGCGCTCGCTCCTATCGTCTGCGTACCCCGATTCCGCGCGCCGGGTCACCCCCTGGCGCTCCCCACCCTCACGTGTCCTCGCCCCCGGCGGCTCCATGTATCCGAGCCCGATGAGCCGGACGGCCGTCCTCACCCGACACGTGGGCATCGACAACGGCCCCAGGCCGCGAACAGGCAGCCCCGAGCCGGCGGGCCGGCCTTCCGGCCTCCCGAGTGGTCGTACACACCGTCGTCCCACCCGTGCTCGGCAAGTGCACGACCCCGCAGGCCGGTTTTGCCCAGATCTCTCCCCTCTGTCCCGATTCCTTTCCTCTGTAAGGACTGAGCATGAGCGCGCACCCCACGAACACCGACATGGCTTCGCCACCCCGTGAGAGCGGACAGACGCCGTCCGCGGACGGCCTGAGTGCCGGGCTCAAGAACCGTCATCTGTCGATGATCGCGATCGGCGGTGTGATCGGCGCCGGCCTGTTCGTCGGTTCCGCCTCCGGGATCGCGGCCGCCGGCCCCGGCATCCTGCTGTCGTACGCCCTGGTGGGCGCGATGGTCGTCTTCGTCATGCGGATGCTCGGCGAGATGGCCGCGGCCCACCCCACCTCCGGCTCGTTCTCCGCCTACGCCGACCGGGCGCTGGGCCGCTGGGCCGGCTTCTCCATCGGCTGGCTGTACTGGTTCTTCTGGGTCGTGGTCCTGGCCGTCGAGGCCACCGCCGGCGCGAAGATCCTCGAGGAATGGGTCCCGGCCGTCCCGCAGTGGGGCTGGGCCCTCATCGTCATGGTGGTCCTCACGGCGACCAACTTGGCCTCGGTCGGCTCCTACGGCGAGTTCGAGTTCTGGTTCGCCGGTATCAAGGTCGTTGCCATCGCCGGCTTCATCGTGATCGGCGCTCTGGCGGTGTTCGGCGTACTGCCCGGCTCCGACCACGAATCTGTGGGCCTGGCCCATCTGACCGGCCACGGCGGGTTTCTGCCCAACGGCCCCGGGGCGATCCTCACCGGCATCCTCATGGTCGTCTTCTCCTTCATGGGAAGCGAGATCGTCACCCTCGCCGCCGGTGAGTCGGAGAACCCGCGACGCGCCGTCACCAAGGCCACCAACAGCGTGATCTGGCGGATCGGCGTCTTCTACCTCGGCTCGATCCTGGTCGTGGTCTCTCTGCTCAGGTGGGACGACCCGGCGATCAAGGAGAAGGGCTCGTACGTAGCGGCACTCGACGCGATCGGCATCCCGCACGCCGGCCAGATCATGAACGTCATCGTCCTTACCGCCGTGCTTTCCTGCCTCAACTCCGGCCTGTACACCGCCTCCCGCATGGCCTTCTCACTCGGCCGGCGCGGTGACGCACCCACAGCATTCGCCCGCACCAACAGCCGCGGCGTGCCGCAGGCCGCCATCCTGGGATCGGTCGTCTTCGGCTTCGCCGCCGTCTTCTTCAACTACCAGTGGCCCGACACGGTGTTCCTGTTCCTGCTGAACTCCTCCGGTGCCATCGCCCTGTTCGTCTGGCTGGTCATCTGCTTCACCCAGCTGAAGATGCGCCCCATCCTGCTGCGCGAATCACCGGACAAGCTCGTCGTACGGATGTGGCTCTTCCCGTACCTGACCTGGGCGACCATCGCAATGATCTCCTTCGTCCTGGTCTACATGCTCACCGACGACGCCGGACGCGAGCAGGTGATCCTCTCCGCACTGGTCGCGGCACTGGTCGTGGCGATCTCGCTGGTCCGGGACCGGGTGCTGCCTGCTCGGTAGGGCTTTCCCCGCCGGCCTGCTGCTCGGGGTGCTCATCCTGTGCGGCAGGCCGCTCCCCTGTGTGATCTTCAGCGGCGGAATGGTCGGCGACGGTTCCACAGGCCTACTGGTGGGCGCCTGAGGGCCCAGAGAAGGCACCAGGGCCACCACGTCGATCCCCGAAACACCGGCGGACGTCGCGAGCCGGTCCGCCTTCGCCTTCTCGTGCGCGCCCAGCTCGATGACCCTCTTGTCGCGCTCGGCGCGCAGCTTCGCCAGCTGCCGCTCGAGCGGCTTGATCGCATCGCGGACCTGCAGTTTGTCGCCGGGTGCGGCCAGTTCGGCCATAAGGATCCAGACGCTGGCATTGCCCCGATTGCGCATAGCCGGCACGTCGGCGCAGGAGCATCACCGGGCGGGACCGGCGAACGGAGCACCCGCTCGACCACCACCGGCAGCGGCTCGTCGGGATGGATCGTCGGCTCGGGACAGCAAAGCGTGTTGCACAACGGTCAGAGGATCTCCAGTTGGCCTGTCGGACCCGCTTCGAGACAGCCGTTGAACTAGCAAAAACCGGGGCACAACAGGGCGGTGGAAACTATCAACCATGGCCGGATCCAACCTACTTGGGTTGTGCAACACGCTTTAGGCACACCGGTGACAGCGACACCTGCTGCGACGCGCATCTTCACATAGAAACCGCAGGTTGTTCCGTGGATCTCAACATCAAGGAGAGCATGGACACGGCCGCCTCGAAGTGTGAAGATCCTCGCGCTGTCATACACGAGGGGGGACCTCACACATGAAAAAACGTTACAGACCGGCCAATTCCCGTGCGTTGGTGTACGGCGCCTATGCAATGGTCGGCATCTTGGCCATCGGGCTCGGTACACCCGCAGGGAATGCCACCGCTGTTGCCGCCCATCCGGTGGCGTCGGCGGCGACCGGGCCGGACGACGACCATGCTGCGATCGGCGCGGCGCGGCTGCGCGCGGCCAGGCTCGGCGAGCGCGTGGAGGTCACCGCGCTTCGCACGGAGAGTTCGACCACCTATGTCAACCCCGACGGCTCCGTGACAGAGGAGTCGACCACCGGGCCGACGAGGGTCAAGGACGAGGACGGCGCTTGGCGTGACGTGGACACCACGCTCGTCCACCGCGACGGGGGAGTCCAGCCCAAGCAGGCCGCGGCCGACATCCGCTTCTCCGACGGCGGTTCAGGTCCCCTGGCCGTGGTCAGCGAGGGGGACCGGACCCTCGGTATCGGCTGGGACGGTCCTCTCCCCGAACCGAGCATCCAGGGCAACACCGCCACCTACGCCGATGTGCAGCCGGGCGCGGACCTCGTGGTCACAGCGCTGCCGGAGGGTTTCTCGCACCTCCTCGTGCTGAAGGAGCGTCCCAAGGGCGAGGTGGAGCTGCGGATACCCGTGGCTGCCGACGGCCTGAAGCTCCGCGAGACCTCCGACGAGCGGCTGCTGTGGGAGAGCGAGAACGGCAGCGATGTGGCCACCGCGCCCGTCCCCGTCATGTGGGGAGCCGAGGAGCAGGCCCGCTCGGGGGAACCGGCAGAGGTCACCGAAGTCACCGCCTCCGTCGAGGGCGGCCCGGACGGGCAGACGCTGGTACTCAAGCCGGACCCGTCGTTCCTCGAAGACCCCGACGTGAAGTACCCCGTCACCGTGGACCCGACCAACACCTTGCTCGGGCCGGTCACGGACACGTGGATCCAGGGCGACGACTATCCGACGTCCCAGCGCGGGTCCACCGAGCTGAAGGCGGGCACGTACAACGGGACTGAGCGCGCTCGCTCGTACCTCAAGTTCGACGCGGCCCGGTTCGCCGGCAAGCACGTCCTCGACGCCGACCTGCGGCTGTACTCCTACTGGTCGTCCTCCTGCTCGACGGACAACTCCGGTATCCAGGTCCGGCGCGTGACCGCCGACTGGGACCCCTCGGCCATTTCCTGGGCAAGCCAGCCGAGCACGACCACGGCATCGGCTCCCGTGTCGAAGGTGGCGAAGGGCTACAACTCCAGCTGCCCCGCGGGACAGGTCTCTTGGGACGTCGACGGCATCGTCCAGGCGTGGGCCGACGGCCAGCCGAACTACGGGGTGCGGCTGGCGGCCGTGAACGAGTCCGACCCCCTCACCTGGCGCCGCTACCGCTCCGCGAACTACGTCGACGGATCGCACGACTCGGCGACCGAGCCGTCGCTGATCGTCACCTACAACTCCGCGCCGACGCCTCCCGGCGAGCTGAACGTCAGCCCGCTCAAGGGGGGCACGACGCTGATGACCGCGGGGTCGCTGACCCCCACGCTCCAGGCGAGGGTCGGCGACAGTGACGCCGAGTCCGCTCTGATCACGGAATTCCAGGTCGAACCGGATCCTGCGTTCGCCGACACCACCTACACCTGGACCGGGAAGACCGCGGAGTTCGCGCCGGGCACCGTGGCCACGGTGCAGATTCCCACCGCGTCGAAACTGCCGGACGGCAGCCATCTGCGGATGCGTGCGCGCACCAGTGACAAGGTTGACACCTCCGACTGGTCCAGCTGGACGACCTTCCGGGTCGACGCGAGCGACGTTCTGCCCGCCGACCTTCCCACGCAGCTGCAGGCCGGGGCGACGGACACCACCTCACCCCTGGTCACGGGCATCGTCACCTCGCCCAACGGCGGCATGATCGAGGCCCAGTTCCGGCTCGGCAACGCCGCCGGAACCCAGACGACCCTGGGCACCCAGCTCGTCCCCAACGGGGAGCGCGCCGGTTTCCAGATTCCCGCCGACCGGCTCACCTCCGGCGGCCCGTTCGACTGGTCGATGAGGGCTTGTTACGCCGGCAAGTGCTCGCCGTGGACCGAGAAGACCGCGATCGCCGCGGGTTCCGGTACGGAGCCGACCCCGGCGGCCGCTGGTTCCTCGGTGGACCTGGCACTCACCAAGGCCACCGTCTGCACCGGCTCGGACTGCGTCGGGGAGACCGGCACCGCGCTGAAGGTCGGAAGCGTCTCGGGCAAGGAATGGCGCACCTACCTCAAGGCCGACGTGTCGATGATCCCGGCCGGTGCGCGAGTGACCAACGCCGTGCTCAAGCTCCAGTCGAGCGCGACAACGCCCGACTTGGATGTTCACGCCCTCAACGGGGCCTGGACCCCGACCGGGACGGGAAGCGAGCTGGACGCCGCCACGGCCCCGGAGGCCAACCTGACGGCCACCGCACCGTGGACGACCGACGTGGCGGGCCTCGTCACCGGCTGGACCGACGGTGCGAACGCCAATCATGGCCTGGTGCTCCGCAAGGCCGACGGCGCGTCCGGCACTGCGGGCATCAGCTTCACGTCGGCCACGCTCACGGTCGAGTACGGGGCGGCCACGCGGCCGTCACCGCCCACCGCGGTCCGCGCCCGAGCCGGGGACAAGGGAGCTCTGATCACCTGGGGTGCCAGCGAGGACAGCGGGTACAACGACACGGTCCTGAGCTATGAGGTGAAGGCCCTCGACTCCAACGGTGCCGTGGCGGCCACGCGCACGACAAGCGGCACGGACATGGTGATCAACGGACTCACCAACGGCGCGTCGTACACCTTCCAGGTCAGCGCGTCGAACGCGTACGGCAGCAGTGACACCGGCACAAGCGAGGCGATCAAGCCATTGGGTGCCCCGCTGGACAGCGCCACGTACACGCAGGCGATCGGCGAATACCTCGAATCCGCCGCGTCCTTGACGACCGGCACGCACAACAGCGCCACCGCCGCAGTGAACGGGCGCCCGAACGCCGCGAAGTACGCGTGGCTGCTGAAGTCGGAGGAGTCCTGGCTGATCGACACCCGGGACGCACTGAAGGCGGACAGCCTCACCTACACGTCGATCACGTCCGCACTCTCCGACGCCCTGGTGCTGCCCGCCGCCGATGGAACGGTGGCCGTCCGCGCCATGGTGAGCGAGCAGCGGACGCTGGCGGACACCCCGTCGGACCCGGAGACCGGCGAGACCACCGTCCTCTACACCTTCTCGGGTGGCGACGCGCCCGTACTGCGCAGCAGGATGAACGCCGGCCAGTACGAACAGGAGCTGGCCAAGGGCGAGGATGCGCTCGGTTCCGTGACCTACGGCACCGTGGAGAACGACAGCTCCGCCGCGGTGGCCCCCCGCACGGTCACCGTCTCGGCCAGCTCGCCCTCGCCGTACGCAGGGCAGTTCACGCCGTACGCCAACATCAACGCCAGTGGCACGGCGAAGTGGGCGAGGGACCACTGGAACTCCCGCCACGAATACAGTCAGGACTGCACCAACTTCGTCTCCAAGGCGCTGTACCACGGCGGCGGCATGCGCATGAAGGGTGTGAACAAGGACAAGAAGAGTGCCAACAACTGGTGGCGGCTCAAGAACTCGGCGCCGCCGCACTCCGGAGTTGGCTTCTACTACACCAACTCCTACTCCTGGACCGTCGCCGATACGATGCGGCTGTTCCTGGCCCGGCACAGTGACGGTGCGGTGAACACGGAGTCGAAGCAGCAGTACGCCAAGGTCGGTGACGTGGTCATCTTCAACTGGGGTGGTAGAGGGGGCTGGGACCACGCCGGCGTCGTCACCAAGATGGCCAACGGAAAGGCCTACGTGACCGCACACAACAACAACCGTCTGAACCAGCGCCTCGACGTCTACGTCAACAGCCAGAGGGGCACGTGGGCGGACATCGTGCACGTCAAGCCGGGGTGGTACTGATGCGCGGACTCCCTGGACGCAATTGGGTCATAGCGGCGGCCCTGGCCCTGTGCCTGGGGGCGGCAGGCTCCGCCTGGTGGATGCTTCGCGAGCCGGCCCCCTACGCACTGGCGGATACACCCGCGGTGGTTGTGACGGTCCGGCCCGTGGAGTCCCGATACCCCGAGGCGGGGGAGGTCGCCCGCGAGGTCGAACTGCTCGTCAAGGTGTACGTGCAACGCCTTCAAGCCGGTGACGCCTCGGACCTCGCCCGTATCGGCGCCCCGTGGTACACCGATAAGGAGCGGGCTGCACAGGGCCTGATCTCCAGATACGGCACACACGCCGACGAGCCGGTCGAAGCAGTCGTATCAGACCCCGTCACACCGGGTCTGGCCGCCGTCGAACTTCGCTTCGGCGACGGGCGGCGACAGGTGGTGGACCTCACCCAGGACGACGATGTGTGGTGGCTGGCACTGGGGAATGGTGATCCTGTAAAGCCGTAGGTACCGGCCTCCCATGCGCGAGTGCAACCGCTGCCCACAAGTGCACTTGTGGGCAGCGGTTGCTGCATGTCCTCGACCGAGGGCATGGAAGGTGGCGATCGTCCTCCGGGACAGTCCCCACCGCATATCGTCCCTGAGCTGTTCACTCCTCGGCCGGGTCTCGAGCCGGATGGATACCCGCTCATTCCGGCTGGTTGGATAAGCGCCAAGTTGACACACAAGTGTCGAAGCTCGCGCCAGCGGCTCCTGTGGTCCCGGTGCTTTCGCCGGCCGACTACGGTGCGGGAGGCGGCTGTGGTGGCTGAGACTGAGAGGCGACGTTGGTTGCGTTGTTCGAGGCGCGTGACAAAAACTTCATGTCGTCGGGGTCGCTCCGGTGGAGCACGAAGACCTTCGCGAGCGCGAGCAGACTCGGCCCGCACAGGATGACGGACAGCCAAGGAGCTGAGTCAACGACCACAATGCCCGCAGCCAGAAGAGCGATGGATATGCCTGCGCCGACGCCCACGTTCACAACATGTCGACGATGGCTCAGCTTCTCAATCTGCGCGGCGGCTTCCCGCTCCGCCGCCTCACGTTCCGCGCGGGCCTGCCGCTCGCCTTCGTCCTTCTGTGCCTGGATGCGCTCCTTCTCCAGGTCGTAATTCAGTCGAAGCCGGAGCACGGTCTCTTCCGATCTTAGAGCCCTCTCGGCTCTAGCTGTGGCGAGAGCCGCCCGGAACACCTCTGGGGGTGCCTCAGCCCACTGCGCAACAAGCCGATGTGCCTCGGCCGCCATGTTTTCGAGCAGCTCAGGTTGCTGATGCTGCGGGACAGGGAGGGATCCTGCGTCGTCCGTAGTCACTCTCGGGTCCCCCCACCACCGCTGTTGATGGGCTCGTAGTGATCACTATTGGCCGCTTCCGGAGGCGGCCCAAGCTTCAGGAACAGCTCAATGAGATCGTTGTTGACGGCCTCCCGCGCCTCTCTGGCGAGGCGTTGTGCCTCATCTGGATCCAACGTGCCAATCTGACTTGAAGTACCTGGATCAGCCTCTTCAAGCTCGTGTGAGGCACCATCGAGGATCCCGGCCACACGGGCGGCGTGAGAAGCAAAGAGATCATCAAGCGACGGCACATCACGGGCTCTGCCGCCCCTCGACAGGACCGATCCAGCGGATGAGTTCGACAGGGCGTCATCGGCCGCGGTGAGGTCGTCCGGCGGACGCCGGGGTACTGGATCCGGCACAAGTCCGAAGGTTCGACCAAGGTGGTGCTGGAGTCGCGCGTGGCGGAATTGGTAGACCGCGCCGGCCTGGCGCAGGACACCTCGTCCGCAGGCGTCGTCGAGAAAGGCGCCCAATGCCCAGGGCAACCGCCCGGTGAGCGGCAACCAGATGCGGGCCAGAGCAATCCACTGACCCCAAGCGGTCAAGCTGAACCAGTACCCGAGCGCGAGTCCAAAGGCCGTCGCCAGTTCGGCCGTGAGCCCGAACCCAGACCCCGCTGTGAACATCTTGATGAGCCCGGCTGCGAGCCCGAACACGAGCCCCCAGGTGAGCAGAGAGAAGACCACGTACCGACGGTTTGTCTTCAACAGGTCGGCGGGACTGACGGCAGACCGGATGTCGATCGGGGCCTCTAGCCAGGCCATGAGCCCGAACATCAGCCCGGTACCGAGCCCGACCCCAGGCATGAACACGAGCGCGCTGCCGAGCCGGTCGTCGAGTCCAAGCCCCGCGGGCGCGACCTGGTCCACGAGCTCCAGCACCAGCGCGGCCAGGAGCCCGAGGGCGAGCCCGAGCGTGAACCTGGGGAGGAACCGCGTGCGCATCGCTCTGGTACTGCCGAAGATCTGGACACGTAGGCGCGTTGGTTCTGCCGCTCTCCGACAACCGACCGCCCCGTACAGGATTCCGGAGCCGAGCCCGGCCACGAGTCCGTGCAGGAGCGCGACCACGAGCCCGCGTTTGAGGACGTACCCGAGCCCGTGCGACGTCGCGATCACGTCCACGGCGATGTTCCCGAGCCCGGTTGTCGCCCCGACGACCAGCGCGGTCAGGAGCCCGAGCGCGAACATGCGGGAGAAACGGTCCATGGCGGTGCCCAGGCGCCACCATGCCAGGTCCGGGGTTTCGAGCTGGTTGAGGTGCTGAGCGAGGTAGCCGAGCCAGCGCCCGGCGCGTTCCGGGGTGAAGCCGTGGCGGTGTCGGCCGGCACGACCCCGCTCGGGTCGATGATGGTACACGGTGGGGATGAAGTTGCCCAGAAGGTGGTCTTCCAGCGCCTTCCGGCTGCCGAACCGCTGGTTGTCCAGGAGCTCTGAAGGGTCGCGACCGGGGGTGTCGCTGTAGATGCTGCGGGCGAGCGTGACCATCAGCGGGGTCGTCAGGACCGTGGCGAGAGGGGGCGCGGGCCCGTCCGGTGGCTGCTCGCCCAACTCGGCCAGTACGGGCTCCCAGGCGCCCGCGGGGTTCGCACGGTCGGCCCTGCGGGTGGTGCGGGGTAGGTATTGGGCCAGGTCGTCGAGGGTGAGGTCGGTCAGCTCGATCGCGGCGGCGGAGGCCAGCGGGTGGGTCTCCCTGACCGCGCTGATGTATTCGGCCGGGCGACTGGTGAGCAGCAGCGGCAGGGTGCTGGCATTGAGGGCCCTCAGCGCCGGGCGGCGCAGACCATCGGCGATCTCGTCGAAGCCGTCGAACACCGGGAGCAGGAGGCTGGACTCGACAAGTGCGGAGGCCAGACTTGCCCCATCGGGGCCTCGGGCGGCCAGAGCGGGGTGATCGCGGATCAGCTGATCGGTCAGCCAGTCCCGCAGGGTGATAGTGGCGGGGTTCCATGCGCCGATACTGAAGATCACCGGCACGGGCTCGCCGGGGGTCCGTGTCTTTAGGTGGTCGAGGACGAAGCGCAGGGCCAGGACTGTTTTCCCCGAGCCGGACCTGCCCAGCACCACCAGCCGCCTGGACGGAATCCGCCGGTACGTCTCGGCGATGCCGTCCAGTTGGCCGTCCAGGTCGAGAGGGCCGTCCGTGCCTCCCGTGGGGAGTCGGTGAATGTTGGCCCAGTGGTCGGTCAGGACCTCGGAGGTCACCTGCCAGCGAACCGGCAGTGGGAACGGATCCTGGACCTGCAGTCGTCGCTCCTCGCGCTGCCAGTGAGCGGCAACCGCCCTCGCGAGTTGCTCGGTTGCGTCCGACAGTGCGTCATGCGCGACCGACGATGGCTGCCCCGAAACCAACCCCGAGCCGGGATTCTCCGGACGCCGCTCCTTGGTGACGGCCTGGCCCACTGCGAGGGCGGAGGGGACGTCGTCGTACTGGTCGCCGACCAGGTCTCCGGGGACGGCGGCGCTGAGTAACTCCTCGCGGTCCTCGGGCCGCAGGGCGAGCGCGTCGGCCAGCTCCTGAACCGTGGCCATACGCAGGTTGGAGCGCTTGCCGGACTCCAAGCCGCGGATGGTGCTCACACTCAGTCCGGAACGCTCTGCCAGGTCCTCCTGGGTCATCCCTGCCCGGACCCGCAGCTGCATCAGCACCGCGCTGAACTCACTGGCCACGCTGACGACCCTTCCCCCAGGCATATCGTCATTCTGAGGACTCTAGCGTGAGCGACGGCCGAATGTAGCCGACCTGCTTGCCTGTTCGTCGCCTCTCCCGCGGTGGTAGGTCATCACCACGAACACGAGTGTATGGAGCACCGCGCCAACCCAACGCGCGGCTTTCGACTCGGCGCGAGCCCGGCGACGCCGCAATCACTGCTCGGCGCGTGTGACGGCGCTCGCCACTACCGGGACGCCGGCCCCGCCGTCATCCGGAGAAGTGATGCAACAACCAAGTCAGCCCGGAGAGAGCACAGCCACCCGCAGCCATCGCACCCCCACGGACAACCGCGAACAACGCCGTCCGGACGACCGCACGGTAACGAGACTGCTGCTTGTCGGACCGGAGTTGTCGCACACCCCGCCGCCCGGCCGGCCGTCCGCATACGTCACGGGCGCGAGAACACGCAGGAAAACCACCGCGGCCGCCGCCGCGCGCCTCAGCATGTGCGCGCCCCGTCCGGCGTGCAGTCGGTCACCATCCACCCGTTCGGCCACGTCGCGCCACCTCCTCGACAGGATCTTCATCAGTCTTCTAGAGCCTGCTCAGCGACGCCGCCGCGAACAGCACGTCCCGGATCGCCTCCCGGTCGCCGTCCTGGCCCGCCGCGGCCTCCTCCGGCGAGACATGGCCCGCCATCAGTCGGCAGAACTCCACGCCGTCCAGGGCCACTTGAGCCACCGCCTGGTCCGCGGAACCGATCGCGGCCGGGGAGTCCAGGGCGATGTACCAGTTGCCGCCGCCCGAGCCCTCGACCTCCAGGTGCAGTGACCGGCCCGGTGCGCCGGCCGCGACCAGGTGTCTGGCCGGTCCGGCGAGGCCCGCACGTCTGCGGTCGGCGAGCGCGGCAGGCAGCATCCGGGCCGCCAGATCGATCATCCCGTGCAGATGGGAGCCGCTCGGTGGCTCGTACGGGTAGTCCACCGCGTCCGCGATGTCGCCCGCGTGCATCCAGCACTCGAAGGCGCGGTCCAGCAGGGAGTCCCGCAGTGGAAGGGCGAAGTTCCCGTACGAGACGGACAGTTCGGCGGCGCCGCGGCCGGCGAAGGAGACCGTGCGGATCAGTGTGTGGCTCTGGTCGCGCCAGGGCTCGCGGACGGTACGGGTGGGCGGCAGGTCCGCGGTGCGCCAGAAAGCCTCGGTGCGCTCGGTGGGCACTCTCGGCGCGTCGGACCCGAGGGGATCGTCCAGACCCAGCGCGCCCGCGACCAGTCCGTCGACGCTCATGAGATGGCCGATGACTCCGGCGACGGTCGTTCTGCGGATCACCTGCCGTTCGCCCTCGAACCATTTGAGGCGCACCGGCGCATGCCATTCCGCGTCGCCGATGTCCCGCAGCAGCGCGTCGAGCCGCGCCGTCTCGGCGTCGTACGGAGTCGCCCAGGCCGGTACCGGGATACGGGCGGGCCTGCGGACCAGGCAGTTCTCGAGCACCCGGAAGCGCAGCAGCGGGTCGAGGTCCAGGTCCCGGTCGGTGTGCAGCAGAGCGACGGCGTCACGCAGCCGCAGGGCCTCGTCCGCGCAGGGCGCGCAGTCGCCGAGGTGCGCCTCGACGGCCGCGGTCTCCTCGGCGGAGCAGGCGGACAGCGCCCAGGCGCCGAGCAGGGACTTCAGCACGCTGTGCGAAGGCCCCTCCCCGTCGCCGCCACCGGGTCCGCCACGATCCGCCTCGGGCCGGCCACCCGGTTGTACGGGCGGCGCGGGCGGCACACGCGGCGCGGTCGGTACGGGCGGCAGCGGGACGATGCGCGCCGGCGGTTCCAGATCGTCCGGCGCCCACCGCGGTCCCGGTATACGCGGCACGCCGCGCATCTCGTCGCGGCCGTCGTCGTCGGCGCCGCGGCCGCCGTCCAGAGGCCCGTTCACAAGGAGCGTCCGTATCGGGGCGGGGACGAGCCCTCCAGGGGGCGGGTCTGGGCGGTGGAGAGCAGTTGCAGGCCCAGCCGCAGCCGGCGCCTGGCCTCGTCCTCGGTGACCCCGAGGTCGGCCGCGGTCTGGCGATAGTCCCTGCGCTGGAAATAGGCGAGCTCCAGTGCGGCCCGCAGCGGCGCCGGCATGGAGGTGACGATGTAGTCGGCGCGGGCCGCCACCGCCGCCCTGCGGACCTTCTGCTCCAGCTCCTCCGTGGTGCCCTCGCCGCCTTCCGCGAGCGCGGCGGCCTCGGTCTGGCGCAGCCGGTGGACGGCCTGGCTGTTGGTGAGTCTGGCGACCCAGGACCGCATCGAGCCCTGCTTGGGGTCGTACGCGTCGGGGTTCTCCCAGATGTAGCCGAAGACTTCGCGGGTGACCTGGTCGGCCGCCGTGTCGTCGTCGAGCACCCGGTGGGCGAGCATGTGCACCAGCGAGGCGAACCTGTCGTAGAGCTCGCCGAGGGCAGCGGCCTCTCCCCGCGCGAGCCGCTGCTGCATCCTGCGGTCCCAGCGCGGTGGTGTGTCCTTTGCCATACGGCCCCCAAGCGTGCGCTTTGTGCCTGTCGCCCCTTCGAATGTAGTGCGCGGGGCCGGGGACGCACGCATCTTTGCGGCAAGTGTGCGCCGGAGGAGGGCCGGGATGCCGGGAGACCGATGGCCGTGAGCATCGTGTTTCGGCTGTGAGCATCGTGTTTCATGGGTGAGCGGTGGGGCAGCCGCGAGGGGAAGGACAGCTTCCGGATTTCCGTGTCCGCCGGCCGGCGTCTGCCGGCCGGCGGTCGCACGGCTCCGGATCGGCAGGAGGAGAGGTCCGGTCATGATGCTCAAGGTGGACGAGACCCGGCACGGCGCGTGGACCGTGCTGCACGTCTGCGGCGAGCTGGACCTCGTGTCCTCACCCGTGGTGCGTCAGCATGTCCATGACGCGGTCGCCGTCGGCCGCCGCGATCTTGTGCTCGACCTCTCCGAGGTGCTCTTCTGCGACTCCAGCGGCGTCGGCGTGCTGATCGCCGCCCGCCGGCTGCTGCGTTCCTGCCAGGGCCGGATGCGGCTGATCCTCCCCGCCCGCGGCGCGGAGGACGGCTCGCACGTCAACCGGGTCCTGGCCGCCCTCGGCGTGCGCCGGCTCTTCGAGGTGTACGCGGACGCGGGCTCGGCCGTCGACGAGGAGGCCCAGCCGCTCTCCGCCTGACCGCAGTCATGGCGTGACTCTCCGCCGTCACCGGCCGTCCGCCTGGATGTCGTCCTGACGTAATTGGCGGAGTACTTGCACGCGTCAGTGCTCGGGGTCGTACGCTCCCCGCATGGACAGCGCAGAGTACGAGCGCAAGATCGCTTCCCGCTTCGCCGCCTTCGACCAGGACGGCAATGGCTATATCGACCGTGAGGACTTCAGCGGGGCGGCAGCCGCGCTGCTCGCCGAGTTCTCCACGACCGCCCGCTGCGACAAGGGCCAGGCCCTCTACAGCGGTGCGGAGGCGTTCTGGCAGGGCATGGCCGGAATCGCCGACGTGGACGGGGACCAGCGGGTCACCCGCCAGGAGTTCATCACGGGTGCGGTGAAGAGACTGCGTGACAATCCCCAGCGATTCGCCGAGATCGCCCGCCCCTTCCTCCACGCCGTGATCGCCATCGCCGACGAGGACGGCGGCGGTGTGACCCCTTCCGCCGCCGAGCGGGTGCTACGGGTGCTCGGGGTGGCCCCGGGTATCGCGACGCAGGTTGCGGCGGCGCTGGACGGGGACGGCGACGGCAGGATCACCGAGGACGAGATCCTGACGGGCTTTGCCTCGTACTTCGTCACACCGGAGCCGTAGCCGTGAAGCCGTAGCCGTGGAGCCCGTCCGGCGATTGAGGACATGCGTCCGAAGGCCGCATACGAGGTCCGGGGCTTGCCCGGGCACGGGCGGGTAGGGGACATTCCCTCGGACCCGCCGGACCCGGGCCGGGACCCGAGCCCGGACCTGCCGGACTTGCCCGCGCCCGTCACGAATACCGCTCCCTGAGCTTGTACTTCAGCACCTTCCGCAAGGTCTCGTTCCGCGGCAGCCCCTCCACCACCTCCAGCTGCTCCGGCAGCTTGTGCACCGACAGCCCCTGTTCGCGCAGATACGCCGTGAGGGCGCCGAGGCTCAACTCCTCGGCGCCCTCCGGCTGCTCCACCACCGCGCAGACCCGCTCGCCCCGCTCGGCGTCCGGCAGTCCGATCACCGCCACGTCCCCGACGGCCGGGTGCTCGTGCAGCAAGTCCTCGATCTCCTTCGCCGAGATGTTCTCGCCCTTGCGGATGATGACGTCCTTGATCCGGCCGGTGAGGACGAGATGCCCGGACCCGGTGACGTACCCCAGGTCGCCGGTGATGAAGAAGCCCTCGCCGTCGAAGGCGTCGGCACTCTGGGCCGGATCCAGATATCCCCGGCAGACGGCCTCGCCGCGCAGCCGCACCTCGCCGTCCACGATCCGTATCTCCATGCCCTCCGGCGGCCGCCCCTCCGTTGTGGCGAGCATCTCCACCGTGTCGTCGGGCGCGCCCATGGTGATCATGGGGACCTCGGTCATGCCGTAGCCGTGCGTGAGCTGGCAGCCCATCTCGCGTACGACGGCGTGGTAGATCTCCGGCGGCTTCGGCGCTCCGCCGCCGGCCAGCAGCCGCAGGCTGGGGATGAGCTTGTGTTCCGGCCGTTTGCGCTGCTCGGCGAGGAACATCGAGTAGAAGGCGGTGGAGCCGCCCGCGACCGTCACACCGTGGCTGCGGTAGGCCTCGAGCGCGGCGGGCAGCGCGAACTGCTCGAACATCACCGCCGGGAAGCCGTACAGCAGCAGCATCACCGTGTAGTCGGGCCCGGCGATGTGCGCGAAGGGGAAGGCCATCGAGCCGACGTCGTCGGACGACAGCTGCAGCGCGTGGGCCAGGCAGGAGCCGCCCGCGATCAACGAGCGGTCGGTGTGCAGCACGCCCTTGGGGTCCGAGGTGGTGCCGGAGGTCCAGTAGATCCAGCGGACGGATGTCCCGTCGGCGGGCGGCGGCGGCAGTACGGAGGGATCGGCGTCGGGCAGCGTGTCGTACGCCGTGAAGACCAGCGGCGGCTCGGGGAGCTCCAGCGCGAGGCGGTGCGCCATGCCGGAGTGGTCGAAGCCGCGCCAGGTGCCCGGCACGGCGAAGAACTCCGCCTTGGACTCCCGTAGCGCGAAGCCCACCTCGCGGTCCCGGTAGAAGGGGATGACGGGCGACTGTACGGCCCCGATCCGGGCGAGCGCGAAGGAGAGCAGCGCCGTCTCGATCCGGGTCGGCAGCTGCCAGGCGACCACACTGCCGGGCCGCACCCCCAGTTCGTACAGTCCCGCGGCGACCCGTTCGGAGCGGTCCCGCAGCGCGCCGAAGGTGAGGCTGCGGTCGTCCTGGATCAGCACCGCGCGGTCCGGGGTGAGCCCGGCGCGGCGTTCGACGAGTTCCCAGAGCGTGCGCGATTCACCCAGGGCGTGTGCGGTCTCGTTCATGCCCGGCCCCTCCGTTGCTGACGGATAGTCAGATCGTGCGGAGAGCGTAGGGCTCACCGCCTTGTCGGTCCAGGGGTGCGGGGTTAGCCTGCTTTCTGACGGATCATCAGATTCGCTGTTGGATTCGCCATCAGACACGCCATCGGATTCGCGGTCGGATTCCGTACGCCGGAGGGGACACCCAGCATGGAACTGCCTCGGATCATCAGCGTCGACGACCATGTGATCGAGCCGGCCCACCTCTCGGGCCTCGACGACGAGACGGTCCACAAGCTGATGCACGGCAATGCGATCCGGATGCTCGACCTGGACCTGGACCGGTAGTGGACCTCACGTACACCGAGGAAGAGGAGGACTTCCGGGCGCGGCTGCGCTCCTGGCTGGCGCTGTCGCTGCCGAAGCTGCCGCCGAAGCCCGATCCCCTGGACTGGCCGGGCCGGCGGTCGTACGACACGGCCTGGCAGCGGATGCTGTACGACGCCGGATACGCGGGCCTGCACTGGCCCGTGGACGCGGGCGGGCAGGGTGCGACGCCGACCCAGCATCTGATCTATCTGGAGGAGACGGAGCGGGCCGGGGCGCCGTACGTGGGCGCGAACTTCGTGGGACTGCTGCACGCGGGCCCCACCGTCGCCGCCGAGGGCACGGCCGAGCAGCGCGCCCGCTGGCTGCCGCCCGTGTTGCGCGGCGACGAGGTCTGGTGCCAGGGCTTCAGCGAACCGGACGCGGGCTCGGACCTGGCGTCGCTGCGTACGAAGGCCGTCAGGGACGGGGACTCGTACGTGGTCACCGGCTCCAAGATCTGGACCTCGCACGCAGAGGTCGCCGACTGGTGCGAGCTGCTGGTACGGACGGACCCGCAGGCGCCGAGACACCGCGGGATCTCCTGGCTGGCGATGCCCATGGACGCGCCCGGGGTCACGGTCCGCCCGCTGCGCACGCTCGCCGGGTCCGCGGAGTTCGCGGAGATGTTCCTCGACGAGGTCCGCGTTCCGGTGGCGAACCGGGTCGGCGAGGAGAACGACGGCTGGCGCGTCACCATGGTCACCCTCTCCTTCGAGCGCGGCACGGCCTTCGTGGGCGAGGTCGTCGCCTGCCGCCGCACACTCGGCGAACTGGCCCGTACGGCCCGGCGCAACGGCCATTGGGACGATCCGGTGCTGCGTCGCAGACTCGGTCGGCTCAACGCGGAGTTCCGCGCACTGTGGCGGCTCACCCAGTGGAGCGTCAGCGAGGCGCAGAACACCGGCGGCGTACCCGGCACCGGCGGCTCCGTCTTCAAACTCCGCTACTCGCACGCGCGCCAGGAGCTGTACGACACGGCCGCCGAGGTGCTCGGTCCCGACGCGATGGACCTCGACGAGGAGTGGACAGGCGACCGGCTCTCCTCGCTGTCGTACACGATCGCCGCGGGCACCTCGCAGATCCAGCAGAACATCGTCGCCGAGCGGATACTCGGCCTTCCGAAGGGGCGCTGATGGACTTCCGGTTGACGGACGACCAGCGTGCTCTGCGGAGCGGCGTACGGGAGCTGCTCGCGGGCCGTTTCGGCCGCGACGCGCTCAGGGCGGCCGTGGACCGCGAGGGCACCGTCGACCGGGAGCTGTGGCGGGAGCTCGGCGCGGCCGGGTTCTTCGCGCTGCGACTGCCGGAGGAGGAGGGCGGGGCCGGGCTCGGACTGCCCGAGGCGGTGCTGCTCTTCGAGGAGGCGGGCCGGGCGCTGCTGAACGGACCGCTGGTCGCGACCCATCTGGCGGCGGGCCGGGTGCCGGGCGCCGCGGACGGCACGCAGGTCGTCACGTGCGGCACCCAACTGAGCGGCCTGATGCCGCACTTCACCGACGCCGACGCGGCAGTCGTCATCCATGGGGCGGGGATGCGGATCCGGTATCCGAAGGATCTGCCCGACGCGCGGCAGCTACGGTCCATGGACCCCCTCACCCCGCTGCACCGGATCCCGGACGGTCCCAAGGTCCCGCCACACCCGGACGCGATCCTCCTCACCGCCGCCGAACAGCTCGGCAGCGCCGCCCGCACCACCGAGATGGCCGTCCAATACGCCAAGGAACGCGAGCAGTTCGGGCAGCCCATCGGAGGCTTCCAGGCAGTCAAGCATCTGTGTGCCCAGATGCTCGTACGCACGGAAGTGGCCCGCGCCGCCGTCTACGCGGCGGCCGTCACCGAGGACTTCACCGAGATCGCCGGCGCCAAGCTGTTGGCCGACGAGGCAGCCGTCCAGGGCGCCCGCGACTGCCTCCAGGTATTCGGCGGGATGGGCTTCACCTGGGAGGCGGACGTACATCTGCATCTCAAGCGGGCCTGGCTGCGCGGGCAGATGTGGCTCACCGCGGCGGAGTCGGAGGAGATCCAGGCCGAGGCCTTGGCCTCAGCACTCTGAAGGGTCACCGAGAGTTGAATGAACGTCGATACCGGGTTGTGTCCTTCGCGTGACTCGTCACGGCCCGGAGTCGGGGCCGGGCTCCGGTACTCTCCGTGGGATGCGAGTGGTTCCGAGGCCGGGCTCTGCCGGTGTTGCCCCTGCGGCGGCTCCGGGACCGGGAATGTGCTCCGTTCGCCCTGTGCGAGTACGGGCTGCGAGCCTCTGTTCGACTCTCCGCAACGTGCGTCGCACAGTATGCACCACGGGTACTCTTTCGCGCTGGAATATGCCCGAAGCGCTTGTTGCGGTGACTGTACGTCAACCATGCTGTCTTGCAAGGGAGTCACTTTCAGTGACCTTGTTCAGGACCTTGTCGAGGCGCGAGGCGATGTGTCCGCCGGTTCGGATGGTGTGAGCGGTGCAGGTGCTTCTGGTTCAGTTGGAGGTCGGGCCCGATCCCGCGGAGGTGGGGCGCGCCCGCAGGTGGGCTCGTTCCAGGCTCGCCGGGTCCGGTATAGGGGACGACGAGCCGCTGGCCGACACGCTGATCCTGCTGATCTCGGAGCTGGTCACCAACGCCGTCGTCCACACCGGCTGTCCGGCCGTGCTGCGGATGCTCTTCGGGGCGGGCGTGGCCGAGGCCGGGACCGTACGGGTGGAGGTCGCCGACATCAGCGCCCGCCCGCCGCAGCCGCGCCACGCCGAGGGCGACGACACCAACGGCCGCGGTCTTGAACTGGTCGACGGACTCGCCGACCGGTGGGGCTGGCAGCCGGAGGGCGCCGGCAAGTCCATCTGGTGTGAGGTGGACAGGGGTGCACCGGCGGTCGCGGCAGGGGCATACGAGCAGCCGGGAGTGCGGGGCTATGTCACCGCGCCGTAGGGCGCGGGGTAGCAGCCCGGGACAGCAGCCCGGGACAGCAGCCCGGGGTCGCGGTCTGGGATAGCTGCCTGGGGTTGCAGTGTGGGACAGCCGCCCTGGGGTCGCGTTCTGGGGTCGCGCAGGCCGGGTTGCCGCCCGTTGTCTGCCGGTGACGGCCGTCAGAGGATCGCGACCGGGGCTACGGGGGTCCCCGTGCCGCCGACGAACGGCTCCGGCATCGCGGACAGCAGGAACGCGTACCGCCCGGTTTCCGCACAGGCTGTGGACAACTTTTCCAGATTCCAGTTCTGGCCCTGCAGCATGCCCATCTCGACCAGGTCCAGGGCATGCACGGGCAGCCAGAGGTTTTCGATCTCCGGCGGGAAGATCTCGAAGGTGAGGGTGTCGTTCGCGACGGCGGCGACATCGTGGGCGTGGAACCACTCGGGGGTACGGACGGACAGGCCCGGGGACGGGTATCCGTAGCCGTGTTTGTCGCCACCGAGGCAGACCTGGATCTGTCCGGTCCGTACGAGAACGATGTCACCGGATTTTATGGTCATGCCGGCGAACTCCGCGGCCTCATCGAGGTCCTCGGGTGTGACGGCGTGATCTCCGGGCAGTCGGTCCAGACCCTTGGCGCGCGCCACATCGAGCAGTACGCCGCGCGAGACGATATGGCATGCCTTGTCGATACCGCTGAACTGTGCGCGGGTGTGCGCGGTGATGGTGTCGGCGGGGCGGCCGTTGTAGATCTTGCCGGAGTGCGATGCATGGGTCAGCGCGTCCCAGTGGGTGGCGGCCTGCAGGCCCATGGTCACGGCGTCGTCGCTGGTGGCGACGGTGCCGGGGCCGAACAGCTCCTGGTTGATCTGGACCATGGTGTGCAGCGGGTTCACCCGGCCCGGGATGAGGCCGGTCTGGACGCCGTCCTGCTGCAGCGGCAGCGCGAGGGCGACGCGGCGCCCGCTGCGGACTTCGGCGGCGGCGTTCCTGACGACCTCGTCGGTGATCAGGTTGAGCGTGCCGATCTCGTCGCTCGTGCCCCAACGCCCCCAGTTGTTCACGCGTTTGGCGATGTCGTGGAACTCGGCCGGCAGTGACATCGGGCCTCCCGGGTCTTGTGCTCGAGTATCTGGCTGACCGTAGAATCTAACGGTCCGTCAGAAACCGCGGGAAGGGGCCGGACGTGGGGAACTTCTTGGCAGGCAAGGTCGTCGCCGTCACGGGTGCGGGGCGCGGCATCGGCCGGGCGGTCGCGCTGGCCGCCGCGGCGGAGGGCGCACGGGTCGTCGTCAACGACTACGGCGTCTCGATCGAGGGCGGCGAGCCGACGAGTGAGATCGCCGAGGCCGTGGTCAAGGAGATCGAGGCGGCGGGCGGAGAGGCGGTCGCGGTCGCGGACGACATCTCGACGATGGCGGGCGGCCGGCGGATCGTGGACGTGGCGCTGGCGCAGTACGGCCGTATCGACGGTGTGGTCTGTGTGGCCGGGATTCTGCGCGAACGGATGCTCTTCAACATGTCCGAGGAGGAGTGGGACCCGGTCGTCGCGACGCATCTGAAGGGGACGTTCACGGTGTTCCGGGCGGCGTCGGCGGTGATGCGGAAGCAGGGCGGCGGAACCTTGATCGGGTTCACCAGCGGCAACCACCAGGGGAGCGTGGCGCAGGCCAACTACTCGGCGGCGAAGGGCGGGATCATCTCGCTGGTGCGGAGCGCGGCGCTGGGCCTGAACAAGTACGGGGTGACGGCGAACGCGGTGGCGCCGGTGGCGCGTACGCGGATGTCGGCGAACGTACCCATGGAGCTGAAGGAGATCGGGGAGCCGGAGGACGTGGCGGCGCTGGTCGTGTACCTGCTCTCCGAGCGGGCGCGGGAGGAGCGGATCACGGGCCAGGTCTACACGATCGCGGGCCCGAAGATCGCGGTGTGGGCGCAGCCGCGGGAACTGCGGGCCGGTTACGCGGAGGGGGCGTGGACCCCGGAGAAGATCGCGGACTTTCTGCCGGGGACGGTGGGGGTGGACCCGATGCCGATGCTGGCGCGCTTGGAGGAGATGGCGCGGGCGGCGGCGTCGGGTGAGCGCCCGAACGCCTAGCCGGGCCCCGGGTTACGGGGCCCCGCCCCCGGGCTCCGCGCCTCAATCGCCGGCGGGGCTGCTGTTGGGGCTCCGCCCCAAGCCCCGCTCCTCAAACGCCGGAGGGGCTGGGATGTCCGGGAAACCCAGCCCGTCCGGCGATTGAGGACACGCCCGGAGGGCGTCCGGGGGTCTGGGGGCTTGCCCCCAGCTCGGGAAGGGGCGGGGTGGGGTGGGGTGGGGTGGGGAACTTCAACTCCTTGGAGGAGACGTGGACTTCGCGTTCGGTCCCGCGGACCAGCAATTCCGCCGCGAGGTACGGGCCTGGCTCGACGCCCACCTCGTCGGGAGCCACGCCGAGGCCGCCCGCCACGGCGGCCCCGGCAGCGAGCACGAGCGCGTAGCGGCCCGCCGCGCCTGGGAGCGGGAGCTCGGCCGAGCCGGGTGGATCGGGCTCGGCTGGGACACCGGCGCGTACGGGAACCGGCAGGCCACACTGACCCAACAGGTTGTCTGGGCCGAGGAGTACGCCCGCTCCGGCGCCCCCGGCCGCGTCGGGCACATCGGCGAGAACCTCCTTGCGCCCACTCTCATCGCGTACGGCAGCCAGGAGCAGCAGGACCGCTTCCTGCCTGCCGTCGCGCGCGGCGAGGAGCTCTGGTGCCAGGCGTACAGCGAGCCCGGCGCGGGCTCGGACCTCGCCGGGGTGCGGACCGCCGCCGTACGGGACGGTGACACCTACCGGATCAGCGGACAGAAGATCTGGACCTCCCTGGCGCACGAAGCCGACTGGTGCTTCGTCCTCGCCCGCACCGAGCCCGGATCGCAGAGCCACCACGGCCTGTCGTTCCTGCTCCTGCCCATGTACCAGCCGGGCCGTATCGACGTACGGCCGATCCGCCAGATGTCCGGCACCGCGGAGTTCAACGAGGTCTTCTTCGACGGCGCCCTCGCCGCCGCCGGACATGTCGTCGGCGGCGAGGGCAACGGCTGGCGCGTCGCCATGGGCCTGCTCGCTCTGGAGCGCGGCGTGTCGACCCTGGTCCAACAGATCGGGTTCGAGGAGGAGTTGGCGCAGGTCGTCCGGCTGGCAGTCGAGAGCGGCGCCGCCGACGACCCCGTACTCAGAGACCGTCTCGTACGGCAGTGGGCCGAACTGCGCACCATGCGCTGGAACGCCCTGCGCACGCTGGGCAGTTCCGAGGAGGACCCCGGAGCCCCCAGCGTCGCCAAACTGCTCTGGGGCGGCTGGCACCAGCGGCTCGGCGAGCTCGCCATGGCCGTACGCGGTGCGGGCGCGGCGGCAGGTCCGTACGACTGGAGCGCCGAGAACCCGTACGAACTCGACGTCCTCCAACGGCTGTTCCTCTTCACCCGCGCCGACACCATCTACGGCGGCTCGGACGAAATCCAGCGCAACATCATCGCCGAGCGGGTGCTCGGCCTACCGAGGGAGCCCCGATGAGAGGCGTCGTCTTCGACGGCAAGCAGCCGCAGGTGGTTGACGATCTGGAGATACGGGATCCGGGCCCCGGCGAGGTCCTGGTCGCCGTCGCCGCCGCCGGGCTCTGCCACAGCGATCTCTCGGTGATCGACGGCACGATCCCCTTTCCCGTGCCGCTGGTCCTCGGGCACGAGGGCGCGGGCGTTGTCGCGGCGGTCGGCGCGGGCGTCGGCCATGTCGCGCCCGGCGACCATGTCTCGCTCTCCACCCTCGCCAACTGCGGCGCGTGCGCGGACTGCGACCGCGGCCGGCCCACCATGTGCCGCAAGGCGATCGGGCGGCCCGGCCGACCCTTCTCGCGCGGTGGCGAACCGCTCTACCAGTTCGCCTCCAACTCCGCCTTCGCGGAGCGGACGATCGTCAAGGCCGTCCAGGCCGTGAAGATCCCCTCCGACCTGCCGCTGACCTCCGCCGCGCTGATCGGCTGCGGGGTGCTGACGGGAGTCGGAGCCGTACTCAACCGCGCGAAGGTCGACCGCGGCGACACCGTCGTTGTCATCGGTACGGGCGGCATCGGGCTCAACGTCATCCAGGGCGCCCGGATCGCGGGCGCGTCCGTCATCGTCGCGGTGGACTCGAATCCGGCGAAGGAGGGGGTGGCCCGGCAGTTCGGGGCGACGCATTTCCTCGAATCGGCGGACGGCGTACGGGAGATCCTGCCGACCGGCGCCGACCACGCCTTCGAGTGCGTCGGTCACACCGCGCTGATCCGCCAGGCGATCGATCTGCTCGACCGGCACGGCCAGGCGATTCTCCTCGGTATGCCGGCGGCGACGGCGGAGGCGTCGTTCGTGCCGGCGGCCATGTTCCTGGACAAGTCCATTCTGGGCTGCCGTTACGGATCCTCGCGCCCGCAGCACGACATCGCGCTCTACGCCGAGCTGTACCGGCAGGGCCGGCTGCTGCTGGACGAACTGGTCACCGAGACCTATCCGATCGAGGACTTCGCGAAGGCGGCGGACGACGCACACCACGGGCGGGTTGCGCGCGGCGTTCTGACGTTCTGAGCCCTGACGCTGTGCCCCCCGGGCCGGCGCTCAGCACGACACTCAGCGCGGCGACGGCAGCACGAGCCTGAGCACGCGCCCTACGCCGACCCCCGGAAAACTGGTTGAGCCCGCCCCACCGCTCCGCGTTACGGTCGCCCCATGCCCTACCGCGAACTGGCCACTCGGCCCGTCCTGACCTGGTCACTTGTTGCCGTCGGGGCCCGATCCCCGGTCGCGATGGCGCCGCTCGCGCTGGTCTTCCTGGTGCGCGAGCGGCCCGGCGGTTACGGGCTCGGCGCCACGCTCGCCGCCGTGTACGTGCTCGGCGAGATCCTCGGCGCGCTGCTGCTCGGGCCCCGCCTCACCCCGGAACGCGCCCGTTTCCAGATCGCCGCCGGCCTGGTCGCCGGGGCCGCCGCCTTCGCCGCGCTGGGGGTCTTCCCGCATGAACACCCCGTACTGCTCGGCGCGTTCGCACTGACCGCCGGTGCCGCGCCCGCCGCGTCGCCGGGCGGTCTTCGCACCATGCTGCTCTCGCTTGTTCCCGAGCGCGCCGCCGCTCAGGCCATGAGCTTCGAGTCGACGCTCACCTTCGTCATCTGGGCCGCGACCCCGGTGCTCGCCACCTCTCTTGCTCTCGGCGTGAATCCGTCCGTGCCGCTGCTGCTCGCCGCCGGGCTCGCCGTGTCGGGGGCCGCGGGCCTGTGGGCGCTGCCTGTGGGATGGCAGGCCGAGGAAGCCCCCGCCGAGGGCGGCTCGACGCTGCGCGTACTGGCCGCCGCCTGGCCGGTGTACGTCACGGGCGCGGCCGGTATGGGACTGCTGGCCCTCGCCGAACTGGTCCTGCCGGCCCTGCTGGAGCAGCGGCATATCGCGGTCGGCTGGGCGGGCCCGCTGCTCGCGGGGTACTCGGTGGCCGCGGCCCTCGGCTCGTTCGGCTACGGCCTGCGAACCTGGCCGGGCCGGGTCCGTACACAGAGCCTGGTGCTGCTCTTCGCCGTCTCTGCCGTGGTCGCGGCGGTCGCGCTCGTGCCGGCGCTCGTCGGCGTCGCGGTGGGCCTGCTGCTGGCCGGGGTACTCACGTCCGGGGTGCAGCTGACCCGTACGCTCGCGCTGCGCCAGGCGCTCCCCGCGCGGATGCTCGCCGCCGGCTTCTCGGTGATGTACGCGGCCGCCGGCGTCGGTTACGCGGCGAGCGCGACGCTGTCGGGCGCGCTGCTGAGCGTCGCGTCGCCGTCGGCGGCGATCCTGGCGGGCGTGGGACTGACGGTCGTACTGGCCGTGGTCAGCGCCCTGGGGGAGCGGCGGATGTCATCCGCCACCGCCGCTGTCGTTCAGGACTCCCGCGCGGAAAGTGCGGCGGTAGACGGTCGGCGGGACGCCGAGCACCGCCTGTAGGTGCTGGCGCATCGACTGCGCCGTACCGAAGCCCGCGTCCCGCGCCACCTGGTCGACCGACAGCTCCGTGGATTCGAGCAGATGCCGGGCCCGCTCCACGCGCTGCTGCGTCAGCCACTGGCCGGGGCTGACGCCGACCTCCTCGCGGAATCGGCGCGTGAACGTTCGTACGCTCATGGACTCCTGTTCCGCCATGTCGCGCAGCTGGATCGGCTCGTGGAGGCGGCCGAGTGCCCAGCCGCGTGCGGCGGTTGTGGTCGCCAACTGTGGTTCGGGGAGCGGGCGTTGGATGTACTGGGCCTGCCCGCCGTCCCGGTGCGGCGGTACGACGCTGCGCCGGGCGACGTCGTTGGCCACGGCCGCCCCGTGGTCGCGCCGCACCATGTGTACGCACAGGTCGATGCCGGCCGCGACGCCCGCCGAGGTGAGGACGTCGCCGTCGTCGATGTACAGCACGTCGGGGTCGACCTTGACGGAGGGGAAGAGGCGCTGGAAGAGGTCCGCCCAGTGCCAGTGGGTGGTGGCGGGCCGGCCGTCCAGATAGCCGGCGGCGGCGAGGACGAAGCTGCCGGTGCAGATGGACGCCATACGGGTGCCGGGGCGGACATGACGGAACGCCTGGGCGAGCTCCTCGGGGAGGCGGCCCTCCTGGTAGAGCACATCGGGCTCGTACGCGGCGGGCACGATCACCGTGTCGGCTTCGGCCAGTGCCTCCGGGCCGTGCTCGATGTACAGCGAGAAGTCCGCCTCGGCCTGCACGAAGCCGGGTGTTGGCGCGCAGGTGACGACCTCGTAGAGGTGGTCGCCACCGGGGGAGAAGGCGCGGCCGAAGATGCGGTGGGGGATCCCCAGCTCGAAGGGGATCACCTGGGGCATGGCGAGGACGGCGATGCGGTGCTTCCTGGTTGCGGAGCTTGTCGTCTCGCGTCTCGTAGTGATGGAGCTCGTCCTGTCGCGTCTCTTCGCATCGGCCATGGCCCGATCCTAACGAACGCTGTCCTTCGGGCCACTCGTTGCCGGTGATCGATCCCCGGATGCTGGGTGACGTGACCCAGACAACCGCGCCGCACGGCGGCCCGCAGCCCCTTCGTCCTCCTCCCCGTATCCACCGCGCGTGGTTCGTCGCTGTCGTCACCTTTGTGACGATCATCGGTGCCGCCGCCTTCGCCTCGCTGCCGGGCCTGCTGATCGAGCCGCTGCACGAGGAGTTCCACTGGTCGCGGGGCACGATCGGCTTCGCGGTCTCGGTGAATCTGGCGCTGTACGGGCTCACCGCGCCGTTCGCCGCGGCGCTGATGGACCGCTTCGGCATCCGCCGGGTGGTCGCGGTCGCGCTGACGGTCATCGCGGTCGGATCCGGACTGACCGTCTTCATGACGACGTCATGGCAACTGGTGATGTACTGGGGCATTCTGGTCGGCCTGGGCAGCGGCTCGATGGCGCTGGCATTCGCCGCGACGGTCACCAACCGGTGGTTCGTGCAGCGGCGCGGACTGGTCACCGGCATCCTCACCGCGGCCGGCGCCTCCGGCCAGCTCATCTTTCTGCCCCTCCTCTCCTGGCTGGTCGAGAACCACGACTGGCGCCCGGCCTCGATCACGGTCGCGCTCTCGGCTCTCGCGGTCGTCCCGTTCGTCTGGCTGCTGCTGCGGGACCACCCGGCGGACGTGGGCATTGCGGCGTACGGCGCCGAGGGCTTCACGCCGAAGCCCGACCCGGTCCCCGGCGCGGCCCGCCGCGCGGTCACCGTCCTGTTCCGGGCGGCCCGCACCGGCCCGTTCTGGCTGCTGGCAGGCACCTTCGCGATCTGCGGCGCCTCGACGAACGGCCTGGTCAAGACCCACTTCGTGCCCGCCGCCCACGACCACGGCATGCCGATCACGGCGGCCGCTTCGCTGCTCGCGGTGATCGGCGTCTTCGATGTCGTCGGCACGATCGCCTCGGGCTGGTTCACCGACCGCTTCGAGGCGCGGCGGCTGCTGGCCGTCTACTACGCGCTGCGCGGCATCAGTCTGCTCTTCCTGCCGATGCTGCTGGCCCCGTCCGTCCACCCGCCGATGATCTTCTTCATCGTCTTCTACGGCCTGGACTGGGTGGCGACGGTTCCGCCGACGATCGCCCTGTGCCGCGAGCACTACGGCGACGACAGCGCGATCGTCTTCGGCTGGGTGCTGGCCTCGCACCAGGTGGGCGCGGCGATCGTAGCCTTCGCGGGCGGCCTGGCGCGGGACACCTTCGGCTCGTACAACGTGGTCTGGTACGCGTCGGGGGCGCTGTGCGCGGCGGCGGCGTTGATGGCGCTGGTGATCCGGCGCAAGCCGCTGCCGAAGCTGTCACCTGTGTCACCTGTGTCACCCGTGTCATCTGTGTCGCTGGTGAAGCCGACGACCGCGGCCGACACCGTCACGCGCTGAAGCGCCCGAACCGCCCCCGGTGGAAAAGCAGCGGCGCGTCCTCGTCGTCCGCTTTCCCGTCCGTCGCACCCAGCGCCGCCACCCGGCCCACGACGATCAGATGGTCGCCGCCGGTGTGCACGGTCTGGATCGTGCAGTCGATCCAGGCCGGTACGCCCTCCAGGAGCGGCGACCCGGTCACCGGCGCTCCGGTGTGCGTGACTCCGGCGAACTTGTCCGCGCCGCTCACCGCGAAGCCCCGGCACAGCTCGCCCTGGTCCGCGCCAAGGACGTTGACGCAGAAGGACCCGGCGCGGGCGATGCGCGGCCAGGTCGTCGATGTACGGGCGACCATGAAGGCGACCAGCGGCGGGTCGAGCGACAGGGAGGCGAAGGACTGGCAGGCGAAACCGGCCGGTCCGTCCTCGTCGTACGCAGTGATGACGGTGACGCCGGTCGCGAAGTGCCCCAGTACGCGGCGGAATTCGGCCGCGTCGACGGGCAGCCGCTCGTCGTCGCCGACGGCCCGCAGGTCCGGGCGCGGCAAGGCGTCGAAAGGCTCGGTGGCCGTGGGGGCCCCGACCGACCTGAGGTATCGGACGGCGGTTGCGGCCATCCCTGCGTGTCCCATCACAGCTTCCATTGAAGCTGACGGTTCGTCAGATTGGAAGCCTCAGAGACCCTTGTACCGGGGCGTGCGGCGCTCCACGAAGCTCGCCACGCCCTCGTTCGCGTCGTGCGTCGTCATGTTGATCTCCTGTGCGGCGGCCTCGGCGGCGAAGGCCGATGCCCGGTCGGCGTCGAGTGAGACGTTCACCAGCTGCTTGGTCAGCGCGAGCGCCCTCGTCGGCCCCGCCGCCAGCCGCTCCGCCCACTCGCGAGCGGTCTTCTCCAACTCCTCGGCCGGTACGACCCGGTTGACGAGTCCGATCCGCTCGGCCTCCGCGGCCGGGAGCGCGTCGCCGAAGAACATCAGCTCCTTCGCACGCTGCGGCCCGATCAGCCGGGGCAGCAGATACGCACCGCCGCCGTCCGGGACGAGCCCCCGCCGTACGAACACCTCGATGAACTTGGCCGGTTCCGCGGCCAGTACGAGATCGCAGGCGAAGGCGAGATGCGCGCCGATGCCGGCGGCGGTGCCGTTGACGGCGGCGATCACGGGTTTCTCGCAGTCGAGTACGGCCCCGATCAGGCGCTGCGCGCCGAGCCGAATTGTCCGCGCCACGTCCCCGGGGATCCGCTCCCGAGCGGTCGGCGGAGTCCCGCGCAGATCCGCGCCCGCGCAGAACCCCTTGCCGGTGGCGGTGATGACGACGGCCCGGACCTCGGGGTCGGCGGAGGCGGCCTCCAGCAGCGCGATGATCCGTTCCCGCTGGTCCCAGGTGACCGCGTTCATGGCCTCGGGGCGGTTGAGGGTGATCCACGAGACCGCGTTGTCAGTGCTGTGCAGTATCAATGACTCAGTGGATTCTTCGGGGGAGGAAGTCATGGGGGAGCAGCTCCGATTCGTACGGTCGACGTCACCGGCAGACGGCCAGTGCGTCCAGCGCCACCGCGCCCTGCCCGCGCGGCAGCACCATCAGGGGGTTGATGTCCAGCTCCGACAGTTCGTCGCCCAGCTCCAGCGCCATCCGCTGGACCCGCAGCACGACCTCCACCAGCGCGTCCACATCCACCGGCGGGCCGCCCCGTACGCCGTCCAGCAGTGCGCGGCCGCGCAGTTCGCCGAGCATCGCGCGGGCCTGGTCCTCGCCGAAGGGAGGTACGCGTACGGCCGCGTCGTGCAGGACCTCCACCAGCACCCCGCCGAGGCCCACGGTCACCGTCGGGCCGAAGAGGGCGTCCTGAGTGACCCCCACGACCATCTCGACGCCTCGCTCGACCATCTGGCAGACCAGGATCCCGTCCAGGCCGACGTCCTCGTAGCGGGCGATGTCCGTCAGCTCGCGGTAGGCGTCGCGGATCTGGCTGGCCGAGGTCAGCCCGACCTTGACCAGGCCGAGTTCGGTCTTGTGCGCGAGCTGCGTGCCGGACGCCTTCATGACGACCGGGTAGCCGACCAGGCCCGCCGCCCGCACCGCCGCTGCCGCGCTGGTCACCAGCTGCTCGCGCGGCACCCTGATCCCGTACGCCCGAAGGAGCTGCTTCGCCGCGTGCTCGCTCAGCTGCTTGCCCGGGCGCATCAGTGCCTGCGCCTTGCGGAAGGAGGGCGAAGGGGTGCGCGGTGCCTCGTCGAAGGGCGAGCGGTAGCCGGCCCTGAAGCGGTGGTGGTCCAGATAGGCGCGCACGGCGGTGATGCAGTTGGCGAACGTACGGAAGGTGGCGACCCGCGAGGATCCCAGCAGCGTCTCGCGGTACGCCGCCTCCGTGCCCACGGGCGATCCCCACACCACGCAGACCAGCTTGTCCGTGGCCTCCGCCGCGTCCACCAGATCCTGCGCCAGTTTGTCGCTCATCGGCGGGAAGGGGCCGGTGATCGGGCAGATCAGCACACCGACATCGGGGTCGGCCAGGATCGCGTCGATGATCTTGCGTCCGCGCCAGTCGCCCACGGGGTGCCCGCCGTTGTCGACGGGGTTGGCCACACTCAGATACTCCGGTATCCACTCGTGCAGCTCGGCCTGCTTGGCCTCGCAGAGTTGCGGCAGCTTCAGCCCGGCCGCTGTCGCGAGGTCCGAGAAGTGCGCGCCGGTGCCGCCCGAGATCGAATAGACGACGACCCCTTCGGCCAGGGGCCTGCGTGCCCGCGCCAACAGGGCTGAGGTGTCCTGAAGTTCGTCGAGCCCGTCCACCCGGACCACGCCGAACTGCCGCATCGCCGCGTCCACCACCTGGTCCGCGCCTGTCAGCTTGCCGGTGTGCGAGGCGGCCATCCGTGCGCCGGCCTCGGTACGCCCGACCTTGACCGCGACGACCGGCACCCCGCGTCGCGCGGCCCGGTCGGCGGCGAGCAGGAAGGACCGCCCGTCCTTGAGCCCCTCCACGTAACAGGCGATGGCCCCGACCTCGGGGCGCTCGGCGAAGTACGAGATGAAGTCGGCGGTCTCCAGGTCGGCCTCGTTGCCGGTCGGCGCCCAGTGGGAGAGCCGTACGCCCAGCTCCTGCATGCTGAAGACGGGCCGACCCTGGTGCCCGGACTGGGTGATCAGCGCGATCGCAGGTCCGTCGAGGTCGTCGCGGAACTTCTCGAAGGCGTTGAGATTGGTGTTCGGCCCGAGCAGCCGCAGCCCCGACCGCTCGACGGCGGCCGCCAGCCGCCTCTGCGCGGCCGCGCCCTCCTCGCCGGTCTCGGCATACCCGGAGGCGAAGGCCACCGCGAACTTCACCTTGGCCCCGGCGAGTTCCCCGATCACCGGCAGCGGGTCGGCGACCAGGAGCACGGCGAGATCGACCTGCTCGGGCAGGTCGCTGACGGAAGGGACACAGCTCAGCCCGAAGACGGTCTCCCGGGTGGGATGCACCGGATGGAGCCGCGCCCCGACGCGCTCGGCCCAGTCGATCAGCTGCCGGGTGATCCCGGTATTGGGCCGCCCCTCGCTGTCGGACGCTCCGACGACGGCGACCGAGGCGGGCCGGAAGAACCGGTCCAGATCGGGCACGGGTGCGTACAGCGGCCGCCCGCTGACGTCCAGATCGCCGTCGGCCGCGGTGGCCGAAGCTGTGTCGTGGACGGCATTGCGGGGGTGCTCCCCACAGGCCACCACGCGGGCACGGAGGTCGGAGGTGAGGGTGCCGTGAGTAGATCCAAGCATCGCTGAGCCCCGCTCCTGCTCGTTGGCCTAGGCAACTGACGCATAGTCAGATTACAGACCTGACGACGCGTCAGGAACAGTCCTGCGGGCAAAGCCTGGTGACGACAGGGGATTGCGGGTTCACAGGACCGCGCGCGCAGTTCTCAGGGGCGTCGGCCGCTCACGATGGGCCGCTGTCCCACCCGTACCCACGTAAGTGATCCGGTTATGCCACGGCCCCTGCCGTAGCAGAGCGTTTCGGCCAGCCGGACTCCCGTAGTCCGTCAAGCGGGGCAGTGCCGGACGATCCACGTTTCCGGGGCGACCACGCCCCACACACCGGGTAGTTCGCTCCGGTAGCCCCCCGCGCGGACACCCGGACCACGCCACGGGTCGGCACCACCGTTCATCGCCAAGGCCAAGCTACCTTTGTGCGGTGTGTTGCAGCAGGGCCACGGTCAGGCCGCTGACTCGCTCGGCCCGGGTCACCACGTAGTGCTCACGAAGCGCCTGCGCCTGGGCTGCGGGCAGCTGCTTGATGGGATCCTGCGGGTTCCAGGCGGCCACCAGCCAGATACGCGGCTCGGCACCCAGGCACGCGGCCGGCGCGGGGCAATCTGCCGGTGTCAGGTCGTTCCTCTCGGTCGCCGGAAGGCCCAGGAAGACATCACGCAATTTGAGATCACGAGGTAGATAGAAGGTGACGCCCAGATCGCACCGGGTGTAATGGCATCCGGGTCGGTCGTAAACCACCGCGTCCCCGCTTCGGTATCCGTCGCGGATGATGCGCGCAGCACCCTTGTAGTCCATCCTCGGCCCGAAGTCCTCAGCGGGATAGGCGACCCACTGATGCGCGTAGTCCCCCCGCACCCCCCGCTGGTCGTGAACGGCGAGAAACGCGAGCATGACCAGTGCCAGGGGCAGCACCACTCGGTAGCGGATCCCGGCGATTGCGGCCCCGGCCAGCAAGGCCCACGCAGGCAAGGTGAACACGAAGTAGCGCGCGTCGAAGTACGACATGCCGTCCTGTGACACCTCCCACACCACCAGCGTGGGCAGCACGACCAGGGAGCTGCAGAAGACCACCGCATCGCGGGAGCGCGGCCACACCCACACAGCCACCACGGCCAGCACTGCCAAGACTCCCGGCAGCAGCGCGGATTTGAACACCGACTGCCACACCATAAACAGATCCCCCACGCCTGGCGCGGGGAGCCAGGCGATCTGCCGCTCGGCTTGCTTCATGCCCAGGGAAACCAACGGGACCACACAGCTGAGACCAATCAGGGCCGCCAGCCCGAATCCCACCCCCAACCGCCTGGCGGACTGGCGCTCGGAGCGGGCGCGCATCAGCACCGCGAGGGCATGCCCGACCACAATGGTGAGCGCCACCAGGTGCAGCATCCCGATCGCCCCGAGGCACACGGCGTAACCGCTCCACCACCCCCAACGCCTCTGCCCATCGAGGGCCTGCAGCAGCAGCCACGTAGCCAAAGCGACCACAAACGCGACCAGAGCGTACGAACGTGCTTCCTGGCCAAAGCGGGTTACCGACGGCAGCAAGGCGAACACGACACCGGCTGCCAGCCCCGCCCGGTGGCTGAACAGTCGCCGCCCAATCAGTGCCACGCACACGGTGGTACCGACCATGGCCAGCGCCGACGGCAGACGCATCACCCATGCGGCATCCCCGAACAGGGCAATCCATCCGTGCATGATCAGGTAGTAGGTGCCATGCACGGCGTCCACATTCTGCATCGCTCCCCACAACTGGGCAGTGCTGCGCGTCGCCAGCTGCCAGGTGGTCAGTTCATCCCACCACAGCTGCGGACCGCCGATCCCAAACAGCATCAGAACCAAGGTCAGCAGGCTCGGCCACAACCACACGCTGGGCAGCAGGCCTTGCAGCCGCCGGCGTGCTCCTGCGCCCCGCAGCTCAGCACCGCCTTGAGTGGATTCCTGCGCGCCCGGATCAATAGAGACGAGAGATGCCATATTGAAGTCCTCATAGCGGAATGGTCCTGAACGGCAAGGCCGTCGAGCGACCGCATCGAGATCTGTGCTCTACAAGTACCCGCCATGCCATGCCCGGCCAGGGAGGCGCGACGGAGCCTCACTAAGCCGCCTTTTCCGGTGTAGGCCAACGCCGCGACGGCTGACGTGAGCCAGTCCGGGCTGCGGCGATTCGGCAATCCCGCGGGCCTGAGCGGCGGTGTTGTCGACGGTCCTGGCAGGCAGCACTGGCCAAGTTCACACGGTGGTTGGCACCCCGCCCAGCACGCGCCGGGCCTGGCCGAGACGTTGAGGGCCAGGTAGAGCAGGCCGACCAAGGTCCGTTGATGTGGGCGGAGCTTGCAGCGGCGGTCACCAGCCCGGGTCAGGATGAGCGTCGTGCTCCGTTGGGCAGCCTCCGCGAAGGATGCGTCACGAAGTCCGCCGGAATCAGCCCGCGGCCAGCGACTTGGCGATCTTGCGGGCGTCGAGCGCCATCTCGCGGAACATCCCGCTGATCGGGTTCGTGAACCCCGTGAAGTACAGCCCCGGCGCCTGCGCCGCCGCGCGGCCGCCGTGTGTCACCGGCTTGCCCCGCTCGTCCAGGACGCCGAGATGGCCTACCAGACCCTCCAGCGCCCGGCGGTAGCCCGTAGCCGCGATCACCGTGTCCGGTGAGATCCGGGTGCCGTCTGCCAGGACCGCCTTGCTGTCCTCGAAGGACTCCAGCGCCGCGACCGGCTCGACCTTGCCGGCCCGTACCGCGTCGATCAGGCCCACGTCCTGGATCGGGATCGCGCCCTGCTTCACGCGGGAGTACAGGCCCGTGTCCGGGCGCGGCAGCCCCTGTTCCGTGAGGTCGGGGACGGAGACCTTGCACATGATCTCGCCCGCCCGGTCCACCAGGCGGACCGGCAGCCGGCGGACCAGGATGCCGGTCCGCTGGGCCGGCCAGCCCGCCGTCGAGCGGCGCACGATGTGCGGGGTCGTCCGCACGGCGAGGCGGACCCGGGCGGCGCCGCCCTCCACCAGGTCGACGGCTATCTCGGCGCCGGTGTTGCCGACGCCGACGACCAGTACGTCCTTGCCCGCGTACGGGGCGGCGTTGCGGTACTCGCCCGCGTGCAGCAGTTCGCCGGTGTACGCATCGCGGCCCGGCCAGTCGGGCAGCCGGGGGGTGTGGTTGTAGCCGGTGGCCACCACGACCGCCCGCCCGGTCAGCTCCCGGCCGCCTGTCGCGTGCAGCACCCAGTCGGGACCGGAGGGATCGATCCGGGAGACCTCGACCCCGGTCACGATCTCCAGCTCGTGGAACTCCGCGTACTTCTCCAGATAGCGGATCACGTCGTCACGGGAGACCCAGCGCCCGAACGACCGCGGCATCGCCAGACCGGGCAGTGCCGACAGCCGCCGGGTCGTGTGCAGATGCAGCCGGTCGTAGTGGCGGCGCCAGGAGGCGCCGACGGATTCCGACTTCTCGAGCACCACGGCCCGTACGCCCTGCTCCCGCAGCGCGGCGGCAGCCGCGAGACCGCCCGGGCCGCCGCCGATGACGTAGACGGGCCGGTCGTTCGTGAGGTCAATGTCCTTTTCGGCGGCCATGAACCGTGAGCGTAATCGCGCGATTACATGATGGGTCTCAGTCAAGGCGGGAATCGGTTGCGAATTGATCACGCCCGCACACCTCTTGCGCACATACCGTCGCATCCGCTGAACTGACGTTCCGTCAGAAATGAAGACGCGAAGAGAAGAGGGGGCCCGGATGGAGACCATCTGGCTCACCGGTGCCGAATGGCTCGCCGTCCTCCGCATCGGTCTCGGCCTGTGGTGGCTGGAGAGCTGGCGCCACAAGGACAAGAGGGACTGGTTCGAGCGCGGCACCGGCATCGCCTGGGCGGCGGGCGTCGCGGGCAAGCACAGGTGGCCGTTGGTGAAGAACGGCTTCAACAAGGTGGTCCAGCCCCGCCCCAAGGTCATGGCGTACGTCGTCGTCTACGCGGAACTCGCCCTGGGCCTCGGTCTGATCGTCGGCTTTCTGACCCCGGTCGCCCTCCTCGGTGGGCTCCTTCTCAATCTGCTCTATCTGGTCCTGATGATCCATGACTGGGCGGAACGGGGTCAGAACGGCATGATGGCGCTCATATCGTTCGTCGCCCTCTTCGCCATGGCATGGCAGACCTGGTCCCTGGACAGTGCGATCGGACTCTTTTGATGACCGCGACGCCTGAAGTCGACGACTTCACCCGCCCCTTCTGGGACGCCGCAGTCGATGGCCGGCTGCTGATCCGTCGCTGCCGCGCCTGCGCGAAGGCGCACCACTATCCGCGCGAGTTCTGCCCGCACTGCTGGAGCGAGGACGTCGGGTGGGAGGGCGCGAGCGGCCGCGCCACGCTCTACACCTGGTCTGTTGTGCACCGCAATGATCTGCCGCCCTTCGGTGACCGAGTCCCGTACACCGCCGCGGTCGTCGATCTCGCCGAAGGCCCGCGGATGATGACCGAGATCGTGGAGTGCCCGGAGGGCGGGCTGAGTATCGGCATGGAGCTGGAGGTCACCTTCCGCCGGGAGGACGGTGAGCCGGCGGTGCCTGTCTTCCGTCCGGCCCGGAGGCGGTGATCACGGCCAGAGCAGCTCCCTCGCCCAGCCGCTCTCCTCGCGGCGGTAGCGCAGCCGTACGTGCCGCCGCCGCTCGTCGCCCTGGAAGAACTCCACCTCGTACGGCTGGAGCACATACAGCGTCCAGGTCGGCACGGGCGCGTCCGGCTCGGCCCCGGCCCGCTCCCACGCCGCCTGTGACGCCGCCGCCAACTCGTCCTGCGAGCCGAGGACTTCGCTCTGGCGCCCGGTGAGCGCGGCGGCCAGCGCACCCGTCGAGCGGGCGTGCAGATCGGCCTGGCCCTCCGCGGAGGCGCCCGCCGTCACGCGGCCACGGATCCGGATCTGGCGGCCCTGCGCCGCCCAGTAGAAGCCCAGCGCGGCCTCCGGGTGCGCGGCGAGCTGCCGGCCTTTCGCGCTGGTGGCGTGCGAGGCGAAGTGCCAGCCGCGCTCGTCCGCGCCGTGCAGCATCAGCGTGCGTACGTCGGGACGCCCCCGCTCGTCCACGGTGGCCAGGGTCATGGTGTGCGGCTCGGTCTGGCCCGCTGCCACGGCCTCGGCGAACCAACTGTGGAAGAGCGGCAGTGGGGCGAGGGGCGCGGAAGCCGGGTCGAACGCGGGCAGTGTGGTGTCCCAGACCCGCTGTGCGTGCAGGAGCTCGCGGAAGGTTTCCTGCCGATCGTTGTCCATAAGGGCAAAGTACTACACTCGGAGTGGTATCGGCGGGGGGTGATCGAGAGGACGCAGATGAGGCAGAACCTGGCCCGGCGTGCGGCGCTGGTGGACGCGGCCATCGAAGTGCTCGCCCGCGAGGGCGCCCGCGGCCTCACCTTCCGGGCCGTCGACGCCGAGGCGGACGTCCCCAAGGGCACCGCGTCCAACTACTTCGCCAACCGCGACGACCTGCTCACCCAGGCCGGGGGGCGGATCTACGAGTGCCTGCGCCCGGACGACGCCACGATGGAGGCCATGTTCACCGGCCCGGCCACCCGCGCGCGGACCGCGGAGCTGGTGCGCGAAGTGGTGGAGCGCGTCTCGGCGTACAGCACGGGCTACCTCGCTCTCCTCGAACTGCGGCTGGAAGCCACCCGCCGCCCCGAGCTGCGCGCCGTGCTCACCGCACGCGTCAGCGAGGACGTCGAGGCGAATGTCGCCAACCATCTGGCCTCCGGTCTGCCCGGAGACGCCGACGCGGTCAGGATGATCTATCTGGCGGCCAACTGGCTGGTGGTGGAGCGCCTCACGCTGCCCGACGTCTTCCCCAAGGAGCAGGCGGGCGATCTCATCACGGCCCTGGTCGAGCGGCTGCTCCCGCCTGACGAGTAGTGGTCTGGGTCAGCCCTCGTACACGCTGTACTCCTTGTGGTCCTTGACCGGGACGGCGAAGGCCGCCTTCTGCACATCCTCGGTGATCTTCTTCGCGATCAGGTTCTTCCAGGGCATGTAGGGCAGCATCCGCACCAGCGCCATCCGCAGCCGGATCTTGCCCTTGGAGGAGACCGTCATCTCCTTGGCGAAGCCCTCCGCGAACTTCTGGTTCACCTCGACGCCCGGCCGCATCAGGCTCTCGTAGCGCTCGTACGCCACCGAGTGGTCGCCGTTCGCCGCCGCCAGTTCGCCCGCCAGGATGTACGCGCCGATCAGGGCGAGGCCGGTGCCCTGACCTGAGGCCGGGGAGGCGCAGTGGGCCGCATCGCCCAGCAGTACGACCCGCCCCTTCGACCAACTGTCCATCTCGATCAGGCTGATGGAGTCGAAGTAGAAGTCGTCGGCGGCCGCGGCGTTGTCCAGCATCTTCGGGATTTCCCAGCCGTCGCCCGTGAAGACGTCGGCGAGAATCTTCTTCTGCTGCGCCATGTCCCGGTAGTCGTAGGAGAGTTCCGGCGCGCCGAAGACGAACATGTTCTTGGCGGTGCTCTCGCCGCCCGAACTGTAGGCGCACACCAGCTTGTTGGGCAGCGCGTGGTACGTCTCCCAGCGGTCCAGGTCCAGGTCGTTGGGTGCGGTGAAGATGGAGATGTACGCGCCCAGGTGCCGCTTGAACTGCTTTTCGTCGCCGAAGACCAGCCGGCGGGTGTGCGAGTGCAGCCCGTCCGCGCCCACCACCAGATCGAAGCGGCGCGGCTCGCCCTGCTCGAAGGTGACGTCGACGCCGTCCGCGTCCTCGGTGAGCGTGGCGATGGAGTCGCCGAAGATGTACTCGATGTCGTTGCGGGTGCGCTCGTGGAGGATCTGCGCGAGGTCGCCGCGCATGACCTCGTCGTCGCCGTCCACCCGGCCGCCGAAGAAGTCGGCCGGCATCTCGGCGATGGTGGCGCCGGCGTTGTCGACGTACGAGCCGCCCTGCATATCGGTGGAGGCGCGGCGTACGTCGTCGAGGATGCCCATCCGCTCGCAGACGTCGATGGAGACGCCGCGCAGGTCGACCTTGTAGCCGCCGGGGCGGAGCTCCGGTGCGCGCTCGACGACGGTCGGCGTGAATCCGTAGCGGTGCAGCCAGAGAGCGAGGGCCGGGCCCGCGATCGAGGCGCCGGAGATCAGAACCGTCTTGTTGGCGAGCTTGCCGCTGGTGGCGGGGCGCTTCGTCATCGGGACTCCCGTGTCGAGTGGTGGGCGGCGGTGCGCGTTCGCGCTTGCCGATGACCCGACTATACGAGCGTCCCATACGCTTGTCTATGACGACTGTATAGATTCTTCAGTCCCTGCCCAGCACCACCGTCCCCGAGGAGCAGAACCAGCCACCCGTACCGGAGGCGACCGCCAGCCGCGGCGGCCCGCCGACCGCCTTGCGCACCTGGTGGCCGCCCGCCTCGCCGCGCAGCTGCCGCACCGCCTCGACCAGCAGGAACAGTCCGCGCATCCCCGGATGGCAGGCGGAGAGACCGCCGCCGTCGGTGTTGACCGGCAGCTCGCCGTCCCGCGTCAGCCGCCCTTTCTCGACGAACGGGCCGCCCTCGCCCTTGGCGCAGAAACCCAGGTCTTCGAGGGTCACCAGAGTCATATAGGTGAAGGCGTCATAGATCTCGGCGATATCCATGTCGGCAGGGGAGACGCCCGCGCGCTCGAAGGCGAGGCGGCCCGAGACCGCCGCCGGGGAGACGGTGAAGTCCTCCCACTCCGACATGGTGGTGTGCGAGACGTACTCCCCGGTGCCGAGGATCCACACCGGGTCCTTCCTGGTGTCCGGTACGTACTCCTCGGCCGCGAGCAGCACCGCGCAGCCGCCGTCGCTGCGGATGCAGCAGTGCAGTTTGGTGAACGGGTCCGCGATCAACGGCCCGTCGAGCACCTCGTCGACGGTGATCGGCTCGCGGAACATCGCGTCCGGATTGGCGGCGGCGTTCGCCCGCGCCTGGACCGCCACCGACGCGAGCTGCTCCAGGGTCGTGCCGTACTCGTGCATATGGCGGCGGGCGGCCATCGCGTACTTGGAGATGAGCGTGTGCCCGTAAGGGACCTCGAACTGCAGCGGTCCGCGGCCGCCGAAGGAGAGGTTGGAGGTGCGCCGCCCCGCCCTGATGTCGGCGCGGGCGGTCGATCCGTAGACGAGGAGTACGGCATTGGCGTGACCGGCCGCGATCGCGTCGGCGGCGTGAGCCGCCATGACCTCCCAGGTGGCCCCGCCCACGGCGGTCGAATCCACCCACCTCGGCCGCAGGCCCAGATACTCGGCGACCTCGACCGGGGCGAGAGTGCCGAGGCTGGCCGAGCCGAAGCCGTCGATGACGGAGCGATCGAGGCCGGAGTCGGCGAGTGCGCGGCGGGCGGCCTGGGCATGCAGGGCGTACGGCGTGGGGCCGTCGACGCGTCCGCAGTCCGAGAGGGATATGCCGACGATGGCGACCTTGCGCGGGATGCGCGGAGTTGAAGGCATGAATCTGACGGTACATCAGATATCGGGAGACGTATCCCCCGATGGGCGCACGCCCCTGTGCATCTGGATCCGTCCGCTCTAACATGACGGCCCGTCAGATACGGAGGGGATCCCATGGACAGCGCCTTCACCGCGGAGCAGGACGAGATCCGCCGCACCCTGCGCGAGCTGCTGACCAAACGGTCGGGCCCGGACGAGGTCAAGGCCGCCGTCCGCACGGCCACCGGATACGACGCGGAGCTGTGGACGCAGCTGTCCGCGCAGCTGGGCCTGCCGGGGCTGGCGCTGCCGGAGTCGTACGGCGGCGTGGGCTGCGGTCTCACGGAGCTCGCACTCGCCTGTGAGGAGACCGGGCGGGCGCTGCTGCCCTCGCCATTGCTCGCCACGGCGGGGCTGGCGGCGCCGCTGATCGCCGCGCTCGGCACGCCCGCGCAGCGCGACGAGCTGCTCCCGCGCATCGCGGACGGCTCGCTGACCTGCGCACTCGCCGTACCGGGCGGCAGCCTCGCGGCGGCGCTCGGACTGAGCGGCGACAACGCGTCGGGGGAGTGGGCGGGCGGCGGCCGGGCCGGCGGCGTCCAGGCGCGGCCGGGTGATGGCGGCGGCCGACTGCTGTACGGGGAGGCCTGTCAGGTCCTCGACGGCCACAGCGCGGGGCTGCTGCTCGTCGCGGCCCATACGGGCGGCTTCGCCCGTAGCCGAACGCTCCTCTTCCTGGTCCGGGCGGATGCGGCGGGGCTTTCGCGGACCCGGCAGACCGCGCTGGACGAGACACGGCCGCAGGCCCGGGTGGAACTGCGGGACTGCGCGGCGGAGTTGCTGGGCGCGGACGACGCGGCGGATGTGCCGGGGGCGCTGGTGGCGACCGGGGTCCGGGCGGCGACGCTGCTTGCGGCGGAGGCGGTCGGCGCGGCGTCGTGTGCGCTGGACCGCACGCTGGAGTACGTCCGGGCGCGCGAGCAGTTCGGCCGAGCGATCGGCTCCTTCCAGGCGGTCAAGCACCGGCTGGCCGATCTGTACGTGCGGGTCCAGGCGGCCCGCTCGGCGGCGTACTACGCGGCCTGGGACCCGAGGGAGGGGGGCCTGGCGCTGGCGCAGGGCCTGGAAACGCTGCGGGTGGTCGCGGGCGAGGCGGTCCAGCTGCACGGCGGCATCGGCTTCACCTGGGAACACGAGGCGCATCTGTACTTCAAACGGGCGGCGGCGGACGAGCTGCTCTTCGGCCCGGTGCACAGGCTGCGCACCCGTGCGGCCGAACGGGCCGGACTCTTCGTCCCGCCGTCGGGAGCGGCGCCGGGAGCGCCGTCGGAAGCCGCGTCGGGGGCGGGGTTGGGAACGGCGCCGGGGGCCGAGTCTGGGTCGGGTTCCGCGGCGGCGCCGGGGCCCGAGGCGGTGGCGGTCTGATGGCGCTCGGTGTGCGCCTGGTCCAGAAGGTCTCGTCGACCCGCGCCTTCGCGAGGATCGCGCCTCACTTCATTCCGGCGCTGGACCGTGCCGTCCACCGGCTGACGCGGGGCAAGGTGCTGCTGAGCGCGCAGATGCTGCCGGGAGTCGTCCTCACGGCCCGCGGCGCGAAGAGCGGCCTGCCCAGAGTCACCCCGCTGGCGTGCATGCCGGAGGAGTCGGGCGACTGGATCCTGATCGGCTCCAACTTCGGCCGCGAGGGCCATCCGGCGTGGACCGCGAACCTGATCGAACACCCGGAGGCGGAGGTGAGTTGGAGGGGCAAGGACGTCCTGGTGCGGGCACGCCTGCTGGAGGGTGAGGAGAGGGAGAGGGCGTGGCGGGCGGCGCTGAGGTTCTGGCCGCCGTACGCGACGTACCAGTCCCGGGTGAAGAGAGAGATCCGCGTCTTCCGCCTGTCGCGCCGCCAGGTGGGCAGCTGACGGAGGCCTGTGACCGTGGGTTCCGGCCTCTGTCGGAGGCGTTCGTAGGGTGTTCGGCCGGTGCGGGCGCCGCGTCGGCGTGACAGGACCTGGGGTGACGCGACGCTGCCGCGCCTACTTCGTCGGCTTCCTGCCTGTGATGCCCAAATGCACCAACAGCCCCAGATTGGGCTTCAGTTCCGCCTGTTTCACACCCCAGGCCGTGAACCCCTTCTGATGCGACGCCACCGCCGCCAGCATCGCCACGAGCGAGCCCGCGATCGCCGCCGGGCTGACGTCCTTGTCGACCTTGCCCTTTGTCTGGAGTTCCTTCACCGCGTCCGTAAGGGAGTTGGTGACGGAGTTCAGGATCTTCATGCGGATCTTGTAGAACCGCTTGTCGCCCTCCGCCGCGCCGAGGTCGACCACCCGCAGGATCGCGTCATGGCGGCGCCAGAAGTCGAGGAAGCCCTCCACCAGCTCCTCCGAGGTCTGCCAGGCCGCCTTGCCGACCCAGGAGCGGCCGGCGACCAGTTCGGTCAACCCCGCGCCCTCCTTGGCCATTTCCTCGGCGATCTCGAGGACCGCGCCCTCGACGTCCGGGAAGTACTGGTAGAAGGTCGCGGGTGAAGTGCCCGCCTTCCGGGCCACGTCGATGACTTTGACGTCCCGGTACGGCGAGGAGCTGAGCATCTCGCTGAGGCAGTCGAGCAGCTTCTGCCGCGTCGCCTGGCCGCGTCGTCCAGCCACTCGGCCGTCGACGGTGCGTACTTGTCCTGTCATGCCGTCAGCTTACCGAGGGGTGATCGGCGCGCGATTCGGCCGAGTGCAAATGGGGTGCCTCAATAGTCTTATCAACAGCCTGTGGAAAACTTCTGTGCATAACTCAACGAAACGAGACCCCGGCCCCGGCCCCGGATCGTGGACCCCGGGCCCCGGATCCTGACAATTGAGCAATTTGTTCGATTTGATTCCCTGCGGCGTGCGTAATGCGCCATTAGCTTGAGTGTGACGGGCACCACATCCCGTTACAAGGGAAGGAATCGGGTCCATGGCCGCATTCACGGAGGGCACGCCCTGCTGGGTGGACGCAGCGCTCCCCGATGTCGAGGCGGGCAAGCGCTTCTACGGCGAGCTGTTCGGCTGGACATTCGACGAGGGGGGCGGCGGGTATGTCAACGCCTTCAGCGACGGAAAGCTCGTCGCCGGCCTCGCGCCCAAGCGGGACGGCCGGATGCCCACCGTCTGGGGCGTCTACTTCGCCACTCACGACGCCGCCGCCCTCGGCAGGAAGATCGCGGAGGCAGGCGGCCAGGTGATCACCTATCCGCAGCCGGTCGGCACCGCCGGCACGATCGTGGAGGCCGCGGACCCCGGCGGCGCGGTCTTCGGGCTCTGGCAGGCCGGCGACAGGCCCGGCTTCGAGAAGCAGGGCAAGCCCGGCTCGTTCTGCTGGACCGAGGTGTACACGCGCGACAAGGAGAGCGTCGACCCCTTCTACGAGTCGGTCTTCGGCTTTCAGGGAACGGATCTGCCGGACGCGCCCATCGACTTCCGGGCGTGGTCGCCCGCCGGTACGGAGCCCGGGGAGGACACCGCCATCGGTGGCCGCAGCGTGCTCACCGACGCCTTCCCGGCCGAGATGCCCGGCCACTTCCTCATCTACTTCTGCGTCGAGGACTGCGACGAGGCGGCCGCGGCGGTCACCCGCCTCGGCGGCCGGGTCCAGGCACCGCCCTTCGACATCCCGTACGGCCGTATCGCGGTGCTCGCCGACAATCAGGGCGCTTCCTTCGCCGTACTCGCCGAACCCGAGGAAGAGTCCAAGGCGGCCTGAAAGAGCGGGAGTTGGGGCGGCGAATGGTCTAGACCTGGAGCAGTGCGTTGATCCATAGTGGTGGTCCTTCCCCCACCGCGAAAGGACCCTCTCGTGCTGCGTACCAAGACCGCCCTGGCACTCGCCGCCGGCGCTGCCGTCGCCGCCGGACTGTTCACGGCGACCCCCGCCTCCGCCGCCCGGCTGCCCTGCAACCTCGCCGGCAGCGGTGACACCGCCTCCGCCAATTGCTACAGCGGCTCCTCATACACCTGGCGACTGGTTGTCGACTGCGACGACGTGAGCAACCCGAAGTGGCCGGCCCGCGTCAAGACCCTGTACGGGGCCTGGCGCACCGGGGACGGCAGCGACTCGATCTCCTGCGGCGGCTCCCTGCGTGCAAGCGGCCGTCTGGAGGCGCATAGCTAACCATTCCGCCCCCCGAACCGTGCCCGAAACCGGGTGAGACACCCCGATCCGCCCCCGGGTTCGCAACCGTCGCCTCCGACAGGAAGAATCAGGGTGTGCAACCGCTGAGGGTCTCGGCGGTGAGACGCTGCACGGGGCTGTGACGGGCCCCATTTCTTCTGGGGCCCGTACGGGGAGGTGGCAGGCAAGTGATGGAGCAGCTGACGCAGCATGACCCGAGACGGATCGGTCCGTTCGAGGTGCTGGGCCGGCTCGGTGCCGGCGGCATGGGACTGGTCTATCTCGCCCGGTCGGCGTCCGGCCGCCGGGTGGCGATCAAGACTGTGCGTACCGAGCTTGCCGAGGACCAGCTGTTCCGCGTCCGCTTCACCCGTGAGGTGGAGGCCGCCCGCGCCGTCAGCGGCTTCTACACCGCAGCCGTGGTGGACGCCGATCCGCGGGCGGCCGTGCCGTGGCTGGCCACCGCGTACGTCCCTGCCCCCTCACTCGAAGAAATAGTGAATGAGTGCGGGCCGATGCCGGCCCAGGCGGTGCGCTGGCTGGCGGCCGGCGTCGCGGAGGCGCTGCAGTCCATCCACGGCGCGGGTCTCGTCCACCGCGACCTCAAGCCGTCGAACGTCCTGGTCGTGGAGGACGGGCCGAGGGTCATCGACTTCGGCATCGCGTCCGGCGTCTCCAACACCCGGCTGACGATGACCAACGTCGCCGTGGGTACACCCGCGTACATGTCGCCGGAGCAGGCGCGCGACTCACGCAGCGTGACCGGCGCGAGCGATGTCTTCTCGCTCGGCTCCACGCTGGTCTTCGCGGCCACCGGACACGCGCCCTTCCACGGCGCGAACCCCGTCGAGACCGTGTTCATGCTGCTGCGCGAGGGCCCGGACCTGGAGGGGCTGCCGGACGAGCTCCGGCCGCTCATCGACTCCTGTATGCAGATGGAGGCCGGGCTGCGGCCGACGCCCGAGGATCTGCAGGCGCAGCTCGCTCCGCATCTCTTCTCCTCCGGCAGCGACGACAGCGGTACGGCGTCCGCCTGGCTGCCGACGCGGGCCACCGCGATGATCGAGCAGCGCCGCGGCGGACGCCCCCCGGCTCCGGCGCCGGCCCCGGTCCCGCAGCGCCCCGCCGAGCCCACGCCTCCGCGCCCTCAGGCGCCGCCGCAGCCGCAGCAGCCGCCGCCCTCCCGGCAGGGCGCGGACTGGGACTCCGCCTGGCGGGGCGGCAACGACCCGCGTACGGGCCAGGCCGCAGCCTCGCCCGCCCCGGCAGGGCCGGTCCGGCTGCCCGGCTCCAAGGTGCCGATCGGTCCAGGACCTCGGGTCGCGGACGCGGGCCGCGGCGGGGTCGTCGAGGCCGGTCCCGCGACCGGCTGGGTCCGCCCGCCCGGCGGGCTGAACGGCGCGGAGGCCGCGACCAGCGCCGTACCGTCTCCGGGACCGTCCGCCGTACCCCCCGCCGTTGCGGCGCCGGTGCCCCCGCCCGCTTCGCCGCCGGACGGCGCGGCCGGACACTGGCGGCCGTGGCGTTTCCGGATGTCGAACGACGTCTGGGGTACGCCGGTGGTGGCCGGTGACCTGCTGTATGTGACGTCCTTCGAGGTGCATGCCCTGGACGTGGGCAGCGGCCGGCGCCAGTTCAAGACCAGGGACGTGGCGTGGGCGATGGCGGTGGCCGGCGGCCGTATCCACGCCTCGGACGGGCCGACGCTGTACGCACTCGACGCGACGAACGGCCAGGAGCGGTGGCGGCTCCAGACCGACGCCTGGGTGTACTCCCTCAAGGCCGACCGCGGCACCGTCCTCACCGGGACGCGCGGCGGCGGCGTACAGGCCTGGGAGGCCTCCAGCGGTGAGAAGCTCTGGGAGACGGCCGGGGCGCAGACGGACTTCGAGACGCCCGAGGCCGGGCCCGCGATCTTCGACGACACGGTGTACGTGTGGAAGGACGCGAGGCTGCGTGCGCTGGAGGCCCGTACGGGTGCCGAGCGCTGGTCGTACCCCGTCGGTGACGCGGCGTCCTGCGGCAATGTGCCGGTACGGGTGCAGCCCGCGCCCGACGGTTATGTCTATGTCGCGGCCGGCACCCGCGTCCTCGCCATCGACATCGCCAACGGCCGGGTGCGCTGGCACTTCGAGTCGCCCGCGGTCTTCCTCTCGCCGCCGGTCTTCGCGCCGGGCCCGGCGGTGACGGGCGGCGGTGTCTATCTCGTCGACTACCTCGGCACGGTGTACGCCCTGGACGCCACGACCGGCAAGGACCGCTGGCGCATCGCCACGGAATCGCGGCAGTCCATCGAGCCGGTGCTGGTCGCGAACGGCAACATCCATGTCGGCAGCGGCAGCGCGCTCTACACCCTGGACGCGGTGACGGGCACACCCATGTGGCGCTTCGCGGCGGGTGGCGAGGTCATCGGCGCCCCGGTGGTCGCCGACGGCCGGGTCCACTTCGGCTCCGCGGACCATGTGCTCTACACCCTGGACGCGAGCGGCGGCCAGCTCCGCTGGAAGCTTGCGACGGGCGGCGAGATCACGGGCTCCCCGGTGGCGCAGGGCGGTGTGGTGTACGCGTGCAGCAAGGACCGCTGCGTGTACGCGCTGGACGCGGTCAAGGGCACGGCCACCGGCCGGGGCGGTCCGGGCGGCGCACGCTAGGGCTTGTCCTCCATCGCCGGACGGCCGGAAACGCGGCCTGTCCGGCGGGTGCCCCGATGGCGACCGGCACCGTCCGGGCGTAGCGTCGTGATCGAGAGCGGCACCCCCCAAGGGGGCCGGCGATGATCCGCAACATCATCGGCTGATTCTCGCTCTCGTCGGAGCGACGGCCGCCGTATGGAGCCCCTTCCGTGACTGCTACGACGGCCGTCACGCACGCGAGTACCCACCCCTGATTCGCGACTGCTACGGTGTCGCGCGATTGTCAGGTACATATAAGTGCTGTGAAGCACAGGGGGAGGACAGCGATGCTGGGCCGACGTCTCAAGCTCGCGGCCGTACTGGTCGTGGTGGTGCTGGCGCTGACCGGTTTCTCGAGTTCGGCCTCGACCGGCAAGGGCGGCAGGGGTGGCAAGAGCAGGTCGCACGGCAGCAGTGGTGGCGGAGGCGGCTGCTCCAGCTCCAAGAAGTCGAACGGCGGCTACCGCGACTACGACAACGACGACTACAGCTCGTCGTCCGGTTCATCCGGCTCGTCAGGGTCGGACTCGTACACCGAGGATCCGACGCCCACGGCGACCGCCACTGCCACCGCAAGGGCGACTGTCGTCACCTGTGTGAAGAAGGGCCGTGGAAAGCGCAAGGCCACAACGTCCGCCACGGTGAAGGTGGTTGCGGACAGCGGGGTCTCGCACAGGTACGAGGTCGACGTGGTGTTCGTGGACGCCGCGGGCGCGGTCGTCGACCGCGGAAACACCGAGGTCACGCTGGACGGCGGTGAGACCAGGACCGTCAAGGTCGCCATGCGGAGCCCCAAGTTGGTGGCACGGGTGAAGAAATGCGAAGCCGAGGCGCTGCTCGACGACTGAGCGCGGGAGGCCGCTGCGGGGGCCGCTGCGGGGCGGGCGCGTGGGTGGTTTTGTGGACGGCGCGGCGATCAACCGCTGCTAGGGTGACGTGCGCTCGTCAATCGAGCCCCACTCACCGACACGACTTTCAACGGGGGTTGAAACGTGAAGATCCGTCATGTCCGCGCCATTGCCGTATTCGGTATCGCAGTCGTCGCGCTGACCGGAGCCCGCGGCTCCCACGGCGGCAGCTGCGGCGGCAGCAGCCATGGAAGCAGCAGTAGCAGCGGTGGCAGCAACCACAACGACAGCAGCACCTCGAGTGGTTCCACCGGCTCTGTGACCGGCGGCTCCAGCGCCCACAAGGCCGAGCGTGACGTCAAGATCGACGAGTGCGGCCTCGACGCCTCCGGCAAGAACCTCACCGCGAAGATCACCGTCACCAACAGTGACTCGCTGGCGTACAAGTACGACGTGAGCCTGCAGTTCAAGGGCAACCTCGGCGACACGAAGGTCAACCTCGCCATCGCCAAGGTCGAGGACCTCCAGGTGCAGCCCGGTGCCTCTGCGCCCGGCAACGCGAGCACCCCGTACACCGGTTCCGGTGACGGCTCCGAGTACAAGAAGTGCGAAGTCATCAGCGCGAGCCGTACGGCGAGCTGACCGCCCTGTTGGGGCTCCGACCCGAGCCCCGCTCCTCAATCGCCGGAGGGGCTGGGGATGTTCGCCGACGGGGCTGGGATGCGGCTACCGCAACGTGTAGCTCCCCCGGCCCCGCCCGCCCTCGAAGAGTTCCGCCTGCCGCTCCGCCGGCAGATTCCCGAGCGTGATCAGGTGCGGGGCATGGGCGAGCGCCTGCGACCTGGCCGCCTCCCTCGCGGACCACACCGCCCGTACGGTCCCCTGCACCGCCTCGGTCGGGTACGACGCCACCACCGCGGCGGCCCGCAGCGCGGCCGCCACCGCCTCGCCCGGCTCCGTCAGCTCCGAGACCAGACCCGTCTCGTAGGCCCGCTGCGCCGAGATCCGCTCCGCCGTCCCCATCAGCGCCATCCGCGCCACTTCGCCGAACGGCATCCGCTGCGCCATGGAGATCGCCTCGTACGCGCTGACCATGCCGTACGTCGTATGCGGATCGAAGAACGTCGCCTCCCGCGAGGCCACCAGGAACTCGCTCTCCCCGAGCAGATAGAACGCCCCGCCGCAGGCCATCCCCTCCACGGCCGCGATCACCGGTTTCCACAGCTCGTTCGCCTTCGGCCCGATCGCGATCAGCGGATCGTCGATCGTGTACGGGGACGAGGGCTGCGGCACCCGCACCGAGCGGTCGATGCCGGTGCAGAACGCCTTGGTGCCCGCTCCGGTCACCACCACCGCCCGTACGGAGTCGTCGAAGCGGAACTGACGCCAGGCGGCGGCCAGTTCACCGGCCGTCGCCAGATCGATCGCGTTGTGCCGCTCGGCCCGGTCCAGCGTGACCAGCGCGACACCCGTCTCCTTGTACGTGTCGATGCCCAGGCTCATGCCCGCTCCAGCAGCCAGCGTGGCACGGTGACCCCGTCCAGCTCGGTGAACGCCACCCTCACTCCGGTCCCGATGCGCAGACGCGCCGGATCGACCGAGTTCAGCGGCGCGTCCGGCGCCGCGACCACATTGCCGACCAGGCGGATGCGGGGCGCGTCCAGGAGCTCGACGACGACCGCGTTGTACGGCGCCTGGGCGGCGTACGCGGGCAGCAACGGCGGATGGGGGAGTACGTAGGACCAGATGCGGCCGCGCCCGCTCATCCTGCGCCACTCACTGTCGAAGGACCGGCAGTGCGGGCAGCAGGGCCGTGGTGGGAAGCGCAGTTCGGCGCAGTCCGGGTCGGCGCAGGCCTGCACGCGGAGTTCGCCCTGCGCGGCGTACTCCCAGAAGGGCGCGCCGTCGTCGTCGACGACCGGCATCAGTAGCGAGTCCATCTCAACTCCTCAGCAGTACGGCCGAAGTGGGCACCCCTTCGCCCGCCGTGACCAGGCAGGTCGCGGCGTCCGGGACCTGCGCCGTGCTGGTGCCGCGCAGCTGCTTCACGCCCTCGGTGATGAGGTTGAAGCCGTGGACGTACGCCTCGCTCAGACCTCCGCCGCCGGTGTTGACCGGCAGCCGGCCGCCGATCTCCAGCGCACCGCCTTCGGTGAAGGCCGCGCCCTCCCCTCGTCCGCAGAAGCCGTAGCCCTCCAGCGAGAGCGGGACGAGCGGGGTGAACGCGTCGTAGATCTGCGCCACATCGACATCCTGCGGACCGAAGTCGGCGGTCTTCCACAGCTGCCTGGCGGCCGTCCAGGCGGGTCCGGTGAGCGGGTCGTCGTTCCAGTAGTTGACCATCCCGTGGTGCTGCGCGGGCAGGCCCTGGGCGGCGGAGTGGATGTACACCGGCTTCTGCCGGCAGTCGCGGGCCCGTTCGGCCGAGACGATCACGCAGGCCAGGGCGCCGTCCGTCTCCAGGCAGTTGTCGAAGAGGCAGAGCGGCTCGCTGATCCAGCGGGCGGTCATATACATCTCGCGGGTCAGCGGCCGCTCGTACATGACGGCGGCGGGGTTCTGGTTGGCGCGGTTGCGGCAGGCGAGGGCGACATTGAAGAGATGGTCGCGGGTGGCGCCGTACTCGTGCATGTATCTCCGCGCCAGCATGCCGATCTCGTCGGCGGGCCGCAGCAGACCGAAGGGACGGGTCCACTGGGCGGGCGTGGGGAGTTGAACCGCCGTGTTCTTCCAGGGCCTTGGGCCGCTGCCGCGTTTGCGGGAGCGCCAGGCGATGCCGACGCTCGCCTGACCGGTGGCGATCGCGCCCGCGAGATGGGCGATGGTGGCGCAGGAACCACCACCGCCGTAACCGGCCTTGGAGAAGAAGGTCACGTCCCCGGCGCCGATGGCCTTGGCGACCTCGACCTCGTCCGTCTCCTCCATCGTGTACGAGGCGAAGCCGTCGACCTCGGAAGGGTCGATACCGGCGTCGTCGAGCGCAGCGAGGACGGCGCGGCAGGCCAGGGTCTTCTCGGATTCGGGGAGTTGCCTGGCGAAGGGCGTCTGCCCTATGCCGACTATCGCCGCTGCGTCCTTGAGCGTCGCCACGGTGCGCCACCTCCGCGATCGTCCTCACTGCTGACAGCGCGTCAGGCTACAGCTAATCTGACGGATAGTCAGCTACTTGCGGTGGGAGGGCTTGCGATGCGCGGCGACCTGGAGTGGGGCAGCATCCCGAGGCTGGTACGGAGCGCTGCCGAACGGTACGGGGAGCGGGAGGCCGTCGTCGAGGGCCGCGTCAGGGTCTCGTACGCCGAACTGGGCGAGCGCGTCGAGCGTGCCGCCGCCGCCTGCATGGCGTCCGGCGTCGAGCCGGGCGACCGGGTCGCGGTCTGGGCGCCCAACACCCTCGACTGGATCGTCTCGGCACTCGGCGCGGTGACGGCCGGTGCGGTGCTGGTGCCGCTCAACACCCGCTTCAAGGGCGGCGAGGCGGCGTACGTCCTCCAGCGCAGCCGCGCCAAACTCCTCTTCATCACGGGCACATTCCTGGGCACCTCGTACGTCGCGTCCCTGCGCCGCGCGGAGGTGGACCTGCCACATCTGGAGCAGGTGGTGGTGCTGGCGGACAGCGCACCCGAGGACTTCCGTGACTGGAAGGACTTCCTGGCGGGCGGCGACGCCATCCCCGCCGCGGACGTCCGTGCCCGCGCCGACGCGATCGACTCGTCCGCGCCTTCCGACATCATCTTCACCTCGGGTACCACGGGCCGGCCCAAGGGCGCCGTCATCACTCATGCGCAGACGCTGCGCTGCTACGACATCTGGAGCGATCTCGCCGGGCTGCGCGAAGGCGACCGCTATCTGATCGTGAACCCGTTCTTCCATACCTTCGGCTACAAAGCGGGCATCATCGCCTGCCTGACGCGGGGCGCGACGATGGTCCCGCAGCCGGTCTTCAACGTGGACACGGTCCTGGCCAATATCGCCTCCGAACGCATCTCGGTACTGCCCGGCCCCCCGACCCTCCACCAGTCCCTGCTCGACCACCCGGCCCGCGACCAGCACGACCTCAGCGCGCTGCGGCTCGTCGTCACCGGCGCGGCGGTCGTGCCGCTCCAGCTGGTCGAGCGGCTGCGCAGTGAGCTGCGGATCGCCACGGTCCTCACGGCGTACGGCCTCTCCGAGGCGAGCGGCATCGTCACCATGTGCCGCCGCGGCGACGCCCCGGAGACGATCGCGTCCACCTCGGGCCGCGCGATCCCCGGCACAGAGGTCCGCGTGCTGGCCGGTTCGGGTGAACCGGGCGAGGTGCTGGTGCGTGGACACCATGTGATGCAGGGCTACTTCGAGGACCCGGAGGAGACGGCGAAGGCGATCGCCGAGGACGGCTGGCTGCGCACGGGCGACGTCGGCGTCCTGGACGATGCGGGCAATCTCCGTATCACCGACCGGATCAAGGACATGTTCATCGTCGGCGGCTTCAACGCGTATCCGGCGGAGATCGAGCAACTACTCGGCCTGCACCCGGATATCGCGGATGTCGCGGTGATCGGCGTACCTGACCCGCGGCTGGGCGAGGTGGGCAAGGCGTACGCGGTACGGCGCAGGGACTCGACGCTGACGGCGGACGATCTCATCGCCTGGTCGCGACGGGAGATGGCGAACTACAAGGTTCCGAGGGAGGTCGAGTTCGTGAGCGAGCTGCCCAGGAACGCGAGCGGGAAGGTGCTGAAGACGGAACTGCGGTCGCGCGAGCGCGTCTGACCGTCCGGCCGGCGAGCACCTCGGCGGCCGGGCACCGGACATGCCGCGGCCGCGGCGGCTCCCCCTCCGCGCCGCCGCGGCCGCACCCCGTCCAGTGAAGTTCGGGTCAGCCCTTGGGCGGGAGGGGTGTGTGGTTGTCACCCTGGGTGGTGGCCCCACCGTCGAGCAGCTTCGGCGGCGTGGGCGTGTGGTTGTCCTGAGTGGTGATGGGCGCTTCGGTGACGGGGCCCCCTGTCAGGAGTCCGTCAATCGGCGGCGCGGGCGTGTGGTTGTCGCCCAGCGTGGTGATCTCTTCCGGCTTCTTCTCGGTATTGCTCATCTTTCCGTCCCCCAAGGGATTGCCCGACATTACCGAAGGTGGCCTTCTGCCCGGAGACTCCCCCGAGGGTCGCCGGACAGAAGGCCAGGGGGACCGCTCGCCCCCACGCGGAGGTGTAGGTCCCGGGATCCGCCTGCCCCCCGACGCGACGGATCGAATGCACTGAGCATGTCGGATGAGCATAAACGTTCAATGAACGCCCTGGCGGGGGGCCCTCACGCTGCGCTGAGAGGGGCAAGTAGCCCGCGTACTTCCTCCACTTCCGCGGCACCCGACTGCTCGTGCAGGGACAACGCCTCGCGCCAGCAGGCACGCGCGCGGTCCGCTTGGCCGAGGCTGTCCAGCGCCCTGCCCAGCGTAATCAGTACGTTGGCCCGGGTCCGGTCGCCGCCGATGCAGCCGATCGCGAGTGCCTGTTCGGCGTGCTGGGCAGCTCGCGCCGGGCGGCGGGCCGTGAGGTGCGCCTGCGCGATGCGGAAGAGTGTGGTCCCCTCCCACAGACGCTGCCGGTTCGTCTCGAAGCTGTCCAAGGCCTCGTGAAGCTGATCCAGCGCCTCGGTGTGGCGGCCCGCGTGGGTGAGCGCGACTCCCAGGGCGTAGCGGGCATTTGCGAGCCGCAACGTGTGTCCTATGCGGTCGTAGACGTCGACTCCCTGCTCGGCGAGCGCGATGGCCTGCGACGTACGTCCCTGGGACAGTTGGATGCGCGAGAGATTGCACAGCGCACTCGCCTCGCCGGGACGGTTCTCGTCGGCGCGGGACCCCTCCATCGCCCGGCGCAGATGCTCCTCGGCCTCGGCGTGCCGCCCCTGGTTGAAGGCGATGATGCCGCGGTCGTTGTCCGACCAGTAGATGGGCGCGGGGTCCTGCGCGGACTTCGCGAGCACGGCGGCCTGCTTGGCCTCCTCGTCGGCCTGCTCATAACGGCCCGCCACCAGATGGACATTGGTTATCGAGGTCCGCGCGCGCGCCTCGGCACGGACATCGCCGACGGTGCGGGCCGCGTCGAGCGTGGAAAGGGCCACGGCCTCGTACAGCTTGGAGTTGGTGCCCGACTCCGCCAGGTCCTTGGCGGCCCACAGCAGGTCGACAGTCCGCCGCAACCGGCTACTTCCGGTGGACTGCTGAGCACACGCCAGTAGGCAGTTCGCCTCGGTGTACAGCCAGTCCTGTGCGTCCTGCCGGTCCGTGAGAACCAGGCCCTCGTACTCCGTACGCTCCAGGTGGGCCACCAGCCGGTCGCCCGGACGCTCTATCGCGAACACCCGTGCAGCCGTCGACAGATAGAAGTCCAGCAGCCGGGACAGCGCCAACTCCCGCTCCTCGGGCGGCTCTTCATCCCGCTCGGCGCATGCACGCGCGTAGAGCCGTACGAGGTCGTGGTAGCGGTACCTGCCCGGCGCCGCCGACTCCAGCAGCGAGGTGTCGACGAGTGCTTCCAGCAGGTCTTCCGTCCCCTGGGGTGGGAGGTTGAGCACCGCCGCGGCCGCGGCGAGCGAGATGTCCGGGCCGTCGGCAAGGCCGAGGAGGCGGAAGGCGCGGGCCTGGGCCGGCTCCAGCTGGCCGTAGCCCAGTTCGAAGGTGGCCTTGACCGCGAGGTCGCCCGCCTGCAGTTCGTCCAGGCGGCGGCGTTCGTCGGCGAGCTTCGCTGCCAGCACCGAGACCGTCCAGGTACGGCGGGCCGCGAGGCGCGAGGCCGCGATACGGATCGCGAGCGGCAGGAACCCGCACGCTGCGACCACATCGAGCGCCGCCTCACGCTCGGAGGTGACCCGCTCTTCACCCACGATCTTGGTGAAGAGCTGCAGGGCCTCCTCCGGCGACATCACATCCAGGTCGACGAGGTGCGCCCCGGCCAGGTCCACCATCCGGACCCGGCTGGTGACCAGCGCAGCGCAGCCCGCCGTGCCGGGCAGCAGCGGACGGATCTGGGCGGCGTCCCGCGCGTTGTCGAGGAGGACCAGGACGCGCAGGCCGTCCAGCGTCGAGCGGTAGAGCGCGGCCCGCTCGTCCAGCGAGTCCGGAATGGCGGAGTCCGCGGTGCCGAGGGCCCGCAGGAACGCGCCCAGGACCGTCTCCGGATCGGCGGCGCGATTGCCCGCGCCCTGCAGGTCGACGTACAGCTGGCCGTCCGGGAAGTGCGGCCGGGCCTCGTGGGCCACATGGACCGCGAGAGTCGTCTTGCCGACGCCGCCTATGCCCGCGAGCGCCGAGACCGCCATGACGGAGCCCTCGGCGGTGGCCAGCTGGTCACCCAGTTCGCGTACGAAGGAGGCACGTCCGGTGAAGTCCGGCACTGTGGCGGGGAGTTGCGCGGGCCGGGCGACATGCGGGGCCCGGGCCGGCTCCTCGCTCGGCCGGGCCAGTTCCGCGTCGGCCTGCAGAATGCGCTGCTGGAGCTTGGCGAGCTCCGGGCGCGGGTCGACGCCCAGTTCCTCGGCGAGCAGCCGGCGGGTGTCGGCGTACACGGCCAGCGCCTCGGCCTGGCGTCCGCTGCGGTACAGCGCCAGCATCAGAAGCTCGCGCAGCCGCTCCCGCAGCGGGTGCGCCGCGGTGAGCGCGGTCAGCTCCGACACCGCCTCCGCATGGGCGCCGACCTCCAGGCAGAGGTCGAGCCGGGTCTCGAGGAGCTGGAGCCGCCATTCCTCCAGCCGGGCCCGCTGGTTCTCGGCGTACGGCCCCGGCACATTGGCCAGCGGCTCGCCGTCCCACAGGCCCAGCGACTTGTCCACCAGCGCGCGGGCCTGGTTGCGGTCCCCGGCCGCGCGCGCCTTGTCCGCCTCCGCCGCCAACTCCTGTGCCACCGCGAGGTCGAGGGCGTCGCCCCTGACCCGTATCGCATAGCCGCCCGACTCGCTGACCAGCGCGTCCGCGGACAGCACCTTGCGCAGGCGCGAGGCGTACGTCCGCACCGCCGCGAGCGCCTGCGAAGGAGGGTCCTCACCCCAGATCGCGTCGATCAGCTCGGAAGCGGTCGCGGTGCGGCCGTCGCGCAGCAACAGCGCGGCCAGCAGGGCGCGCTGCTGCGGCGAACCGGACGGCAGAGCTTCCCCGCCGCGCCAGGCACGCACCGGGCCGAGCACGCTGAAGCGCAGGTCAATGATGCTGCTCTGCATCGGAGTCCGCTGCTCCGGTACGCGTGGCCCGCTGTCACGGTCCATAGCTGCTCCCTGCCCCCGTACTGCCGGAATCGCCCTCGACAGTCTGCCCTGTGCATGGTGGCCCCGTCAGCAGCGGGGCACCTCCACATCGCCCCTGCCCGCGTCAGCTTGTGAGCTAACCCTCTGTTGCCGATCTCCGTCCGTGATCTCTGCCGGAAGCTCCCGTCACGGGCGGTACACCTCTCCCGGGTTGGCCTTGCCGGGCGCGAGCAGCTCGGGCACGGTGACGAAGGTATAGCCGCGCCTCTTCAGCTCGTCGATGATGCCGGGCACGGCGGGCACGGTTCCGTCGTAGATGTCGTGCAGCAGGATGATGCCGTCGCGCCCCGCCTGGTCGAGTATCCGGTTCTTGATGAGCTCGGAGTCGGTGGTGGAGAAGTCCTTGGCGGTGGCGCTCCACAGGATCTGGGCGAGGCCGAGCTCCCGGCTGACCTTGGTGACGTCGTCGTTGATACGGCCCTGCGGCGGGCGCATCAGAGTGGGCCTGCGGCCGGTGATCTCGGAGATGGCCTCCTGCGTACGGGAGAGCTCATCGCGTATCTCGTCGGCGCTCAGTTCGTCGAGCCGACGGTGCGACCAGGTGTGATTGGCCACCTCATGGCCCTCGTCGGCTATTCGGCGTACGAGGTCGGGGTGCTTGAGCACATGGTTCTTGCCGAGCAGGAAGAAGGTTGCGTGAACCTTCTTCTCCTTCAGGGTGTCGAGGAGTCGGGCCGTGTCCTTGCCTGGCCCGGCGTCGAAGGTCAGGGCTATGCACGTGGCCTTTCCGCAGTCGACGCCCGCGGCGGACTGCGGCTTGGCGTCGGAGGCCGCGTGGCTCCTGGCGGCGCCCGGTGAGGTGGTCTCCATCGAACAGCCGCCGAGCGTCAGCGCCAGGGCGGCGACTGCGAGCGCGGCGGCGGTGACCTTCGCTTTCGTCCTTTTTCCGGGCATGGCGAATATCCCCCTCGGTGGATGGCGGGCACACGGAATACGGCGCTCTGCCGCTGACCGGCCGCGCACGTCATCGCACTATACACACGATGTATAGACGGGGTTTATAGTGAACCGCGGGCGCTCGTCCGAGAGGTTTTCCGTGCCGTCCCGCTAGCTGACGGCTCGTCAGATTGGCGCTACCGTGGGGCGCATGGAGACCTTCCCGAAGATCATCTCGGTGGACGACCACACGGTTGAGCCCCCCAACGTCTGGCGGGACCGGCTCCCGTCGAAGTACCAGGACATCGGCCCGCGCATCGTCCGGGCGCCGCTGAAGGAAATGACGTTCCTGGGCGGCAGGTTCGCCCCGGTGATGGGGGCGAAGGGCGACGACGGGCCGATCGGCGACTGGTGGGTCTACGAGGATCTGCACCGGCCGCTGACCCGCCTCGACACGGCGGTCGGCTACGACCGCGACGAGATCAAGCTCGAGGTCATCACGTACGAGCAGATGCGGCCCGGCTCGTTCGGCGTGCCGGAGCGCCTCGCCGACATGGACGTCAACCACGTCCAGTCGGCGCTCTGCTTCCCGACCTTCCCGCGCTTCTGCGGCCAGACCTTCACCGAGGCGAAGGACCGCGAACTGGGGCTGCTCGGGGTGCGGGCCTACAACGACTGGATGGTGGAGGAGTGGTGCGGCCCCGAGGCGCGCGGGCGCCTGATTCCGCTGACCCTGATCCCACTGTGGGACGCGGAGTTGGCGGCGGAGGAGGTCCGGCGCAATGCGGCGCGGGGCGTGCGGGCGGTGGCCTTCTCGGAGATACCTCCGTACCTCGGGCTGCCGTCGGTGCACACGGACGAGTGGGACCCGTTTCTGCGGGCGTGCGACGAGACGGGGACGGTGATCGCGATGCACATCGGCTCGTCGTCGAGGATGCCGTCGACGTCCGCCGATGCGCCGCCCGCCGTCGGGTCGACGATCACGTTCGCCAACTGCTGCTTCTCGATGGTCGACTGGCTGATGAGCGGCAAGTTCGAACGCTTCCCGGGTCTGAAGATCATGTACGCGGAGGGCCAGATCGGCTGGATCCCGTACATCCTGGAGCGCGCGGATGTGGTCTGGGCGGAGAACCGGGGGTGGGGCGGGGTGGCGGACAAGGTGCTGCGGCCGCCGTCGGAGCTGTTCGCGGAGCATGTGTACGGGTGCTTCTTCGATGACGCGTTCGGGCTGAAGAACCTGGACGCGATCGGAGTGGGGAACGTGCTGTACGAGACGGACTATCCGCACTCGGACTCGACGTGGCCGAAGTCGAAGGAGGTCGGGGAGAGCCAGATGGGCCACTTGGCGCCGGATGTGGTGGACCGGATAGTGCGCGGCAACGCGATTGAGATGCTGGGCCTGACGTCGGACGGCCTGTGGCCGGGCGCGTAGCCTCCGGCGGGGTGCGGGTTGCCTCCGGCGGGGGTGCGGGGTCTTGTGGCTCGGGCCCAGGGTCGTCCGGTCTTGTCGGGTGCGGGTTGCCTCCGGCGGGGGGCGGGTGCTTGTTGCCCGGGCCCAGGGTCGTCCGGTCTTGTCGGGTGCGGGTTGCCTCCGGCGGGGTCGTCCGGTCTTGTCGGGTGCGGGTTGCCTCCGGCGGGGTCGTCCGGTCTTGTCGGGTGCGGGTTGCCTCCGGCGGGGTCGTCCGGACTTGTCGGGTGCGGGCTCCGGTGCCCCTCCGGGCTCGACTCCTCGGGGTCGGCGGCGTACAGGCTCTTGGTGCGTGACCCCGGTTTTGCCGCCAATCCCCTGCGGGGCCGACCCTGCACGGCCCCTCCCCACCCGAACGAGACAAGACCACTCGCCGCGGGGGTACAGCGGTTCGCCGGTGGAAACCACCCACGGACAGCAACCACCAACGCCCCCGGCCCACGCTCACCACATGACCGGGTGACTCCGACAACGTCCCCGGCCCACCCCGACCACATGACCGGGCAACTGCCACTATCGGGGGATGACGCTCACCCTCGCTCAAGCCGACAAGATCCTTGCCGACAACTTCGCCCCCTGGGTGCTCGACCTCGGGCTCTCCGTCGTCGAGGCCGGCGAACGGCATGCGATCCTCCGCCTCCCCTGGAGCGATCGCCTCGCCCGGGAAGGCGGTGCCCTGTCCGGGCAGGCGCTCATGGCCGCCGCCGACACCGCCACCGTCGTCGCCGTCGCCTCCGCCCTCAGCGGCTTCGCGCCGATGACGACCGTCCAGCAGTCCAGCACCTTCCAGCGCGCGATCACCGGCACGGACGTCCTGATCGACGTCAGGATCACCAAGCTCGGCCGCCGCATGGCGTTCGCGGACGTCACCATGACCGCTGACGGCTCGCAGGACGTCGCAGCGCGGGCCTCCGCCGTGTACGCCCTGCTCGGCTGAGGCGACGCCCCCAGGCAGGCACCCGCACTCACGTCACCGCACCCCTTGTCTGATGAACCGTCAGGTATGACGATGACCCCGTCCGGATAGTTGACGAAGCGTCAGATCAGGCGAGGAGGCGGCGCCGTGCACGTACTGCCCGAGGGGCGGCTGTCGTACGGGATGCAGCTCCCTATCCAGTCGCAGAGCACCATCTACGCGGAGCCGTGGGAGACCGGCGCCGGAGCCGAGGATCTTGCCGAGATCGCCAGGGTCGCCGACCGGGCCGGGTTCGCGTATCTCGCGAGCTGTGACCATGTCGCGATCCCGCGCCGGCTCGCCGGTGCCATGTCCACCGTCTGGTACGACCCCGTCGCCACGCTCTCCTACCTCGCGGGGATCACCGAGCGCGTGCTGCTGCTCAGCCATGTGGCCGTCGTCGGGCTGCGGCACCCGCTCCTGAGCGCCAAGCAGTACGCGACCCTGGACCACCTCTCCGGCGGACGGCTGATCCTCGGGGTCGGGGCCGGGCATGTGCAGGAGGAGTTCGAGGCGCTCGACGTGGACTTCGCCGCGCGCGGGCCCGTTCTCGACGAGACCATCGACGCGCTCAGGGCGGCGCTCGGCCCGGAGGAGTACCCCGAGTTCGCCGGCGAGCGGTTCTCCTTCAGCGGGCTCGGGCAGCGGCCCAGACCCGTTCAGCAGCGGATACCCATCTGGGTGGGCGGCTCCTCGCCCGCCGCCGTGCGCCGGGCCGCCGTACGGGGTGACGGCTGGCTGCCCCAGGGCGACCCACGAGGCAAGCTCCCCGCCCAGATCGCCAGGTTGAGGACGCTGCGCGAGGAAGCAGGCGTCACCGATCCCATCGAGATCGGCGCCATCACCGAGCCGCTGTACGTGGGCGAGCCGGACTGGGACACCGGCCGGCGGACCCTGACCGGAAAGCCCGACGCCCTCGCCGAGTCGCTGCGCGCCTACGCCGCGATGGGCGTGCGCCAGATCCAGGTCCGGTTCCGCAGCCGGAGCCGCGCCGAACTCACCGATCAGATGGCGGCCTTCGCCGCCGACGTTGCTCCGCACCTGAACTGAGGAGAGTGGGATGGGAAAGCTCGACGGACGCGTCGTCCTCATCACGGGCGCGGCGCGCGGGCAGGGTGAGCAGGAGGCGCGGCTCTTCGCGGCGGAGGGCGCGAAGGTGGTGCTTGCCGATGTGCTGGACGACCAGGGCGAGGCTCTCGCCAAGGAGCTGGGTGAGGGCACGGCCGCGTACGTCCATCTGGATGTGAGCCGGGAGACCGACTGGACCGCCGCCGTCGCCGCGGCGAAGGACGCGTTCGGGAAGATCGACGGGCTGGTCAACAACGCGGGCATCCTGCGCTTCAACGAGCTGGTCTCCACGCCGCTGGAGGAGTTCCAGCAGATCATCCAGGTCAATCAGATCGGCTGCTTCCTCGGCATACGTAACGTCGCGCCCGAGATCGAGGCGGCCGGTGGCGGGACGATCGTCAACACAGCCTCGTACACGGCCCTGACGGGCATGGCCGGCGTGGGTGCGTACGCCGCGACCAAGCACGCGATCCTCGGCCTGACCCGGGTCGCCGCGCTGGAGCTGGCCGCCAGGAAGATCCGCGTCAACGCGGTCTGCCCGGGTGCGGTGGACACGCCGATGAGCAACCCGGACGGCGTGGACCCGGCGGCGGTGAGCGAGCTGTACCGGAAGCTCGTGCCGCTCGGCCGGGTCGGGGAGCCGGAGGAGGTGGCGAAGCTGGTGCTCTTCCTGAGCAGCGAGGACTCCTCGTACATCACCGGGCAGCCGTTCGTCATCGACGGCGGCTGGCTCGCCGGAGTGAGCCTTTTCTGACTGGACGTCAGGTATTGACGCCTCGCGCAGGCGGTGGAACAGTCGACCGCATCGAGATCTGACGGTACGTCAGAAAGCAAAAGGGACGGTGAACCCCTTTGGAATTCGGGCTCTTTGTACAGGGATACGTCGGCAAGCGCGCCGAGACCGACCCGCTCGCGGAGCACAAGGCGCTGATGGAGGAGACCGAGTACGTCATCCAGGCGGACACGTCCGGCTTCAAGTACGCCTGGGCCTCCGAGCACCACTTCCTGGAGGAGTACTCGCATCTGTCGGCGAACGATGTGTACCTCGGGTACCTCGCACACGCGACGGACCGGATCCATCTGGGCTCGGGCATCTTCAACCCGCTGGCGCCCGTGAACCACCCTGTGAAGGTCGCGGAGAAGGTCGCCATGCTCGACCATCTCTCCGAAGGACGCTTCGAGTTCGGGTCGGGCCGCGGCGCCGGCAGCCACGAGATTCTCGGCTTCATGCCCGGCATCACCGATATGAACCACACCAAAGAACTCTGGGAAGAGACCATCGCAGAGTTCCCCAAGATGTGGCTCCAGGAGGAGTACGTCGGCTTCCAGGGCAAGCACTGGTCGCTGCCGCCGCGGAAGATTCTGCCGAAGCCGTACGGGAAGTCCCACCCGGCGATGTGGTACGCGGCCGGCTCCCCGTCCTCGTACGCCATGGCGGGCAAGAAGGGCCTCGGCGTCCTGGGCTTCAGCGTGCAGAAGGTCTCCGACATGGAGTGGGTCGTCGAGTCGTACAAGACGGCCGTCAAGGAGGCGAAGGCGATCGGCGACTTCGTCAACGACAATGTGATGGTGACGTCGACGGCGATCTGCGCCGAGACGCACGACAAGGCCGTCGAGATAGCTGTCGGCGGCGGACTGAACTATCTGCAGTCGTTGCTCTTCCGCTACCACGACACCTTCCCGCGGCCCGAGGGCATCCCCGAGTGGCCGGAGCTGCTGCCCGAGTACAGCGCGGAGATCATCGAGCTGCTCATCGCGGAGGAGCTGATGATCTGCGGCGACCCGGGCGAGGTGCTGCAGCAGTGCAAGCGCTGGGAGCAGGCGGGCGCGGACCAGCTCTCCTTCGGACTTCCGATCGGGATCTCGTACGAGGACACCATCAACACGATCAAGCTGATCGGTGAGCATGTGATCCCGCAGATCGACACGGACCCGGTGCATCGGACGACCCGCTTCCGCCAGGCGGCGGGCTGACGGTCCGCCTGCGGCGGGTCTGTTCCCCACCCCGCCCCTTCCCTTGACCGGGGCTCCGCCCCGGACCCCGGACGCCCAAACTTCAGCCCCGCCGGCGATTGAGGCGCGGGGGTCCGGGGGCGGAGCCCCCAGTTCGGGAAGGGGCGGGGTGGGGAAAAGCCACCCGCCCACAGAACGGCGGCGGCCTCCCGGACCGCCGTCCCCGGGTTCCGGCCGGGTGCCCGTCGGCAGCGGCCTGCCGCACGCGCCCCGGCCGGAGCCATGAACGACCGACAACGACCAACCCCGCGCTGGAGGGACCCGTCATGCTCGACCACCTCATTCGCTCGGCGACCGTCGTGGACGGGACCGGCGCGCCCGCGTACCTCGCCGACGTCGGGATACGGGACGGGCGCATCGCCCTCATCGCCGAACCCGGGACCGTCGCCGAGGAGGCCAGGACGAGCGAGGACGCGTCGGGGCTCGTCCTCACCCCCGGCTTCGTCGACCCGCACACGCACTACGACGCCCAGCTCTTCTGGGACCCGTTCGCCACCCCCTCCATGAACCACGGAGTGACGACCGTCGCCGGCGGCAACTGCGGCTTCACCCTCGCCCCGCTCAACCCCGACCGCCCCGAGGACGCCGACTACACCCGCCGCATGATGTCCAAGGTGGAGGGCATGTCGCTGGTCGCCTTGGAGGAGGGCGCGCCGTGGAGCTGGCACACCTTCGGCGAGTATCTGGACGCCCTGGAAGGCCGGATCGCCGTCAACGCGGGCTTCATGGTGGGTCATTGCGCGCTGCGCCGGCATGTCATGGGCCCCGACGCGGTCGGCGGGCAACCCACGCCCGAGCAGCTCGACGACATGCTCAGGCTCTTCCACGACGCGATGGACGCGGGGGCGTGGGGGCTCTCCACCACCCAGTCCTCCACCCACTCCGACGGCGACGGAGAGCCGGTCGCATCCCGCCACGCGAAGCCCGCAGAGCTCCTCGCCCTCTCGCGGGCCGTCGCCGAGCACGAAGGCACCCAGCTGGAAGCGATTGTCGCGGGCTGCCTGGACCAGTTCGCCGACGAGGAGATCGACCTGTTCGTCGAGATGAGCGCCGCGGCCGGACGGCCGTTGAACTGGAATGTGTTGACCATCGACGCGTCCGCGCCCGAGCGCGTGCCGCGCCAGCTCGAGGCGAGTGAGCGGGCGAGGAAGTCCGGTGGCCGCATCGTCGCGCTGACCATGCCGATCCTCACGCCGATGAACATGTCGCTGGGCACCTTCTGCGCACTGAACCTCATCCCCGGCTGGGGCGAGGTCCTCTCCCTCCCCGTCCCCGAGCGGATCGCGAAACTCCGCGACGCGGACGTACGCGCCGAAATGCTGCGCCACGCCGAGTCCAAGGAGGCCGGCGTCTTCCGTCGGCTCGCGAACTTCGGCCGCTATGTCATAGGCGACACATACTCCAAGGAGAACGAGGGCCTGAGTGGGCGCGTCGTGAAGGACATCGCCGCCGAGCGCGGCCAGGACGCCTTCCACTGCCTCGTGGAGATCTGCGCCAACGACCAGCTGCGTACGGTCCTTTGGCCGATGCCCACCGACAACGACCCCGACTCCTGGGAACTGCGCCGGCAGACCTGGCAGCACGAGGACGTCATGCTCGGCGGCTCCGACGCGGGCGCGCACCTGGACCGGATGTGCGGAGCGCCGTACACGACCCGCTTCATCGGCGACTGTCTGCGCGGCCGGAAGCTCATCGGCCTCGAGGAGGCCGTGAAGATGCTGACCGACGACCCGGCACAACTTTTCGGTCTGCGCGAACGCGGCCGTGTCCAGGAAGGCTGGCACGCCGACCTCGTCCTCTTCGACCCGGAACGGATCGAGGCGGGCCCGGCCACGCTCGTACACGATCTGCCCGGCGACAGCCCGCGCCTGGACGCGAAGGCCATCGGCATCGTGTCGGTGCGCGTCAACGGCGTCGAGACGATACGGGACGACGAGGTGACGGGCGCGGTACCGGGCACGGTGCTCAGGTCCGGCCGTGACACGAGGACCGTGAGTACGCTGCATCCTTCCGGGGGACAACCCCCGGACCCCCGGCCGGAAAGCAGGCCGCACGGGACAGCCGATGCGGCAGGGGAGGGCGAACTCCAGTGACGGCGGGGCGGGGTGGGCCCGAGCCGACGGTGCGGCAACCGGTGCGGCAGAAGCTGTTCATCGGCGGGGAGTGGGTCGAGCCGGACGGCGGCCACTACGAGGTCGTCAACCCGGCCACCGAGGATGTCGTCGGGCTCGCGCCCGAGGCGAGCCGCGAGCAGGTGTACGCGGCGGCCGCCGCCGCCCGCGAGGCCTTCACCGCCTGGTCGCGTACGAAACCGGAGGAGCGCGCCCGGATCCTGGACGCGGCCGCCGATGTCATCCAGCGCGAGGCCGAGCCGTACGCCCGCCTCGCGCAGGCCGAGAGCGGCGCGACGACCGCGACGGCGCGCGGTATGCAGGTCGCCGTCGGCGCGGCCCGCTTCCGGCGGTACGCGAAGGGCGCGCTGGAGCCCGTGGAGGAGGGGCTGCCCCCGCAGATCAACGCCGCGGGACCGATGGGGAAGGCGGGCGTCTTCGGGGCGCTCGCGGTACGCCGCCCGGTCGGCGTCGTCACCTGCATCACCTCGTACAACAACCCCTGGGCGAACCCGGCCGGCAAGGTCGCTCCCGCGCTCGCCATGGGCAACACGGTGGTCGTGAAGCCCGCCCCGCAGGATCCCCTGTCCGTCTACAGGATGGCCGAGGCCCTGGCGGAGGCGGGCGCGCCGCCCGGCGTCGTGAACGTGGTGACCGGCTCCGCACCCGCCGTCGGCGAGGCCGCCGTCGACTCCCCGGACGTCGACATGGTCAGCTTCACCGGCTCGACGGCGGTCGGACAGCGCATCGCGGAAGTCTGCGGCCGCGGGATGAAGCGGCAGCTGATGGAGCTGGGCGGCAAGGGCGCGGCGCTCGTCTTCGACGACGCGGACGTGGATTCAGCGGTGATGGGCATCGGCACGACGTTCTCCTTCTACAGCGGCCAGATCTGTACGGCGCCGACGCGGGTGATCGCGCAGCGCGGGATTCACGACCTCCTGGTCGAGAAGCTGACCGGCTGTCTGACCCGTATGAAGGTCGGCGACCCGGCGGCGCAGGGCACGGTGGTCGGCCCGGTGATCTCGGCGGCCCACCGTGACCGGGTCGAGTCGTACGTCGAACTGGGCAGGAAGGAAGGCGCTCGGTTGGTTGCGGGCGGCGAGCGACCTGCGTACGACAAGGGCTTCTATGTCGCCCCGACGCTGTTCGCGGACTGCACGAACGACATGCGCGTGGTGCGGGAGGAGATCTTCGGCCCGGTGGTGGTCGTGGTCCCCTTCGACGACGAGGACGAGGGCATCGCGCTGGCGAACGACAGCGACTACGGCCTGATCGACTATGTCTGGTCGGGGGACGTGGCGCGGGCGTTCCGGGTGGCGGGAGAGCTGCGGGCGGGCGGGGTCGGGGTGAACACCATCGGCCGGAACATGGAGGCGCCGTTCGGAGGGTTCAAGAAGAGCGGGGTCGGGCGGGATGTGGGCTCGTACGCGCTGCAGGCGTACAGCGAGCTGCAGGCGGTGGTGTGGCCCGGCTGAGGCTCGACGCCGGCCCAGCGCGCCGCGACACGCCTCGTGATCAGAACCCGTTGGCAGTCCGGTGATGGCTGGGTGCCGGTGACCGGCCACCAGGCCCCACGGGTTGATCTCCTCGCGGCTTCAGGAAACGCTGTCACCTTCCGAACTGGGGCGGTGGCAGCGTTGGTTGAGGATCCGGATACCGATCAGGCGTGCCTGGCTTGTGGGCTCACGGCCGGTACTGACTTCTTGCCGGGTGGCCCGATCCTGCGGACCGGCACGTGGGTCGTGGAGCACTGCGTGGGGCCGCTGGGCCTGGGGACGCTGGTGGTCAAGCCGATCAGGCACGTGATCCACGTGGCCGATCTGACAGCCGAGGAATCCGGCGAACTCGGCCCGCTGCTACGGAGGGTCAGTTCCGCGGTCACGGAGACGATGGAGCCTGAGCAGGTCTACGTCTGCCTCTGGTCCCATGCCGGCGCAGTGCCGGGGCACATCCACTTCGTGGTGCAACCCGCGCTCAAGGACGATCTCGCCCGGTACGACGCTTACGGGCCCGCGCTGCAGATGGCCATGCTCGAGGCAGGGCAGCTGCCGGACGAGGCGGCCGTGGCCGATGTGTGTGCTCGCCTGCGGACGGTTCTCGCTGCTGGCTGAGGCTTCTCTGTCTGAGCGGCCGAGCGGCCGAGCGGGCAAGCGGGCGCCCACGGAGTGTGCCCGCGGCTGCAGCCGACCGCCCTCACCCCGTTCGCCCCGCCGCCACCCGCCTCTCGAGCCGTCCCAGCACCCTGCGCCCCGCGCGCCCCACCCCCAGCGGGATCAGCGCCGCGCGTCCCGGGATGCGGATGCCGCCCGTGAAAGCCACCCGGGTGCGGCCCTCGCCGCAGGGGATCGCCGCCACTCCCATCAGGATGAAGCGGCTCTGGAGCCAGACCCAGCCCGGGCGCAGTACGCCGTCGAACCGGGCCCGCATGCCGAAGCGGCTCCGCGCAACCGCCTCCACGCGGTCGCCGTCGATACGGGTCACCCGCAGCCGGCGCATGTCCGGGACCAGGCGGGCGAGTTCGCCGTCCAGGTCGGCGAGGAGCGGCCAGACCTCGGCGTAGTCCGCCTCGATCTCGCGCTCGGTGATCGTGGCGCCGGGGACGCCGGCGGCCAGTGCGTACAGCCGCCGCACCGGGTCGAGGCCCGCGGCGGGCGGCCAGTTGACGGTTGTCACGATGACCACGCCTTCCTGAAGGAGTCCCGGGCCCGGTGCAGCCGTGACTTGACGGTGCCGACGCGGAGGCCGAGCAGTTCGGCCGCGGACTGTTCGTCGAGGCCCTCGATGTCCCGCAGGACGAGGACCGCCCGGTGTTCGGGCGAGAGCCGGGTCAGTACGTCCCCGATGTCCGCGGCGAGTTGAGGATCGCCCCGCTGGGGGAGGGTGGTGAGATCGGCCGGTACTGAACGGGCGGACCTGCGGGCGACCCGGACCGCCTCCCGGCAGGCGATCGCCCGCACCCATCCGTAGAGCGCCGCCGGTTCCTTCAGGGAACGCAGCCCTCGGAAGACGGCGACCAGCGTCTCCTGGACGGCGTCCGGGCCGTCGGCGAGCGCGATCGGGGTGCAGATGCGGCCCGCGTACGGGGTGAGGACGTCGAGGAGGTCGTTCATCGCGATGGTGTCGCCGCGTTGCGCGGCCCGCACCAGCCGCTGGACGTCGTCACTCACTCCGCTCCCTCGCCACGCGCAGTGCCGCGGCCGCCAGAGCCAGGCACAGCGGAGTGTAGAGCGCCAGGTTCAGCCAGTAGAAGGTGGATCCGGCGCCGTCGTCGAGGCCCGCCCGTACCCCGAAGGCCCAGGCCAGACCGACCAGCCCACGCAGTGCCGTACCGCAGGCAACGGCAACGGTGGCCGCCTGGAGCAGTCGCCCCCGGCGCCGGGCGCGCGCGGTCACCAGGCCCGCCGCGGTGAACAGCAGCGCGGCGAGCGGCAGGAGCACGGGCGGGGTGAACGGCACATCGGCACCGAGCACCGCGTACGACAGCGCCTTCGGGTCGTCGGCCGGCCAGTGGCTGCCGGTCGCCCAGAACACGTGCAGCAGCCCGTCGGCGGTCAGTACGCCCGCCACAGCCCGGGCGGCGGCACGCCGGTTCGTTTCCATGAGGACCTCCTCGGTGAGCGGATGCGTCACCCCACAGAGGAGCCGAACCGGCGATTCGTTCCGACGAGTTCGCGAAGCGGGTCAGGCGCCGAGGAACACCGGGTTGGTGAACGCCGCCAACGGCCCCGGCAGCCCCGGGATCACCGCCGCGTGCCGGACCTCCGCCCGTACATACGCCGCGTACGCCGCCGTCGTGTGCCACTCCACCGTGCCCGTCCCCGTCGCCGGGAGCGCCGCCGTGTGCAGCACACCCTGGTCGGTGACGAAGCGGACCGAGCAGTTCGGGGCGCCGCTGACCTCCAGGCGCAGGGTCACCGGGTCGTCGGCGTCGACGTGCAGCCGTTCGCCGATGCCCGCATGGCGGCCGCGGCCGCCCGCCGCCGAGAAGGAGAGCGACACCGCCTTCGACTCGGCGACATAGCTGCGCCCGGCCCGGATGCCGTCGAGGATCGCCTCGCGCGTCAGGTCGTCCGCGAGGACCACGGTCTGCGGAGTGCCGACGGGGTCCGGGTCGCGGTGCGCGTCGCTGTTGCCCATCGCCGGGGTCCAGCGCCGTCCGGAGCGTACGGACGCGACCAGTGCGTTGTCCCAGGACTGCAGCGAGACCTCGTCGTCGGGCGTGTACGCACCGTTCCACACCTCCACCGCGTCCGCCTCGCCGAAGCCGAACTTCCAGTTGCAGCCGATGCAGGTGGCGTGCGGATGGGCCGGCACGACCAGGCCGCCGGAGCGCCTGATCTCGCGCGCGTAGTGGCCGAAGCGGTTGTCGCGGGCCCGGTAGCGCCAGTCGATGAAGGTGCCGGGGTCGGTGCCGAGCGCGACGACGTGGCCGTTGCGCGTGGTGACTTCCTCGCCGGTGAGGATCAGCAGGTCGTCGCCCGCCTGGTCGGCCCAGTGGGCGTGCGCCGAGTGCGTGTTGTGCTCGGAGGTGTTGATGAAGTCGAGCCCGGCGGCACGGGCGAGCGCCGCGATCTCGGCGGGGGTGCGCTTGCCGTCCGAGTACCAGGAGTGCAGATGGCAGTCACCGCGGTACCAGGCGCGACCGCGGCCTTTGGCCCGCTCCGGCGGATAGACCGGCTTGGGTGTCTTGCCGGGCGCGCCGTACCGGAGCGTGATGGTGACTTCGTACGCGAGACCCTGCGGCGAGACGGTGTACGGGCCCAGCGCGATGTTCCAGGTGCCTGCGTGTACCGGGCCCGGGATATAGCCCGGCGTCGCCTCGTCCGCGCGGATGAAGAACTCCGTGCGCGCGCCGCCCGACCAGCCGCGGAAGCCGTCCCCGCCCAGCTCCGTGCCGCGCTCGTCGAAGATGCCGATGTCGAGGGCGTTGCCCTGCGTGCCGGGCGGAACGACGGGCCGCTCGTAGGTGTACGCCACGTGGATCTCGCGTACGCCCTTCGGGATCTCGACCGGGAGATACACGAAGTCGGGGGAGCCGGGCGGCAGCGTGCCGCGCACGACCTGGCTGGGTTCGCTGTTGGTCTGTCCACCGTTGTTCGGCGCGGCGTTCGCGAAGCTCACAGTGCCCAACGTAAGCGCCGCAGCGGCTCCCGTCACGAGCAGTCCGCGTCTGTCCATCGCGTGTTCGTCGTTGCACATGCCGTCGGCTCCCCAGGGGTGGTGAGAGGGACAGGAGTGATGTACTCGAACCCTGGTATTGAGCCGTGAACTGCTGGGCAAGGGAAGGGGCGTGCCGGGTTGCTCCTGGCTTTCAAGTGGGATTTCCGGCCACCGTTACGGCTCAGGCGTCACTCCGGTTGCGCCGCATCAGCAGCAGCACGATGATCACGAGCACCGCGAGGCCGAGGATCAGACCGATGATCAGGCCGGCGGACAGGCCGCTCTTCTTCTTTTTCTTCTTCTTGCTCTTCTTGCCGACCTTGCTCAGGGTGCTCACGGTCGTCGACGCCTTGGCGACGGACGACCCGGCCCCGGGCGCGGCGGCGGTCTTCTGCGCGGACTTCTGCACGGTCTTCTGCACGGCGACGGCCGCGGTGGGTGCGTAGGCCGCCGATGCGGCGGGCGCGCCGGCGAACAGTGCCCCGGTCAGCACAAGTGCGGTGGTGGCGATGCGGATACGCATCATGATGTGTTTTCTCCCCGTGGTTGCTGTCGTTGCTTAGGTTGCCGAGCTCTCGGCATGTGGCACCGTACGGCATACGTTTGGGCCGCCACCACAGACGATGACGGAGGTTCCGTATGCGGATCTCGACCACGATCTTCCTCACGGACGAGACGATTACGCCCGTGCGGCTCGCGCGCGAGCTGGAGGAGCGCGGATTCGGCGGGCTCTATCTGCCGGAACACACCCATATCCCGGTGGAGCGCGCGACCCCGTACCCGGCGGGTGGCGAGCTGCCGCCGGAGTACGGCCGCACCCTCGACCCGTTCGTCGCACTCGGCCAGGCCGCGGCGGTCACGTCGCGGCTCGGCCTCGGCACGGGCATCACACTCGTCGCCCAGCACGACCCGATCGACCTGGCCAAGCAGATCGCGACCCTCGACCATCTGTCGGGCGGCCGGTTCACGCTCGGCCTCGGCTACGGCTGGAACAAGGAGGAGGCCGCGGACCACGGCGTGGAGTGGACGAAGCGGCGCGAGCTGGTCCGGGACCGGATGGCGCTGATGCGGGCGCTGTGGGCGGCGGAACCGACCCCGTACAAGGGCGAGTTCGGTTCCGTGAGGGCCTCCTACGCCTACCCCAAGCCGGTGAGCGGCCCGCGCACGCTCATCGGGGGAGCGGCCGGCCCGAAGCTCTTCTCGCACATCGCGGAGTACGCGGACGGCTGGCTCCCGATCGGCGGCCGGGGCCTGACGGAGTCGGTCCCGGTGCTTCGGGAGGCCTGGTCGGCTGCGGGCCGCGACCCGGAGAGCTTGCAGGTGGTGCCGTACGCGGTCCTGCCGACGCCCGGGAAGATGGCGCACTACGTGGAGCTGGGCGTGGAGGAAGTGGTGCTGCAGCTGCCGCCGGCGGGTGAGCCGGAGGTGCTGCGGGTGCTGGACGAGTACGCGCAGTACCTGTAGCCCCCGGGAGCACCGGGAGCACCGGGTGCCTGCACGGTGGGCGCGCCGGTGCGGGGCCCGTCGGCGGGGAGCAGGGCGGCGGCGGGCACGGCGGCGACGGTCAGTAGGGCGATGGCGATCAGTCGTAATGTGGTCACGTGGCCCGAGCTTGCCGACAGGTCGTCGCCGAATCAGTCAGACACGCGGGGACCTCAGCCGGTCGGGTGTCGCCGCGCGTACGAAACGAAGGCGGACCAGGTGGCGGCAGCGACGGCGAGTTGGGGACCCTGGAGGTTCTTGGAGTCCCGGACGTGAATGGCGGAAGGGGAGGCGGCGACCTCGACGCATGTGCCACCTTCGGCACCGCTGTAGCTGCTCTTGAACCAGTGGAGTTGCTCGGTGCTCATCGTTCTCCCAGCATCTTCTCGATGAAAGCCAGTGACTCCCGGGGCGTGAGAGCCTGCGCCCGGATAATCCCATAGCGTTCGGTGAAGACGTGGACCACCTCCGGATCGGTGATCAACCTGGGGTGCCCGTAGATCTCCATGTACGCAACCTGCTGTCGTCCCTTGGGAGTCAGCAGGGTGAACGCGCCGTCCATTGCTGAGTGTTCCTCGCGATCAGTCGGCATCACCTGGAGCTCTACCGTCCGCATACGTCCGATGCGCAATAGCCTTCGCAACTGGTGGGCATGGACCGTCCGTCCACCGAGCGGCCGTTGCAGCATGGCCTCCTCGAGCACATAGCTGGAGGTCGGTGCAGGCCAGCGCTCGAAGATCTGCTGACGGGCAAGCCGGTCCGTCACCCGCTTTTCGATGGTCGCCTCGTCAAGCAGAGGTCGCCGCTGGGTGAAGAGGGCCCGTGCGTACTCCTCGGTCTGCAGGAGCCCAGGCACGGCTTGGTTGCTGTACTCGTGCAGTGCGACGGCCTCTGCCTCGGCCTTCGCGAAGTCCCGGAACCAGTCCGGATGCCGCGTCCGTGCCTTGCTCTGTGCCTCTCTCACGTCCTCCACCGCGGCTTTAAGCACACCCCCGGCGGCGAGCAACTCATCAGCCCGCACAAGGAAGTCGGGCTGCGGTGTCCGTACGCCCCGTTCCATCGCGGAGATCAGGTCCTCCCCACAGTGCGCCGCCACCCCCAGCTCCCGCTGGCTCATCGAGGCGTTCTCCCGCAGCACTTTGATCTGCTTGCCGAGAGCGCTGAAGAGATGCGCCGTCCCGTCCACTTCAGCCGGCCGCTCCGGCCGCTCTTCCGTCATGCCGTACCGCCTTCTCGGTCACGGCCGACGTCCCGTACAGCCCGCCGTCCGCACCCGTACAGTTACCCAGCGTCGCGATCTCACTCCTGGTCAGGGTACGGCGAACCGACCACGCTCAGTGACATGAAAGCCGAAACCGCCACCCCCACCGCCGAGTTCATGCAGCGCTTCAGCGCCACGCGCCGGGGCGCCCGCCTGGCCCGCCACCTCGCGGTCCACCAACTCGACGGCTGGGGCATCCCGTACGGGAGCGACCTCTCCGACTCGGCCGCGCTGATCGTCGCGGAACTCGCGGCGAACGCGGTCACCCATGCCCGCGTCCCGGGCCGCGACTTCGAGCTGCGCCTCGCGCTCTTTACGAAGACCCTCCGCATTGACGTCTCGGACGCCCGTGGGGACCGCGAACCGACCCCGAGGCCGCCCACCCCCGACTTGGAGACGGGGCGCGGCCTGCTGCTGGTCGAGGCACTCGCCACGACGTGGGGCACGGCCGACCGTGTGGTCGGCAAGACGGTCTGGGCGGAGCTGGCGCTGCGGTGAGCCGACTCGACAGTGTCTTTCTGAGGCCCAGTGAGACGGCCTGCCGGACTGACCGGTAGGCCGTCACAGAATCCTGCGGACCGAGGTGTTGTCTACGGCGCGAGCCACTCCGCCTGGAGCTGCGGAGCGAGATAGGTGGCTCCAGCAAACAGGCTGTTCGAAGTGGCGCTGTTTCCGGTGGTCTGGAAGACGTTGAGGGAGATCACGTCACCGGCATCCAGCTGACCCATAAGGAAGACGTCTCGCAGGAGGAGCTTCACCGCCGCCTGGGCGCCGCCGGGTAAACGGTCGCCGCGCGCGGTGACCGGACCGAATACTGAGTGACAGCGGCAGTAGGCGAGTTCGCCGGTCGTGCGGTTGCGGTGGATCAGAAGCTGACGACTGCCAGGGGCGGGGTCGGACAGGTCGACGGCAGCCCATTCGTAGACGTGGCTGGGTTGGCCTGTGTGAAAACGGGGCGGAGCTATCGCTATGTCGGGCCGACTGAGCTGCGGGCCATGGTCTTGCCTGGCAGCGAGGGCAAGATGATCCGCTCGGTGACCGACTTCGACGGCTGGGCTTCCGAGCGTGCGGCGGCGGAGCTGTCCCAGGTCAGGGTGACAGGATGCGGTAACTCCTGTGACGAAGGTCTGTTCGCACAGCATCATGCCGTCCCAGGTGAAGGTCACGCGCTCGACGACCGTGTCGCCGTCGGCCGCCAGGCGGAGTTTCGCCGTGCGGCGCCCGAGCGGCTCGGCCGTCTCGGGGCGCGTTCTCGACGGCGTGGTAAGACCCGCCTTGCGGTAGTCACGAAGGCGCTTGCTGGGGCCGCACGGTGGGCGTCCCGGCCAGCAGCCGCCCTCCGGGGAGGTGGCGGCGGAGGCGGACCGGGACGGGCCCCGCTCCGGGCGTCGGATCAGCCGATGGGCAGCCGTACTTCGCCGCGCACCTTCAGAGCCTGCTGCGCGGTCGCGTTGAGGTCGACTGTGTCGGGGTCCTGCTTTGCGGAGGCCGGGGTGAGGAAAGCGACATAGGCCGCCGTGTTGTCGTCGCCCCAGGCACACACCGGGACGGTGGAAGTCCCGTCTTTGTCCGTGGAAAGCATGACCGTGCAGGTCATGTCGACGTCCGAGCCGGGCGGCGTGATGGTCTTTGGCGGGTTGGGTTCGTCCATCCCATCGGCTTTTCTCATGCCGTCGAGCAGACTGTCGCGTGCCTGATCCGGATCGTTGAACTGTCCGTACATGCCGGTCAGTACGAGGCCGCGAGCGGCGTCGGTGGCGGTACCGGTGTACGAGCCGATGACCGCCTTGACATTGCGGGCGTCCGGACCGGCCCCGTAACCCTTCTTCTGAGCCTCGGCGTCGGCGTCCGCCGACCCGTCCTTGACCAGCTTGTACTCGTTGGCCAGGAGGGTCTTTGGGACCGTGAGCCGGTACTTGGCCTCGGGAAACGTCTTGGCGGGGCGCCCGGAGTCGCTGCCCAGGTTGCCGATGTAGGAAAGGGCGAGAACCAGGGCCACCGCCCCAAGGGTGATACCGACGATCAGCCAGGTGTGATTCTTGCGCCGCGGCGGCCCCGCCGGCGGTTGTCCCCACCCGCCCTGCCCGGGCTGGCCCGGCTGCCCCGGGTATCCCTGTGGTCCCGGGTAGCCCTGCTGCGGGTAGGGCGGGTGCGGGTAGGGCTGCTGAGCGTAGGGGTTGGGCTGCGGAGGTCCGTACGGACCGGGGGACTGGTGGGGAGGTGGCATGGCCATGGCTACACGATATGTGACCTTCGGGAGCGGTCGTTCGAAGGCCTGGAGGAGGTCGTGTCGCAGCTCCCGCCGGCGGGGGAGTCGGAGGCGCTGCGGGTGCTGGACGGGTACACGCAGTCCGTGGAGCCCGGGGCGTCTGAACCGTCGGCGCCCCGGCCCGCGGCTGCCCGAAGACGGGAACGAGGGCGGCTGCGGACAGGGGCGGCGAGCAGCGTGATCCGGCCGCTCTTCTGTCATGCCGTACCGCTTTCTCGGTCACGGCCGACGTCCCGTACAGCCCGCCGTCCGTACCCGTACAGTTACCTAGCGTCGCGATCTCGCTCCTGGTCAGGGTACGGCGAACCGACCACGCTCAGTGACATGAAAGCCGAAACCGCCGCCCCCGCCGCCGAGTTCACGCAGCGCTTCAGCGCCACGCGGAGGGGCGCCCGCCTGGCGCGCCACCTCGCGGTTCACCAACTCGACGGCTGGGGCATCCCGTACGGGAGTGACCTCTCCGACTCGGCCGCGCTGATCGTGGCCGAACTCGCGGCGAACGCGGTCACCCATGCCCGCGTCCCGGGCCGCGACTTCGAGCTACGCCTCGCGCTCGGCCCAACGACCCTCCGCATCGAGGTTCGGACGCCCGAGGTGACCGCGAACCGGCCCCGAAACCGCCGACACCCGACTCGGAGACGGGCCGCGGCCTCCTCCTTGTCGACGCACTGGGGTGTCGCCGACCGTGTCATTGTCAAGACGGTCTGGGCCGAACTGCCGCTTGGGCAAGGAAGGTGGTCCTGCGCGCCGGCCTGAAACGGAGGCACGGTGGATGCGAGGGCAATTGGGTCTGCCAGGAAGCGGGTAGAACTCATTGCTATCCGTAGTATCCGCGAGGGAACACTGAGACGCCCTCGACGATGGCGGTCTCGTCGGCATCGACATTTGGGGCGAAAAGGGAAAATCCACTCTGCGTAAATTCCGCGCCGAATGAATCCGACTCGCCGTACGCGCCATGACTTGCGAGCTCAGTGACGACTTCATTGAGAGGACGTCCGATCAGCCCAACTCCGTTGAAGGTGACTTCGGCAGCTGGCGTGACTTCGATGAATTCGAGTCGCCCTTCGCTGTTGTAGCTAAGTAGCAGTCCCAACTCTACGCTGCTTCCGGCGCCGCGAGATCAGGATCGCTACCTCTCATTCCATCCCCCCGAGATCTACCGCCGCGGCGTCGGGCACGATGCCGTGGACCGGCGGGAACAACATGCCTTCGTCACTGCCCGCGTCGAGCGCCACCCCTGCCGGCCCCGGCACCATCGGCACCATCACATCCAGCAGCCGCGCGCCCAGGATCGTTTGGTACGTCCACTCCCGCTCGGCGTCCCCCTGCGCACGTGCAAATCGTGCCAGCGCCTCTTTGTCCGAGAACGCGCAGATCCAGCGAACCCCGCCCCGGTCCGCGGTCCACAGGCTCCCGTACGGATCGATCGGCACCAGTACCGCAGTACGCCGGAATTCCCCGAGCAATACTGCAAATTCCCTGCGAGCCCGGGTGAGTTGGGCCTCGGCGGGAACCGTTGGCGCAGTCCCTACGGCAGTTGAATCTGGTACCGAATCGGCCAAATCCATCAGCCGCAAGGGCTGTTCGGGCTCTGATATGCCGTCCCCGTTGCTGGTCATGCACGGCATGTTGCCACGAACCAGTTTTCGAATGCAATGGAATCGAAACGATCAAATCGTGGGATATCAGCAACGTTTGCTGAAGCGACAATCCGGTTACCTCGGTGACGCCTGTGACGTCAGTCCTGGCCCCCGCCCGGACGGAGCTCCGGAGGATGGACGCCGGTCAGCGAATCGCCGTACGCCTCCTTGGGGTCGTACGCACAGGGCATCCCGCTGCCCCCGGAGAACCGCTGGTCCTCCGCACGCCAGGTGAAGGACAGCGTCTCGTTCCCGCCGTCTCCCGCCCCGCCGTCCCGCTCTGCCCGTAGGTTCCACTCGTCGCCGGTCTGGAACTCCCCGTACTCGCTGATATGCCAGCCCGTGTCCTTCAAATGGTCGTGCAACCTCCGCAACGCAGGCAGGGCCTCCTTCTCGGAGACCTTGTCCAGGGCCCAGCCGTGGTGCAGCCCGTACGCCCCGTCCACCGGATCATCGGCCATGCCCTCGAGCCCGCCCGGGTGGCAGAAGTCGGTCGAGAGATAGTTCTCCGTGCCCACCCCGGGCTCCACCACACCCGGCGGCACAACGCGGTCGAAGCCCAGCACCTCGTACGCGTCCTGGGAGCGGCCGGTGGCGCGGCGCATCATCTCCTCGGGGGCGACGCGGGGGTAGTCCTCCGGTGTGGCGCGCTCCACCTGGTACGTGATGACCAGGCCGAGCACAAGCAGCAGCGGCGCGGAAATCAGCACGATGAACGCCCACCACGCCACGTCGAGAGCCCTGCGGACCACCGCCCTCGCGGGGGAGTCGGACATCTCAAGGTCGTCGATCATGGGACCGAAGCTACGGCCCATCGCACGGCCCGGACATGCGTGGTTGTGCCCAGCATGCCTAGGCGTAGGTACTCAGGTCATCACCCCTCGGCCGTGCCCCTCCGCCCGAGGTCAGCTACTTCCCTTCGCGCTCGTATGCTCGGTCCATGACGGATCACCAGCCCGTACGCCCCGTACGCCCCACCGAGAACGCCATGCGCCGCGCCCTCAAGCGAGCCAGGGACGGCGTAGCGCTGGACGTCACCGAGGCCGCCGTGCTGCTGCAGGCGCGGGGAGACGATCTCGAAGACCTCGCCGCGTCCGCCGCGCGGGTGCGGGACGCCGGGCTCGAGGCTGCGGGCCGCGCCGGTGTCATCACGTACTCGAAGAGCGTGTTCATCCCGCTCACCCGGCTGTGCCGCGACAAGTGCCACTACTGCACCTTCGTCACCGTCCCCGGCAAGCTGCGCCGTGCGGGCCACGGGATGTTCATGTCGCCGGACGAGGTCCTCGACATCGCCCGGCGGGGGGCCGAACTGGGCTGCAAGGAAGCGCTGATCACGCTCGGGGACAAGCCCGAGGACCGCTGGCCCGAGGCCCGGGAGTGGCTCGACGCGCACGGCTACGACGACACCATCGCGTACGTACGGGCCATGGCGATCCGCATCCTGGAGGAGACCGGGCTGCTGCCGCATCTCAACCCCGGCGTCATGTCGTGGACGGACTTCCAGCGGCTCAAGCCGGTCGCGCCCTCCATGGGCATGATGCTGGAGACCACGGCGACCCGGCTGTGGAGCGAGCCGGGCGGGCCGCACTACGGGTCGCCGGACAAGGAGCCCGCCGTCCGGCTGCGGGTGCTGGAGGATGCCGGGCGCAGCTCCGTGCCCTTCACCAGCGGGCTGCTGATCGGGATCGGCGAGACGTACGAGGAGCGCGCCGATTCGCTGTTCGCGCTGCGGCGCGTCGCCCGTGCGTACCACGGCATTCAGGAACTGATCATGCAGAACTTCCGCGCCAAGCCGGACACGGCGATGCGCGGTATGCCGGACGCCGAGCTGGACGAGCTCGTCGCCACCGTCGCCGTCGCCCGGCACATCATGGGGCCCTCCGCCTGCCTCCAGGCGCCGCCGAACCTGGTGGCGGGCGAGTACGCACGCCTCATCGGCGCCGGCATCGACGACTGGGGCGGGGTTTCGCCGCTGACGCCCGACCATGTGAACCCCGAGCGGCCCTGGCCGCAGATCGACGAGCTGGCCGAGCGGTCGGCGGCGGCGGGCTTCCGGCTCGAAGAGCGCCTCTGCGTGTACCCGGAGTTCGTTCAGCGCGGTGAGCCCTGGCTGGACCCGCGGCTGCTGCCGCATGTCCGCGCGCTCGCCGATCCGGAGACCGGGCTGGCGAACCAGGACGCCCGTGTCGAGGGGCACCCGTGGCAGGAGCCCGACGAAGGGTTCACCTCCACCGGGCGGACCGATCTGCACCGCACGATCGATACGGAAGGCCGGACCTCCGACCGGCGCGACGACTTCGACGAGGTGTACGGGGACTGGGAGGCGCTGCGGGAGGCAGCCGTGCCCGGCATGGTGCCGTCCCGTGTTGATACGGATGTACGCGCCGCGCTCGCGACGGCCGCCGACGACCCGACCAAGCTCACCGACGACGAGGCGCTCGCGCTGCTGCACGCGGACGGGCCGGCGCTGGACGCGCTCACCCGGATCGCGGACGAGCTGCGCCGTGACGTGGTCGGCGACGACGTCACCTACATCGTCACGCGCAACATCAACTTCACCAATGTCTGCTACACGGGCTGCCGTTTCTGCGCCTTCGCCCAGCGGCGTACGGACGCGGACGCGTACACCCTCTCCCTCGACCAGGTCGCCGACCGCGCCGAGCAGGCGTGGGAGGTCGGTGCGGTCGAGGTGTGCATGCAGGGCGGCATCCACCCCGACCTGCCCGGCACGGCGTACTTCGACATCGCGCGCGCCGTGAAGGAGCGCGTCCCCGGCATGCATGTGCACGCCTTCTCGCCGATGGAGGTCGTCAACGGTGCCACCAGGACCGGTCTTTCGATCCGCGAGTGGCTCACCGCCGCCAAGGAGGCGGGCCTGGACTCGATCCCGGGGACGGCCGCGGAGATCCTGGACGACGAGGTCCGCTGGATTCTCACCAAGGGCAAGCTGCCCACGGCCACCTGGATCGAGGTCGTCAAGACCGCGCACCAGCTGGGTATCCGGTCCAGCTCGACCATGATGTACGGACATGTGGACCAGCCCCGGCACTGGCTCGGCCACCTCCGTACGCTCGCGCAGATCCAGCAGGAGACCGGCGGCTTCACGGAGTTCGTGACGCTGCCCTTCATCCACACCAATGCGCCCGTCTATCTGGCGGGCATCGCCCGGCCGGGGCCGACGAGCCGCGACAACCGCGCTGTGACGGCGATGGCCCGGCTGCTGTTGCACCCGCACATCACCAACATCCAGACCAGCTGGGTGAAGCTGGGGCAGGAGGGCGCGGCCGAGATGCTCCGCTCCGGCGCGAACGACCTCGGCGGCACGCTGATGGAGGAGACCATCTCCCGGATGGCGGGCTCGAGTTACGGCTCGTACCGCTCCATCAAGGACCTGATCGCCATCGCGGAGGAGGCGGGCCGCCCGGCGAAGCCGCGTACGACGCTGTACGGCGAGGTGCCGCAGGAGCGACAGCAGGCGGCCACCGCCTCCGACGGGCACCTGCCCGAACTCCTTCCCGTACTGGGGGACTAGCCGCCCCGGATCCGGCGTTCCGCTGGCAGACTGATGCGGTGAGGGCAGACGGACCATCCATGCAGGAGTTCATCCGGCGCCGCAAGCGCGCCGGATTCGTGGGGCGCCGCGATGAACTGGCGCTGTTCCGGGAGAACTTCGCCTTCCCTCCGGAGGACGAACGGCATCGCTTCATCTTCCACATCCGGGGCAATGCGGGCGTAGGAAAGACCTCTCTCGTCCAGCAGTTTCAAGAAGCGTCCCGTGAACGCAAGGCGCTCACCTCCTATGTCGACGAGGCCGTGAGCAGCGTGCCCGAGGCGATGGCGGCGATCGGCGCGCACTTCGCCCGGCAGGGGCACGATCTCAAGGCCCTGGAGCGGATGCTGGCGACCTACCGCGAACGGCGGTACGAGGCGGAGTCGGCGTCCGCCGCGGTGCTCGACCCGCAGCAGCCCCCGGGCCCGTCCGCCGGGTCGATGGCCGCCGCCCAGGCGGGTCTCGTCGGGCTCGGTATGGTGCCCGGAATCGGCGCGTTGGCCGGGGCCGTCGACCCGGCCCATCTGGCCCAGGGCGCCGACCGGTTGCGGGCCGCGCTCAGTGCGCGCTTCCGTAATCAGGAGGATGTACAGCTGGTGATGGACCCGCTTCAGGTCCTCACCCCGGTTCTGGTGGCGGAGGTGGCCCGGCTCGCTGCCGGCGTACCGTGGATCACGCTCTTCTTCGACACGTACGAACGCACCGGACCCTTCCTCGATACGTGGCTGCGGGATCTCATCACCACTGAGCGGTATGGCGCGCTGCCCGCGAATGTCATCGTCACGCTGGCCGGGCAGCGGCAGCTCGACGCCGGCTGCTGGGCCGACCATATGGACTTCGTCGCCGATCTGCCGCTGGAGCCCTTCACCGAGTCCGAGGCCCGCCAGCTCCTGGCCGCGAAGGGTGTGGTGAACGAAGGGGTGGTACAGGACGTGCTGCGGCTCTCCGGCCGGCTGCCGGTCCTGGTGTCCACCCTCGCCGAGAACCAGCCCGCCGATCCCGCTGACGTCGGCGATCCGAGCGCCACCGCCGTCGGCCGCTTCCTCAAATGGGAGCAGGACCCGGTCCGGCGTGCGGCTGCCCTGGCCTGTGCCCTGCCGCGGCGCCTCAACGAGGATGTCTTCCGGGCGGCGGTTGAGGCGGACGCGGCCGGACTCTTCGACTGGCTGCGGTCGCTGCCGTTCGTGTCCGACCGCGGGGGCAGCGCCCAGTACCACGATGTCGTACGCAATCCGATGCTGCGTCTGCAGCGCAACAGCTCGCCGCAGCGCTGGAGTTCACTGCACACCCGGCTCGCCGAAGCCTTCGCCGGCTGGAGGGAGGCCGCTGGAGCCGGGGTGGACCCCGAGGAACTGTGGGAGCAGGCGCGCTGGTGCGAGCTGCGCCTCCAGGAGTCGTACCACCTGCTGTGTGCCCAGCCGCAGGGCGCGCTGCCGACGGTCCTGCGGGACGGTGTGGACGCGTGCGACGACAGCACGGCGGAGGCCCGCCGCTGGGCACAGGTCCTTGCGGAAGCGGGCGAGGACGCCGATGCGGACGTGCTCAGGCAGTGGGGCAAGGACTGCCTCGCCGCCCTCGCGGACGAAAAGCGGGGCACGATACGAGTGTTGGGCCTGCTGCTCTCCCGTGCCGGGCTCGATACCGAGGGCCAGGTGAGCGCCCTGGTGGCGCGGGCCCGGGACCTGCGTGACGCCCAGGAGTATCCGGCGGCGCTCCTCGACTACGAGCGTGCCATCGCGCTCGAACCCGGGCGGGCCAGGGCGTATCTGGGCCGCGGGCTCACCCGCCAGGCGCTCGGCGAGTTCGACCTGGCCCTGGCCGATATGAACCGGGCCGACGAACTGCGGCCCGACACCTGGTGGATCATCAGGGAGCGCGGCGAGATGCAACGGATGGCGGACCGGTTCGAGGAGGCGGTCGCGGACCTCGACCGTGCTCTGGAGCTCGATCCCACGGACGCCTGGTCCTTCGCCAGCCGCGGCCAGACGAACCAGCAGCGGGGCAGGTACGCCGAGGCGCTGGTGGACTTCGACCGAGCCATCGAGCTGGACCCCGACTACCCATGGGCGCTGGTCAGGCGGGCCCAGGCCCGGGGGCGTCTCGGGGACATTCCGGGTGCGCTGGCGGATCTGGACCGGGCCGAGGAGCTGAGCCCGGACACCGCGTGGATCCCGGGGCAGCGCGGGGACGCCTATCGGCTGGACGGCCGGTACGACGAGGCGATCGCGGCCTACGGCGTCGCGATCGAGCGCGCCCCCGACTACGCCTTCGCCTTCGCCGGCCGCGGGAGGGCCCATCGCGAGGCCGGCCGGTTCGCGCAGGCCCTGGCTGACCTGGACCATGCACTGGACCTCGACGGCGAGTATGCGTGGGCGCTGGTCGAGCGCGGCAGGGTCCGCCGCGCGCTCGACGACGCCGACGGTGAACGCGCCGATCTGGACCGGGCGGTGGAGATCGAACCCGGCAACGCCTGGACACTCGCGGAGCGCGGCGAGGCGCACCGGGTAGCGGGTCGCTACCCGGAGGCGCTGGCGGACTTCGACCGCGCGATCGTCCTCGATCCCGGTTACGGGTGGGCGTTGGGCAGCCGCGGCCAGACCCGACGTGCCCTGGGCCGGTACGAGGAGGCGCTGGCGGATCTCGACCGCGCAGATGAACTGCAGCCGGCGGAGGCCTGGATCCTGGCCGACCGCGGTGGGGTCCACAGAGCCATGGGACGGTTCGAGGAGGCGTACGCGGATCTGGACCGGGCGATCGATGCGGATCCCGAGTATGTCTGGGCGTACATACGACGGGCGGCACTGGACCTGACCACCGGGCGGCTTCAGCGTGCCCTCGCCGGCCTCGACCGCTGTCTCCAACTAGGGTCCGGCTCCGCCTGGGTGCACCGCAAGAGGGCCTCGGCGCTGCTCTTCCTCGGCCGCCCGGAAGAGGCCCTGACTGCACTGGACCTGGCCGAGCGGGAGGGTGCAGAGCCTGTCGACTTCCTGGGGCTGCGCTCCGAGGCGTGTCGGCTGGCCGGGCGCTTCGAGCCGGCCAGGGAAGCCGCCGAGCGCCTTCTCAGCGAGGAGCCGAGCGAAGGCTCGTACTATCTCGCGCTGGTGGTCAGCCGTACCCAGGGCGTACAGCAGGCCGCGGAGCTGTGGAGGGACGCCGAACGGCACTACCCCCGTGCCGACCCGGCGGCACTCACCTGTACCGAGGCCGGCGAACTGATGGTGGTCCTCTGCGGGCAGGGCGAGTGGGAGAGGGCAGACGCCCTCCTGGAGGAGTTCCTGGCCGGAGATCCGGCCTGGGAGGACCCGGCGGACGCGCTCGACGCGGTGACGGAACTCCTCGGCTGTCCGGGGGCGGACACCGGACATCTGGAGAGGTTCCGCAGCAGGCTCGCCGAGGCCACGGCGGCGCTGGCGCCCGCCGACGCCTCGGACGGGTAGGGCGTTGACCTCCTTCCCAGGTCCATCGTGCCCGCGCCCGGGGACTTCGTTCCGCATGCCGCGACGGGCTGACAGACTGGTCCCGGACCGTGGAGGGGGATTATTCGAAGGGGGACCATGGGGTCGGCACGCCCGTCGGTGCACGAGCTGATCAAGATGCGCAGGCGCGCGGGATTCGTGGGACGCCGTGGTGAAATCGCGTTGTTCCGGGAGAACTTCGACGTTTCGCCGCTGGACGTCCGGCACCGCTTCATCTTCCATATCCACGGCAACGCGGGCGTCGGCAAGTCCTCCCTCGTACGCGAACTGGTGGAGACGGCCCGCGAGCGCCGCGCGCTCACCGCCACCATGGACGAGACCGTGAACAGCGTGCCGGAGGCGCTGGCGGCGCTCAGTGCCCAATTCGCCCAGCAGGGCCATGAGTTGAAGGCGCTGGACCGGCTCCTCGCGACCTACCGTCAGCGGCGCTACGAGGCGGAGGCCCTGTCCACCGCGGTGTCGGACGGTCAGCCGCAGCCGCCCTCCGCGGGCAGCATGGTCGCAGCCCAGACGGGCCTCGTCGCACTGGGCACGGTGCCGGGCATCGGCTCGCTCGCCGGGGCCGTCGACCCCGCGCAACTGGCCCGGGGCGCCGACCACTTACGGGCCGCCCTCAGCGCGCGCTTCGGCAAGCAGGAGGACGTACAGCTGGTCCTCGAACCGCTCAAAGCCCTCACCCCCGTCCTGGTCACCGAGCTGAAACGGGTGGCGGCCGACGTTCCGTGGTTCACGCTCTTCTTCGACACGTACGAACGCACCGGGCCGTTCCTCGACACCTGGCTGCGCGATCTGATGACCACCGACCGGTACGGCTCACCGCCCGCCCAGGTCGTCGTCACGACGGCCGGGCAGCGGCCGCTCGACCCCAACTGCTGGGCCGACTGCGTGGACTTCGTGACGGACCTCCCGCTCGCCCCCTTCACCGAGTCCGAGGCCCGCCAGTTCCTCACCGCCAAGGGCGTGGAGGACGAGAAGGTGGTACGGGAGGTGCTGATGCTCTCCGGCCGGCTTCCGGTTCTTGTCTCCACCCTCGCCGCCGGCCTCGTCGAGAACGCCGGCAGCGCTGGGAACCCGGGCCGCGTGGACGACCCCAGCGCCACCGCCGTGGAGCGTTTCCTGAAGTGGGAGAGCGATCCGGTCCGCCGGTCCGCGGCGCTCGAGGGCGCGCTGCCGCGCCGCCTGAACGAGGACGTCTTCCGGGCGGCCGTCGACGTCGGAGTCGAAGGGGACGGGGCGGGACTCTTCGGCTGGCTGCGCGAGATGCCGTTCGTGAGCGACCGCGGCGGCCGGGCCCAGTACCACGACGTCGTACGGGAGCCGATGCTGCGGCTGCAGCGCAACAGCTCACCGCAGCGCTGGCGCACCGGGCACACCCGGCTGGCGGAGGCGTTCGCCGGGTGGCGGGCGGCCGCCGGGGAGGGTCTGGAGCCGGACGAGCGCTGGCGGCAGGAGGCCTGGCGCGAGCTGAAGCTGGAGGAGACGTATCACCTGCTGTGCGCGCAGCCGCGGACGGCGCTGCCGATGGTGCTGCGGGAGGGGATCGACGCCTGTGACGCAGGGACGGTGCCGGCCCGCCTCTGGGCGCAGACCGTCGCGGACGCGGGCGGCGACGGCGACAGCGGTGTACTGCGCACCTGGGGCAGGGACTGCCTCGCCGCGCTCGAGGACGAGCAGCACCGGAGTGCGGAGGTGCTGGGGCTGATGCTGGCCCGGGGCGAACTGGACGACGAGGGGCGGGTGGCGGCCCTGGTGATCCGGGGGCGGGACCGCCGCAACACCGGCCGGTACGACGAGGCGCTGCGCGACTACCAGCAGGCGATCGCCCTGGACGGGCAGTGCCGGCGGGCGTACTACGGGCGGGGTGAGACCTACCGCCTCGCGGGGCGGTCCGAGGAGGCCGTCGCCGAGTTCGACCGGGCGCTCGCACTCGAACCCGACGACACCTGGTCGCTCTCCAGCCGCGCCCTGACCAGGCACGCGATGGGGCGCGACGAGGAAGCACTGGCGGATCTGGACCGGGCCCTCGAGGTCAAGCCCGGCCATGTGTGGTCGCTGGTGCGGCGGGCGCAGGTGCGGCGTGCGCTCGCGGACACCGAAGGAGCGCTCGCGGACATCGACCGGGCCGGGGCGCTCGATCCGGACAATCCCTGGGTCGTCGGCGAGCGGGGCGAGATCCTTCGGCACGACGGGCGGTTCGAGGAGGCGATCGCGGAGTTCGACCGGGCGTTCGCGCTCGACCCGGCCTACTCCTGGGCGCTGGGCAGCCGCGCCATGGCCAAGCAGGCGCTGGGCAGGACCGAGGAGGCGCTGGCGGACCTGGGTCGTGCGGTGGAGCTGACTCCGGAGTATGTGTGGGCGCTGATCAGGCTGGCCGAGATCCACCGGGAACGCGGCGACAGCGCGGGGGAGTTCGCGGCCCTGGACCGGGCGGTCGCGAGCGCGCGGTTCAAGGAGTGGGCGCTGGCGCAGCGAGGCTACGCGCACCAGCTGGCTGAGCGGTACGAGGAGGCGCTCGCGGACTACGACCGGGCCCTCGCACTCGCCCCGGACTACGGCTATGCCCATGTCTCCCGGGGCCGGGCCTACGAGCGGATGCACCGCTACGAGGAGGCGCTGGCGGACCTGGACCGCGGGCTCGAGCTGGATCCCGACGACACGTTCGCCCTGTCGGTACGGGCCGGGGTGCGGCGGGCGCTCGGAGATCTCGACGGTGAACTCGCCGACCTCGACAGGGCGGTGACCCTCGCGCCGGATCACGCGGTCCATCTCACGCTGCGCGGGGAGGCCCACCGGCGCGCGGAGCGGTACGAGGAGGCGATCGCGGACTACGACCGCGCGGCCGTGCTGACCCCCGACGACGGCTGGGTCGCCGGCAGCCGTGGCCAGGCAATGCGCGGGCTCGGCCGGTTCGAGGAGGCGCTGGCGGACCTGGCGCAGGCGGCGGGACTCCAGCCGGACAAGGCATGGATCGCCGCCGAGCGCGGCGCGACCTTCCAGGACCTGGAGCGGTTGGAGGAGGCACGGACGGAGCTGGACCGGGCGATCGCGCTCGATCCGGCGTACAGCTGGGCGTACGGACGCCGGGCCGCGGTGCAGCTGGCCACCGGCCGGCGGGAACAGGCCCTCGCCGATCTCGAGCGGTACCGGGAACTGGGCGGGGACACCGCCGGGCTGGAGTCGTCGCTGCGCGGCCTCATCGAGACACAGGATGCGGTGACATCCACCGACGGAGCCGTGACATCCACCGATGATGCGGTGACATCCACTGACTGAGTGGTGACACCCGCCGACCAAAGCGGTCAAAGCAGACCAGAAGCCCTTCTGTCCACATACCGTGGCGATCCCGTTCCGGCCTCTGAACCGACCGATCCGGGTCGATTACAGTGCTGCGCCAGGCATATGTTCGACGTTCGGGAGCCCAGGGAGGGACGCGCGGTGAGCGCAGCAGCCACGGCCGTCTGGGGCCGTGCCGAGCAGCAGGACTTCCGTGCGCGGGTGCGCGGGGCCCTGCTCGGCGGCGCCATCGGCGACGCGCTCGGCGCGGGAGTCTCCGCGCTCACCATCGAGGAGATACGCGAGGCTCACGGCCCGGAGGCCGTCAGCGACTTCGTGCCCGCCCACGGCCGCCGCGGCGCTGTCACCTCCGCCACCCAGCTGACCCTCTTCACCGTCGACGGGCTGATACGCGCCCAGGTGCGCCGCGACACCGGCGCCTGGCACCCGCCCACCGATGTGCACCGCGCACATCTGAGATGGGCGGCCACCCAGCGCGACTGGGGCCCCGACGAGCGCCGCAAGGACAATGGCTGGCTCGCCCGCGAGGAGTGGCTCTACACCCGCCGCGAACCCGCGGCGGCCTGTCTCACCGGGCTCGGCGACGAGAACATGGGCACGCTCGAAGCACCCAAGAACCCCTCCGCGCGCGACGCCGGCGCACTGGTGCGCTCCGCGCCGTTCGGGCTGCTCGTCGGCTGGGAGCCGCAGCTGGTGTGCCAGCTCGCCGTGGAGTGCGCGGCCCAGACCCACGGCCATCCGACCGCGTATCTCTCCGCCGGCGCGCTCGCCGTCATCGTGCACGGTCTGGCCCGCGGCGAGACCCTCGACGGCTCCGTGCAGCGCGCCCTGGCCCAGCTGGCCTCGCGCCCCGGCCACCAGCCCGTCACGGACGGCCTCAAGCACGCGCTCGGCGCCGTACGCCAGGGCATACCGAGCCCCGCCAGGATCGCCTCCATCGGCGACGGCCACAACGCCGAGGACGCCCTAGCCATCGCTGTCTACTGCGCTCTTGTCGGCGAGGACATCCGGCACGGCCTGCGCCTGGCCGTGAACCACGACGGCCCTTCGGAGACCACCGGCGCGCTGACCGGCTCACTGCTCGGAGCGCTGCACGGCGAGACCGCACTGCCGCCCGCCTGGCTCTCCGAACTGGAGGGCCGCGCCACCATCCTGGAGCTCGCCGACGACTTCGCGATGGAGATGACGCAGGGCCCGGCCCTGCACGGCCCCACGGTGACCGCACCCGGCTGGCTGGCCCGCTACCCGCGAACCTGAGTTCGGTACGCGGGAGGGCCCGAGTACGCAGGACTGCCCGAGTACGCAGGAGGGCCCAGCTCCCCCCACGGGAGCCGGGCCCTCCTGCGTACCGGTGTATGTCAGCCGTCCGCGCCCTCGCGGCCCAGCACCTTCGCGTCGGCGGGCTCCGCCGGCGCCGGCACGGCCCGGGCGGTGAGCCCCGCGTCCGGGCCGTCGTCGTCCGTGTTGATCCGGGTGATGACCGCGTCCCGCTCGGGGGTGTCCTCCGGCTTGAGGAAGCCGATCGCGATGTAGAGCACCAGCGAGATCGCGAGCGGTACGGAGACCTGGTACTGCAGGGCCACATCGGTCCTTGCCGTGCCGTCGATCTCGTAGTTGAGGAAGAAGAAGGCGATCAGGCCCGCCGCCCAGCTGGTGAGCGCCGCGGTCGGTCCCGACTTACGGAACGGACGCAACAGACCCAGCATGAACGGAATCGCGATCGGGCCCATCAGTCCCGCCACCCACTTGATCACGACGGTGATGATGTCCTTGAACGTGGGCGAGTTGACCTGCGTCGCGATGGCCATCGACAGCGCCAGGAAGGAGATCGTCGACAGCCGGGCCGCGATCAGCCCGGCCCGCTCCGACCAGCTCCTGGCCTTCTTGGAGAGCACCGGTGCGATGTCCCGGGTGAAGACCGCGGAGATGGCGTTGGCGTCGGAGGAGCACATGGCCATGGTGTGCGAGAAGAAGCCCACGATGACCAGGCCCAGCAGACCGTGCGGCAGCAGCTGCTCGGTCATCAGCGCATACGAGTCGGAGGCGTCCGGCTTCTTCGCCTCGATGAGCAGCGGCGCGCACCACATGGGGAAGAAGAGGACCAGCGGCCAGACGAACCACAGGATGGCGGAGAGCCGCGCCGAGCGGGTGGCCTCGCGGGCGTTGGCGGTCGCCATGTAGCGCTGCGCCTGGTTCCACATGCCGCCGTTGTACTCGAAGGTCTTGATGAAGAGGAACGCCAGCAGGAACGTGACCGTGTACGGTCCGGCGGTCGCGTCGGCGTGCCCCTGGAGCTCCGGCTTGTCCCAGACCGTCCACAGCGTGCTGAAGCCGTCGAGCTTGCCCATGACCGCGATGAGCATCGCGAGACCGGCCAGCAGCTGGATGATGAACTGCCCCAGCTCGGTCAGGGCGTCGGCCCAGAGGCCGCCGATCGTGCAGTAGATGCCGGTGATGATGCCGGTGATCAGGATGCCCTGGTTGAGCGAGAGGCCGGTGAAGACGGAGAGCAGGGTGGCGATGGCGGCCCATTTGGCGCCGACGTCCACGATCTTCAGCAGCAGGCCGGACCAGGCCAGGGCCTGCTGCGTCTTCAGGTTGTACCGGTTCTTCAGGTATTCGAGCGGCGAGGCGACATGGAGCTTGGACCGCAGCCGGTTCAGGCGCGGCGCGAAGAGCTTGGCGCCGATGAAGATGCCGATGGCGATCGGGAGGGACCAGGTCACGAAGGACGTGACACCGTACTTGTAGGCGATGCCCGCGTAGCCGGTGAACATCACCGCGCTGTAGCCGGACATGTGGTGCGAGATGCCCGAGAGCCACCACGGCATCTTGCCGCCGGCGGTGAAGAAGTCGCTGACGTTGTCAACGCGCTTGTGCGACCAGAGGCCGATCGCGACCATCACACCGAAGTAACCGATGAGCACGGTCCAGTCGAGACTGTTCATGTGCCCCCTCCTGGGGTCCGCCTTGTGAACGCCGTTCATGGTGTGTCCATGGGCGCGGCCACGACAACGACTCGAAGGGTCAAGGGCGAGTAAAATTGTTCGAGTTAATGACCTCTGTTCATATCCATGAATCTCGGAGGGGTGAAAAAGGCCGCACGGCGGTGATTTGCCCGTGCGGCCGGTCGAAGGGCCCCGGAGAGGAAGGGGGTTGAGCGCCGACGGGCGCTATCGCATCGTCACCGCATCAGCTCACCCGCGTTGACCAGAAGCGACTGGCCCGTGATCGCCCGCGCCCGGTCGGAGGCGAGGAAGGCCGCGGCCTCCGCCACGTCCCCGTCGGTGGCCAGTTCGGGCAGCGCCATCCGCTCGGTGAGCCGCCCGAGCACCTCGGGCTCCGGCACCCCCTCGGTGTGTGCCGTGAACTGGACGTACGCCTGCACCGGCGGCCCCCACATCCAGCCCGGCAGCACCGTGTTGACCCGGATTCGGTCCGGGCCGAGCTCGCGCGCCAGCGAGTACATCGCCGAGGTGAGCGCCCCCTTGGATGCCGCGTACGCCGCCTGCCACACCTGTGAGGGCGCGGCCACCGCCGACTGCGTACCGATGATGACGACCGAGCCGCCCCGCTCCTTGAGCGCCGGCAGACAGGCGCGGGTCATCCGCAGTGTGCCCAGCAGGTTCACGTCGATGACTCCGTGCCAGGTCTCGAAGTCCGCGTCCGCCAGTCCCCCGAAGTAGCTGTCCCAGGCGGCGACATGGATGACGGCGTCGATCCGCCCGAAGCGCTCGACGGCGAGCGCGGTCAGCGCGTCACACTGCGCCTCGTCGGTGATGTCCGTGGCGCGGTACGCGGTGTGTGTGCCGCCGGGGTCGATCTCTTCGGCCGACTTCACGAGATTCGCCTCGGTGCGCGCGCCGAGGACCGCGTTGCCCCCGTCCCGTACGACGGTCGCGGCGATCTGATGGCCGAGACCGGCCCCTACCCCGGAGACGATGACGGTCTTCCCCTTGAGCAACATCAAGGCCCTCCCGGCTATGGCAGTTCTTCTGACGGGGCGTCAGAGTAGGTCCCTGCGTCGGCGGAAGGAAGAGGAAGGAAGGGGAGGGGACATCGTGAGCGAGGACACGCACGGCGAGGACACGCACGGCGAAGGTACGCGTGGCGAGGACACGCGCGGCGAAGGTACGCGCGGCGAAGGTACGCGCGGCGAAGGCACGCGCAGTGAGGTGTACGCGGAACTGGCGGGCGTCGGCCCGTACGGGGTGCGCCCCGGCCACGCCCTGATCACCATGGTCGAACCGCATCCCGGCCATGAGTACGCGTACAACCGCTGGTACGAGGACGACCACTACTACGCGGGCGCGATGGCGATGCCCTGGATGTACGCCGGGCGGCGCTGGGTCGCCACCAGGGAGCTGCAGCGGCTGCGCTACCCGGAGAAGTCGGCGGTGGCCCAGCCGGTGACCGCGGGCTGCTACATCTCCACGTACTGGATCACCGACGGCCGCTACGCGGACCATATGAAGTGGACCGTGGGGATCAACAAGCGGCTGAACCGCGACGGAAGGGTCTACCAGGACCGTACGCATGTCTTCACGGCCTTCCAGGACCATGAGGCGACCGTCTACCGGGACGGGGCGGCGGGGCCGCGCGACTACCACGCGCTGGACCACCCGTACGCCGGCCTGGTGGTCGAGGTGATCGACGCCGACGGGCCCGAGCAGCGGGCGGAGCTGCTGGAGTGGCTGCGTGCCAAGCATCTGCCGAAGCGGCTGGCGGGCTCTCCCGCGGCGATGGTGACCGTCTTCCGGCCGACACCACTGCCGGGCGACCGGATGACCTATGTGAAGCAGGTGGAGGGCGTCGACACCCGGCTGACGCTGCTGTGGTTCCTCGAGGAGGACCCGAGGGAGCGCTGGGAGTCTGCGTTCGCCGGTCTCGACGCAGCGGTCGTCGAATCGGGGTTGGGGCGGGTGGAGTTGGTGGCTCCCTTCATTCCGACGGTCCCGGGTACCGACCGCTACGTCGATCAACTGCGCTGAGGCAGCCGCGCCGAGGCAGCCGGGGGCTGAGGCAACCGCGCTGAGACGGCCGCGCTGAGGCAGTCGCGCTGAGACGGCAGCCGGTGGGGGAGGGGATGGCAGTGGGGGCGTGGCCGAGCCCCCTCGGCCGGGACGGCGGACCAGTCGAGAGGGCTCATGTCTGTAGTGCTCTGTGGTGCGTTGGGGCGCTGTCCTGCTCGGGGTGCGCCTCGGCGCGGTTATCGGCCGAGATCGAACGCCCCCTGACCCACTTCGTTCACGAACGCGTTCCAGGATTCGGGGACGAAGGTGATCGTCGGGCCGGCGGGCACCTTGGAGTCCCGCACGGCAATCGCCTGCACGATGGGGGACTTGACCTCTACGCACGCGCCGTTTCCCGTGGAGTACGAGGACTTCGTCCAGGTCTCCGTGGCGCCCTGAGTGATTGCCATGTCTGCTCCGCTTCAGCAAGTGGTGTGATTCGCGCCAACGTTCTTGCTGGCGTGATCGACGCTACTCGCCGCAGTGGGTGCGCGAGGCTGCCATTCACTCGACCGGATGGCAGATCCCATGCGACTCTTCCGCCGCGAGGTGGCGGGGGTGTACTGTGCGGTCCCCCTCGCCGCCGAAGCGCCTCGCGAAGCCCCTCAGCGGGCGTAGTCCTTCGCGATGTCCGCGATGAACTGCCGGGTCTGGTCCACATTCAGGGCCTGCGCGCGCAGATGCTCGTACATGACGCTGTACTTCTGCACATCGTTGGCCTTCTCCAGGTACAGGTCGCTGGTCACGCCCTCGATATAGACGACGCTCGAGTCGGAGGCGTCGGGGAACTCGAGGATCGCGTACTGGCCGTTGATGCCAGGATGGGCGCCCATGTCGAAGGGCAGCACCTGCACGGTGACATGCGGCAGCTGGGACAGCTCCACCAGATGCTCGAGCTGCTCGCGCATCAGCTGCTTGTCGCCGACCAGACGGCGCAGCGCGGCCTCGTCGACCACCACCCACAGACGCAGCGGATGCTCGGCGTCGTTGATCCGCTCCTGGCGGCGCAGCCGGACGCTGACCCGCTTCTCGATATCGGTGGTCCCGCTTTCGGGCAGCGCGCCGGCGATCAGTGCCTCGGCGTACTGCCGGGTCTGCAGAAGTCCCGGGACGACCTGGGGCTCGTACACCCGCAGGCTCGCCGCGTCGGTCTCCAGGCCGATGTAGACGCTGTACGGGATGTCGCCGAAGGCGTGCCACCAGCCCTGTTGGCGCGAGTCCTTGGCCATTTGCATCAGCGAGTCGACGATCCGGTGGTCCTCGACCTCGTACACGCCGCACAGATCGCGAACATCGCGCTGGCTGATCGAGCGGCGGCCGTTCTCGAGGCGGCTGATCTTCGACTGGGAGACGAGCAGGCGCTCCGCCACCTCTTCGGCCGTCATGCCCTTGAGTTCCCGGAGCCGACGCAGCTCCTGGCCCAAACGACGTCGCCTGACGGTGGGGTTGACGTTGGACGCCACGGAAACTGCACCTCCGGCTGCGTAGCTGTGCGTATCTACCGCTCAGCAGACTGCCACCAATGGTCGTGGCTGCGCTGGCAAATGGCTACACGCGGGAACGCGCGGGGCAGCGTTTCTGCTGCCCCGCGCGTCTTGTGCGGCTCCCGGACCGGGTCTTGGGGACGTCGATGCGGCGGCTGTGCGGTGTGTACGGTGCGGCTTTTGGTGCGGTTTGTGGTGCGGTTAGTGCGCGGCGACGCGATCCATGCTCCCGTGGCGCGGTTGCATCGATACGGCCGCCGGCTGGCGAGTGCCGCCCGGGGCGGCGGGGTTGCGGCGGGGCTGAGCGGCCACACCGTTCTGGACGTCCATCACGGCGTGCGCCACGAGTCCGCCCATGGGGTCGTGCCTGATGAGGTCCCGCAGACGGGACCTCGAGGAACGCCCTTCGTTCCCGGGGTACAAGTGCTTGCCGAGTCCGACCGCGTGGGCCAGCGCAGCGAGCGCCGCGGTCCGCGGGTCCGGCGGTACACCGGTGCGGATCGCACTGTCCAGCCGGGCCCTGATGTCCCGGCTGATCGCCGTGTCCGTCGCTTGGTAGCGAGTTGTCGGCAGCACTCCGCACATCTGGCCCGCCACGGCATGCACCATGCCGCACCGCTCCAGATGCGAGAGGTAAATCTGGCGCAGCCCCAGTCGGGGCCCGCCAATCCAATGGACCGCCCGTACCGGACTGCCGCGTCGGCGCAGCAACTCCAGTGCGGAGTCCAGAGTCGGATCTCCGGTCGGCCGTGGCATCACCACGGCGATACGATCCCCGTCCGGGGCTATCCGTCCTGCCAGAGCCAGCTCTACTAGCTGGGCTCCGGCCAGGCCGAGGTCGAGCGACTGCGGCTGCGCTGTGGTACCCGTGGTCGGGTCCAGAGCGAGCAGCAGAAGCTCTTCCGGAAGTGTTCTGCGGCTCCTGCCCATCCATGCCTCCCCGCGTGGATGAATGACAGGGTGACCCCTCTCACATTGGTCTGTCGAGAGCGCCTGGGCACTTCGTACGGGAACCGGCAGGTATGTCGTTCTCGTCTATGCGCGGGGGCTGTCCTCTCACACAGGACACTGGTAGATGGTTCGGACAACACGGGCTGTCGCCTGAACGGCGCCCGACCATGCGTACGCATGGCATACGCATGACACATGACTCATGGAGGAGGCACGGTGGCGGGCGAGTCCCCCGACAAGTCGGAGCAGCGGAAGTCGTCGGGGGAGACGACTTCGGGTGAACGTGACCCGCGGCTTGCCGTGTTCCGCCAGGCGTCCCCGGGGGCTGCCGCTCCCGGAGTGGACCAGCCGACGGCGGTCTTCAAGATGCCGGCCGAGCCGTCTGCGCCGGCGAACAGGGAGCGGGGCACGGAGTCGGGCTCGGCCGACAACGACGCGAGACTGCGGGCCGCGGTGGCGGCGTGGGTGGCGAGCGCGGACGACGAGGGTGCGTCGGACGACGAGGGTGCGTCGGCGGACGTGGAGGCGCCCTCTGAGGCCGCGGAGGCGGCAGTTCCGGCTCCGGGGTCGGGCGATGCGTCTGAGGGGCTCTCGGGCGACCAGGCGGGTTCCGGCTCGTCTGCGGAGCGGGAGCCCGCGGCCGCGGACGAGGACGAGTCTCCGGCGGAGGACGAGGACGAGGACGAGGACGAGGACGAGGACGAGGCTGCCGTCCCGGGCTCGTCGGGTCAGGACGACGAGGCGGGTTCGGGCGCGTCCGCCGAGCCGGAGCCTGCGGGCGCCGAAGGCTCGGCCTCCGAGGCCGACGGTGACGCCGCCGAAGCGGATGCCGATGCGGAGGTGGAGGCGAGGGACGAGGACACGTCCGTGTCTGAGTCCGAGCCTGCTGACGAGGCTGCGGCCTCGGTGCCGTCGGGTCAGGACGACGGGGAGACCTCGGACGACGAACCGGGTTCGAGCACGTCCACGGAGCCGGAGCCGGAACCGGAACCTGGAGACGCCGAAGGCTCGGCCTCCGACGCTGCGAAGCCTGCATCGCAGGCCGCACCGTCCGACGAGGCTGCCGCTTCGGTGCCGTCGGGTCAGGACGACGCGGAGACCTCCGGCGACGAGACCGGTCCGGACGCGACGGCCGAGCCGGAGCCCGCCGGCTCCGAAGGCTCGGGCTCCGAAGGCTCGGGCTCCGAGGCCGCGAAGTCGGCGGCCGTGCCCCCGCCTGCCGGCGAAGTCGAGGTCCCGTCAGGCACGGACACCGGTACCGGCGGCGCTGCCGAGCCGGCGCCCGGCAAGGGCGCCGCATCTGCGGAAGCAAAGGGCGCCACACCCGCGGACCAGGCTGCGGACCAGGCCGCCCCCGCCGCCCCCAAGCGCACGGTCGATCAGCCCACCGCCGTGTTCAACGCGCCCCGGCGGCCTGTCGTCGATCAGCCCACCACCGCGTTCAAGGTGCCCCCGGCGGCCAGGTCCAAGCCCAAGCCCAAGCCCGAGGCCGACGCCCCGCGCTCCAGCACGTTCGTACCCCTGCGGGCCGACGACGTACGGGATCCCGCCGCGGCGAAGCCCCAGGCGGCCGCCCCCGCCGCAACCAACCCCGCCGCAACCACCCCGGCCGCACCCGCCGCGCTCACCGAGGCCGAGCGGACCAGGCAGCAGCCCATGCCCCCGCTGCCGCCGCTCGATCTGCTCGCCGAGCTGACGAACACCCCGCCCCCGCCGCAGACCCCGGTCCGTACCGTCGTGCGGCGGGTCAAGATCTGGACGCCGCTGGTTCTGCTGCTCCTGATCGTCTTTGCGGTCGTACAGGCCGTACGCCCGCTCCCGGCGCCGTCACTCGCGCTCTCCGCGGAGCCCACGTTCACCTTCAAGGGCGGCCCGCTCAGCCTGCCGTTCCCGGACGAGGGGCAGGGCGCCGTCGAGGTCGAGGGCGTCGGCAGCATCGGCACATACGGCGCCCAGAAGCCCGCACCGCTCGCAAGCGTCGCGAAGACGATGACGGCGTACGTGATCCTCCGGGACCACCCGCTCAAGGGCGAAGAGGTCGGCCCGAAGATCACCGTCGACCAGCAGGCGGCGGACGAGTCGAACAACCAGGACGAGTCGCGGGCGAACTTCTCGAAGGGACAGCAGTTCACCGAGAAGCAGATGCTGCAGTTGCTGATGATTCCCTCCAGCAACAACGCCGCGCGCCTGCTCGCCCGCTGGGACGCCAAGACCGAGGCCGAGTTCGTCAAGAAGATGAACGACGCCGCCAAGGACCTCGGCATGACCAACTCCACCTACACGGACCCGAGCGGCCTGAAGGCCACCACCATGTCCACCCCGCAGGACCAGCTCAAGCTCGCCAAGGCGGTCATGCAGAACGACGTGTTCCGGGGGATCGTGGACACGACGCTGACCACGATCCCCGGCATCAACGGGACGATCCGCAACAACAACGACAAGGCCCTGCTGGAGGAGGGAGTGGGCGGCATCAAGACCGGCTCCTCCACCCCGGCGGGCGGCAATCTGCTCTGGTCCGCCAACGTCGAGGTCGACGGCAAGGTACGCCGCATCGTCGGTGTCGCCATGGGCGCCCAGAAGGCCACGATTCTCGACGACAAGCTGAACCTGGCGATCGACTACAGCATCGCCATGATCAAGGCCGCCCAGAAGGGCGTCACCTCCGCGACCGTCGTCAAGAAGGGCGATGTCGTCGGTTACGTCGACAACGGCCTCGGCGGCCGGACGGCCGTCATCGCCACCAAGGACCTCAAGGCGGTCGGCTGGGGCGGCCTCAAGGTCCAGATCGCGATCAGCGACAGCGGCAAGGCGCTGCCGCACTCCGCGAAGGCGGGCGACGTCGTCGGCCAGGTCTCCGTCGGCACCGGCACGGGCAGGGTCACCGCACCGGTCGCGCTCCAGCAGGACCTGGTGGAGCCTGGATTGGGCGACAAGCTGACCCGCCTCGGCTAGGGGTGCGCCGGCCGCGCGGGCGTCCCGGGATCCCGGGACGCCCGCGTGTTAGCGTCCCGGGGCAACTTCTGGGCGCCGGGACAGCGTCCTTGAGGATGGAACGTCAGGACGCAGGTCCGGACGGACGTCAGCACGGAACGTCAGCTGGAGCACGTCGGAGGTTGGCAGGCCGGGGACAACCGCACAGCCGGGGAAGACGGGGAGAGCCGCAGTGACCACCGCTGAGCCGACACAGGCGGACGGCAGCAGCCCCGACACCGGGCTGCGAATACGCCCGCCCCTGCCCGGCCCCGGTCCGGAATCCGCTGCCGACCCCGGTCCCATCGCCGATCTCCGCGACCGGCTCACGCGTCACCCCGTGCTCCTCACGACCGCACTCGCCGCGCTCACCCATCTGCTCTGGTTCTTCTTCCTGGCGAACAGCGGCGGCGACATCGCGGCCCAGGACGCCTGGGCCGAGTTCGTCGGCAGGCACCCCGACTCCGCGTACAACCTCGCCTGGTACGGCGGAATGCACCCGGTCTCGTACAGCGTCGTCTCGCCGTATCTGATGTCGCTGCTCGGCGTCCGCTCGACGATGATGATCGCCGGTACGGTCTCGGCCGCCCTGACCGCGCTGATCCTGGTCCGCGTCCGCGCCGTCCGTAATCCCGTTGCCTGCTCGCTCGCCGGAATCTTCGCCTTCTTCTGCAACGCGCTCTCGGGCCGGGTGACCTTCGGCCTCGGCATGATGTTCGCCCTCGGCGCGGTCGCCGCGGTCTTCTGCTGGCCGTACCGCTGGCGCCACAAACGCTGGGCGAAGGCGGCCGTCGCGGCACCGCTCGCCGGGCTTGCCACCGCGTCGAGCCCGGTCGCCGGGCTCTTCCTCGGCGTCGTCGCGGCGGCGCTGTTCCTGAACAAGCGCCGCCCCGGTGCGTACGCCGTCGGCGTCGCCCCGGTCCTGGTCGTGGCGCTCTCCGCCTGGTTGTTCCCCTTCTCCGGTACGCAGCCGATGTCGTTCTGGTCGACCTCGTTGCCGTTCCTCTTCGGAGTCCTTGTCCTCGTCCTCGTACCGAAGGAGTGGCGCACCGTCCGCACCGGCGCGGCCGTCTACAGCGTCGGTACCCTGCTCACCTGGGTGTTCGAGTCCCAGATCGGGTCGAACGTGTCCCGGCTCCCGATGCTCTTCGCGGGCGTGGTGCTGCTTGCCGCGCTGCCGTACAACGTGCCGCATTCCCGCAAGTGGTACGCGCTCGTGATCGCCTTCCTGGGCCTGAACTTCTGGATCGGCTTCAAGGGCGTCGACGACATGGTGCGTACGGCCCCGACGGCGTCCTGGAACCGTGAGCTCGCGCCGCTGGTCGACCGGCTCCAGGGGCTCCGCGCGGAGCGTGGCCGGGTCGAGGTCGTGCCCGCCAGCAGCCACCGGGAGGCGTCCGCCCTCGCTCCGTACGTCAATCTGGCCCGCGGCTGGAACCGGCAGGCGGACATGAAGCGCAATCCGCTCTTCTACGACGAGGAGAAGACGCTGACCTCGGCCGACTATCGCGCCTGGCTGGACCGGTGGGCGGTCCACTATGTCGTGCTGCCGAAGGGAGCGCCGGACTCCAGCGGCGCGAAGCAGGAGGCGGAACTGGTGCGTGCGGGCCAGCCGTATCTGACGCGGCTGTGGGGTGACGGGAACTGGCAGCTGTTCGCGGTGAAGAACCCGATGCCGCTGGCCGACCCGTCGGCCGCCGTGGAGCACGCGGGCGCGGGTGAGCTCACGATCCAGGTGAGGACGGCGGGCCGGGTGCTGATCCGGGTCCCGTACTCGCCGTGGCTGAGCATCGTCGACGAGCAGGGCAAGAAGGTGAAGGGCCCGCAGGAGACGGACGAGTCGAAGGCGCGTTCGGGCGGGCGCAAGACCTTCGTCAATCCCAACGGCTGTCTGCTGAAGGCACAGAAGGACATGGACGGCGACGAGTGGACCGAACTGCTCGCGCCTGCACCGGGTTTGTACCGCCTGGCTGCTCCGTACCAGCTGCCGCGCGGTACGGCCTGCCCCGACGAACTCCGCTGACCCCTTACCGCCGTTAACACCTACCTCGTCCCGGTCCGCTGATGCATAGTGGACACCCTTGTCATACCGCGCGGTTGGTCCAGTGGTGCGGGTGTGACACGGCATGCGAACGATGCGGCGGCGACGACGGCAGGATGTCGCTGCCCGGGATGCCATGCCCGGAGTGCACAGGAGGCAGAGTGGCTGGTGCCAGAGGCCGGACCCTGAGCGGGGCGTGGGTGGCCCGCGAGATGCTGGCAGGACGCGCCTCTCTCCTCTCCCGAACCGGAAAGATCCTGCTGGCCGGCGGAGTTGTGCTGATGGCACTCACCCTGGTGGTCGTGGCGGTCACGCTGTACGGAGGCGACTCGGAACCGGCCGGGGCGGACGCGTCCGGCGGTGACTCCGACTTCGACTTCGGCGACCTCGGCGGCGCCCCGCAGCGCATCGAGCCCACCGCGCTGCCCGGCGCCCCCTCCGAGTCGCCGACGGGCTCGCCGTCGCCGGGCCCCGGCGGTTCCCAGGGTGAGGAGAAGCAGAGGCCCCCGCAGAACGTCCACCGTCCTTCGTACTCCGCCTGGGCCGGGCCCGGTTGCACCGGCGGCGGCAGCTACCAGGAGCGCGGCCGCTTCAGCGACGGCGACGACGGCTGGTACACGGTGTACACCGGCGGCCACAAGGGTGACGGCTGCGACGGCAGCTTCAGTGCAGTCCCCATGTCGGGCAGTCCGACCAAGGACAGCGGCGGCACGGCCACCTGGTCCTGGTACGTGGGCAGTGGATACACGACCTGCTCGGTGTCCGTCGCCATCCCCGAGAGCGAGCGCGACCGCGATGTGGCGGGCGATCCGACGACGTACACGGTGCTGGCCGATCCCGCCGACCAGGACAGCGCGATCAAGTCCTTCGAGATCGACCAGACGTCACTGCGGGGCAGCGGCCTGATCGTGGAGAAGATCCCGGTCCTCAATCAGCAGCTCACGGTGCAGCTCGTGGACCGCGGCAAGGACTGGGGCAGCGACCAACGCGGGGGCGCACACCACGCGGCGGCCCAGATGAGAGCGGACTGCCGGGCCTGACAGGCGAGTCGGGGCCCGCAGTCCGCACTCGTGGGCATCAGTCGTGCGTGGCGTTCCGCACCGCTTCGTCGCAGGTGCCGCACTTCAGCTGATCCCATCTGGGCGCATGCCAGATGGTGGGATCGGGAGCCGTGTGCACGGCCTGCTCCATGCCGACCGTAGGCCGGCCGCACATCGTCCTGGCCTCTTCCCAGCCGGTGCCGCCGGGATCGGGCCAGTGAACCGCGTGCACGCGGACGGGCTGACGGATGTCATGGCCGCTCGGGCCGAAGTGGTCCTGTTCCTGTGCTGCGTCCTGAATCGCTGTGGCGTACTGACTCATGCGGCCGACCTTAGGCCTGTACCGGCGGGACAGTGTGGCTGTTCGCAGTGTTCATAGGCTGGGATTGCCGGTAGCCGGGGGAGTCCGGTCCGCATGCAGGTCATGGTGGATGGCCTTTGCCACGCCCTCAACCGTATCCATGCCGTAGTCCCACCCCACCTCCGGCGACTCGCCTTCAGGAACTCTGTTGTTCTCGGTGAGGACCACGAGGCCATAGTCGTAGGCACGGCCGGTGATCGCACTCATGCTGTTGACCTTCCAATCTCCGCGGTCCCAGGGATCCTTGAGCCCGGTCTCGGAACGCTGAAGCCACCCGTTCTTGACCTGTACGGCAGCATCCGAGGGGGCCGCGGCGGGAGTTCCCCACCGCTGATCCTTCTGCACATCACGCATGAGGCCCAGGACGTAGCTGCGCTCTTCGGCGTTCAGGACCGAGTTGCCCTTGGCGGTGAGCAGCTCAAGCAGTTTGGCCTGGTCCCTTGCAGTGACCTGGGTCAGGCCCATGAAGCCTGCGTCGTCGAGGACGGTGTTCTTCATTCCGGCCTTGTCCAGGAAGTTCTGGATATTTTTGGGGCCTACGCTGTCCCAGAGGGTGTACGTCGCGTCGTTGTCCGAGCTCACGATCATCTGCCTCGCCAGGTCCCGCTCATCCTTGGACAGGTGGACGCCTCTGTCCAGGAGCAGAGCCCCCAATATTATCGGCTTGACTATGCTCGCGGAGTCGTAGTGCTTGTCCGCGCCGTACGTGCAGGAGGTATGGGTGGTCCGGTCATACAGCACCACCGAGGCTTTACTGGCACGATTTTTCAGTGACTTCGCTATGTCTCGAGTGAGAAAGGCTGCCAGTCCGGGGTTTTCGGACGCGCATTCAATCAGCCCGCCCTTGAGCCGCTTGGATGTGAATTTTATGCTCCCCGCCTCATGGGAGGATTTTATGTTCCGTGCCTCATGGGAGGGTTTTATGTTCCGTGCCTCATGGGAGGCGGTTGCCGTGGAAGCAGGAGCGACGGCCGAAGCAGAGACGGCTACGACAAATACTCCTAAAGTCACTCTTGGAGCTATCCTGCTGAGAGTCAATTCTTTCCCTTTCTGTAATTCCGGCCCATCGGTGCGGACGCGGCAGTGGACCCGTCCCGATCTGATCCGCAGTAAAGTTTGGAAAGTATCGGTTTGGCGATTCGGCGCAGCGCGGCGCCTGTGAACTGACGCTACAAGCTTGGGATGGGCCTGGCCTGCCGGGTAAGCCGATAGGCCTACCGGTAAGCCTCTATGGCAGCCGATGAGGTGAAAGTAGGTCCTCCGATTGGGCCCTGGATTTCTCCTTCTCGGATGCGTTTGGCACCCAGTCGGCAGCCAGCGGACGACCGAGCGGCGGGGCGGTGCCAGGACACATGGAGCGCGGGGCCACCAGCCACATGGAACGGCTGCTCAAGAGGCGTCCGGTCATGAGTGACCGCCGCCGTTGACGTCAGGCATGGATGTCAAAGGCCACCTACCAAGGTTGGTAGGTGGCCTTTTCGCTGGTGCCCCCGGCAGGATTAGAACCGGCGACACCCGCTCCGCCGTCGTTGATGTCAGCGGTGGATGCAGGCATCCTCCGGGAGCGCCCGGTGATCCACTTGTTACGAACTCTCGGTGAAGCGGACGGACCAGGCGTAGCCGCTCAAGCTGTCGTGCGGCACCCGCCGGACTTCTCTGACCAGGCAACCGTCGTAGGCGTACTTGCGGGCGAACCGGTCGAGGCGCTGTGCGTCGGTGAGATCCTCCATGGACAGCGGTGCTCCGACGACGAGGTCTTCGTGAAGGACTGTGTCCTGCGCGGCACCGTCCGAGCAGGTCGAGCAACGATGCGTTTTGGGTAGGGCCATACGCCCAGTGTCCTCCTAACCTGGCTGTCCCGACGTACACAGCGCAAATGGCCGCGCTACAGAGTCCCTGAGCGAAGGGCGGACGTGTCCCCCTGAGGGATTGTGGCCCAAGGTTGGTCGTGAACCCCCGCCCCCCTTCCTGCCCAAAAGGGGACACGTCCCTCCCCGAATTGATCTAGAGTTCGAACCTCTTCACCGGTAATGCAGAGGGGGATGCCATGCGTCAGGTGTTGAAGACAGTCGCGGCGGGGGCTGCCGTGCTCGGCAGCGTGATCCTGGGCTCCGGCACGGCCGTGGCCGCGCCGCAGTGGCAGCAGGTCGGTAAGGTCACCAGCTGCGAGAAGAGCGTGGCGCACACCGCGGTCAGCGGGGTGGCCTTCCAAGGCTGTCTCGTCGTCAGCGACTTGGGCCGCGCCCAGGTCGTCCTGGTCGCGAACAACCATTCCGGCAAGGCCGTCACCGTCTCGGGTGTCATCTCCAGCGACTTCGGCAACGCCTCCTGCGAGCAGATGACGCTGAGCACCGGCACCCAGCGGGCCTGCTACGGACCTACGGCGGCCGTCCCGGACTGCTACGACTGGGGAGCCGGATACGTCGGCGGCCCCTACGGAGGCACCGTGCGGTTCACCGTCAACGGGGTGACGAACGAGGCGAAGTCCTCCACGGTCTGCCTCAAGTGGTTGGACTTCCCCGGGTGACACCCTGGGCCCCGCTGCCCCCTCACCAGGGGGCGGCGGGGCCCATCGGCCGGCCTGCACGGGAAACCCTTGGCGCGCACCATGGTTGGAAGCAATCATGGCCAATCGTGACTATCGAGAACACCTTGGCCAAGGTGGACACCGACCTCGCGGCGGGCCGCCTTCACGTGGCACGGCAGCGTTTGCGTGGGCTGGTGTCCTCTTTCCCCGCAGACCTCTCCCTTCGCGTCAGGCTCGCGGGCGTCTATCGACTTTTCGGGGAGTCTGCGCAAGCCGGCCGCTGGAGTTACCTCGACGCCGGGCGCTCTCCCGAGGAGGTGGCGGCCTTCGAAGCCCGTTACCGACACCCGGCCGACCGTATGCGGGCACTTGCTTGGCATGGCTCGGAAGCGGCAGCGGAGACTCCCTTCGCTCGTGCGCAACTGGCCGCGATGCGCCTCGCTGCATCGCAGTCCTCAGGGAAACCGGTGGACTGGGACCAGGTGGGCTCTGGGGCTGACGAACCTACCGAGCCGGGATCCGTCCATGACTCGCTCTTCGCACTGGGATGCATGGCGGGCCTGATCGTCTGTCTCGCGCTCATGTGCATCGGTATCAGCACCGTGATCAGCTGGTTGTGAATCACCGCCGGGTGGCCCGCCGAGCCAAATCGCCCTGGGCGCGGGCCTGCCGCTCGGCCGTGGTGGCTGGCCCGAGGGCCTTGACGCGGCTCAGGGCGTTTTTGTCGCGGACCGCTTCGCGCTTTTGCTCCTGTTGGTGCCGGTGCTGCTCCGCCCGGGCTTGGCAGGCGCGCTCTTCCGCCTCCTCGCGGCCACTTTTGTGCCTGCCACCGCCTGCGATGGCGCTGTCCGGGTCGGTGCGGTCGGCCACTTGAACTCGATCTCCAGCTCGATCTCCCCGTCACCGACCTCGATCTCTATCTCGCTGCGAAGGTCGTCGGGGATCCGCAGGCTCAACTTACTGAGGCCGACTTCCAGTTCGGCATCGCCGCCTTGCCTCAGCGCGGCCGCGAGTGCCGTGAGCTGATCAGCCGCCTCAAGGCGTGACAGCGAGCGCTTCTGCTCAAACTTGAGGTCCTTCATGGGCTGTCTCCGATCCGGCAAAACGGTAGATAACGCCAATTCTGATGCCATCCACCGGATCGGACATCCTCATGGCCGGGTGAAGAACCCGAACGACCGACGACCGGTCCGGGTGCTGTCCGACCTGCCCGGGAGGGCTCGTGGAGCATCCCGCTCTCGTGGGGGCGCTGGTGACCTGCCAATGTGCGTCCACGGTCGGGGGCCCGGGGAGCCGCTCGCTGAGCTTGCCCCGCCGTCGACGATCCCCTGAACAGGCAACCCGCGGGAAACAGGCTTACGGTCGAGCAGTACACGCTGCACCGAGATGCGGAGCCCTACTACCGCCGCTGACCTTGTCACGACACCAACAGGAGACGACCCGCTATGGCCACAGCATCTGAAACCCCGGTACTGGACACCCTCGCCGCGATGACGGTCGACTCGATTGAGCGGTGCGGGCTGACCCCGGACATGTTCATGGTCACCCGCATCGCGGCCCTCGCCGCCTCGGACGCTCCGCCGATCTCATACGTCGCCCACATCGACCCCGCCATCCAGGCCGGCCTGACCGCTGACAAGGTGCAGGATGTCCTGGTCGCCATCGCCCCCATCGTGGGCACGGCTCGCGTCATGATGGCAGCCGGCAACATCGCCAAAGCACTCGGCATCGCGATTGCCGTCGCCGACGCCGACGCCGAGGCCCAGGGCCGCGCGTAGAGACGTCGCCCGGGCTCTGGAGCCACGCCACCAGCCGCGCCCGGCATCGATGATCGGCGCGGCCGACAGCTGAGCAGGACATGACGCCATCCCGTCCCGCCGCTCAGACGGCCCAGTCCCACGACGGCAACGAACTCTCCGTCGCCGCCCATCGCGTTGCGGCCAGTACAGGCGGACGTCCCATCCGCTCGGCGAGGTCGCCGCACGGCCAGAGCCGGAAGCGGTCATCACCCGACCTGCTGTCTCAGCTCTGGGCCCCGCCGGCGGTCAGATAGTCGCCGATGTGGCGGGCGGAGCGGTAGCCGCTCTCGATCGCCCCGTCGATGAAGCCGCGCCACACGGTCGACGAGTCGGCGCCCGCGAAGAACAGCCGTCCTTCGGTGGTGCGCAGGTCCGGCAGCACCTGTGCCAGCTGTCCCGGCCTGTAGATGCACCACGTGCCGAGCGCGAGCGGGTCGTTGGTCCAGTCCCATCCGACGATGCGTTCCACCTCGACGCCCGGCAGGAACAGCTGCAGTGCCTCCTGCATGCCGGCAACGTCGTCGAACTCGGTCATCGGCAGCCGCTTCGGATTGGCGGAGAACACGATCAGCCACGAGCCGTCCGGTCCGTGGTCGTAGGTCACCAAAAAGTTGATCGCCTGCGCCTCGGGGGCCACCATGCTCACGTTGCCGACGTCGCCTTTCACGCGCACGTAGCACTTCATACCGGCACCCGCGTGCCGATCGGCCGACGCGGTCCGCTTGATGTCGGACAGGCCAGGCTCGAACTCCACGCTGTTCAGCACGTTCATCGGTAGCGCGATCAAGGCGGTCGGCGCGCCGATGGCCTCGCCGCTCTCCAGCTCGACCCGCACTCCCTCACCGGTCTGGACGACACGCCGCACGGGCGAGTTGAGGCGGATCTCGGCCAGTGTGGCCTGCCCGGCGATGGAGTTGATCAGCTCCCGTGTCCCCTTCACCAGCTTCGTTGCCGACAACGCGGCCATGGCCTGCGCCGCACTGTGCCCCGCCAGGGCATAGCAGCGGAAGACCTCGGTCGCGCCGGACTGATCGAGCGGGCCGAACGCGATCAAGCTGCACATCCCCTCCACCCAGTCACGCAGCTCCGGCGCCACCTGCAAGGTCTCAAGCTGCTGACGCAGCGATCGATCGCCCAGGCCCTGCGGGTCCGGACCCACGGTTTCCGAGAACGGCTCCGGAAACAGCGTCGTGCCCGGGGCACAGAACTGGTCGAACGCCTCCAGTGCCCGCGCGGCATCGTCGTCGGACATGTTCACGATGCGGCCGTCGGACACGACCGCTTGCCGCAACCCCTCCAGGACCGGGAAAGTCTCGGTTTCGACCTCGTACCGGTTGATCTCGGACCACACGTGCGGCTGCAGGGGGTGGACCCACGTACCGCCGAGCTCCATGGCATGCCCGTCGTGGTCCGCTGTGTAGGTCCGGCCGCCCAGCCGATCACGCGCCTCGACCAGCACCGCCCGACGCCCGCGCATCGACAATTCGCGCGCGGCTGTCACACCGGCAAACCCGCCGCCGACGATCACGACATCCGGTTCAGAATCTGTCTTGCTCACAGCCTGCTCCCTTGCGGTCGTCCGACCTGATCTTCTCGCCGTCGGGTGTTTCCATCTCCGCCTCACCCTCGATGACGTGGAACGTGTCGGTGCCCACGGCCTTGTAAGGGATCTCTGCGCCCTCCTCGGGGCCGATCCTCCACAGTCCCGATACCGGGCCCTCTTCTGCCTGGACGAGCAAATGAATCTGCCCCATCTCTCGGTCGTCCTCAACGAAGGGTTCCCACGACTGGGCCGTTACGGATGAGCTTGAAAAGCCCGGAGCGTTCGTCATTTGTGCCTCCTAGGGGCACGGCCACCTTCGCCCCGAGCTACCGAGCCGTCGAGTCCGCCTCACGTCCCTTGTCGAGCCGTGGTGGCCGTGGGTTCTTGGTCTTCAGCCTCCACCTTGGCCACCTCAAGAGTCTGGAGTGTTCCGCCCGTCTCCTTGAGCTTTTCTGCCACGGCCTCGGTCTCGAAGTCCCAGGTGAGTACGCCAACTGCTGCGTGACCTTCGTCGAGCTCGCGGCCGATGCGCTCCACGTCCTCGTTGGTCATCTTGAGGCCTTTGTGGAAGAACTCGCCGATGACCCCGCCTCCGACCCCGCTTGCGAGCGCACCCCCGACCAGGGAGAGGCCGCCTGTGGGTATCGCCGCGATCACGCCGAGGGCTACGCCGACCTCCATGCCTTTCTTCCCGGCCCTCCGTCCGAGCTTGTGCTCCTTGATCTTGCCGTGCTTGTCCTTGACGAGCACGCCGATCGCGTCGGCCTTCATGTACTCGCTGGCCTTTTCCCAGTTCTTCAGGGCTTTGGCTGCCTGGTCGGCGGCGTCCTCGTTGGAGAAGAACGCAAGGACGAGTTGCTGCTTGTCTCCCCCGACGTCTTCCCTGAACTTCCGCGGAGTCACAGCCTCTTCTCGCGAGATCCCGTGACGCTCTAGGTACGCGAATACCTTCTCGGCGCCGTCGGACTTCCCGTCCAATTCGGACTCGAGCCAGTCCCGCATCGCGTTCTCATGCTCGAACAAGTCCTCTGCGAGGGACTTCAGTTCAGGGGTGTGGGCACCCTTGCCCAGCTGCTTGTACAGCAGATCGGCCTCTTTGGTCTCTTCGGCCGTGAGCTTTGCCACGCTTTCGAAGGAATGGAGACCTCGCGCGAGCGCCGCTCCTTCCCTTCCCAGCTTCTCGGCCTGCTCCAGGGTGACGTGGGTTCCGGCGTCGTGGCCGAAGCGGCGGTCGCCGAGGCCGCCGTCGTCGGTGTGCCGGACCCGCTGCTGGGAGAGGAGGTCGCAGCGGTGGTGGTCCTCAAGCCCGAAGCGCACGCCACCGCCGAGGAGATCCGCGACCATGTGAAGGCACAGGTGGCCGCCTACAAGTACCCGCGGGTCGTCACGATCACCGAGACACTCCCCAAGGGGCCGACCGGCAAGATCCTCAAACGGGAGATCGTCATCACCCGGGTCGAGTCCTGACTGTGAGGATGTAGGTGCCGGCGCTCGGGGCCCTGACCCGTGTTCTGACTGACGCTTCGGCTGTCCTTCTCGGCACCGAGCCGCAGCGCGCCGAGGGCACCCGCACGAAGCTGAAAATGCCTGGTGGTCCGCGGCATCCTCACCGAACCCGAGCCTGGGCTGTTCACCTAAACCGGGCGCCCAAAGGCCAGCTCAAGCCGGACCTGGATGTCAAAGACCCCCAGCCGTGATCGGCTGGGGGTCCCTGCACTGGTGCCCCCGGCAGGATTCGAACCTGCGGCACCCGCTTTAGGAGCGAGGTGGGGCGAGTGGGGCGCTGACCTGGGCAAAGCTGGCTTCGTCGCCTGCCTCACCTCAGCCGCGCTGCAGCCGCCGTTCACCGTGAGTCCCCGCTCCATCTGGCACGCCTGTGGCACGGGGCCGACCCTCTCGATGTGAACTATCGGCTAGACGGTTGCGGGTCGGCGACGGTTGCTGGGGTTGCTGCACTTCGCTGCTGTACGGCTTGCTGTAACCCTGCGGCCCGAAGCGGGGGTCAGCGTTCTATGGTCATGGCCGCTTGATCGCCGACGATCCACGACAGATCAATAGCCGGGAGGCCTCGTTCGTTGCACCCCACGCCGGCCTGACCCGCTGATTCACCCGACCATGAAGGTAGGACGGTCTTAGGGAGTTACATCAGCGCACGTTACATAGGCTGTGAAGGAAGTTGTAGCGGGCCCTTCATTAACGCCCGATACCGTCCAGCCAGTTGGCGCCGTTAGAGGCCCGGAAAATCCTGACTGCGAGAAACTCCACTGGGGGCCGAAGAACCCCCCACCGAGAGCGTTCTTTCCCGCAGGACATTGCGCCGTGACAGACTTGAACGATCCAGGAGTACCCGGATCGGACTGCACCGTAACTCCCTCGTATCCCGTGAAAATGCCCGGTCCGGTGGCACCCGTGGCACCCGTCGCCCCGGTGGCACCCGTCGGGCCTGTGGGACCCGGGTCACCCTGCGCGCCCGTCGGGCCTGTCGGGCCTGTGGGACCCGGGTCACCCTGCGCGCCCGTCGGTCCTGTCGGGCCTGTGGGACCCGGGTCACCCTGCGCGCCCGTCGGGCCTGTCGGGCCTGTGGGACCCGGGTCACCTTGCGTACCCGTCGGTCCTGTCGGGCCTGTGGGACCCGGGTCACCTTGCGTACCCGTCGGGCCTGTCGGGCCTGTGGGACCCGGGTCACCCTGCGCGCCCGTTGCACCGGTCGGTCCCGTCGCGCCCGGGTCACCCTGCGTACCCGTCGGACCTGTCGGGCCTGTGGGACCCGTTGGGCCGGTGGCGCCCTTCGGTCCCCTCTTGCAGTTGTCCTTACCGCCTCGGTGCGACGTGTCCTTGCACTTGGCGTCTGCGCTGCCTGTCCTGCTCGACGCGCTCACGCGTTCGCCCATGCTGTGAGCCGCGGCCGCGACCGGACTGGCCACCCCGGCTGCCAGAACCAGGGCGAGTGAGGCGATGGTGCCGCCGGCCCTCCACTTGGCTCGGCGGGGCAGCGGTCCCAGTCGGGACTCTGTCCTGTTGTCAGGAGTCATGTACGTGCTCCTCGTTCGATCGGTTGGGAACTTCACGTCCGAACCCAAGGGCGAGCCTTTCCCGTGGGCAGCCGATCGATCGTCACGCCTGTTCGACACGCAGTGATGATCAGCAAATCGGAGTAATCCATACAGGGCTTCGACAAGCGCCTGACGCACCTCTACATACGGGACGCCCGGCGTGAGCGGCACAGGTGCTGCTGATTCCCCGCTGCGTCTATTCCTGGAACGCCACCAGCTTTTCCTGGAACGCCACCAGCCTCTGCGCTGCCTTCTCCTACTCGCCCGGGTCCGACGCCATGAGTTCCACCGAGCAGTGCGAGACCAACGGTGTCGAGGTCGGTGGAGCCGTCCGTCCCCACCCCCGGCTTGGTTCTGGCGTCCCTACGCCGCCGGGACATCGACGTCTCCGGGCGCGTGGTGGTGCAGTAGAGGCATAGCCGGCACGGAACCGTCAGTGTGTATGGAGACGGGGTCGTTCCAGCGTGGAGCCCAGGTGTCGCGCGGCAAAGCGGACCGGCGCGCGTAGATTTCGCGGCGGTACTGCTCCATCCTCCCCTCCTCAAGGTGGCGGAAGAGATCCTCCGCGACCCCGGGAACGCCGCCGTGCGTCCTGGACGCTGTCTGTGGCCGCGTGTGTGATGCCTGTGAAGTGTCGTTGCCCTTGCCGTCTCGTCAGGTAATGAGCGGTTGCCGTTATGTCCCCGGCGAAGGCGGTGAGACAGGGAGCGCTTGTGCGGCCAAGCGCGTGTTGGAACCACGCGTAGCGGTCCGGGCCTAGGCGCGGGTGAGTGCACCTCGAGGAGATCGGGAACCCGTTACGGTGACGGGCATGTCTGACACCGGCTTCTGGACCTTCCCGCCCGACCGCATAACCCATGGCAGCGGCGTCCGCTACGAACTGACCGTCTTGCACCCGCCGTTCACGGTCGAGGTCGACGACCTTCCGCCCAACGACCCGGAGCGTGCCGCGGAGTTCGCTCGCTCCCTGGGCACGATCGACTACGTGATCGAAGACCTCGGCCCCCGTAAGCGGAGCGACACGATTAAGGTCGCCACGAGAGCTGATCTGGACCTCGTGCAGGCGGGGGCGTGGGGGAACCTCGTGTCGATCTCCGATCCGGCGTTCGCGGACGACGGCAACGACATGCCGCTTCTGGCGGAGGCCACTCGGCTGCGGGAGCGCTTCCCCGACGCACGGATCGTGGGCCGGGTAGAGGTGCACTGCGGCGCCGAGCACACCGAAGACCTCGTGTGGCTGCCGGACGGCACCATGTTCCATGCCTGCGGCTGGCCCGGTGACGAACCGTTCGTCGTGACCGGCGACCCGCAGGCGGTGATGTCCGCCCTCGGGATCACGACGGAAGTCCTCGAAGACCTCGACGTGTACTTCGACCTGGACGACGAACCGAATCAGAACGACTGGGGCGCCCTCGCCACGGCCTGCCTCGCCGGCGCGGACCCGTGGGGGAGGGCCGACCTGGACGCCTCCTCGCTGCGGGTGCGGCACAGCGAGCACGCCACCAGCCACATGGAAGCCCTGTACCTCAGCGACTGACTACGCTTCAACTTCCCTTTCCAGCAACCGGGTTGACATGCCGACACGGCCTTAACCGTTTCTTGCCTGTCGGCGGATCGGTCTAGGGTGAACGGGCGACGCGTACACGTCACGGGGGCCTCACGCGCCGCCCCGTATCCCCTCAAGGCCCCACACGTGAGGGAAGATCACACTTGAACAGAGCACTGCGCATACCCGAGCGGTGGCGTCTGGCAGGCCGTGTTCTGGCCGTGTTCGGGATCGCCGCGGCGGTCACCGTGACCGGTCTGCCCGGCATCGAGATCGACACAGCCGCCGCCGCGCCGCGCGCCGTCGCGGCCAGGATCAAGCCCGGCGCGAAGCGCTGCGACGTGAAGAACCTCGGCAAGCAGTACCAGAGCACGCCGACGAACTCGGGGTTCCCCAACGACCCCACCGGCTCGAACTTCTCCGCCTGGCAGGGCAACCCGAAGAACTTCAACTACGACCTGCCCGGCAAGGCGTACGACGGGGTGAACCCGCCGACGGCCGCCGACAAGACCAAAGCCCTGTCGAAGGTCTCGAACGACACGGAGAAGAACTACAAGGCGTGGCAGAAGGCCGCGGACAAGTCCGGTGACCCGGAGGACCGCAAGTTCGAGATCTACGCCCGGTACTTCCACAACACGGAGGGCCTGAGCTTCGACCACTGGTTCGAGCACCGGTTCATCCGCAACCAGACCAACAACCACAAGGGCTCGGCGTTCGAACGTCAGCTCGTCCGTGACTTCCGTCTGGTCGGGCCGGACTGGCTGTGTGAGGTCACCGTCGAGCTCATCGACGCACAGGGCAACGTCGTCGAAACGCGCCGGTACGACGCCTACAACCAGAAGGCCAAGGAGTTCAACGAGTTCAAGTCGAACTCGGAGCTGACGAACAAGCAGCTCGCGAAGGACCGGAAGATCGCCCGGTTCATGCCGGACCACAAGTTCCGGTTCACCGGTGCGAAGCCGTTCACCGAGGGCCAGCGCAAGAAGATCGACAACCTGAACCGGTACGTCAACCGGCTACGGCCCGGTCAGACGAACCAGGTTCGCGGTAACCAGCGAATCTACAACCCCGTCCCGCGGACCAAGCCCATCCGGGGATACTCCGACTATCAGCGGTGGTTCGCCCCGGGCTGTCAAGGCGGCCAGGGCAGGATGCAGCTCGCTGCCGCGTCCTCGTGCGGCACGCGCGGCCCACTGAACGACCGCATCAACGGCTCCGGGAAGACCCTGGAAGAGGCCAAGAAGATCCAGGCCGACGCCCGCCGACTCGACCCCCGGGGCACCCTCCCGCGCGGCGGCCCGGGTGGCGTCGACTTCACCACCCTGGAACTGCGGTACGTCGGCGGCCTGGGCAAGGGCAAGGGCATGCAGTACTCCATGCGTGCCGACCAGATGCCCAACTCCGACGAGAACCCCGGCTTCGGCGGCGAGGCGCGCATGCAGCTCTCCTCCGACGCCCTGTTCACCTGGCTCGCGCTCACCCCGGAGAAGTTCTGGGTCAACCTCAACCCGGACCAGCCGGACAAGATCATGGATGCCAAGTTCGGCAAGACCGACGCCGGCCGGGTCCTGCTTGAGGCCGACTACCTGATGAAGGAGGACTTCGCCGAAGCCCTCAACCCGAAGAAGCACGCCGGCGGCAAGCGGTACTGGGACACCGCCCCCCGCCAGAACGGCCTTCCGTGCTTCCCCGGCGTCCGGTTCTGGGCCGAGCCCAAGACTGCCCAGGTTCGCGAGCAGGACGGCGGAATCTACATCCTCGACGCGCCCCTGAAGGTGTCCACCGAGTGGCTCGACATCGAGTGGGAGGCGCCCGGCAGCACTGAGTGCAAGGGCCTGACCGACGCGCAGAAGAAGTCGATGGAAGCGAGCGTTCGCGTCAACATCGTTCCCCTCATGGAGGAGCGGGTCAACAACGACAAGCGCTACGCCGACCTGCGCGCCGTCTACACCTCGCGTGTCGCGGCCGAGTACATCCGCCAGCAGGATGCCAAGACGCCGACCGACTTCCGTAAGATCATCAACTCCAACGACGTCTCCGCGTGGCCGCTGCGCGCCCCGCACGACAAGTGGACCCGCGAAGACGTGTACCAGAAGTACATGAAGTCGCTGCGTGAGGGCATCGAGTGGTTCGAGCTGGAGTACGGCGGCAAGGTCTTCAACCAGGGCGTTGGCGGTGTGGACTTCTCCAAGCAGCCGAAGCGGAACATCACCCAGACCCGGTTCAACGTCGAACACCGCACCCTGGACACCACGACGAAGACGTCTCTCCAGTCGGATGACGTGTCCTACCGGGACACCGACACCCTCTACCTCGGCGGCAGCGGCAACATCGAGGCCGGCGGCGAGGACCCGGGCCCGGACCCCACTCCGACCCCGACGGACGACCCGAAGCCGACCGACCCGCCGTCGACCCCGGCCCCGGACCCGTCCACCCCGGGCGACGACGGGAAGCCGACCCCGTCGGCGAACAGGCCAGACCCGGACGGCGACCTTGCCGACACCGGCTCCAGCACCCCGATCGGGCTGATCTCCGGCATCGCCGCGGCGGTCGTCGCCGCCGGTGCGGCCCTGATGTGGTGGATGCGCCGCAGGCGACAGGACGCCACTGGCTAGGCTGACCGGCGGCGATTCGCACGCTGAACACGAATGGGCCCCACCCCCGGCCGGGGGTGGGGCCCTTGTCGATGTGCGCGTCAGCCGGCCGGGGACGTCACCAGTTCGTGGTAGAGCCGGATGAGCTCGGCGGCCGGGTGGGCCGACGGATCGGTGAGGGTGGTCAGCAGCCGGCAGCGGCCGGTGTGAACCCTCCGGAAGTGGCGATGCTGATCTCGGCGTCGATGACCCGCAGGGTCAGCCCGCCCAGCCGGGCCAGGAACGAACCGTCGCCGCAGCGGGCGCCGTTCGCCTTCCTCCTGCCGGCGCACCCGCCGGCCCGGCGAGCGGACGAGACCGCCGAGACGATCGAGGCGGGCATGCGCGGCTTGGCCGATACTCTCGACCTGGCCCCTACGTCGGCGAAGGTCCCTGATGTGGGGCAGCGTCGTGACGCTGCTGCTTTCCTTGCCTGAGGTGAGGCAGAGAGCGTCCTGAGGATGGCGTTACCGTTCCGGCCGAGAAGGCATCTGCAGACGCCGCTGAAGCCGACTCGGTGCGCGCGCCCCCAGATTGCGGAGGACCAAGAAGTAGGACGGTGAGGGGGCTGCACAGCGCTTGGTGTAGCCCCTCACCGTGTAGTCGGTTAGCCCTTGCGGCGTGCCCGGATTGTCTGCTGAGCTGTGGCGATTGCTGCCTTGCAGTCAACGCGGGCCGACTCCTGCTCCATCGCACGCTTGAGCAGCGTGCCGATGTCGTAATCGGCCGGGATGGATGCCCTCTTGGTGCTGCGGAGGTACTTGTCGGTGACGGCAGCTGCCTCTGGGATTTCCTTGCCGAGGTAGACGTCGATGCAGCGGACGACTTGTGCGAGTTGAGAGCGGATCACGTCCCACTGGCTGGCAGATTCGTCGATCAGGTGGCGCCTCTTGCGCAAGTAGGAGACATCTTCGGAGCTGCATGGCTGCTGTGCGTTCTCGCACAGCTTCTCCAGCATCTCCTTCAAGTAGACCTCGGTGGCGTCCAGATCGTCGCTGGCCTTGTCGATGCTCCGCTCCTTGCGGTGCCGGCGGTAGGTGAGGATCGCCATCGTGACGATGGCAGCACCGACGAGGGCTGGGATGAGTACGGGAAGGACACCGGGTCCTTCCGCAAGTGTGGTCAGAGCGGTTGTCGTCGGGTTGAGGGACATGATGGTTGTTCCGTCCAGGGGGAACGTGCACTGCCGCGGGCCTTGCCGTGCTGTGCAGAGGGGCAGGGAAGTCTTCGGACGCAAGCGCGTGGGAGGCGTGTTTGGCGCCCTGGAGCATGAGTTACGGCTGTGCCCTCGGCCGGTGGGCTGGCGAAGGGCTGACGAGGTGTTCGAGTTGATCCATGTCGATGACCACGAGGGTCCGGTATCTGCTGTCGATGACGCCCCGTTGACGTAGCTTCGCGACGGCGCTTTCGATAGTGGACTGACCGAGCACCAAGGCCTCGGCGAGGTCCTTCTGCCGTGGCCCGGTGATGATGGTGTGGCCGTCTCCGTCGGTGGTGCCGGTGATGCGAGCCAGATGGAGCAAGAGGGCGCTCACACGTTCCAGAGGTGTGCGGCTGACGGTGCTGTAAATCTCTTCGTCGCTGCGGTTCCGTGCTTCCAGGCTGCACAGAAGGGCATGGCGCGCCTCGGGGTACTGGCCGAAGAGGGCGTTCATGCGCCGGACGGAGCAGGGCAGAACCCATGTGTCGCTCAGGCACCTGGTGGTGACGGAGGATCGGGGATCGAGGAGCTTGCCTTCTCCGACGAACTGTCCGGCTCCGCGGAAGCGAGCAATCTTCGCCGTGAACGGAAACCGTTCCTGGACGACGCACCCGACCAGGATGATGAAGGCGGTTGTGTCGTTGGGGCCTAGTGGCAGGAACGCCCGTTTGGGGAAGAGACGTGTCGGGGTTATGCGGGCCTCAGGACCGCGGCCGACGACGTAGAGGGTGGACAACAGCGAGGGTGGGAGCAGCTCGAGGAAGCTGTCCCGAGGCATCTGCCGTTCTCCATTGAGGACTTGTGCCGGGCTGGCCGCGTCGATCTTGGGGGGCGCCATCAGTCTTGCCTCCACGCGACGGTGGCGTGCCTACACACGCCATGACAGTCAGGGGCGACTTGTCGGGCGTTGGAAGCAATGCCTGAAGGTGAGAAGACAGCGGTGGCGGCAGGTGTGGAGACAGCTCGTGGCTCGCTGCCGCCGGCAGACGGGAGCAGCGGCTCGGAGCTCCAGGCGACGGCTGACGGCAGCATCACACGTGCGACGGCTATTCCAGCGCACTTGATTCGGCTGTGCATCGGCCCCGGGTGGGCATAGTCAGCCAGCACCGCCGCGTGGCGGGCTGGCTCGACAACGCCGTTGGAGACGGCGGTTGCCATTCGGCCCGAACCTCCTATTGGTATAGACAAACAATGAGTGGCGGGTCCAGTGCCCTCCCGATCCGCGCTCCGGGTGTTGAGGCCGTGAGGCTGATGGGACGACTCGATGCGCAGCACGGTACCCCGTTGGTGGCGTGAATCCCAGCCGTCAATGACGGAGCGTCAGAATTCCCTTCCGGGAGGGAAAAACCCTTCCAGCGAAGCGTGGAGTGATGTGGATCACATGCCGCTGGAAGTAAGAATTCCGAAGGCGGGGGGAGATTGCATTCAATTGCGTAAGGAAATGTTCTTGCATTGAGCTATGTGGCGCCGAGAAATCGGCCGCATGAACGGCTGGTAACTCTTACTTGCCGGTATCGAAAGAAAGGCCAGGGACCCAGAGGCGGAGCCTCTGGGTCCCTGGCGAATGGGCCTGGACCCGCCAAGGTTCAGACCGAGGACCAGTTAACACCATGCTGGCAAGAAGGAACCGGGCAGGACGGCTTGGATGGCGCTAAATCGCCAGCAGGAGGGGAAGTTGAGGTCCAATCTGCGGCGCACCGAGGTCGACGGGTGACGTATCCCACTCGCCTGTTCGGTCTTGGGGTCCTTCGCCGGCGACGGGCGCCTCGCGCGGAGCTCCCCTTGCGGGCCATGGGTGCGGCCAGTGGCCGGGACTCTTCCTGCCTGCTTCTCCAGTCGGGGGCGGGCATGCTAGCAGAGGCCTTCAATCTGCATGAGCAAAATCCCAGAAACGTGGTCAAGTGAAGTTTGGCGTGCGCCCCCCTTCTGCGCCCCCTGTCGCACCCCGGGCTCCGGAGTGCAAGAAGTCCCGCGTTGAGAAGTGTGCGGGCAGGGCAGGAAATACGGAGAGTAAGGCTCTCGCTATGGGGACTCCGCCTGAGAATGCGCGCGCATGATCGTGCATATTAAATTCCTGGTCATGTGTTCAAGGGAACCGGCATTCCGGTGGCCGCCCTGCAAGGACTGCTGGGATGCGGCTGCACGAACAACTTCGCTGTACACGGCACCAGTTGGCCCCCGTGCTGCCGAACCGGAAGAACCGATTTCTCGTCATGACGTCTGTCTCCCCTCACTTACGAGCTGAGAGGCCGGTCCGTTCACTCCTCACGCGCCGTTCGGCACGTCCCTGCGGGCGTCCTCGGAGCTTGCGCTAGCCGAGGTGCTCACCCGCGCACCTCTCGCAGGTGGTTCCTGTAGCGAGACTGCGGTGACAGCCGGCTGCCAGCCGCAAGTGGCAGCAGCCCGGTGCGTCTGAAGACTCAAGGAGCGGGGGTGCAGATGAGGGGAGTGTGTGTAGAGCCGTGGAGCCGTCCGTCCCCACCCCCGGCCTGGTCTTTCGGCCCTCTCTGGGCGCGGGCGGGCGACGACGTGCGGCCCCGGTGGCGTAGGGATGGAGGGGCAAGCGCGGCACCCTCTGATCTCTGATCAGACTGCTACCGCAGTTCAGGAGGTCGGGAATGCAGACGTTCGATGCGTCCAATGTGATGCGTCCAATGTGGTGTACTCCCGAGCGTCCGCCTCTTCCCCCGGGCCTGGTGCACTGGTGTCTTTGTCGTCTTCTGGGGGCCGCTCGGGCACATGGCGGGCACGGGGGCGCGGTCCACACCAGCGACTGCCGCATGACCGGCAAACCCGCGAAGCAGCTGACCCGGGAGCAGGCGCTCCGCACGCTTACAGAAGGCGGCATCACGGCGTGCCCGTACTGCCGGCCTGACACCGACCTCGGTGTGCTGTGAACCGCAAACCGTCACAGCCTGAGGGCATGGCCAGCACACCGATCGTCGTGCACCGCGCATCCGGCACGGGCGGCCGCCGGGTGACGATCCGCGCCCCTGCCGTCGGCCTCGCCCACAACGACGGACCTGATCGAGTTCCTGCGCCGCGCGGGCCTTGCCGGACGCGTGGCGGCTGCTGGATGATCCGCACTGGGTTGATTGGCACGGCGGGCGATCACACGAATACGACACAGGCTGACCGCCGCTAAGCCTGCTTCTAGCTGCACCTCTTGTTCCGCAGGAACTTGTGAGGCAGCGGCCCTCGGACGACTCGCGCCGAGGAGCCGGTGACCTGCAATCCAGCAGTTGTCCACGGTCGTTGTGGTCCCTGTGGGCCGCCCATCGACGGCCCAAGTCAGGCCCCAGCGAGCAGATTTACAGCGGGCTGGCTGCGCGCCCCACGCGTTCCGCCCCGACAGACCAAGCCCTTTGCAGTGACCACCGAGGCCTAGCTGGGCAGACACGAGGCGCGGCAGTCTGCCGCGCCTCCTGGTCGTTGTCGAGCGTGAGCACCCGTCGTCGGTCACCCTGAGACGGCCCGGGCCCGGCACTGCCACCCGACCACGGTCACCCAATGTCATGACATTGTCAGCGCTTGAAGGAGTCCTTGGTCCTCTCTTTCTCGCCCCGCATCTTGCCCCGTGCTTCGAGGGCGGCGCCCTTTGCTGCGAGGGTATCTTTGTGCACCGCGTGGGCCGCCTTCCGCACGGTCTTTCCGACGACCTGTTCGGCCTTTGCCTTGGCTTTCTCTCCAGCACTCATCTCAGTACCTCCGCGCAGTCTCACTGGCCGAGTGCCCTTGAGGAGCAGGGACAAACCACCTTGCGGGGCGCCCCGATCTGGGATGCACGAGGTCCCGTGGGTCTGGAGGAACGCGACGGGGCCGGAACCGCGGCGGCTGGCCGCCATGGCGAGGGAGCGCCGAACGCCTTCGGCGTCTAGATGGGATCTAGCTGCATGTCGCATCCCGGGTCGAGCCGCTGCGAGTGAAACAGCGGGAGATCAGCCCGTGGTCCCTAAAGGAGACCCTGTCCTTTTCTGGAGGCGGCACGCCGCGACCCGCTGTATGCAGCGTTCGTACTGGCCATCTGCATGGGGCTCCGGCGCGGTGAGCTGGTGGGCCTGCGCTGGTCGGACGTGGACCTGGACAACCGGGTCCTGCACGTCCGTCACCAGACTCAGCGCCGCAGGGGCATGCTCTACGACGACGACCCCAAGAGCCGGCGCCGCAGGGTCGTCCCGATGCCCACGCTGTGCATCGCACCGCTGCGTTGGCACCGGCTGCGGCAGCGGGAGACGTTCGCCGCTACGGGCGTCACTTGGTCCGAGGGCGGATACATCTTCGCGACGAGGAACGGCCGACTGGTGGAGCCCCGCAACGTCTACAGGTCTTTCACTCGGGTCGCTGCCGACGCCAGTCTGCGGGTCGTCCGGCTGCACGATGTCCGCCACGGCTGCGCCACTCTGCTGACGGCGGCCGGCGTCGCACCGAGGGTCATCATGGAGATCCTCGGTCACAGCCAGATCAGCATCACGATGGACGTCTATACCCACGTCGTTCACGACACGCAGCGGGAGGCGATCAGCCACATGGACCGCCTGCTCAAGCGCCGTCTGCCGGGCGCCTGAGACACGACTGCCGTCAATGCTGCCGTCAAAAGGCCCCGGACCATGATCGGTCCGGGGCCTTTTGGCTGGTGCCCCCGGCAGGATTCGAACCTGCGACACCCGCTTTAGGAGAGCGGTGCTCTATCCCCTGAGCTACGGAGGCCGGGATCTGTCGGAAAATGTGTCTGAAATTCGCCCGAAGGTGGACGAATGCAGGCGACTGGGATCCGGCAGTTCAGTAGCGGCGCGGCTGATCAAGGCTGTGCCACCGCCGACAGTGTAGCGGGTGGCGCTGCAGCGGTGGCCAGCGCGAAGGTGACGCCCGAGGGTGCGGGCTGGGAGCTGCACGGGGCTCGGCTGTGGTGGCGCTCGCGAGGGCTGCCAAAGCCGAGCCGGCAGGGGTCAAACCTGGCGACTGCCGAGCGCCCGGGCGATGGAGTTGCTCACCCACGCATAGCCGAGGTAGACGAGGAGGGCTCCGACGGCGCCGTAGGCGGGTACCCGCTTGTGGGGATAGGACTGGTCGAATCGAGAGTGCTGGGATTCGCTGTCCTGCCTGAACCCTTTCAGCCGCTTTCCGGCGGAGGTGTCGGGTGCGATCTGCCTGAGGTGCTCGGTTCGGTTGAATCGCTGCCGCTTGGTGGCGGGGTCGATTTCGCGGTCCTCTTTGGTTTCATCGACCCGGATTCGCGTGTGATGGCTCTTGGTCTTGCAGGGGATTTCGATGCGCTGATAGAAGCGGTTCTGCTGCCCTTTTCGGCATCCAAGTTCTCCTACTGGAAGTGGTGTGTAGTGGGTTTCGCCGTCGACGGTGAAGCGGCGTTCGCAGATGCGTCCCGCCGCCGCGTAGAGGTCATGCCCGCAGGGCCCGTCCTCGTACTTCAGGAGAGGCTGGGGTTCGAGTCCGCTGTGCTGAGGTGTGAAGACCACGAGGCCTTCGGCGATGAGCGGTGCGCGGTGGACGCCGCGTAGTGCGGTGTCGTAGGTGAAGGCACGTACTCCTGGGACCTTGCTCTTGATGTACTTGACGAGCCGGACAGTGGCCTTTCCTTCGTCTTCGCGGTGCGGGTCCTTGGCGCGTGACTTGTGGCGTACGGATTCCAGCGCCAGGATGACGCGGCTGTGCGGAGAATTCGCCATACGGACAGCGATGGAGAGGAACTTGTTTCCGTACACTTTCCGGCCGCCGCCTTCGACGGTATTGCTTGCGTCCGGATCCACGCGATGGTTACGGATTTCCCCGGTCTCTTTGTCTTCTGTTACGGATTCGGTGTGGTCGGAAGGTGGGCAGGCCACAGTGGCATCGCGATCGTGGAGCGGTCCACTCCGTAGAGCAGGGCCAGAGCCGCGTGCGGGAGCTGGAATCGCAGGACGACCAGCGTGGCGATGACCCGGTCGGTGAACACCAGCTGGTGATTGGGTCCCGCGCCGGCCGCACGCAACCGGCTGCGGCCTCGGCGCTCGTGCAGTCGGCCCTCCTCGGCAGCCATCCACGCTTCGGCCAACTCTGCGATCAGCGAACCGAGTCGACGGCTCTGGAGGCCGGTGAAGACACGATGGGACAAGGCCGTGCGGCCAAGGTGTTGCGTCACAGCAACACCCAACCCGCGCGGCCCTGTTCATGCCATGGCAGAAGCCTGATCGTGTCAGCGCGCCACGTGGTTGTGGTCCGGTGGGTCAACCCGCGCTCGGGAGGGCGGAGAGCAGGGCCGCAGCGGCTTGGTCGAAAGGGGCGATGCTGCCTGCAGCGCGACACATGATGTGGGCGCCTTCGAGTGTGACGATCATGAGGGTGGCCAGATCAGCGGCCTGGGACGAGCTCATTCCGGCGTGGGTGAGTTTTCCGGTGAGCTCGCCGACCCATCCGGTGAACGCTTCGGCTGCGACGGTGCGCAGGCTGCTCTGGTCGGCAATGGCCGCACCGCCGTCGACGGTGACCGCCGCGATTGCGCAGCCGCCGCCCCCGGCGGACGCCTGCACCACGGGGCGCACGCTGCCAAGGAACGCCTCCACGACTTCGCGTGGCGAGCGGGCCGGCAGTTCGTGCAGGTGACTGCGGACGTCTTCTGCGTTGCGGCGGGCGGCTTCGAGCGCGAGTTGCTGTTTACCGCCTGGGAAATGGTGATAGATCGCTCCCCGCGCGGCACCGCTCTCGGCCAGGACGTCGGTGAAGGACATCACGGCCAGGCCGTGGCGCTGCAGCAGTCCGATTGCTGCGCTGATCATGCGGGACTTTGTGTCCGCGGCCATCGCGACCCCCTTGACTAGTACGGCCATCCTAGTCCATGCTCACATCACTAGGACGCACGTACTAGTAGCGTGGACTGGACAGCCCCCGAAACCGGAGGTTCGTGATGGGCAAGACATTTCTCTACACCGAAATCCAGGCGGCAGTGCCGTTCGAGCAGTTCGACTGGCACCAGATCAACGCGGCGCTGAAGACCGCGCCAGGCCTGATCCGCAAGACGTGGCTGTCCGGCATCGGAACGCACACCGTCGGTGGCTTCTACGAGTTCGAGAGCACCGAGAACGCCCTGGCCTTCGCTCAGGGCCCCTTCGCCGAAGAAGCCCGCCGGGCCGGAGCCGCGGCAACGACACGACTGTTCGACGGCGACATCGTCAAAGACGCCAGTATCGACCTGAACTCGCCCTACTACACCTGACACCACAGGTTGCCGCGACCGCACGTCGCCGCCGAGTCGGCTCTGAACACCGCCTCGCTCCACTGCCGGGGCGAGGCGGCCTCAACGGAAAGTCATCTCGATGAACATCACGCAGCACCCCGAGAACACCGTGAGCTGGATCGACCTCGGCACCCCCGACATGGAGACGACGACGGCGTTCTACACCGCGCTGTTCGGCTGGACCGTCGCCCAACCGGACTCCAACGGCTACCGGCTCTGCACGCTGCGCGGACATCTCGTCGCCGCCCTGGGGCCAGCCGAGGACGCCGGCGCACCCTACTGGACGACCAACGTCACCGTGCAGGACATCCAAGCCACCGCCACCCGCTTCACGAACCTGGGCGCCCAGATCATCGTGGCACCCACCCGGGTCGGGACGCTCGGCCACGCCGCCGTCACGCTCGACCCCGTCGGCGCACCACTGTCACTCTGGCAGCCCGGCACCCATGCCGGCATGCAACTGAACCACGAACCGGGTACCTTCGCCGGCATCAGCCTTCTCACCGACCACTGCGCGCATGCCGCCGCCTTCTACCGACCAGCACTGCACTGGAACTCCAACCCCCAGCACGCCGAGTTCCGGTTGCCGGACAACTCCATCGCCACCACCGGGCCGCCGCCAGCGAAACCAACGGCGCAGCGATCACTCTGGCTGGTCAGTTTCGCCAGCAACAGACCCCATGCCGACGCCAAACGGGCCCGACAGTTCGGTGCGACCGAAGTGCGCCAGGACTCCAACGGAGACGTGGTCTTGCGCGATCCCACCGGCGTTCTGTTCGGCCTTACCCAGCACGCCCGATAGCCCCGCTCCGCCCGAACGCGTTACCCCAGGCAATCGCGCACCAAGTTGTAAGCCGGTGGTCCTCGAAGGCCCCGACCCGGCCGTCCTGCTCGCCGCTTATGGCGAGATTTCCGCCTGAAATCTGGGGACCACGGCCCGCATTGAGGTAACCTTTCGGGCCTGACAGGTCGGCGGACACGGAACCGATCAGTGATTGACCCTCGATTCGTGCACGACGCACCCCATCTCTATATGAAAGCTCTAGGGACACCTATGCCCAGGTTACAGCCTCATCATCGGAACCAGTTCCTATATCGGCCGCGAGACGGCCCATTCTTTGGCGCCGACTGGATACGACTTTGTTGGCCCAGATTGTCGAATTCATCGGAATGTGCCCAGCGGGGGAGGCGTCGATGAATGACAGGCCATTCTATGTCCTGCTTGGCCCGGACGGTGCCGGCAAGTCCTCGGTGATGGCGGAGGTTGAGCACCGGCTGCCGACATGGCGGACGCTTTCCACGGACGATGCATTCGTCAGGCCTGAGCACGGGCTTGTCACTCGACTACGGCACGATGTGGTCGGGGAAATCCTGCCAAATCTTGGAACGGCGTACTCCGCTGATTTCATGGCCAGTCTCCTCCAGACGGCCGTGATCCATCTAAAGGACGAGATCCAGCGTCAGGACGACGACGTTCCCGTGGTGGTGGACTCCTACTACTACAAGATCCTCGCGAAGTGCCGGCTAGCCGGGGTCGAGGAGAACCCCATGTACGCCTGGTGGCGCTCGTTCCCGCAGCCGTGCGCCGTGGTCTACATGGACGTCTCGCCCAGGTCCGCGTGGCGGCGTTCGGGCAATGGAGCGCGGCTCAACGCTCTGGAGTACTTCGGTGAGTTCCCCGAATGGCTGGGTTTTGAGGATTACCAAGAGAGCCTTCGCAAACTGATGCTGGAAGAGGTAAGGGAATTACCAGTGACGATCATCGAGGAACAGCCCAGTGTGGCCTGCGCGGCCGACGCGGTGGTGGAGGTGCTTACTTCGTGACTGCACGCATGGGCTGGGCAGCCCCCGGGCATCTGGACCGCTACCGGCAGCGGGTATTTGCCGAACGCGCTCGGCTCGGTGAGGCGCTCACCGAGATGCGAGGGCAGCAGCAGCGTGTTCTCGCCGACCTCGTCGACTTCAACTCGGGAACCGAGTTCGGCAAGCGGTATGGCTTCGACCGAATACGTGACATCGACGACTTCCGCAAAGCCGTTCCCATTCAGGATTACGCCGCCCACGCGCCGCTGATCGAGCGCACGGCGGCGGGTGAGCCGAACCTTCTGACTGCCGACCGGCCGGTCGTGTACTTCACCAGCAGCGGCAGCACCGGCGCCCACAAGAAGATCCCCATCACCCCGCGGTTCATGAGTACCACCTTCTTCCCTTTCTATTACGCGGCCTGGGCGCCCCTGATCGAGAACTTTCCCGACGTTGCGCAGCGGCCCGACGCGGTTCTCAACCTCAAGCACGACCCGCTCTCCGCACCTCCCACGACGGCTGGCGGGCAGCCTCATGTCGGCGCCAGCCAGGTCGACTTCGGTGAGAAGTTCGGTGAGCCGCTCTCGGCCGAACTCGGCACCGCAGCCCCCTGGGCCACTCTCCCGGTGGATGTCGCGCCTGACGACCATCTGGAGAAGATGTACTTGAGACTGCGGCTGGCGGTGCAGAGCGATGTGCGCTGTCTCATCGGGATCAACCCGGCCATGATCGCGGCCGTCCCGTATCAGCTCAATCTGTGGTGGGACCGGATCGTCCGAGACGTGCGGGACGGCACCCTGGGGGGCGTTCCGTACGGAAGCCCCGATCCGCACCGGGCGGCCGAACTGGAACAGCTTGCCGCCTACTTCGGTGTCGTGGATCCGGCCCATGTATGGCCCCGAATCCGTGCGCTGTTTGGTTGGACGACGGGTGTGGCGTCCCTCTACCTGCCCGCACTGCGTGCGCGGTTCGGTGCCGGTGTGGCGGCCCTGCCCGCGCCGGTCGCGGCGTCCGAGGGGCCGGTCGGGGTGCCACTGGACCGCCACGGCTCTGCCGGGAGTCTCGTTGTGTCGGCGGCCGTTTACGAGTTTGTGGACGCCGATGCCGATCTCGCGCCCGATACCCAGACCCTGCTGCCGCACGAACTGGAGGTCGGGCGTGAGTACCACGTGATCTTCAGCCATGTCGGCGGGCTTTACCGGTACGCCGTCGGCGATGTCATCCGGGTCGAGGACCTGGTCGACGGAGTGCCGCGGGTGGCGTACGCAGGCCGGGCCAATCGTTCCGACGCGGTCGGTGAGCGGCTGCGCGAGTCTCAGGTCGTCCGGGCCTTGCGAACTGCCCTCGACGCCACCGGCCTTGGTATCTCCAACGTCGCCTGCCGGGTCGAACGTCAGACGGGGGCCTCGCACTACGTCTTCGCAGTGGCCCCACACACCTCCTGGCAGGACGCCGAGTCCAGCCGCTTCGCAGTTCTGCTGGACGCCGCTCTGCAGCGGGAATCTGCCGACTATCGGCGAGCCCGTACGGACCGTCGGCTCTCCGCCCCTGCACTCCAGCTCCTCGACCCCACTGCCTTCCACCAGGACTGGCACGCCGCGGTAGGGAGCGGGATCCGCCCGACTCAGGTCAAGGACCGGCTCTTCAGGCAGGACGACCTCCTGTGGCAGCGCCTGACCGGCACGACACCGGCCTGACCCGTATCGAGAAACGAGGAACTTCGATGACCGACCTTCTGGACCCGGTGGAGCGGACTGCATTACTCACCGCCGCCTTGCGCGCCGCTGAAACCCTGCGTGAGGATCGCCTGTACGAGGACCCCTACGCGGCCAGGCTCGCCGGAGAGGCCGGGCCGCAGCTGCTTGCTGAGGTGCGCGCAGTGACCTTTCCGCCCGACCGGCCCCGGTCCCTTCCAAGCACCCCCGACTACAACGCAATCCGCACTCGGTTCTTCGACGACTTCCTCGTGGGCGCGGCGCAGGACCGGCAGATGAGCCAGATCGTGCTGGCTCCTTCGGGCATGGACTCCCGGGCTTACCGGATGTCCTGGCCCGACCACATACGCTATTTCGAGGTCGACCGGCCGGCCGTCCTGGACTTCAAGAGCGGGCGACTCCAGGGAGTCGCCCCGCGCGTGGCCCACCAGTCGGTGGCCGTGGACCTCACTGCCGACAACTGGGAGAGCCAGTTGGTCGACGCCGGATATGACCCGACGCTGCCGTCCACATGGCTGCTCGAAGGGCTCCTCTATTACATCCCCGAACCGGACACACACCGCATGCTGGAGCGGGTTGCCGCCATCACGGCGCCAGGAAGCCGGATAGCAGCCGATCTGGTCAACGCTGCCGCCCTGAGCCTGCCGCACATGCGGGGACTGCTTGACGTCTTCGCCAACTGGGGCTGCCCGTGGCTCTTCGGCACTGATGAGCCCGAGGACCTTTTCGACCGCTATGGGTTCAGCGTCGAGGCCACGCAGCCCGGCGAGCCGGATGCGGACTTCGGCCGCTGGCCGGACCCGGTCCCGCCGCGCGACGTCAAGGATGTCCGCCGGGTCTTCTTCGTCCATGGGACACGCCGATGACCAGGCCGGCTGTGGTCGTGGGTGGGAGTATTGCTGGTCTTGCCACGGCTCTGGCGCTTGCTGAACGAGGCTTTCCGGTACGGATCCTGGAGCGCTCGGCTCCGCCGCCTGAAGGCCCGGTCGACAAAGCGGCTGAACTCTGGCTGCGCCCCACCGTCCCGCAAAGCGACCACTCGCACATCCTCACTTCGCTCGGGGTGCGTGTGCTGCGCCAACGGGCCCCGCACCTGCTGGAGGCCGCCCAAGAGGAAGGAGCACGGCTTCTCGACCTCACCAGGGCGGCGCCCACGGAGACATTTGACAAGGAGGCGGACGACCACGAGTTAGTTGCTCTAGCCGTCCGACGTCCCTTCCTCGAGTTGCTGCTCTACCGTGCTGTGCGTGCCCTTCCCGGGGTGACTTTCGACCACGGAACCGCGGTGCGGGGGCTGCTCCTGGACCCGGCCCGGTCCCGCGTCGCCGGTGTGGTGACGGATCGGGGCGAACGGGTGCCCGCGCAGTTCGTGGTGGATGCCACCGGCTGGAAAGCGGCGGCCCTGACCTGGCTTAGGGAATCAAGAGTTCCGATCGGCGAAGACCTGGTCGGCACCACGCAGCTACGCTGTTTCACCCGGTTCTACCGACTGAATTCGCCAGGAGACGACTGGCCAGGGCCGCTCAACCGGGGCAACGCAGCGGGAGGTATCTGGGACCACTACGCGGCGGTTGTGCACCCTGCCGACAACGGCACCTTTGCCATCGCTGTAGGGGCTCTGACCTCTGACCCAGCCACCACAATTCTGCGCGAACCCGCCGCCTTTACCGCCGCTGCTCAGATGTCCCCTTACGTGGCGGCATGGATTGAGGAGGGGACTGCGACGCCGCTGGCGGACGTACGCGCCATCACCATGCCGCCCAATATCCTGAGGTCCACGGCCCGCCGCGGGCAGCGACAGATTGCTGGGCTGTTCGCCGTCGGTGATGCTGCCTGTGTCACCGACCCGCTCTTTGGCCGCGGCATGTCGCTCTCCCTGCAGCACGCCTTCCAGCTGGCCGATCTCCTCGATACTCATCCGACGGTAGGGGAGTACCAGAGCGAGAACGCCGTGCAACTGGCCGAGGAGGTCCATCGCCCGTGGTACGAGCAGGCCGTCCACGACAGCCGGGCATACGGCGGGCTGTGGCGGGCCCGCGCCGAGGGAGTCGCACCGTCTCCGGTGCTGCCCGCGGTTCCGGGCCGCCCCTCCATGGCGGACGTGGCCCGAGCCGCCGGAGTTGACTCCACGGTCTGGCGCGGCCTCCTGCGCGTCCTGATGGGCCTCGACACCCCTGCGAAGATTCTCGACAGTGCCGCACTCCAGGACAGGGTGCGTGCCGCCCCCGCCGACCGTGTCCCGCTCGGCCCCCGGCCGCCGACCCGGCAGGAACTGCTGGAGGCCATCACAACCGGGAGGGAGGGCTGATGGGCGCCACCCGCCGGAAAGTACTGCTGGCTCCGATAACCGTCACGCCGTCCAAGCCGTTGACTCCGAGCCATCTCAAAGGCTTGCTCTGGGCAGACGTGATGTACCGTGCCACGGCTCAAGTGGCCGATGTGACCTACCGCTACAGCCACACGACGTACCACCCGACCGAACAGACTCTGGGCTTCTGGGAGTTCCTTGACCGAACCCGGGGTGACACCGACTACTCCTGCCTCTCGGAGGAGGAGATCGGTGAGCTGTACGTGCGCTACCGGGCCGAGGGGGCGGTGCCCTCGGTCAAGATGGCCCCCTACGCCGAGGCCGTCGAGCACACCGACTATGTCCACCCGGCGGGGGCCCGCGTCCTGCGCCTGTGGGCCGGCCACTACGAACGGCTCGGCCTGCACGATCCCGGATTGCTGGCACACCAGCCGCCCGGACTCGGTCTCCACGAGATGGTCGACGAATTGGTCGCGGAGGAGCTGGGTCTGGACCAGCGGGACTTGGGCGGCCCGGTTTATCTCGATGCCACCCGATTCGGCCTGCCCCTGCGGCAGATAGTTGCTGCTAACGGGCGCCCCAACTACCTTGCGTGCGCGTTGCGCGAACTGCTGCCGCTCGCACCCGAGTACGACGAAGTCGTGCTGCTCTACGACCGTGAGCTCGACCCCGACTATCAGCTCCTGGAACGGGTTCTGACCCACAAAGGAACCATCGTGCATCGGGTCCCCATAGGCAGGGTGCCGATCGACGGGAAGATCACCTCTGCTCGGCAGGGTGGCTGGCACGACCACACGGTGAGCGCATTTCTGCGCTCCGTCGGCGACGACCACGATCCTGCGGCGCTACGGCTCGGTATGCGTCTGTACTTCATCGCCGGACTCGGGCCCGGCCAGCAGGAGTCCTTCCGGTTCGATTTGCTCCGCAAGAGCCTGAGCCGCGCCGAGAAGCTGCTGAGCTCGGCGGAAGAAGCGCCAAAGGGCGACCGAGATGCCCTGTTCGGGCTGTTGGACAGGCATCGGCGCGGCCACACCCACATCGACCCGTACCGACTCACCTCGTCTCTGCTCGGCCGGGGAAACCGCGCTCCCGGCCGAGCCCTGCTCAGCACGGTGTTCCTATGACGCTCAGCCCTGATCTCTTGCTCACCGTGGCCGCCGAGCGGCTGCGGGTAACGCGGCCCGAGCTGGCTGCGCACCTCGACCTGTCCACCTCCGAGGCGTTTCGCAGGGCCAAGGCCACCCTCGCAGGCGGGGAGGCGGACGGGCCGCACGACGGTGCTGCCGTTGTCATGGTTGTCGGCCGCTTCTCCCTTCCGAACTGGGTGCAGGAGACCTGCCGCTTCGCCCTGTCGGTGCCGGCGGGCCGGACCGGACCGTGGCAACGCTCGTTCACCCGCACCCTCTTCCTGGCGGGCTGGCCGAATAACCTCAAGGAGAGATTCACCTTCGACCACATTGCCGACGACGGGTCGACGGCCTGGATCGGGCCCGCTCCGGACGAGGCCACTGCCGCACTGCGCCGGTTGCTCAAGTCGTTCGACGGCACACGGGAGTTGCCCGCTTGGGCCCCGACCACCGTGGCGATACCTGTGCCTGTCGGTGAAAGGTCCGCCGGTTGCCATCCGATCCACCGCGACCTGTACATCGCCACCGCGGGGGTGACTGTCTCCGACGTACTCATCCAGGTCAACCACCTACTCGCCGAAGCCGTGTTGGACGGGCTGATCCAGCCGGGTGACCGGCTGACCCTGCGTTCCGTGCCGCGCCTGGCCGGCCTTGCCATGCAGTTCGCCGCGCTGCGCGTCGACACCGACACCCACCGGCCCCACGAGCTCCGTGCCTACGCCGGACTGACCGAGGAGATCTGAAGATGCCCGCCCCCCGTACCGCTGCAACACCTGACGCCACGCGACCCCTGCGTTTCGGCATCCACGGCTCGCCGCACCTGGCTACCCGCATCATCACCGCTGCGGGCCATGGGCCGCAGGAGGTCGAGTTCGTCCCGTACGACGTCGCCGACCCGTTCGGCCCGCTGCGGGACCGTTCCCTGGAGATCATGATCGTCAAATACGGACTGCAGGAACCGGACATCGCCGTCAGTCAGCCCGTGAGCTTCGACGGCCGAGCTCTGATTGTCTCCGCCGACCACCCGCTCGCCGAGCGAAAGACCGTGTCGGTCGAGGAGGCCGCGCAATACGATGCCTTCCGCTGTCCGGGGGACTTTCCTCCGTATGTCTGGGACAAGGTGGTGCCGCCACGCACCCCCGGCGGAACTCTGATCCGCCGCGTCCACCCCATGACGACGGTGGAGGCGATGATCGAGGTACTCGCCCGCACAAAGGCCGTCCATGTGTCGTTCCAGTCACTGGAATCGATCCTGCCACCCCACATCAAGGCCGTTCCGGTCCACGACCTGCCGCCCGCACCCGTGACGCTCGCCTGGCTGCGTGATGTGGCGCTGTCCCCGCGGGCAGCCACCCTTGTCGCCGATGCGGAGCGGAGTGCAGTCGACGAGGGGGCCGGGCGATGAAGCGTCGCCAAGACGTTCCCGTCGTCCTGCTGCACGCCCTGCCGCTGAGCTCTGCCATGTGGCAGGAACAGGCAGCGGCGCTGCGAGCACGCGGGCACACGGTCATCACCCCCGACCAGCGCGGATTCGGCACCGTGCCGCTGGGAACTGCGCAGCCCTCCCTCGATACTGTGGCCGACGACCTCGCCGTACTCCTCGATGAGCGCGGCATCGACCAGGTAACGCTCGTCGGATGCTCCATGGGCGGCTACGCAGCGATGGCCTTCCTGCGGCGCTATCCCCACCGCGTCCGTGCCCTCGCATTGTTCGCCGCCCGAGCCGGCGCTGACCGCCCCCAAGCAGCCGCTGAACGTCTAAAGTTCGCCGATCTGATGCTCGACGACGCCACCCGCGATCACGTTGTAGCTCGCACTACACCGCTCCTCCTTGGCGCCACTACCAGGGCTCGGCGCCCCGACCTGGTCGACCAGATCATGACGATGACGAAGGCTGCCGCGCCCGAGGCGGTGGCCTGGGCGCAGCGTGCCATCGCGGCACGTCCCGACTCGCTCCCCGTTCTGCGGAGCACCGACGTGCCTGCCGTAGTCGTCACCGGCGAGGAGGACGAACTCGTCGCCTTGGAGGAGGCGATGAGCACGGCCGACGCTCTGCCAAGAGGGCGGCTCATCACCGTACCGGGTGCCGGGCATCTCCAGCCGCTGGAGGCACCGGACTACGTCACGGACCTGCTCACCACACTGCTCGACGACGCCGCGACAGCGGACCGGAAGAGGTAACGCGCATGCCGACGAAAGACCATGCCTCTTGGGGGTACGCCGCATCGACTGGACTGGGTTTCACTCATGAGGAGATCGTTGAAGCCCACTTCAAGGCCTGCGAGGTCCAGTACCGGGCGGCACTGGAGCAAGCCGATATCCGAGCCGGATGGCGAGTGCTGGACGCCGGCTGCGGCAGCGGCGCCTTCCTGCCCTGGCTGGCCGACCTGGTCGGCTCCCATGGCCACGTGACGGCCATCGACCTAGCTGAGGAGAACGCATCGCTCGCCGCCGAGCGCATGCGCCGCAGCCGGCCCAGCTGCTCCTTCGATGCGCAGCAGGGAGACCTGCGCAACCTGCCGTACGGGGACGACACCTTCGATGCAGTCTGGTGCGCGAACACCACGCAGTACCTCGATGATGATGAACTCGACCTGGTCCTACGTGAGTTCAGCCGCGTGGTTCGACCGGGAGGGGTTGTGGCGGTCAAGGATCTTGATGCCTCCCTGATCACCGCGCGTCCCGCGGACCCCTTCTTGTTCACGGACTTCTTCCGGCATGCATCCAGCGCGCCCGGCTACGCCCGCCAGCTGCTGCGCACTCGCGATCTGCACCGCTGGCTCGACGAGGCCGGCCTGGTTTCGGTACGGCAGAAGACGATGCTGATCGAACATCATGCGCCGCTGCGGCCCGCTGCCCAGCGGTTCTACGCACTTGCCTGCGCTCGCATCGCTCAGCAGGCCATCGATATGGGGCTCCAGGGAGACTGGCAGCCCTTCCTGGACCCGGACCGTGCGGACAACCCCCTGAGCCACCAAGACGGTTACATCAGCGAGGGCAACACTGTGGCCGTGGGCTTGGTCCCGCCAGCCGAGGGCAACCCGCCGGTCGCCGTCCGATGAGGCCCTCCGCCCTCCCGCCCCGCGCGGGCCGGCTGGTGGAGATCCTGCGTGAACATCAACACGAAAGCGCTCAGAGGCTGGTGTGAGAACGTGTGCCGGTCGTTCGTCCGGTGAGAGCGACCGCATGGCGTCTCGGACAGCGGGGAGCGGGTCGGCCGTCCGAGCCTCTGGCGGCCACCGGCGACGCCGGGAACGATCGATGGTGCCACTGCTGCCCGGCGCGGTGACGGCCGGGCAGCAGCCGTCATGCCGCTCGGCAGTGCCGAATCGCGTAGACCGCGGCCTGGGTCCGATCGGACACGTTGAGCCGGGCGAAGATCGCTTGCATGTGGTTCTTGACGGTCTTCTCCGTGATACCGAGTGCCCGAGCTATGTGGCGGTTCGTCATGCCGTCGGTCAGCAGGGCGAGAACCTCGAGCTGGCGCGGTGTCAGGGCGCTGGAGGGAGACTTCTCGCCGGCCGGTTCACCGCCGCGATCGGTCGTCACTCTCCCCTGAGGAGCCTGGGTGGTCCGAGCCTCTGCTAATCGCGGACGCGGGCGCGTCGCCGTCGATTCCTGAGCGACGGGGATATCTGTCTGCTGGTCGGTCAGAGGGTGTGTGCGGTCGCTATTTTGCGCAGCCATCCGTGTCTCCTTGCCCCGTGGTCGAATGGACAGTCCCGCGCCCGGTCGGCTCCGATAGGAGGCCCCAGGCCCGGTAGTAACCAAACGACTGTACATAAGTTCGAACACGGGAGAGAATGGTAACTGTCAAGATTTTGGACGCAGTTGGCCCAATAATCTTTGAGTCAGTGTTCTTGCTGGTCGCGGCTGGGTGGGTTGATCCAGGCGGCGGTGGGCAGGGCGGCGGGTTCGGGGTGGTGTTGGTAGGCGGCGGTCAGGACCTCGGCGCGGACGGCGTTGACGGCGTCGGTGTGTCCGTGGTGGACGTCGTGTGGAGTGTGCCAGGCGATCCCGGAGTGCCGGTGTGCGGTGTTGTACCAGGTGAAGAAGGTGCGACAGAAGGCGCGGGCCTGTTCGATGGTGTCGAACGGTTTGGAGGCCATCGAGGTGCCGTTGTCGGCGTGGATGGTCAGCGTGTTGCGGTCGATGTGGTGCTTGGTGATCGTGTCTGCGAGGAGTTTCTCGGCCAGCACGCTGCTCTCGCGGTCGGCCAGGAGCCAGCCGACGACGTAGCGCGAGTAAATGTCGATGATCACGTAGAGGTGGAAGTACGACCACTTCGCCGGCCCGGCCAGCTTGGTGATGTCCCACGACCAGACCCGGTTCGCGCTGGTGGCGACCAGTTCCGGTTTGACCCGGGGCGGGTGGGTGGCCTGCCGGCGCCGTTCGCGGACTTCGCCGTGCTCGCGCAGGACCCGGTACATGGTCGACACCGACGCGACGTAGGCGCCCTCGTCGATTAGTTCGTGGTAGACGGTCGCCGGGGCCTTGTCGACGTGGTCCGGATGGTTCAGCAGCGACCGCAGCGTGGCGCGTTCGGCCGGTGTCAACGCCCGCGGCTGCGGCTTGGGTTCGCGCGGCGTGCGTACCGGCAGCGGGGTTTGGCGGTGCCGGCGGTAGTGGCTGGCCTGCGGCCGTCCGGCTGCCGCGCAGGCCGCCCGGACCGAGCCGAGCAGCCCGGTCAGCTCGGTGATCGCCTCGTCGATCATGGTGTCGGCTCGCTCCCGCTGCTCGGGCTGCCGGTCGCGAGTTGCCCCAGCAGCGCGGAGAGTTTTCCCTGCACCTCGATCACCGCCCGAGCCTTCGCCAGTTCGGCCTGCAAACGCTCGTTCTCCCGGCGCAGCCGGGCGGTCTCGCGCTCTCGCGGATCGGCCGGCGGCCGCCCGACCGGCTTGGCCAGAGCCTCACGAGCCCCCGCGTCACGCTGGGAACGCCACGCCGCGATCAGCGACGTGTAGAGGCCCTCGCGGCGCAGAAGAGCGCCCTTACCTGCCTTGTTGAGTGACTCGTACTCCTGCAGGATCCGGGCTTTATAGGCGGCCGAGTACGTTCGTGACCTGGCCTTCGCCGGCACCTCGGGATCGGGTGCCTCGCTGCTGGAACTCACCGGGCCGGGTCTCCTGGCTCGCCCTCAACTCAACATTTGAAGAGTAGATCTTGCCTCACACGATCTTGGCAGAGAGGGTCTTCCTCAGTGTCGTGAAGCTTCGCAACTCCATGATCACTGATGCGGCCTCACCCGCTTCCGCGGCCTCCACAGAGGGCGCCTACCCCGCGAAAACCCAGGTCAACGACTCACCGTCCGAGAACGCAAATGCCCCTGCGTCTTCTGCTGCCTCCCGTCGCGCTAATCCCGGAGCCCGTCCCAGGGCTCGGCCGCCAGGCCGTCGACGGCAAAAACCGTGCTTATGGGGCTGTCGGCGGGCGTCGAAGCGTAGCGACAGCCAGCGATGGGTCTTAAGTCCTATGTACGGCCGACTTGACGATCTGACAATCTGCCCGTGGTTGCAACCCACCACTTAGGAGGGCTGCAGAGTCGTGAACGGCCCCCGGTGGTTGGGTTTTACATCCCCGCACTGGTGCATTTGGTCAGACACACGTCGGGGGCCGGGTGTGCGCCGCGCAGCCGGGGTGCGGCGATGCTGCCGCACGCACGGCCGAGGTGGTCGTCAGAACCGTCCAGAAACTACAGCGAAAGAGGGAGCAGTGACGATCGAACTGCAGCCGCCGGTGGACGACCCGATCGTCGTCGATGATTTAGAGCGCCTCTCGTTCCGGGTGGATCGCCGCGCCTACACCGACGACGACCTGGCCGCACGGGAGATGGCCAGGATCTTCGATCGCTGCTGGTTGTACCTCGGGCACGAATCGGAGGTGCCCCAGCCGGGCTCCTACGTGTCACGCGACGTCGGCGGGCGCCCGGTGGTCATGTCGCGCGGGTCCGACGGGGTGATCCGGGTGTTTGCCAACAGCTGCACTCACCGCGGGGCTCTGATCTGCTCGCAGCCGGCCGGGCAGGCCAAATCGTTCCGGTGCCCTTATCACGACTGGACGTTCTCCAACCAGGGCGAACTGGTCGGGGTTCCGATTCCGGACGGGTACGGGCCGAACTTTCGGAAGGCCGACTTCGGCCTGGCGCAGCACCGTAGTGACAGTTACCGCGGTTTTGTCTTCGTCACCTTCGATCCGGAGCAGCCGCGCACCTTGACCGAGTACCTGGCGGGAGCCACGGAGTACCTCGATCTGATCGACGACCAGTCCGAGGTCGGAATGGAGGTGATCCAAGGCGCGCAACTCCATGGGGCTCAAGCCAACTGGAAGCTCATGATGGAGAACAGCGTCGACATCTACCACTTCCGAGCACTGCACAAACGTTACGTCAGCTACATGCAGTCGCTCGGGTCGGTGCCACCACGACGACGAGGTGGCTTCGGCCGCTCCCTCGGCCTGGGTCATGGAGCCAACGAGCTGCCGCCGGCCGCAGCCCGCCCGCTCGCCCACTGGACGCCGATGTTCGGTCCCGAGGTCCGGCCGCGAATCGAGGCGACCGCCGCACGTTTCGTCGACCGGTTCGGCGCCGAACGCGCCGAACGGATCACCGGCACCAATCGCGCGTTGCTGATCTTCCCCAACTTGTTGATCATCGACGCGATTGCGATCACGATTCGCAAGATTGACCCGATCGGCGCCGACCGGATGGCCATCACCTCGGTTGCGCTGGCCCCCAAGGACGAAGATCCGGATATCCGGGAACTCCGCAAGAGTCACTACCTGACGTTCCTCGGTCCCGCTGGCTTCGCCACTCCCGACGACATCGAGATCGTCGAGTCGTGCCAGCGAGGTTATCGCAACCGCACGGTGCGCTACTCGGATCTTTCACGCGGTATGAACAAGGAGATCCCCGAGACGACCGACGAGCTTCCTGCCCGCGAATTCTGGCGGCAGTGGGACCGGCTGATGCACGGCGATGACGGTCACTTCGAGGTCGCTCACCAGGCCGAGTTGCAAGGGGCAGAAAAACAATGACCAGCGAACTGATAGTCGACGATGCAGCCCAGGTGAGGCTGTTGCACCGGGTGGGCCAGTTCCTTTTCCGTGAGGCTCGGCTGCTCGACGAGTGGCGTCTGACCGAGTGGTACGACGAGATGCTGACCGACGACATCCGCTACGTGGTGCCGGCTACCGACGTCCGCGGCGAGTCGGCCGACGCGCTCGGGCTCATCGACGACGATGCTGCCCGGCTTCGCCAGCGGATCGAGCAAATCCTCAATGGTGAGGTGTGGTGCGAGGACCCTCGGTCGCGAACGAACCGCATGATCAGCAACGTGGAAATCCTGGCTGATGAGGGCAGCTACCTTGAGGTGGCGGCAAATGTCGTCGCATACCGCTTCGGGCACGGGCGCTCCGACGCTTACGTCGGAAAATATCGGTTCGAACTCGTCCCTGAGGGCGAGTCGTTCCGGATCCGGAGACGGGTCGTGGTGCTCGACCACGAGACGTTGTACGAGCACGGCAAGCTCAGCATCGTCCTGTGATGGGCCGATGACAGCGGCCAGCCCTGGCGGCTTCCCAACCGTCGCCGCCGCAGCCAAGCCGGGTCTCCCTCGCGAGGTCTACGTCCTCAGTGTCGTCGGCGGCTGGGACTGGTCGTCCCGGTGCTCCCGGTGTACGCGGTGACGTTCGGGGCTGGACCCGCCCAGATCGGAGCGCTCGTCGCCTGTTCGCGTTGATGCGAATCGTCGGACCGGTCGTCGTGGGGATCACCGCCGAGAGGGTGGGTGTTCCGGTCGCCTCGGCAGGGGGCCGGGGCTGGTCCTCGTCTTCGTGACGTCGTGACGTTGACAACCATTCGCCCCAATATGGAGGAGTTGATCGATGAATCAGCCGTCTGCCCGGCGCGAGCAGGGTGTAGCCATCTTCAAGGAGGTCTTCGGCCGCGAACCGCGCCCGGGTTCTTACCCGGAGTTCCTGCAGATCACCGTCGACCACTTGTTCGGTGAGATCTGGGCCCGCCCGCACCTGAGCCTCGAGGAGCGCGAACTGGTCGCACTGACCGCGGTCGCGCTGGCGCGGACCGATTGGGAGTTGCGGGGCCACATCGGTGCCTCCCTGAACCTCGGGATGTCGCGAGAGAAGATCGTCGAAGTCATCATTCAGCTCGCCTACTACGGCGGCTGGCCGGTCGCCAACAACGGACTACGCGTCGCCCAAGAGGTCTTCGCCGAGTTGGACAACGTCACCGGGAAGGACGCGGACCATGACCGGTGAAACGTCTCCTCTCGACCCGGCGGAGAAGGTCGACCTGTGGCGCCAGCGGTACTTCGAGGCCCAGGCGGCCGCGGAAGAGTTCGTCCTGGGAGAGCACGGCGAAGAAGGCCTGGCCGGATGGATTGAGGCGAACTCCCGCATCACCGCGGAACTGCTGCGAGCGCAACGGCCCGACGGGGTATCGGCTACCGATCACTTCATGACCCGGCTGCAACGTCAGCTAATGCTGTACGACTCGGCAGTGTCCACTGAGCCTCATCCCTCGGGCACCGTCCTGCGTAACGTCGACTGCGGGATCCTCCGGTACCGCAAAGAGGCTGCCCGCGCCGGCGTCGTCCTGACGTTCAAGTCACCGTGCGGGTACTGCCAGGATCTCAACTCCGCCATCGCCACCCGCTACGTGGAACCGGACGTTACGGTGTCGTGCGAACAGGCGGGCGACGGGTGCACCTGGCGCGCGGAGCATCCTCACGCTCCAGGGGAGGACGCGGCCGGGTCACCGCACCGCGGACGAGCTGCTGATTGAACCGACGGCAGCATAGTTTCCCGCCAGTCGGCCTAGAGGGGCGTTTAGCGATGCCACCAACTCGGACATTTTTTCGCGACTTTGCCGAACCCCCGACGAAACGTCTTCCAGCGCTTCTCGTACCCGTGTATCGGAGTGATTAGGCATGCCTTTGTCGATGGTTGACAAAATGATCCGTCTAAACCTAATGTCTTTCCCGCGCCCCCTTAATGTGGCGCAATTTTACCCGGCGCTTTCAACGTATAGCGTTGAGCAGCCTTTTTCGCTTGGCGATTTTCGAGACGCAGTCAATTACTTCCTTGACGAGAACCCACTCTTTCCAAAGTGTTATTTGATCGAACGGCAGTTCGAAGATCCGGAAGAATTCCCGGTCTCATCCTTTCAGGGGATCGTACTCGACGAGTATCCCAATTACTACGACGGCTTCCTGTTGATGTCCGTCACGTACAAGTCGAACCCCAACATCCAGGGGATTTTTACAGCCTTCCCCATGTCAATGCAGGACGGCTACAGGTGCTTCCGCTTCCACCAGGCATTGATGAGCACCATGAAGGCGGGCAAAGATCAGTTCGGCAATGCGGAGGCGATAGCGGAGCTTCAACTGCAGACCGATGACCTGGCCCAATATCTCCCCGAGAGGAAGCCGTTCATTGATGAGAATGAAACGGTGCGAATCATGCCCTGGGAGCTTCGAGAGACCGTCGAGCCGGCCCTGAAGATCGGTTCACATCTCGACATGGTCAAAGCGGAATTTCTCAAAAGATCCAGTGAAAACCTTCTCGTGATGAAGAACGCCTCGTACGCCTCAAACGTTCTCTTCGGAAATCATCTCATGTTCCTGTTTGTTCCGGGCGAGGTGGTTGCTCGATCCAGTGGTACTCAGATTCGCGACTACTACAAAGCGCTGGCAGTCGAAGCGGAGAAAACCGTTGCGCAGTTGGAGACGCCAGAGGATTTTGCAAAAGCCGGCGGGGCTGTGTTGCCAGGGATAGCCGCGCACCCCCGTCGATTTGGCGTCAATAACTACGGCGACGTCTCGCGATATGACGGGTCTGACTTCCGTGCGACAAATGGAACCCTCGTGAAATATCAGTGGCACATGCCACTGATAGTCTCGCGTGGAGCGGCCGAGGAAGGTTCGGGAATGCACATGACCATTACCATCAACGGTAAGGCGTTTGGTTTCCTAACGGAGCGGCGGTAGGGAGCTGAATGGCGTTTGACGGGTAAGCATTCACTTCTTGAGTGGTTGAGGCTGCCTCAGAGTGCGGCCACGGGCGCTTCGTCAGGTGGTCGGTCTTGAATGGCGCTGAGCGGACAAGGGGAGGTCCATCCAGATGAAGATCGTTGCGTTGTCTTGCACACAGAGGCGTCTCCCGTCGCTGACAGACGCGTTGCTCGAGGCGGCGATTACCGGCGTCGTCCAGGAGGTCGGCGACGCGGAGATCCAGCGGATCCGGTTGATCGACCATCGCATCGAGATGTGCGAAGGCGAGGACACCTGCCTTGATCCCGAGGTGGGCCGGTGCACGCTCAACGACGACTTCGAGCGTGTCATCGATCTGGCCGAGGGCGCGCAGGCGATGCTGCTCGCCATGCCGGTGTACGCGGGGAACGTACCCGCAGTGCTGAAGATCTTCCAGGAGCGCTTGAAGAGCTTCATGAACTCCACGCAACGTCCTTTCGGCAACATGACGGTGGGCACGATCGTGCATTCGCGCACGATGCTGACCGAGCCTGCGCTGGCATCGTTGTTCCCGTGGTACCTGCGGCTGAAGAACAGGAACGTGGCGTCGGCGTGCGTCACCCAGAACAATCATGAGGACCTGACCCGCACCGCGGCCCCCGACCTATGTGTGGCCGTGGGCCGCCAACTTGGCATGACCCTCGACAACAACCGGTCGCCGGCCCACAACCGCGCGGCACTGCCGTTGGTTCAGTCACCGCCTCGTCCGCGGTGCGGTGACCCGGTCGCGTCCTTTCCTGGAGCGTGAGCAGATTCCGCGTGCCAGGGGCATCCGTCGCCCGCCTGTTCGCACGACACCGTGACGTCCGGTTCAGTTCCACCCTGAGTCGGTGCTCAGTCAGGACGGTATGACCATTCCAATCGATCTAGTGCGCGACCTCCTACCCATCTGAGTAGTTGTCCGCCTTCGCCTTCCGGAACCGGCTAGGTGCCGGTTGGCCATCGGCGGAATGTCCGCAACTTTGGAGCGACGAGATGTCCGCAACTTTGGAGCGACGAGCTTCCAATTCGGGGGATCAAATCCGTGACCACGCCTCTCACCCTCACACCGTTAGTTGAAACCGATTTCACTTCGGATCCGGAGCGCGAGGGTCAATGGCTTCGCACTCTGCCGGCCCAGCAGCAACCGCGGTGGAAGGACCACGGTCTGGCTGAACGGCTCAGCAGCGCACTCAGTGACCTACCCGGCCTGGTGACCTGGGACGAGGTACGCCATCTGCGGCTGCTCCTCGCCGAGGTCGCGGCCGGCGGACTACAGATCCTGCAGGCGGGCGACTGCGCCGAGGACCCCGCGGATTGCGTTCCCGAGGTGCTCGGCCGCAAGGCCGGCATGCTCGACGCGCTGGCCGGGGCGATGCAAGCCCGAACCGGCCTGTCCGTGGTGCGGGTGGGTCGGATCGCGGGTCAGTTCGCCAAGCCCCGCTCCGCCGACCTGGAGCGGCACGGAGAGCTCGAGCTACCGGCGTTCCGCGGCCACTTGGTCAACGACCCGCAGCCCGATCCGCAGCTACGCCAGCCGGATCCGGCGCGCCTGCTCACCGGCTACCGGGCCGCTCACGCCGGAACGGAATTCCTGCGCCGACTCGGCGGCACCTGGGGTCTGCCGACCGCGGCACCTGTGTGGACGAGCCACGAGGCCCTCGTGCTGGACTACGAGCTGCCGTTGCTGCGTCGTGGCCAGCGAGGCTTGCTGCTGTCCTCGACGCACTGGCCATGGATCGGGGACCGCACCCGCCAGCTGGACGGTGCACACGTGCAGCTGCTGGCCCGGGTCGAGAATCCGGTGGCCTGCAAGGTCGGTCCGACGATGACACCCGCCGAGCTGACTCAACTCTGTTCGGTCCTGGACCCGGCTCGTACGCCCGGCCGACTGACGCTCATCTCCCGGATGGGCGCGGATCGGGTCGCGGAGTGGCTGCCACCGTTGATGGCCACTATCCGCGACGCGGGGCATCCGGTCATCTGGCTGTGCGATCCGATGCACGGCAACACTCAGCGCGGCCCCTTAGGCCGCAAGACCCGCCTGCTGACCAGCATCAAGCGCGAAGTGGAGCTCTTCCAAGAGGTGGCCGCCGCAGAGCACGTGGTCGCAGGGGGGCTGCACCTGGAAGCCACGCCGGAGAACGTCGGTGAATGTGTGGCGGACGAGTCATATCTCGATGACCTCCTCGACCCACTGAGCTACACCACCCTCTGCGACCCACGCCTCAACATCGACCAGGCCGTGGCAGTCGTGTCGGCCTGGCGTCGTTGAGCGACGCGACCACCGTCCACAGAACGACGACCGGCCGCTAGACACCTTTTGCGATCAAGGTCTGGTCGGTAACGGTGGAGATAGACCTGTTCCGGTGAGGTAGCCGTCGATCAGACGGGTGCGGTATTGCATGCGTTTGAGGCGGTTCTTCACCGCGGCGGCGAGTTCGCCGGCGGTGCGGGCGGCGAGGTTGGCCAGGCTGCCTTTCATCGTCGACCGGACCTTCTCGACCGGGTTGAGCTCGGGCGCGTAGGCGGGTAGCTGGTAGACCAGCAGCCAGCAGCCAGCAGCCAGCAGCCAGCAGCCAGCAGCGGGCGGCGATCGCCGAGCGGATCGCGGGAGTCCTGTGCAGCGACAGGCGGTCCCAGATCAGCACGATCGGTGCCCGTAGCTGCTGGTGAGCGGCGTTCAGCAACCGGATCAGCTCCGGCTCGCGGAACCCTTTCGGTTCGCCTTTGCGGCCACGGTAGAGCAGGGTGCGGTAAATCAGCCGGGAGCGGTCGCCGGGCCGATAGCAGCACAGCCCGACGACCGACACCCGCACCGTGCCCTTGGCGGTCACCTTCACCACCGGTGTTTCGCCTTTCGGTGCCCAGGTGGTGGCCTTGTGCGCCTTCAGCGTCTGGCCACACTCGTCCGCGAAGACGATCCAGGCGCCCGAGCGCGCGGCGACTGTTTTACCGCCGGCCACTGATACCGCCGCCAGTGCGCGATCGCGGCCTCGTCCCGCTCGACCGCCCGATGGATCGGCAACTGCGGGGTATAGCCGAGCCGGCGCATCGCCTGCCACGCCGTGGTGATCCCGACCCGCAGATGAAACATCGTCGCGATCAACGCCACCACCCGCACGAGGGTCCAGCGTTGATCCTCGCCGTAGCCGGCCGCCGCCGGCCCCAGCTCGAGCCGTGCTTTCAACCGGGCCAACTGCTCGTCCGACAGCTTCGGATCCGGCCCCGACGGCCCTTTCGAAGCCAACGCCTGCACGCCACCGGTGACCCAGGCCCGCCGCCACTGATATGCCGACTTCGTCGACACCTCCAACACCGACGCGACCTCGACCGGCGACTTGCCGTCGGCGAACATTTGCGCCGTCCGCTGCCGCACTCGCTCTCGGCGTACCCGTTCTGCCTGGTCAACGCCACCGCCATCGCCGTATCGCATACAGATCAGCAGAGCCGACACCAAGCTACCGAGACGATCACCCGCAAGCGTCACAGTGGATCTACGCCAGACCCCCAACCCGAAGGTGTCTAGGGCCTGTTTTGGAAGGTCATCCGGCTTCTGAGCCGCGCCGCACATCCTGCGGCTGGTCGTCGACTGGTGAGACGAGTCGGCGACCGTGCTGGATCAGGCATGACGTGACGGCCAGTCGGGGGCGGTGGCGGGTGCCGGCGTGGGTTGGGTGGCATACGCCAAGCTCTGCAACGCAGTGGGCGTCCGTCCGAGCTTCACAGGGGTGAGCGGCGAGTTGGTTGGTGTGCGGGGCCACGCGCTGTGCGCGGAGCTGAGCAATCCCTGGTCGGCCGCCGACACGGCGTGCACGAGAAGGGCCCTCATCTGCGGGAACGTCTGACGCTGCGATCCTGGGGGCGTGCTACTGCGGCGCGGTACGGTGCGGGCATGGAGCAGGAGACAGTGCCGGACGGGCCGTTGAACGACGCCGAGTGGGAGCAGTTCCGCCAGCTGTTGCGGCGCTACCTGCGGCATGAGCTCGATCAGTGGGAGACCTGGAAGACGGACACGCCGTACGGGCCGGCGTACGCGCTCCTCACCCGGGCGCTGCCGGCGGAGGCGATGCCGGAGTACTTCCAGTCGATCTGAGCGTGCCGCAGTCGCGACGGATTCGGTCGTATCTGACGAATAGTCATGACATTCACGCGGGGCGGGCGGGGCGGGCGGGGCGGGAATTCGTGGACGCATCCGTGGGTGGGAATCGGTGGGCGGTCGGTGGGGGTGGGCGGTGGCCGACTCCGGTTCGGGGGGCTGGAGTTCGGCGGGTGCGCAGGTCGGAATGCCGGGCAGGGGGACGGTCGCGAGTGGGGCGGGGGGTCGGGGTGGGTCTACTGGCTTGGCTGTTGCGGGGGTTGGAAAAGGAGCGTATGTGCCATGCCGCCGCATTAGCCCCCCGGACGTACATGACGGGTCGTCAGTCTCCTTTGCGGACAAGCAATCTGAAGGGCGACAAAGCCACTCGGGGTCGGGTTCGAACCGGCCAAAGCGGATGGCGATCGGGCCATCGCCGACAGCGCTGCTTGTTTGAGCGGGGGGCCCGATCAAGGATGAATCCGGTCCCGCCCCGGCTGCACCACGGTCCACGGGGGCATCGCACACGCCGGGACGCAACCCGTTCTCCACTTCGTCAGAGGAGCCCCACCATGCCGGAAGCGGTGCTCGACCTGGTCGGCGTCGGATTCGGACCGTCGAACCTGGCCGTCGCGCTCGCGCTGGACGAAGCGGGCGCGACGGCCGGGTGCGACGCGTTGTTCCTGGAGCGGCAGCCGGCCTTCGGCTGGCACACCGGAATGCTGCTGGACGAGGCGACGATGCAGGTCTCGTTCCTCAAGGACCTGGTCACCATGCGGAATCCGGCCAGCCCGCACAGCTACCTGTGCTACCTGCGGGACCGGGGCCGGCTCGCCGCGTTCATCAACCAGAAGTCGCTGTTCCCGCTGCGCACCGAGTTCCACGACTACCTCGCGTGGTGCGCCGAGCGGGTCGGGCACCTGGTGCGCTACGGCGCGCAGGTGGTGGACATCCGTCCGGTGTCCGGCCCGGACGGGGCCGTCGACCTGCTCGACGTCGTGGTGCACCGCGACGGGGCCGAGGAGGTGCACCGCACCCGGAACGTGGTGATCGCCGCCGGTCTGCAGCCCTGGCTGCCGGACGGCATCGAGCGGTCGGACCGGGTCTGGCACACCTCGGAACTGCTGCACCGGCTGCCGGAGTTCGAGTCCGTCGCGCCGCGCAGCCTCACCGTCGTCGGTGCCGGGCAGAGCGCCGCCGAGGCGGTGGCGCACCTGCACGGGAGGTTCCCGGAGGCCGAGGTGCGGGCCGTGTTCGGGCGCTACGGGTACAGCCCGGCGGACGACTCCCCGTTCGCGAACCAGATCTTCGACCCCGACGCCGTCGACGAGTACTACGTGGCGCCCGAGCACGTCCGCCGCCGGCTGGTCGACTACCACCGCAACACCAACTACGCGGTCGTGGACCTCGAACTGATCCAGGACCTGTACGCGCGGTCCTACCGGGAGCAGGTGCGGGGCACCCAGCCGCGGCTGGTCATGATGAACGTCAGCCGGCTCGCCTCGCTGTCGCAGGAGGCCGACGCGGTACGGCTGGTCGTGGAGCACCTGCCCACCGGGGAGCTGACCGAGTTCGAGACGGACGCGGTCGTGTTCGGCACCGGGTACCGCCCGGCCGATCCGCTCGCCCTGCTCGGCTCGTTGGCCGACCAGCTCAAGCTGGACGACCAGTCCCGCCCGCACCTCGACCGCGACTACCGGCTCGTCACCACCGACCGGATCCGCGCCGGGATCTACCTGCAGGGCCCGACGGAGCACACCCACGGCCTGGCCTCGACGCTGCTCTCGGTCACCGCGGTGCGCGCCGGCGAGATCCTCGCGGCCGTGACGGCCGCGGTTCCCGCCCAGGTCCTCACCGCGTCCGCCCGATGACCGGGGTCCCGGAGGCTTCCGGGAGGTCGGGCGGGCGCCCAGGAGAAAGGAGACGCACGAGATGTACGTTCCGAAGATCTACCAGTCCCCGGACGCCGAAGCCGTCCGGCTGATCCGCGAGTACCCGCTGGCCCTGCTGCTGAGCAACGGACCCGCGGCGCCGTTCGCCACGCACCTGCCCGTGATCTTCCCGCCGGCCGCCGAGCCCGAGGGGATCGAGTCGCTGAGCGGCGTCACGCTCTACGGCCACCTCAACCGGGCCAACCCGCACTGGGAGACGCTGTACGAGGGGCAGCACGCGACCCTGGTCTTCCAGGGCGCGAACGCCTACGTCTCCGCCGCCGTCTACGAGCAGACCCCGGCCGCCCCCACCTGGAACTTCGCCACCACCCACGTCCAGGGCCGCATCCACCCGATGCCCGCCCGGGAGGACGCGCTCGACGTGGTGCGCTGGACGGTGGCGGCCTTCGAGGCCGAGCACGGCCTCGGCTGGGACCCGGGCCCGTCGCTCGACTACTTCGACAAGATCGTCGACGGCGTCGGCGCCTTCCGCTTCACCGTCGAGTCGGTCGACACGATGCTCAAGCTCAGCCAGGAACAGGCCGACTGCACCAGGGACAAGGTGGTCGCGCACTTCGCCACCAGCCCGGTCGGGCTGCGCCGGGAGGTCAGCCACCTGATGAGGACCGCCGCCCCGACCGCCACCACCGGAGAGTGAGAGAGAACGTGACCGAAACCGCTGATGTCCTCATAGTCGGCCTGGGTGGGCTCGGCAGCGCCGCGGCCTACCACCTGGCCGCGCGCGGCAGCCGGGTGATCGGCATCGACCGGTTCGGGCCCGCGCACGCGCGCGGTGCGAGCCACGGCGAGAGCCGCGGGGTCTGGAAGGCGTACTTCATGGGCGCCGGGTACGTCCCGCTGCTCGACCGCGCCTACGACCTCTGGGACGAGCTCGGCGAGATCCGCGGCGAGACGCTGTTCCACCGCACCGGCGGGATCTGCGTCGGCCCGGCCGGCGGCGCGCTCGTGCCCGCCGCGCTCGCCTCGGCCCGGGAGGCGGGCCTGGAGTTCGAGTACCTGGAGAGCGACGAGATCCGCTCGCGCTTCCCGGAGTTCAACCCCGGGCCGGGCGACGTCGCCGTGTGGGACCCGTCCTCGGGTTACGTGCGTCCCGAGCAGGTCGTCACCGCGCACCTCGACCTCGCCCGCAAGCACGGCGCCGACCTGCGGTTCGACGAGAAGGTGCTGGACTTCTCGGACACCGGCAGCGGTGTGCGGGTGCGCACGGAGACCGGCGTGTACGAGGCCGACCGCCTGGTGGTCGCGGCCGGCGCCTGGGCCCCGCAGCTGCTCCCCGAGCTCCGGCCGCACATCAAGGTCCTGCGGAAGGTGATGCTCTGGTTCGACCCGATCTCGCGGGCCGAGGACTTCTACACCGGCCGTCAGCCGTACTGGATCTGGGAGGGCGAGAACGGCACGGTCGGCTACGGCCACCCGGCCGTCGACGGCCCCTCCGGCGGCGTCAAGGCCGGCATCCACAGCGGCGGCGAGCTCGCGGACCCGGACTCCCTCGACCGCCACGTCAGCACGCAGGACGTCGAGGCCGTGCGGGAGTTCCTGGCCAAGCGGATCCCGGCGCTGCCCGGCCGCTACCTGCGCAGCCGCGTCTGCATGTACGACAACTCGCCCGACCTGGGCTTCATCATCGGCCCGTCGGCCCAGAGCGACCGGATCACCGTCGCCGCCGGCACCTCGGGCCACGCCTTCAAGTTCGCCCCCGCGCTCGGTGAGGTGATCGCGCAGCTGGCCACCGAGGGCGCCAGCACCCACGACATCTCGCTGTTCGACCCGCGCCGCCTGACCGACGCGAACGCGTGACCGGCGCGGGCCGCACCGTGCACCGGGGCCTGACCATCGCCATCACCGGCACGCGTCAGGTCGAGTCGCGACGAGGCGTCCTGGCAGAGCTGTTCGAGCGCGTGCTCGCGCCGTTCGCCGACGGACCGGCCGCGGACCGCGGCTGGCTGCTCGGCGGCGCCGCGGGCGTCGACACCTCGGCGCTGCGCTTCCTGGCCGGTCGCGACGCCGGCCGGCTGGTCGTGGCCGTCCCCGTGCGGTGCGCCGACCAGCCGGCGGACGCGCGGGAGGCGATCGAGCAGGCGCACGCCGCGGGCCGCGTCGAACGGATCGTCGAGCTCGACCACCCCGAGGGCATCGGCCCGGCCGCGTTCACCACGCGCAACCGCTGGCTCGTCGACCACAGCGACCTCGTCATCGGCTTCCCGCTGACCGGCACCGATGACGGGTCGGGCACCTGGGAGACGCTCGCGTACGCGGCCGGACTCGGCAGGCCCTACCTCGTCGCTCCGCTCAGCTGACCCACCGATCCCCAACCCCCTTGAGGAGAACCACATGCCCATGATCCGCGTGCAGATGTTCCCCGGTCGCACCTCCGACCAGAAGGAAGCCCTCGTCAAGGAGGTGACCGAGGCGATCGTGCGCACCTGCGACGCCAAGCAGGAGGACGTCTGGGTGATCATCGACGAGGTCGACCGCGAGCACTGGGCGCTCGGCGGGACCATGTACTCCCGCCGCTAGGCGCGACCTGTCGCACCGTCAGCCGTCGCCGGGGCGCGGAGAGTCGCCCCGGCCGGCTGCACGCAGGCCGGCCGGCGGTCCTGATCGGTGCCCGGACGCCAATGAACTCCCTGCGGTCCGCAGGGAGTTCATTGCGCATCCCGGACGGGCCCGGGTCGGCCGCTGGTCAGGTCCGGTCGGCCGGTGCCTCCAGGGGGGTAGAACTGCCCCACCCAGCCGCGGTACTGGCCGATCGCGCCCTCCTCGGAGGTGAGCGCGGGGTCCGGCAGGTACCGCTTCCGGTTCCAGATCCGGGCGTCCTGGACCATGTGGTGGACCACGGTCCGCATGAGCGCCTGCCCCGCCACGGCGGACAGCGACATGGCGGCGGCCTTCCGGAGCAGGGGGGAGTCCGGGCGCGAGGCGGCGTCCGTCATGATGACCACCCGCAGCTGCGTCCGCCACGGCCCGACCGGGGTCGCCGTGACCACCACCCCCAGCGTCATGCCGATCTGGTGAAGCGTCACCTCACCTGATGCCAGGCCGAGTCCGGACAGAGCCAGGCCCTGCTCCACCCGGATGGTCCCCAGGCCGACGGAGAGCCTGATGGCCGCGCCGAAGGCGATGCGCAGCAGCGGCCCGTCCTCCAGCGGCGGCTTCACCTCACGGAGCGCGACGTTGTGCACGACCGCCTGGTGCTCGTAGTCGACGAAGCTCTCCATGACCTCCTGCGGGTGCGAGGTCAGGACCGTGCTCCAGGTGGCGGCGGGCGCGAACCGGTCGTCGGACAGCTCCGAAGGCTCCCAGGAGGGCGGCACGGCGTCGTGGCCGTGCCAGACGTAGACGACCCTGCCCCGCTCGCGCACGGGGTACTGCCCCAGCGCCGCCCGGGGCGGGGTGCCGCCCGGCGCCCTGACGCAGGACCCCTCGACGTCGAAGGCGAACCGGTGGAACGGGCACACCAGGTGCTCGCCGTCCACCGCCCCGCCGGCGCCGAGGTGGGCGCCCAGGTGGGGGCAGTGGGCGTCCACGACCCGCAGGACGCCGCCCCTGGTGCGGTAGAGGACGACGTCGCGCCCCATGAAGCGCCGGTTCACCACCGCGCCGGCCGGCACCTCGCGGGACAGCGCCAGGCAGAACCAGCCCGACGGGTACGGCAGCGGCGCCCGGTCCTCCGCTCCCACGGCAAGGTCGGCCCGCGACGGACCGGCTCCCGGCCGCAGGAGATCCCGGAGCCCGGCCAGCGATCGCCTGTTCAAGTCTTCCTCCTCGTTCCTCTGCTCACGGCCGCCACCCGGGCGGTCAGTCCTCTTCCTCCTGCGCCTTCTCGGCCGCGTAGGCGCCCACCAGGTCGTCGAAGCGGTACCGCCTGGGGGCGTACTCCCGGATCAGGTGCGCGTAGGCGAGCCCGGTGAGGGCCTGCATCGCCGCCAGGGTCGGCACCTCGGCCAGCCGGCCCGCCTCGGCGGCGGTGATCTCGCGCACCCGGTGCGCGCCGAGGACGCGGAACATGCGTGCTTCGGCGCAGGTCAGGCGCCGGTAGGACCACGAGAAGGCCGCCCGGATGTCGCCCGAGGCCCGGCCGCCGCGCAGCACGTTCAGCCGGTTCTGCTCGCTGCGCAGTTCGTCGGCCAGGTGGCGCAGCGGGACCATGGGCCTGCCGACCGCTCGGGTGGCCGCGATCACCAGCGCCAGGGGCAGCCGCGCGCACGCCTCGGTCACCTCGGCGAGGGCGGCGCTGTCGACGGCGAGGTCGCCGGCGGCCAGCCGGCTCGCGAGCAGGGCCGTCGCCTCGGCCCGGGAGGGCAGGTCCAGGGTGGTCAGCCGGGCGCCGTGCGAGGTCACCAGGCCGGTGAGCTTGCGGCGGCTGGTGATGATGACCATGCACTGCGGGCCGGCCGGGATCAGCGGCTGCACCTGCGCGCTGTCGTACGCGTTGTCGATCAGGATGAGCATCCGCCGCTGCGCGAGGGTGGTCCGGTACAGGTTGGCGTAGGCGGCCGGGCACATCGTGTCCGGCTCCGGCAGCCGGATCAGCGGGGCGAGGACGGACCGGATCGCCTGCTGGATGCCGACCGGGTCGGTCGCCGGGCCGAAGGCACCCAGGTCGATGTACAGCTGCCCGTCGGGGAAGCGGTCCGCGATCCGGTGGGCGAGGTGGAGGGCGAAGGCCGTCTTGCCGATCCCCGGGGGGCCGCACAGCACGGAGACCACCGGGGAGGAGCCGACCGGCGACATCCCGTCCGCCACCTCGGTGAGCATCCTGAGCTCGGCCTCGCGCCCGATGAAGTTCCGCGGCTCGGCCGGGAGTTGGTGGGGGACACCGACCAGCGGCCGGGGGACCTCGGGCCGCTGCGGGCGCGGCTCGCGCGCGGTGTCGGCGTGGATCCGCTGGGGCGGGACGGGCAGGGTCAGGGCCTGCAGCGGGTCGTCCGCCAGGATGAGCTGCTGAAGGTGCTGCAGCGGGCCCCCGGGGTCGATGCCGTAGTCCTCGACGAGGAGCCGGCGCGCCCGGGTGAAGGTGTCCAGCGCCTCCGCCCGCCTGCCGCACCGGTACAGGGCGAGGATGAGCTGCTCCCACCGGCGCTCCCGCAGCGGCTGCGCGGTGGTGAGCGACATCAGGAACGGCAGCAGTTCGTGGTGCTGACCGAGGGCCAGCCGGGCGTCCACCAGCGACTCCTGGACGGCGTGGCGGTGTTCGAGCAGTTCCGAGATGACCGGCTGCATGATCGGCGTGGCCGGGATGTCGGCCAGCGGCGGGTCGCCCCAGGTGTCCAGGGCGCGCAGGAACAGCCGGGCCGCGGCGTCGACGTCGCCCAGCAGCTGGGCCGTCCGCGCCTGCTGGGCCAGGCCCCGGAAGCGGTGCAGGTCCAGCACGTCGCCCTCGTGCAGGGCGAGGCCGTAGCCGTCGCGGCCGGTCTGCAGCCGGCCCTTGATCGGCGTCGCCTTGCGCAGGCCGTAGAGGTTGCTCCGGAGCGCGCCGCCCGGATCGCTGGGCAGGTCGGCTCCCCACAACGCGTCGGCGAGATATTCCTTGCTCACCCGGCGTTCGCTATTCAGTAAGAGGATGCACAGCGTGCTCCGCTGGCGGGGTCTCATAATTGCCAGGGGGTCGCCGCTCGCGGAACGCACCGTAGCCGACCCAAGGATTGCGAACTGCACTTACGCCCCCGTTCGAGTAGCAGTTCTCGTCAACCGGAACCCGTGAAGCACCTAGGTTCCGGACACACGATGCTATTGAATCAATATTTCGATGGTGGCCGTCAAGACCCGTCGGCGGTTTCCGCCAGGAGTGGCCGGGTCATGTTTGGAGTTCCGTTTGTGATCTTTGGTCAGCAATCGTCACCAGGGGGGGTCCGGCTCCGGCGCCCTGCCGGCGATCCCGGAGCGCCTTCCGGCGCGGACGATTGGCCGGGTTCAGTCGGTGAAAGTGGGGACGACCAGCGGGATCACGCTTCGATCACGCTCGAGTCACGCCCCCGTCGCGATCATGCCGATAGTCTGAGCTATCGCGAAAGGCGCTCATTTGTGTCGCATCAGTAAAACACTCGATCATTCATTATCGGCCCGTTTTTCAAATGGGCCGGAATGGCATTTGACGCACCTGGGAGGGTCGCATGCGCAACTCGCTTGCAGGCAAGAGGACCACCGCGAATCCCGGTGATGACATTCCCGTAGCGCCCGGCGGCCTCCCCGTCGTGGGTCACGCGGTGAAGGCCCTGCGCGACCCGCGGGGATTCCTGCGCTCGCTGCCCGCGCACGGCGACGTCATGAGCATCAGCGTCGGCCCGCTCAAGGCGGTGATGGTCTGCGACCCGGAGCTGACCTCGCAGATCCTCCTCAACGACCGCACCTACGACAAGGGCGGCCTGCTGTTCGACCGGGCCAAGGAGGTGTTCGGCGACGGCCTGGTGACCTGCCCGCACTCGATGCACCGGCGGGAGCGCCGGCTGGTCCAGCCCGCGTTCCACCGCAACCGGCTCTCCGGCTACGCCCAGGTGATGACCGAGGGCACGAGCCTGATGACCGGCAAGTGGCGCCACGGTCAGGTCCTGGACATGCCGGCGGAGATGCTCAGCCTGACGATGCACAACATGCTCCAGGCGATGCTCGGCGGGACGCTGCCCCCGCAGGACCTGCGCCAGCTGGTCAGCGACGCCATCGAGGTGCAGCACGCGACCTACCGGCAGACGTTCACGCCGGCCGTGCTGAACCGGATACCCACCCCGGGCAACCGGCGCTACCAGCGGGCCCTGGCCGGGCTCCACAACACCGTGACCGACATCATCGCCAAGGCCCAGGCCAACCCGGAGGACCACGGGGACCTGCTCTCGGCGCTCCTGGCGTCCCGCGACACCGGCGCCTCCGAGTGCCCGGTCGGCGGCGGCCAGAGCGAGCGTCTGAGCAGCGCCGAACTCCGCAACGAGGTGCTGACCTTCCTGGTGGCGGGTTCGGAGACGACGGCGATCGCGCTGTCTTGGGCGCTGTACCTGATCGCCCGTCACCCGGACATCCAGCAGCGGCTGTGGGCCGAGGTCGACCGCGTCCTGGAGGGCAAGCCGGTCTCCCTGGACCACCTGCCCGACCTGAAGCTCGCCGACCAGATCATCACCGAGACGCTGCGGCTGTACCCGCCGGCCGGAATGATCTGGACCCGGATCGTCACGGCGGACACCCGCCTGGGCGACTACGACATCCCGGCCGGCACGACCATCGCGTACAGCCCCTACGCGATGCACCGCCTGCCGCACTACTACCCGAACCCCGACGCCTTCGACCCCGACCGCTGGGACGCCGAGAAGCGGCACTCGACCCCGCGCAACAACGCCTTCCTCACCTTCGGCGGCGGCGCGCGCAAGTGCATCGGCGACCAGTTCGCCGTCACCGAGGCCGTGCTGGCGCTGGCGGACATCGCCTCCCGCTGGCGGCTGGAGCCGATGCCCGGCCAGGGGCACCCGGCCATCACCCCCTCGATGGGGCCGCGTGACCTCAAGATGCGACTGACCGCCAGGGCAGCCGCATAAGCGCACAGAACACGGCGCGAGCGCATGAACCAACCCGGGTCGGCGAGGCTGTTCCCGCCGCCCGGGGGGACCGGTGGGCCGCTCGCGCGGGTCGCCCGTGCCCTGGAGTGGGGAAGCCTCCAGGGCTCCGGGGCGCACCCGTCGATCTCCGGCAACGCGGTGGCGTTCCCACGGTGTGACGCGGCGCAAGCCCGCAGGACACCGTGCGGTGGACCGTGCCCCGCCGAACCCGGTCTTCTCCACTCCCTACCGGACACCGGTCCCCGAACGGGGACCGGTGCGAGTTTCCGAGAACCACGAGCAGCCGCGCGGACGGCTACAGGATCCCCTGTCCGGAAACGCGAGATGTGAAAGGCAGGCGCAGTAATGGTGAGTCAGGAACGAGGCGGCATGAGCGGTGCCAGGACTGCCGAGGGCACGGGGGAGCCTGTCGCGGTGATCGGGGTGGGTCTGCGCCTCCCGGGGGGGATCACCACCCTGGGCGGGCTGTGGGCGGCCCTGGCCGGCGGCGAGGACCTCGTCACGTCGGTACCCGGTGACCGGTTCAGCACCGACGATTTCGTGATCGACGGCGGCGGGGTGCGGCCGGGGAAGGCCTACACCGGCGCGGCCGGGATCTTCGGGGACGTCTGGGGGTTCGACCCGGAATACTTCGGCATCTCGCCGAAGGAGGCCGCCCAGATCGACCCGCAGCAGCGGTTGCTGCTGGAGTGCGCGGTGGAGGCCTTCGACGACGGCGGCGTCGACCCGCGGCTGCTGGCGGGTTCGGACGTGGCGGTCGTGATGGGCCTGACCGTCCAGGACTACTGGGGCCTGCTGCTGCGCCGCCCCGGGGTGATGAACTCGTTCGCCCCCACCGGAACCGGGGCGTTCAGTGCGGCGAACCGCCTGTCCTACCTGTTCGACTTCCACGGGCCGTCCCACACGGTCGACACGGCCTGCTCCTCCTCCCTGACGGCCCTTCACCTGGCGGCCGAGACGGTCCGTTCGGGCCGTTGCGACGTCGCGCTGGCCGGTGGCGTGAACCTGGTGCTCGGCCCGGGCGGGCACGTCATCTCCAGCCAGGCGTCGATGCTCTCCCCGACGGGGCGCTGCCACTCGTTCTCGCAGGACGGCGACGGCTTCGTCCGGTCCGAGGGCGCGGGCGTCGTGCTGCTGAAGACCCTGAGCCGCGCCCTGGCCGACGGCGACCGGGTGCACGCGGTGATCAGGTCGTCGGTGGTCAACGCCGACGGCCGGACCCTCGGGATGTCCATGCCGGGCGCGGACGCGCAGGCGGCGATGCTGGAGCGCGCGTACGCCGAGTCGGGGGTGACCGCCGACCAGGTGTCGTACGTGGAGGCCCACGGGACCGGCACGGCCGCGGGCGACCCGGCGGAGTGCGAGGCCCTGGGACGGGTGCTGGGCCGGCGGCGCAGCGGGAAGCCGCTGCCGATCGGTTCGGTGAAGTCGAACCTGGGACACCTGGAGGCCGCGGCCGGCATGGCGGGCCTGTTCAAGGCCCTGCTGGTGCTGCGCGAGCAGCGGGTGCCCGCGACCCTGCACGCGCAGCCGCTGAACCGGTCGATCGACTTCGGCGGGCTGGGGCTCGACCCGGTGACGGCGATGCAGCCGCTGGACGGCGGCCCCGGCGTGCGGCGCATCGCCGGCGTGAACTCGTTCGGCATCGGCGGCGCGAACGCGCACGTGGTGCTGGAGCTGCTGGACGCGCAGCCGGCCCCGGGCGCCGACGCGGGCGCGTCCGCCCCGGCGGGCGCGGCCGTGCCGGTGGTGGTCACCGGCCGCACCGAGGCGGCGCTGCGCGAGTCGGCGCTGGCGATGGCCGACCACCTGGAGGCCATCGACGACTCCGCCCTGGCGGACGTCGGGTACACCACCGTGCGGCGGCGCGAGCGCCGCGAGCTGAGCGCGGCCGTGCTGGCCACCAGCGGCGCGGCGGCCGCGCAGGCGCTGCGGGAGCTGGCGGAGAAGGGCGCGTCGGACGCGGCGGCCTCGGCCGTCAGCACCTCCCGCGGACGCGTCGGGTTCGTCTTCAGCGGCAACGGCACCCAGTGGCCGCGGATGGGCGCGGAGCTGCTGGGGCACGACGCCGCCTTCACCGCCGAGGTCCAGGCCGTCAGCCGCGAACTGGAGCCGCTGCTCGGCTGGTCGGTCGAGGCCGAGATGGCCACGCCCGACAACGCCCGGTGGGCGCTGACCGAGGTGGCGCAGCCGATGCTGTTCGCGCTGCAGGCCGGCCTGGTCATGTCGCTGCGCGAGCGGGGCGTGCTCCCGCACGCGGTCTGCGGCCACAGCGTCGGCGAGGTCGCGGCCGCCTACTGCGCCGGCGTGCTCGACCGCTCCCAGGCGTGCCGCGTGATCGCGCACCGCAGCCTCTCGCAGGCGCCCACCTTCGGGACCGGGCGGATGGCGGCCGTGGTGCTGTCGCCCGCGCAGGCCCAGCGCCTGCTCGACGAGACGGGGTCGGCCGACCGCGTGGTGGTCGCGGCCGTGAACTCCCGCAACGACGTCACCCTGGCCGGCGACAGCGAGACGCTGGAGGCCCTCGAGGACCGCTGCGTCGCCGACAGCGTGTCCTTCCGGTTCCTGCGCCTGGACTACCCCTTCCACAGCCCGGCCATGGACGCGGTCCGCGGCCCGCTGAAGGAGGGCCTGGGCGAGCTCGCGGCCGGTCCGGGCGAGATCCCGCTGATCTCCACCGTCACCGGCCGCGCGGTCGCGGACCAGGAGATGGACGCCGACTACTGGTGGCGCAACGTGCGCGAGCCGGTCCAGTTCGCCGGTGCGGTCGCGGCGCTGGTCGGCGAGGAGCACGGCTGCGACGTCCTGGTCGAGGTCGGCCCCCACCCGGCGCTCAGCGGCTACCTGCGCCGCATCGCCATCGACGAGGGCGCTTCGGTGGAGGTCGCGTCGACGCTGACCCGGATCAGCGCCGGTCCGCAGACCCTGGGCGGCACCGTGCTGCGCGCGGTCGCGGCCGGGGCGCAGCTGGACTGGGACCGGTTCTTCCCCCGGGGCGGTCGCGTCGTCGACGTGCCGGCCTACGCGTGGCAGCGCCAGCGCTTCCAGCTGGGCGACCCCTCGTGGTGGTCCGACCACGAGATCGCGCCGGCGCCGCAGCCGCCCGCGTCCAACCCGCTGCTCGGCCGGCGCCTGCTCGCGGGCGACCCGACCTGGGGCCGGGAGCAGAGCGCGGCCTGGATCGGTGACCACAAGGTCGGCGAGGCCGTCGTCATGCCCGGCACGGGCTTCCTCGACATGGCGCTGTCGGCGGCCCGCGAGGTGCACGGCGGCCCCGTCGAACTGCTCGACATAGCCATCGCCCGGTCGCTGGTCCTGCCCAGCGAGCCCGGCGCGGCCCCGGTGCGCACCACCACCACCGTCCGCCCCGACGGGACCTTCGTCGTCGCCGGGCACACCGGGCACGACATCGAGGCCGTCCAGCACGTGAACGGGCGCTGGCGCGGCCTGGCCGACGGCCGGCCCGCTCCGCTGGACCTGGCCGCCCTCGCCGGGCGGATCAGCGAGAGCGTCGACATGTCCGACCACTACGGGGCCTGCACCGCGGTCTCGCTGCACTACGGGCCGGCCTTCCAGACGCTGGAGACGCTGGCCGTCCAGGACAGCGAAGGCCTGGCGCGGCTGCGCACGGACCGGTTCGCCGACAGCGAGCACCAGGCTCGCGTGGTCCTGCTCGACGGCTGCCTCCAGGCGATGCTGCCGCTGTCCGCCCGCGCCGTCACCGGCTCCGCGCAGCCCTACGTCCCGCACCTGCCGGTGTCGATGGGCAGCGTCCGCGTCTGGGGCCCGCTGCCCGCCACCGTCGTGGCGCACATGCGGCTGACGGCCGTGGTCGAGACCGGCCTCATGTGCGACATCACCGTCTGCGACACCGACGGGACGGTCCTGCTCGACCTGGTGGACGTGTACGCGCGGCGCATCGAGAACACCGGTTCGCCCGCGCCCCGGGTCTACAACGAGGTGCTCAGGGCCCGCCCGCGGATGACCGCGCTGCCCGGCACCCCCAGCCCGCTGCCCGCGCCCGCCCGGGTCATCGAGGACTGCGTCCCGGTCGTCACCCGGCTCGACGAGGCGTTCCGGGAGGCCGGCTACAGCGGCCACATGGAGCGGTCCCGGCAGCTGAGCGCGCAGTTCATGGCGGCCGCGGTGGACCGCATCCTGGAGTCCGCGGTGGCACGGGGCGCGATCGAGCCCGCCGGCCCGGCCGGCGAGCGGGCCTTCACCATGGACGACCTGAGGAGCGCGGGCGTCCGGGAGAGCCTGTGCAAGATGGTCGAGACGATGCTGGCGATCGCGGTCCGGTACGGGCTGGTGACCGCTCGTCCGGAGGGCGGCTGGCAGCAGAGCGGCACCCCGGTTCCCGAGGAGCTCCTGCAGGCCTGGCTCGCCGAGTTCCCCGAGCTGATCGTGATGTGGCAGGCCGCCGCCTGGGTCGGCCGCAGCCTGCCCAGCGTCCTCACCGGTGAGGCGGAGGGCCTGGAGGTCCTGTTCGGCGAGTCCGGTCCGATCGCCGCGCAGGTCTACAACCACGACCCGGGGCTCACCTACCTGTCGGACGCCGCCGTGGCGTACCTCAGCACCGCCCTGGCCGACTGGCCGGCCGACCGGCCGCTGCGGATCCTCGAGATCGGCGCCGGCACCGGCGGCTTCACCGCCCGGATCCTGCCCCACCTGCCGGCCGACCGCACGCACTACGTCTACACCGACGTCTCCTCGGCGTTCTTCCCCAAGGCCGAGGCCCGCTTCGCCGCCTTCAACTTCCTGGAGTACCGCGCGCTCGACCTGGGCGTCGACCCGCTCGACCAGGGGTTCGTGGCGGGCTCCTTCGACCTCGTCATCGCGAGCAACGCCCTGCACACGACCACCGACATCACCCGGGGCATGCGCCACGCCGCCACGCTGCTGGACGACAACGGCCAGCTCGTCGCCCTCGAGATGCACAGCAACGCCTACGTGGCGACCCTGTTCGGCATCCTGGACTCCTTCTGGGACTCCACCGACACCGAACTGCGGCCGGCCGGCGCGGCGCTGACCCGCGATCAGTGGGCGCCGGTGCTGGAGCAGGCGGGCTTCTCCACCAGCGCGTTCCTGAGCGCGCAGCCGGACGTGGAGGGCGTTCCCGCCTCGGTGATCGCGGCGGTGCGCGCCACGGGCGCCGAACCCGCCGGCGAGCAGTGGGAGCAGGAGGCGGACGTCGCGACCTCCCCGTGCCTGCTGATCACCGAGAACGGGAACGGCTCGGCCGAGGGCCTGGGCGCCCTCGTGGCAGCCGCCCTGACCGCCACGGGAGCCCGCGAGGTGGCGGTCTCGGCCTTCCAGCCGCAGACGGACTGGGCGGCCCTGCTGCCGGCCGCCGGGCCGGTCGACGTCGTGCTGATCGCCGACGACACCGAGCCGGCGACGGCCGAGCAGATCACCGCGCGGGTCGCCCGGGCCTGTGCGGAGCTGAGCGCCCTGGCCGGCGACTGCGCGCGGGCCGGCGGTGACCTCCAGCCCACCCTGTGGCTGGTCGCGTCGACGACCGCCGACAGCCTGGACGCCCCGATGACGCACACCGGTGCGGCCCTGTGGGGTGCCACCCGCAGCCTGGCCAACGAGCAGCCGCTGGTGACGGTCCGCAGGATCCGCGTCGTCGGCGGGACCGCGGGGTCGGCGGAGCAGGCGGCCGGCCACGTGGCGTACGAGATCACCCACCCCGACGCCGAGGACGAGTGCGTGATCACCGCGCACGGCCGGTTCGCCGTGCGGGTGCAGGCGGTGCCGGAGACCCGGCGGACCCGTGCCCACGGCACCACCGCGCAGTTCGCGCTGACCGTGCACGGCGAGGCGGGCGCCCCGCCCCGGCTGGTCTGGCAGGACAGCGGCATCCCCGCCCCCGGGCCGGGGGAGATCACCGTGCGGGTGCAGGCCGCGGCCCTCAACGGCAGGGACGCCCTCTTCACCACCGGGCGCCTGCTCCCGCCGCGCGGCGCGCGTCCGGGCGACGTCCACCTCGGCTGCGAGGGCACGGGCGTGGTGACCGCCGTCGCGGACGACGTCACCGGCGTCGTCCCGGGCGACCGGGTCGCCGGGATCACGGCCGGCGGCTGGCTGGCCTCGCACATCAACCTGCGCGCCGACCGGGTGGTGAAGCTGCCCGAGCAGGTCACCTCCGTCGCGGCGGCGACCCTGCTCACCGCCCAGCTGACCACGCACCACGTCCTGGGCCACCTGGCCGACCTGGGACCGGAGGACAGCGTCCTGGTCCTGGGCGGGTCCGACGCGACCGGGCTGGCGGCCATCGACTTCGCCCGGCGCGCCGGGAGCCGCGTCATCGTCGGCGCCGCGACGCCGGCGCTGCGCGCGCTGCTGAGCCTGCCGGGGATCGACCACGTGGTGGACTCGGGTGCTCCCGGCTTCGCCGAGGAGGTCCGCCAGGTCACCGGGGGCGGCGTCGACGTCATCCTCAACCTCGGCGCCATCACGCCGGACCTGCGCCAGCGCGCGCTGGACCTGCTGACGCCGGGTGGGCACTTCTTCGACGTGGCGCCGACCCCGGCGCCGCTGCAGATGCCGTCCCTGGAGCGCGGCGCCACCGTGCACGCCGTCGACGTGGTCAGCTGGTTCGAGCAGCCCTCCGCCAGGGTGGACCGCTGCCTGCAGGACCTGCAGAAGATGATCGACAGCGGCGAGTGCGGCACGGTGCCCCACACGGTCTACTCCGCGGACCGGATCCACGAGGCCATGGACGGCGTCCTGGCCGGCCAGGGGGCCGGCAAGACGGTCATCCTGCTCGAGGACGGCGTCCCGCTGGACCGCGCCGCCGACGCGCCGGTGCTGGACGCCACGGCGACCTACCTGGTCGCCGGCGGTCTCGACGGCTTCGGCGCCGAGACCGCCCGGCACCTGGTCCGCCGGGGGGCGCGCCACCTCACGCTCGTCAGCCGGCGCGGCACCGCGGACAACCAGAACGCCGCCGCCCTGGTCAGCAGCCTGAACGCCCAGGGCGTCCAGGTGGAGGCGCGCGCCGTCGACGTCTCCGACCCGGAGACCGTCGACCAGCTGTTCCGCGACATCGACGCGGGCGGACGCCGGCTCGCCGGGGTGATCCACGCCGCCATGGTCCTCGACGACGGCGAGATCACCGACCTGTCCGCCGAGCGGTACCTCACCGTCCTCAACCCCAAGCTCACCGGAGCGCTCCTGCTCGACGCCCACGCCCGCAAGCGGGACCTCGACTTCTTCGTCATGTACTCGTCCTTCGCCGCGCTGCTGGGCAACCGGCGGCAGGCCTCCTACGCCGCGGCCAGCCTCGCGCTGGAGAACATCGCGCACCAGCGCCGGCACGACGGCCTGCCCGCCACCGTCCTGCAGTTCGGTGCCATCTCCGACGTCGGCTACGTGCTCCGCACCGGGATCACCTCGGTGATGAGCGACTACGGCATCCTGCCCATGACCTCGGCCCAGGCCCTGGACCGGCTCGACATGCTGCTCCACGACCCGGACACCACGGTCTCCGCGGTGGTCGCCGAGTCCCGGGGCCGGGAGCAGGCGCTGATGGCCTTCCTCCCCGCGGTCACCGCGCCGCGCACCGCGATGCTGGTGCACACGGCGGACGCCGGCGACGACGACAGCCTGCTGCCGCGCCTGCGGGCCGCCGCCAGCGCCGAGGAGGCCCGCCCGATCCTGCTGGAGGCCCTCACCGCCTGGCTGGCCTCCGGTCTCCACACCACGCCGGAGCGCGTCGACGTCGGCCGCCGCATCGACCAGCTCGGCGCCGACTCACTGACCGCCACCGAACTCATCGGCCACATCCGCCGCCACACCGGTTGCGCGATCCCGGCCCCCGAGGTGATGACCGCCTCGCTGACCGGCATCGCCACCACCGTCCTCAACCAGCTCCGCCCCGACAGCCAGTCCTGACGACCCCGTGCCGGGGTGCGGCCGAACCGGCCGCACCCCGGCCGGGCCGCGGGACCGGCAGCGCAACCGCATACCAGTCATCCAGGAAACGGATCCGGCAGCCGGGCAGGCCAGATCCGTTTTCCGGATCACCCGACGGGAGCCGCCCCCGCTCCCAGTGACTACGAACGGGCAGATATCCCGGGAGAAAACAGATGCCGCTCACGACAGCCCTCGCTTTTCCGCCGTTCAGCAACCCCTATCCGCCGGGGATCCTGCGCACGCTCGCCCACACGAACGCGAGCGTGGCCGACGCCCTGGAAATGACCGACCAGAAACTCGCGGAACTCGGCCATCCGCCCGTCACGGACAGACTCACCGCCGGGGATTCCGGCCCGGCTCCCAGCCTGGAGACGGAATACGTCCACAACCTGGTGGCGGCGACGCTCGTCCCGTACTCCGTGTACGCGTCGCTCGACCTGAAGGTCCAGCCGTCCATCATTCTCGGACACGGCGCGGGCTTCAACGTCGGCAGCGTGATCACGGACCTCATGACGATGGCGGAGACGATCGACGTCCTGCTCGGGGGCTTCGTCGAGGCCAAGCGGATGTCGCTGCGGGGCGGGATGCTCGCCCTCGCCGTCAACCAGCAGACCGCTCGGGCGATGTGCCGGCAGGTCTCGGAGGAGGGCCTGTACGTCGGCATGATCAACGCTCCGAACCAGACGGTGGTCTGCGGCTGGTTCGACGACCTGGACCTGCTGCAGAGCCACGCGGAGCGCAACGGCGTCTCCTGCCGGCGCCTCGCCGCCCTGCTCCCCATCCACACCCCGCTGTTCCGGCCGGCGGCCCTCCAGGCGATCATGCGCCAGGAGGAGCGCACCGTGGACCCCGTGCTGCCCCCGCTGTACTTCACCACCGAGTGCCGGCCGATCGTCGAGACCGACACGGTCAGGAGGGCGTCGCTCGCCATCTGGACCAAGCCCGCGAACCTGATCGAGTCCGTGACGGACCTTCAGGAGAACTTCGGCGTCAACCACTTCATCGAGATCAACACCACCCCGACCCTCGCTCCGATGATCGTCCAGAACGCGCTCCCGGGCACCCGGGTCGACGGCCCGCCGACCGGCATCACGGACGCCGCGGACGTGCTCCCGTTCCTGAACGGCGCCTACTGACCCCGATCGCGCGCATGACGGCCCGTCAGCCCAGCTGGCGGGCCGTTCCCGCGTCCCTCGCGTACGATCGGTCGGGGGCCCGCTCGTGCCGGGCGAACGGAGCGGTGACCGTCGCTCAGATGTACGGTCTCCCGGGGGACTTGGGCACCGGTCCGGCGGCCGCGCGCGTGAACTGCCTCACCAGGGCGACTGCCGCCCCGCAACGGGCCGGTGGATCTCGACAGTTGATAGGCTCTGGCTATCAAGATCAGTCCGATCAGGTATTGGACGACGCGTTGCTCCGGGTCCTACGGTCCTGAGCATGACCACCCACCCCGCATTAACGGCCCTGCCGCGTCCGGCTTCCTGGCAGGTGACGGTGCCCACCCGGGCCCGCGCGGACGCTCAGCCGCTCCTCACCGGCCGCAGCACCACCGGGGCCGGCCGATGAGCACTCCCCGGGAGCAGTCCGAGCCGCGGATGCTGGTCCCCTCCCTGGTGTTCGTCGCCCTGGTCGTGTCGGCGGTCGCCAGCCTCGGGGCGCCGCTCATCACCACCGTGGCCACCACGTTCCACGTCTCGCTCAACAGCGCGCAGTGGACGCTGACCATCGCGCTGCTGGCCGGCGCGGTCTCCACGCCGATCCTCGGCCGGCTCGGCGCCGGCCCGCACCGGCGCGCCACGATCCTCGCCACGCTGGCGGTCGTCGTCGTGGGCAGTGCGCTCACCGTGCTGCCGCTGCCGTTCGCCTGGCTGCTGGTCGGCCGGGCCGGGCAGGGCATCGGGCTCGGTCTGACGGCGCTGATGATGGGCGTGGCCCGCGACCACCTCCCCGAGGAGCGCAGCGCGGCCACCATCTCCCTGGTCTCGGTGGTCTCCATCATCGGGGTCGGCGCCGGCTACCCCCTCGCCGGCCTGCTCACCCAGGTGGGCGGGGTGCGCGCCGCCTACGGCCTCGGCCTGTTCGTCACCACCATCGCCTTCCTGGCCGCCTGGCGCTTCATGCCCGAAGCCCCCGCGGGCCGCTCCGCCCACGTGGACACGGTGGGCGCGCTCCTCCTGGCGGGTGGACTGTTCCTCGTCCTGTACCTGGCCGGCGAGCGGAGCCTGTGGAGCCACGACCTCAGCGTGGCGGTGGTGCTGGCCGTCGTCGCCGCGGTCCTGCTCGCCGTCTGGACCGTCACCGGGCTGCGCGGCAAGGCGCCGCTGATCGACCTCAAGGCGCTGCGGCACCCGGCGGTCGCCGGGGCGAACCTCGCCATGTTCGTCGGCGCGATCGGCATGTACATCCTGCTCACGCTGATCACCCGGTACGCGCAGACGCCGCACAGCGCCGGCTACGGCTTCGGGCTCACCACCTTCGTCGCCGGGCTGGTCCTGATCCCGTTCTCCGTGCTGGGGTTCGTCGGCGGCAAGCTCACGCCCCCGATGCTCAAGCGGATCGACGCCCCGTTCCTGCTGGCCGGCAGCGCCGTCATCATCGTCGGCGGGTTCGTCCTCTTCACCACGGCCCGGTCGAACCTGGTCGACCTGCTGCTGGCGATGAGCGTGCTGGGCTTCGGCGTCGGCAGCTTCTCGGCCGCCATGCCCGGCGTCATCCTGGCCGTTACGCCTAAGAGCGAGACATCCAGTGCGATGAGCTTCAACTACATCACGCGCAGCGTGGGGTACTCGCTCGGCAGTGCCATCGGCGGCCTGGTCCTGTCCGCCGGCACCGACACCGGCCGGATCTTCCCGAACGACAGCGCCTACACCACGGCGGCCCTGGTCGGCATCGTCGCGATGGCGATCACCACGGTCGCCAGCCTGGTCCTGGCCCGCAAGCGCTCGCCGCAGGCCGAGCCGGCCGCCGCCCCGACCCGGAGCCCGAGCCGGTCGAGCCAGTGACCCGCCCGCCGGACGGCACCGCTGCGGCGCCGTCCACGGAGGCCGGAGGCCCGGAGGCCGGGATCTGTCGGAAAACGTGTCTGGAATTCGCCCGAAGGTGGGCGGATCCAGCCAGTTGGGGTCCCGACAGCGTTGTGGCGGTGCGGCCGGTGAGGGCTGCGCCACCGCCGACAGTGCAGCGGGTGACCGCAGCAGGCATCCCGCCGTCCGGGCCTGCCGCCAGGCTCTGTGGCAGGCGGTCGGCACACAGCGGTGATCAGGTCTCGGTGGGCGGTACACCCACCTTGACGGTGTCCGGGCGCGGGCATAGCGTACGCCAGCGTATTGAGCAAGCGCTTAGAGAGGGTCGTCCGTGCCGCACCCCCACCCGCACCCCGATCCGTCCGCCCCCGCCCCCGCGCCCGCCCCGGCGCATGCTCCCGAAGCGCTCGTCGCCCCCGGGGCCCCCTTCGCCGTCGTCCGCGGCGAGGACGGTGGACTGCTGTACGCGGACGGGCCGCGCACCCTGCGGGAGTTCGTCGAGGCCACCTGGGCGTTCGGCGACCGGCCGTTCCTCATTGCCGCCACCGGGACGTACACCTACCGGGAGTTCTTCGCCGCCGCCTCCGCGCTCGCGCGGCGGTTCGTCGAGGAGTACGGGCTGCGGCCCGGCGACCGGGCGGTCGTCGCGATGCGCAATCACCCCGAGTGGCAGATCGCCTTCTGGGCCGCACAGCTGGCCGGGCTGGTCGCCGTGCCGCTCAACGCCTGGTGGACCGAGGACGAGTTCACGTACGCCCTCGACCACTGCTCGCCGCGCGTGCTCCTCGTCGACGGTGAGCGGCTGCCGCGGGTCGAGGCCTGGCGCAAGCGGGCCGGTGTCCGGGCCGTCGTCTTCCACCAGGAGGGCGAGCCGACGGAAGGAGTCGAGCCGACGGAAGGAGTCGAGCCGACCGAAGGAGTCGAGCGGTACGAGGACTTCGAGCGCCCGGATCCGCTCGCCGCGCCGCCCGCCGTCGAGGTCCGGGCCGAGGACGACGCCACCATCATCTACACCTCAGGGACCACCGGGCGGCCCAAGGGCGCCGTCGCCACACAGCTCGCGCAGGCCGGGGCAGCACTCAATCCGCGGTTCCACGCGGCCGCTTCCGCGCTCGCGCGCGGAGTGATGCCGGGGCAGGGGCCCGCACCCGTCGTCCTGCTGACGTTCCCGTTCTTCCATGTGGCCGCGTTCACCACGCTGTACTCGACGATGGCGGCCGGCGGAACGCTCGTACTGATGCGGAAGTGGGACGCCGAGCAGGCCCTCGAGCTCATCGAGCGGCACCGCATCACGTACTACTCCGGCGTGCCGACCACCGCGCTGCAGTTGCTCGACGCAGCCGAGCGGGCCGGGTCGGAGCTGGCGACGCTCTCGCACCTCAGCACCGGCGGGGCCGCCGCGCCGCCCGATCTCGTGGCGCGGCTGACGGCGAGGTACGGACAGCGGATCGAGCCGCGCAACGGCTACGGGCTCACCGAGACCAGCGGTGGCGTGCTCGCCAACTTCGGGGCCGGCTACCGGGAGAACCCGGGCAGTGTGGGGCGGCCGTCGTCCGCGACCGAGGTGCGGATCGCCGGTCCCGCCGGCGAGCCGCTGCCCGAGGGCGAGGTCGGTGAGCTGTGGCTGCGCGGGCAGTCCCTCGTGCGCGGGTACTGGAACGATCCGGCCGCCACCGCCGCCGCGTTCCACGACGGCTGGTTCAGGACCGGCGATCTCGCGACCGTGCGGGAGGGGCGGGTCAGCGTCGTCGACCGGCTCAAGGACATGGTCATCCGCGGCGGAGAGAACGTGTACTGCGTCGAGGTCGAGGCGGTCCTGCACGATCACCCGGAGGTGGCCGACGCCGCTGTACTGGGCGTACCGCACCCGGTGCTGGGGGAGGAGGTCGCGGCCGTGGTGCAGTTGCGCGCCGGGGCCACCGTCGCCGTGGACGAGCTGCGGGCGCATGTCGGCAGGTCCCTCGCGGCCTTCAAGGTGCCGGCGCATGTCCTGCTGCGGGACGGGCCGATACCCCGTAATCCCACCGGGAAGATCCTCAAGCGGGAGCTCCGCGGGCCGGTCCAGGAGCAGCTGTCGCAGGACCGGTCGGTCAAGAACGCGTGATGCGCACCCGGTAGCGGCCGCCCGAGTCCTCGCGGATCACCGATATACGGATCCTGTTCCCGGCGTCGGTGAAGGTCTGGCCGGGCCCGTACGCCGCGTCGGAGAGCTCCGCGTGCACATTGGGCCGCCGGGTGCAGCCGCCGCTGTTGCGTTTGCTGTCCGAGACCGACACCGGTCCCTGTCCGGTGTCCACGTCGGACTGCACGTGGTAGATCAGTACGCCCGGCTCGCACACGGCCTCGTCGTTGCCCGCCCTGGTGCGTACTTCCACCGCGTACCCGGAGTCCTCGGTCACCGGAACGATCGCCATCTTGGCGCCGCCCGAGGTGGCCAGCGGGGTCAGCGAGTACTCGGTGGTGCCGGGCGCGGACGCGCAGCTGATCTGGTCGGCGTCCAGCCAGCCGAGCTTCCACTTGTGCCAGCCCAGCAGATCGTTGTTGGCGCCCCAGTCCTCGGACATGATGTCCCAGTGACCGACCGCGCCGCCGCCCTCGGTGGTGTAGAGGTCGGGCAGGCCGAAGACATGGCCGTTCTCATGGGGCAGTACGCGAAAGCCGGTCTCGTCGTACGACCCCGAGCCGTCGTCCTGGCGGCTGTAGACGAAGGACGTGTTGGCCAGCGGCACGCCGTCCGCGAGCGGGGCGTCGTCGTTGCCCGAGAAGGTCACGGAGAGCACGGTGTCCAGCGCCGAGGGGCCGGCATTGGGTGTGACCAGGATGTTCACCAGGTCGTATGTGCTGAAGTCCACCTTCGGGTCGGCGGCGGCCACGATGTCCTGGACGAGCTTGCGGTAGCCGGGCTCGTAGGGTGAGCCGCGCTCTATCCCGTACGCCGCGAACGGCATCGGCATCCGCAGCCAGTCGGTGACCGGCGCGTCCGGGCGGTAGCTGAGCCGTCCGTACGAACTGGTCTTGAACCACTCCGAAGTCTGCGGGAAGAACTCCGCGAGCCGGTCGAGAGCCGGCCCCGGGCCCGGTGCGTCCGGGAAGTCGATCATCAGGTTGAGGGCGCGGACCTCGCCGGTGGAGCGCGAATATCCGGGCGGGGTCGGCATTCCCTCCGACATCTGCACGCCGATGGTGGACGCGATCCGGCACGGGCCGAGCCCCCGCTCCTGGGCGGCCACGGGTCCCGCCGATGCCCGCGTGGGGGCGGGGAGCGTGGCGCTCGCCGTGGTGAGGGCGGCGAGCGCGAGTGAGGCGAGGAGGGCGAGCGCGCTGAGGCGCCGGTGCCTGCCGGTTCTGCGTATCCGGTGGCGCGTCTGCTCCATGCAATCGCCTCGGGGTCCGCGGCAGCAGGCCGGCCCTCGCTGCGCTGTGCGATCAGCCTGTGACGGGTGGTGGCGGGCCGCGCGCGGGGTGGGCCGATCGTGGGTATTTCCCGCGGCTAATGCGTGATGCAGGTCACATTGGATGCGGGAAATAACCGGGGAGGGTTTCCCCGTTTGAACTCGTGTCCCCGCGAAACGGGGAAACGGTCCCCGCTTGCGTAGCGATACGAGAGCGATTCGGGAGCGATACGAGCCGGACGGGCCGGCCAGGCCGGACAGGCCGAGCCGAGAGACAGACCGGATGAGAGAGCCGGACAGAGAGGAAGTGGAGCCGTGAGCCCCGCCGCCGACACCGAAGCGCGCCGCTCCCCACGGCCGCGGGCAGACGCCCTGCGGAACCGGGAGCGGATCGTGACGGCCGCCCGCGAGATGTTCGTCGAGTTCGGACCCGACGTCCCGCTCGACGAGATCGCCCGCCGGGCCGGCGTCGGAAACGCCACGCTCTACCGGCACTTCGCCGACCGCGACGCCCTCATCCATGAGGTCGTCCTCTTCGTTCTCGCCCGCACCACGGAACGGGCGCAGGAGGCGGCCGCCGAGGAAGCGGACACCTTCGCGGCGCTTCGCCGCTTCGCCCACGCGGCCGCGGACGAACGGATCGGGGCCCTGTGCCCGCTGCTGACCGGCACCTTCGACCGGCACTTTCCCGACCTGACCCATGAGCAGGAACGCCTGGAAGAGGCAGTCGACGGCCTCTTCGAACGCGCGCACAAGGCGGGCCGTCTGCGCACCGACGTCGCCGTCGGAGATCTGCTCGTCGCGCTCTCCCAGCTCACCCGGCCGCTGCCGGGCACCGTGTGCCCGAACATGGACCGGTTCGTGCACCGTCATCTACAGCTGTTCCTGGACGGTCTGGAAGCGCCCGCGCGCTCCGAACTGCCGGGCGCGGCCGCGACTTTGGAGGACCTGCGGAGCACCCCGTGAAGCAGTAGATCCGTCACTTCCGATTACTTCGGGCGGCTCCGCCAGTCCCCCTACGACTTCTTGACCACGTCCCGTTATGACCTCTTCGCATCCTTAGGTGGCTACTCGCATGCCAAAAACAGCCGACATCTCACTTCCGGACCCGAGTCGCTGGAAAGCCCTGGTCTTCATAGCCCTGGCCCAGCTGATGGTGGTGCTCGACGCGACGATCGTGAACATCGCGCTCCCGCACGCCCAGCACGATCTGGGAATTTCGGAGGCCAACAAGCAGTGGGTCATCACCGCCTATGCGCTCGCCTTCGGCGGACTCCTGCTCTTCGGCGGCCGGATCGCCGACCTGTGGGGCCGTAAGCGCGCCTTCGTCGTCGGTCTGCTCGGCTTCGCCGGCGCCTCCGCGCTCGGCGGCGCGGCGACCGGCGAGGCGATGCTGCTCGGCTCCCGCGCACTGCAGGGTGCCTTCGGCGCGCTGCTCGCGCCCGCCGCGCTCTCGCTGCTAGCGGTGATGTTCACCGACGCCAAGGAGCGCGCCAAGGCCTTCGGTATCTACGGTGCGATCGCCGGTGGCGGTGGCGCCGTGGGTCTGATCCTCGGCGGCGTGCTGACCGAGTACCTCAACTGGCGCTGGACGTTCTTCGTCAACATCCCGTTCGCGATCGTCGCCGCCGCCGGCGCGTACTTCGTGATCCGTGAGCCGGCCGGCGGCCGTAACCGCTCGACGCTCGACATTCCCGGCGTGGTCCTGTCCACCCTGGGTCTGGTCTCGCTGGTGTACGGCTTCACCCGGGCCGAGTCCGACGGCTGGTCCGACACCACCACCGTTGGTCTGTTCGTCGCCTCCGCCCTGCTGCTCGCCGCGTTCGTCCTCACCGAGGCGAAGGTCAAGTCGCCGCTGCTGCCGCTGCGCGTCCTGACCGAGCGCAACCGCGGCGGTGTCTACCTCTCGCTGGGCCTCGCGATCATCGCGATGTTCGGGCTGTTCCTCTTCCTCACCTACTACCTGCAGATCGTCAGGGGCTACTCGCCGGTCAAGACCGGCTTCGCCTTCCTCCCGATGATCGCGGGCATGATCACCGGCTCCACCCAGATCGGCGCCCGGCTGATGACCCGGGTCGCGCCGCGGCTGCTGATGGGCCCGGGCTTCCTGGTCGCCGGAGTCGGCATGCTGATGCTCACGCAGCTGGACGTCGGTTCCTCCTACGCCGGTCTGATCCTGCCCGCGCAGCTGCTGCTGGGTCTGGGCATGGGTACGGCCTTCATGCCGGCCATGTCGCTGGCCACGCACGGGGTGCGTCCGGAGGACGCCGGTGTGGCGTCCGCCATGGTCAACACCTCGCAGCAGGTCGGCGGTGCCATCGGTACCGCGCTGCTGAACACCATCGCCGCCTCGGCCACGACCGCGTACATCACCTCGCACGCGGCGGGCGCCACCAACCAGAAGCTGCTGCAGGCGCAGGCCATGGTGCACGGCTACTCGAACGCCATCTGGTGGGCGGTCGGCATCCTCGCCACCGCCGCCGCGATCGCTTTCACGCTGATCAACACCGGGCGCCCGGGGGCCGGTTCGGTCACCGCGGCCTCGGGTGACGGTGTCGAGGACGAGATCAAGGTTCCCGTCGTCGCGCACTGACGCGAGCTCGGCGGACGCTGAGAGGTCAAGCGGAAAGGGCCCTGCCCGGGTGGTGAACCCGGGCAGGGCCCTTCGCGTGCTGCGTCAGCGGAGCCAGGGCAGGTCCGCGCCCGAGTCCTGCGGCTGGAGCCCCTCGGCCATGATCCGCATGATCTCGCCCAGCTGCCCCACCTGTTCGGGCGTGAGCCGGTCGAACATCGCCTGGCGTACGGCCTCGACATGGCCGGGTGCGCTCCGTTGCAGAACCTGGAAGCCCTCGTCCGTCAGTACGGCGTTCTGCCCGCGCTTGTCGGAGGGGCAGTCCTCACGGCGTACCCAGCCGTTCTTCTCCAGACGTGCGATCGCGTGCGAGAGCCGGGAGCGGGTGATCTTGGCGTCGATGGCCAGCTCGGTCATTCGCCTGCGGCGGCGCGGGGCCTGGGAGAGCTGGACGAGCAGGCCGTAGTAGATGTGCGGCATACCGGCATCGCGCTGCAATTGGCGGTCGAGGTGATCCTCGAAGAGGGTGGTGGCGTGCAGATACGAGCGCCAGACGCGCTGCTCGTCCTCGGTGAGCCAGCGCGGTTCGGTGCCGCCCCCGCCGGTGGATGCCGTGTTCATGGATTCCACTCTACGACCCATTCTTGAAAGTTGAACTATATGGAGTTAGGGTTCGGTATAGCTTGAAACTTCAAGTAGACCGGGAGCTGTCATGAGTGCCACCCCCACCGCGGAGCGCATGCCCGCCCTCTATCTCTCCCACGGTGCCCCGCCGCTCGCCGACGACCCCGTCTGGCCCGGCGAGCTCGCCGCCTGGTCTGCCGGCCTGCCGCGCCCCAAGGCGATCCTGATGGTCTCCGCCCACTGGGAGGAGGCACCGCTCGCGCTCGGCGCCACTCAGACCGTGCCGCTGGTGTACGACTTCTGGGGCTTCCCCGAGCACTACTACCGCGTGACGTACGCCGCTCCCGGTGCTCCGCAACTCGCCGACTCCGTACGGAAATTGCTGCGCGGAGCCGGTACGCCCGTGCAGGACATCCCGGACCGCGGCCTCGACCACGGAGCGTACGTCCCGCTGGTGGAGATGTTCCCGGGCGCCGACATACCCGTACTCCAGATCTCCATGCCCACGCTCGACCCGCAGAAGCTGCTGGAGATCGGGGGCAGGCTCGCGCCGCTGCGGGACGAGGGCGTGCTGATTGTCGGCAGCGGCTTCTTCACGCACAATCTGGCCGCGCTGCGGCATCAGGGGACTCCAGGCTGGTCGGCGGAGTTCGACGACTGGGGGCAGCGGGCGCTCGCGGCGGCCGATGTGGACGCGCTGCTGGACTTCGAGAACAAGGCACCGGCCGGGCGGCTGGCCCATCCGAGGACCGAGCACTTCGCGCCGCTCTTCGTCACGCTGGGAGCGTCTCAGGGCGAGCTCGAGAGCGGGCGGAGTGTGATCGAGGGCTTCTGGATGGGCCTGGCGAAGCGGTCCGTCCAGTTCGGTTAGTTCGACCCGGTTCAGCCGGCTCGGCCCAGTGCGGTTCGGCCCAAGCGTTGGCGGCCTACCCCTCCAGGCCCAGCTTCTTCTCGTACCAGGCCACGTCCCAGTACTTCCCGAACTTCCTGCCCACCTGCTCGTACGTCCCGATGTGCCGGAACCCGAAGCGGGTGTGCAGGCGGGTCGATGCCTCGTTCGGCAGGGCGATCCCGGCGTACGCGCGGTGCAGGTCTTCGCCGTCCAGAGCCTCGAAGAGCGATTTGTAGAGCAGCGTGCCAATGCCACGGCCCGCCGCCTCGGGGGCGCAGTAGACGCTGACCTCGACGGAGGTGGAGTACGCGGCCTTGGGGCGGAAAGGGCTGCTCGTCGCGTAGCCGAGAATGAGGGCAGAACGGACATCCCGAGCAACCAAAAGACGGTGGTGGCCGTCTTCAGGGTGAGAGTGCAGCCAAGGGCGGCGCTGCTCGGGCGTGAAGACGGCAGTGTCGAACGTGATCGCCGTCTCGCGTACGTAGTGGTTGTAAAGCTCGGTGAGGGCGTCGAGATCGGCTTCCGTGCCCGCGCTGACCTGCACCTCTGTACGTTCCTGCGGCATTCGTCCTCCCCGGGTGACGGGACAGGGTACTGCATGATCACGAAAATGATGGGCCGCGTGGGAATTCTGTCCCGATTCCAGTCGTTGTTTCCATCGGATGCAGGGCACCCGGAAGGGTGTCGCGACCTACTCAGCAAGGGAGCTCGCATGGCAACCCGTGCCGTCGCCCGTCGTCAGTCCGACTCCAGTGGGACCGGCCGGGCAAGCAGCGTTCGCGCCGTGGGCGGGGAGATCGCCGACCGCGACCTGGTCGGCATGTACCTCGATGAGATCGCGCGTACGCCGTTGCTCGACGCCGCCAAGGAAGTCGAACTGTCCCAGACCATCGAGGCCGGTGTGTACGCGCGCCAGATCCTCGACAAAGAGGTGGAGAGCGATGCCGGCGGCGCCACGCGTGAGGAGCTCGAGGCGCTGGTCGCCGAAGGTGAGCGCGCGAAGGACATCTTCATCCGCTCCAACCTCCGGCTCGTGGTGGCCGTCGCGCGACGCTATCCGCGCAGTGGTCTGCCGCTGCTCGACCTGATCCAGGAGGGCAACGCCGGCCTGGTCCGCGCGGTGGAGAAGTTCGACTACGCCAAGGGCTTCAAGTTCTCGACGTATGCGACCTGGTGGATCCGCCAGGCGATCACTCGCTCCATAGCCGACCAGTCCCGCACGATCCGGCTCCCTGTCCACCTGGTGGAGGAGCTCGGACGCATCCGCCGCGTCCAGCGCGAGTTCAACCGCGAGAACGGCCGCGAGCCGGAGGCGGCCGAGGTCGCGAAGGAGCTCGGCTCGACGCCGGAGCGGGTCAGGGACGTCCTGGACTGGGCGCGCGACCCGGTCAGCCTGAACATGGCGGTGGACGACGCGGGCGAGACGCAGTTCGGCGACCTGCTGGAGGACACCTCGGCGGTGTCGCCCGAGCAGTCGGTGCTCACGCTGCTGCGCAGCGAGGGGCTGGACGACCTGATCGGCAGGCTCGACCACCGTACGGCGTCGATCATCCGGATGCGGTACGGCATCGAGGACGGGCGGGAGCGCACGCTGACGGAGGTCGGCAAGGAGCACGGCCTGACGCGCGAGCGAATCCGCCAGATCGAGAAGCATGCGCTGCTGGAGCTGAAGCGGATGGCCCGCGACACGGGCTTCGACGCGGCGGCGTAACCGCCCCCCAAAGCGGACCCCGGTACCTTCCCCCCCGGTGCCGGGGTCCTTCTCTGCCCGGGTCACCCCGGGCGGAGGCCCTTTTCCGGTGACCGGGGGTGATTCCCCTACCCCGCCCCTTCCCGAAACTGTCAGTTGCTCGGTCATGTGGTCGGGGTGGGCCGGGGACGTTGTCGGAGTCACCCGGTCATGTGGTGAGCGTGGGCCGGGGGCGTTGATGGTTGCTCTTCGGTGGGTGGTTTCCTCTGTTGCTCGGTCATGTGGTCGGGGTGGGCCGGGGGCGTTGTCGGTTGCTCTTCGTGGCTGGTTTCCACCGGCGAACCGAGGGTGGCGGCGGGCCGCACCCGTGTCGTTCGGGTGGGGAGGGGCCGTGCAGTGTCCGCCCCGCCAGTCGCCCGGTCATGTGGTGCGCGTGGGCCGGGGGCGTTGGTGGTTGCTCTTCGGTGGGTGGTTTCCTCTGTTGCTCGGTCATGTGGTCGGGGTGGGCCGGGGGCGTTGATGGTTGCTCTTCGGTGGGTGGTTTCCACCGGCGAACCGCTGAACCCCCGCGGCGAGCGGTCTTGTCTCGTCCTGGTGGGGAGGTGCCGTGCAGGGTCGGCCCCGCAGGGGATTGGCGGCAAAACCGGGGTCACGCACCAAGAGCCTGTACGCCGCCGACCCCGAGGAGTCGAGCCCGGAGGGGCACCGGAGCCCGCACCGGACAAGAACCCGCGCCCCGCCGGAGGCAACCCGCACCCCAAGCCCGGGCAACAAAGCCCGCCGCCCGCCGGAGGCAACCCGCACCGGACAAGACCGGACGACCCCAAGCCCGGGCAACAAGACCCCGCGCCCCGGGCAACAGGCAGACGCTCACCGTGCCGCGCGGCTCAGGCGCGCGGCCAGGTCCGTTACGTACTCCGACAGCCGCCCCGGACCATGGACCGTGAACTCGCAGTCCACCAGGGCCAGTCGGAGCGCCAGCCACTCCACCGAGTCCGCGGACCGCGCCCGCAGCCTGCACGTCTCCTCGCCCGTCGGCACCGGCGCGCCCAGATGTTCCGGGAGCCGCGCCGCCACAACCGCCGCCGGCGCCTCGAAGCTCACGTCGATGTCGTACTCCGGCTGCCGCGACATCGAGTGCCCGAGCAGCTTCGCCGCATCCCCCGTCGGCAGCTCCCGCGGCACAAAGCGCGCCCCTGTGGCAAACGGTTCCGAGACCCGGTCGACCCGGAACGTACGCCAGTCGTCCCGCTCGATGTCGTACGCGACGAGATACCAGCGACGGCCCGTCGAGACCAGCCGGTACGGCTCGACCTGCCGTTTGGTCTCGGTCCCGTCACCCGCGCGGTAGCCGAAGCGGAGGCGCTCGCGCCCGGTCGCCGTGCCCGCGATGACGGTCAGCGTCTGCGGGTCGATCGTCGCGCCGTCGCCGCGGGTGAGCGGGATCGTCGCCGCCTGGAGCGTGGTGACCCGGTGCCGCAGCCGCGACGGAAGCACCTGTTCCAGCTTGGCCAGAGCTCGTACGGAAGCTTCCTCGATGCCCTCGATGGCATGGCCGGCTCCCGCCCGCAGGCCCACCGCGATCGCCACCGCCTCCTCGTCGTCGAGGAGCAGCGGAGGCATCGCCGCGCCCGCGACCAGGCGGTACCCGCCGACCGCCCCCTTCGTCGCCTCGACCGGATAGCCGAGGTCCCGCAGCCGGTCGATGTCGCGCCGGATCGTGCGCGGGCTCACCTCGAGGCGCTCGGCGAGCTCGCTGCCCGGCCACTCGCGCGGAGTCTGGAGAAGGGAGAGCAGATTCAGGAGTCGTGCCGGAGTGTCCGTCATGTTCTTCAGGATGCCCGCCATCTAGGACATGAGCTGACCTATATCCACTCTAGATTCAGCGTTATGAGTTCACAGCCCGCCGTACCGGATACGGCATCAGACCGTCGTCGCTGGATTGCGCTCGCCATCGTCATGACCGCGGCCTTCATGGACCTGGTCGACGTCACCATCGTCAACATCGCGATCCCGAGCATGCAGCGGGACCTCGGCGCCTCGTTCGGCGCGATCCAGTGGATCACCGCCGGATACGCGCTCGCCTTCGCCGCCGGTCTGATCACGGGTGGCCGGCTCGGTGACATCTACGGCCGCAAGCGCCTCTTCCTGATCGGCATCTCCGGCTTCACGCTCGCCTCCGCGCTCTGCGGTTTCGCGGCGAACGAGGAGATGCTGGTCGCCTCCCGTCTGCTGCAGGGTGCGACGGCCGCGATGATGGTGCCGCAGGTGCTCGCGATCATCCATGTCACCTTCCCGGCGCATGAACGCGGCAAGGTCTTCGGCATGTTCGGCGCGACCATCGGCCTCGGTGCGGTGTCCGGACCGCTGCTCGGCGCGCTGCTGACCCAGTGGAACCTCTTCGGTCTCGAGTGGCGCCCGATCTTCCTGATCAACCTGCCGGTGGGCATCGCCGGACTGATCCTGGGCCGGAAGTTCATCACCGAGTCCCGCGCCCCGAAGGCGCTCAAGCTCGACCTGGTCGGCGTCGCGCTGGTCACGCTCGGACTGCTGATGCTGATCTATCCGCTGACCCGCGGGCGTGAGCTGGGCTGGCCGCTCTGGGGCCATCTGTGCATGGCCGGCAGTCTGGTCGTCTTCGCCGCCTTCGTGGCGTACGAGAAGAAGAAGACCCGCAAGGACGGCTCGCCGCTGGTCGAGCTCTCGCTGTTCAGGGTGAAGAGCTTCGCCGCCGGTATCGCCGTGCAGCTCACCTTCGGTATCGCCTGCGGGATCTTCTTCCTGGTCTGGACGCTGTACATGCAGATCGGTCTGGGCTGGAGCCCGCTGCGGGCGGGCCTGACCGGTGTCCCGTTCTCGATCGCCGTGTCCGCGGCAGCCGGGATATCCGTACAGAAGCTGGTGCCGCGCTTCGGCCGGAAGGTGCTCCAGGGGGGCGCGGTGACGATGGCCGCAGGGCTGCTGCTCTACATCTGGGAGGCCGGGCGGTACGGCACGGCGATCCATTCCTGGCAGATGAGCCTGCCGCTCGTGGTGATGGGCGTCGGGATGGGCCTGATCGTGGCACCGCTGACGGACGCGGTTCTGTCGGACGTGCCGCGTGAGCACTCGGGCTCGGCGTCCGGGCTGATCAACACGACGCAGCAGATGGGTAATGCGCTCGGGCTCGGCCTGGTCTCGGTGGTCTTCTTCGGGTCGATCGACGACCGGATCGCGCCGAGCGCGGTGGGCAAGGCCTTCGCGGATGCGTTCCAGAGCTCGCTGTGGTGGGTGGTGGCGGTGCTGGTCGTGATCTTCCTGGTGATGTTCGCGCTGCCGACGCGGCCGAAGCAGCATGTGGAGGGGGCGGACGCGGAGACGGTGACCGAGGGCCCGGTGGACCTGGAGCCCGCGCTCTCGCACTGACGCGGCCAAGGTGTACGACGAGGCTCGGCCCGGGACATGTCCCGGGCCGAGCCTCGCTGCGTCGTCGGGCCTTGCCGGGCCGCGGGCCAGGCCCGAATGTGTCCGCAGCATGCCCGGATCTGTTTACTTCGCAGAAATCTCGGCGTAGCCTGCTGAGAAACCACAGGTTCGGGCATGGAACGGATGTAAACCCACATGTACGCACCGGAGCGCCAGCAGGAGATCCTGCGCCTCGCCCGTGAAGGCGGCCGAGTCGAAGTGCTCTCGCTCGCCGAGGAGTTCCAGGTCACCGCCGAGACGGTTCGGCGCGACCTCAAGGCCCTGGACCGGGCCGGGCTCGTCCGCCGCGTGCACGGTGGAGCCATACCGGCCGGGCGGCTCGACTTCGAGCCGGACCTCGCCGAGCGCGAGTCCACCGCCGCCGACGAGAAGGACCGCATCGCGCGCGCCGCGCTCGCCGAACTGCCGTCGGACGGCAGCGTGATCCTCGACGCGGGTTCGAGCGTGGGCCGCCTCGCCGCGGCCTTCCCGCTGGAGTGCTCGCTCACCGTCGTCACCCACGCCCTGCCCGTCGCCGCGCGCCTCGCCGACCACCCCGGCATCGACCTCCACCTGGTGGGCGGCAGGGTCCGGCACCGTACGCGGGCCGCTGTCGACGCCTGGGCGCTGCGGGCCTACGGCGAGATCCACGCCGATGTCGTCTTCCTCGGCGCCAACGGCTACTCGGCCGACGGCGGACTCACGACACCCGACCTCGCCGAGGCCGCCGTCAAACGCGCGATCGTCGCGGCCGCGCGGCGCGTGGTGCTGCTGGCCGACTCGGCCAAGCACGGGCAGGAGCACTTCGCCCGCTTCGGCGACCTCACCGACGTCGACCTGCTCATCACCGACAGCGGACTCAGCCCGAAGGACGCCGCGGCGATCGAGGCCGCGGGAACGGAAGTCGTACGCGCATGATCCTCACCGTCACCCCGAACCCGTCGCTGGACCGTACGTACGAGGTCCCGGCGCTGGACCGCGGCGAAGTGCTGCGGGCCACGGCCGAGCGAATGGATCCGGGCGGCAAGGGGGTCAACGTCTCGCGGGCAGTCGCTGCGGCCGGGCACCGCACGGTCGCGGTCATGCCGCTGGGCGGCGCGCCGGGCGCACTGGTCGCCGATCTGCTGGAGCGGGCGGGAATCGAGGTCGCGCCGGTGCCGGTGGCGGGCGGGACCCGCTCCAACATCGCGCTCGCCGAGCCCGACGGCACGCTGACGAAGATCAACGCTCCAGGGCCCGAACTGACCGGCGTGGAAGCCGAGTCGCTGTTGTCGGCGGTCCGGGAACACTCGGCGTCCGCCGCGTGGATCGCCTGCTGCGGCAGCCTGCCGCGGGGCCTCACGCCCGCGTGGTACGCCGAACTGGTCGCCCGGGCGCACGCGGCGGGAGCCCGGGTCGCCCTCGACACCTCGGGCCCCTCGCTGCTCGCCGCGCTCGGTTCTCGCCCCGACGTCGTCAAGCCCAACGCCGACGAACTCGCCCAGGCGGTGGGCCGTCCGCTCGCCACGGTCGGCGACGCGGTCAAGGCGGCGGAGGAGCTGCGGGGTCTCGGCGCGAGGGCGGTGCTGGCCAGCCTGGGCGCGGACGGCCAGCTGCTGGTCTCCGAGGCGGGCACGTACTTCGGCTCGGCGGCTGTGACCGCCGTGCGCAGCAACGTCGGCGCGGGTGACGCGTCGCTGGCCGGCTTCCTGGCGGCGGGCGGCGAGGGCCCGGACGCGCTGGCCACCGCGGTTGCGCATGGCGCGGCGGCGGTCCAACTGCCGGGCAGCGTCATGCCGGCGCCGGCCGACCTCGACCCGTCAGCGGTCACCGTGACCCCGGACCTCCCACTGGACCGAGTACTTACCGAGCAAGGGAACCCGCGATGAGAGACATGATCACCGCGGACCTGGTCGACCTCGACCTGGCCGCGACCACGAAGGAGGCCGCGGCCCGTTCGCTGGCCGAGCGGATGGTGAGCCTGGGCCGGATCACCGACCTGGACGGTTTCCTGGTGGACGTGGCGGCCCGCGAGGCGCAGATGCCGACGGGGCTGGACGGCGGGATCGGCATCCCGCACTGCCGCAGCGCGCATGTCACCGAGCCGACGCTGGCGTTCGGTCGCAGCGCGTCCGGCATCGACTTCGGCGCCCCGGACGGTCCGGCGGACCTGATCTTCCTGATAGCGGCCCCATCGGGCGCGGACGACGCCCACTTGACGATTCTGTCGACGCTGGCGCGCCGTCTGATGAACGAGGAGTTCACGGCCGCGCTGCGTGCGTCGACCGACGCGGGCGAGGCGGCGGCCCTGATCCGTGGCGAGGCGCCCTCGCCGGCGGGGGACGGCCCCGTGGCGGTGTCTTCGGCTGCGGCAGGTGGAGCGAGGTCGTCGGGCGAGGCGACTTCGGGCGAGGCGGCCCCGTCCGAGGCGGCTTCGGGTGAGCCGGCCCCGTCCGAGGCGGCTTCGGGCGGGGCCGTCACCACCTCTGCTGCGCCGGAGTTGGGCCGGGGTCCGGCAGCGGCCGGTGGCACCGCCACGCGTGGCGACGAGGCTGCCCCGGACACCGGCTCCGTCGCAGGTGCCGCAGGCGGGGGCGGGGGCGGAGTTCCGGCGGGCGGCAGCCCGGTAGTTGCGGGCCCGGTCTCCGAGAACGGAGCGGACGCCGCCGCGTCGACCCCCTTCCGGATCGTCGCCGTTACCTCTTGCCCCACCGGGATCGCGCACACCTACATGGCCGCCGAGTCGCTCGAGAAGGCCGGCGAGGCCCACGGTGTCGAGGTCGCCGTCGAGACGCAGGGGTCCGCCGGGTTCGCCCGGCTGGATTCCGAGGTCATCGCCGCCGCCGACGGCGTGATCTTCGCGCATGACGTGCCCGTACGGGACAAGGAGCGGTTCGCCGGGAAGCCCACTGTCGACGTCGGCGTCAAGGCCGGGATCAACCGGCCTGCCGAGCTCATCGCCGAGGTGCGTGGCAAGGCCGAGCGCGGTGAGGTCAGCGGGCCCGCTGACCGGGCAGCGCCCGTGGACCGGGCCGGGATGCCGGGCGAGGGCTACGGGACCAAGCTGCGCAAGTGGTTGATGAGCGGCGTCAGTTACATGGTCCCGTTCGTCGCCGCCGGTGGCCTCCTCATCGCTCTCGGCTTCGCCATCGGCGGCTACGAGATCGCCGGCGCCAAGTCCGTGGCCGAACACTTCGTCTGGACCGACCTCACCAGCTGGGCCGCACTGCTCTTCCAGGTCGGCGGGCTCGCGTTCAGCTTCCTCGTCCCCGTACTGGCCGGCTATATCGCCTACGGAATGGCCGATCGCCCCGGTCTGGTCCCCGGCTTCGTCGGCGGGGCGATCGCGCTCACCATCAACGCCGGGTTCCTCGGCGGCCTGATCGCCGGTCTGGTCGCGGGCACGACGGTCATGGCCATCCAACGCCTCAAGGTTCCCAAGCCGCTTCGCGGCATCATGCCCGTCGTCGTGATCCCGCTGATCTCGTCAGCGATCGTCGGATTCCTGATGTTCCTGGTGGTCGGCAAGCCCATCGCCGAGCTTCAGCAGGCGCTCACCGACTGGCTGTCCGGCCTCTCCGGCGCCAACGCGATCATTCTGGGCGTCGTCCTCGGCCTGATGATGTGCTTCGACCTCGGCGGCCCGCTCAACAAGGTCGCGTACACCTTCGCGGTCGGCGGTCTCGCCAACCCCAACGACGGTTCCCTCAAGGTCATGGCCGCGGTGATGGCCGCCGGCATGGTTCCGCCGCTGGCCATGGCGCTGGCCACGACCGTACGCGGCAGGCTCTTCACCAGGACCGAGCGCGAGAACGGCAAGGCTGCCTGGGTGCTCGGCGCCTCCTTCATCACCGAGGGCGCGATCCCGTTCGCCGCCGCCGATCCGCTGCGGGTCATTCCGGCGGCGATGGCGGGCGGTGCGGTCACCGGCGCGCTCTCGATGGCCTTCGAGTGCACCCTGCGCGCCCCGCACGGTGGCATCTTCGTGATCCCCCTGATCGGCAGCCCGTTCCTGTATCTGCTGGCGATCGCGGCCGGCACGGTGGTGAGCGCCGGACTGGTGATCCTGCTCAAGGGGATGCGCAGGACGGAGACGGAGGCTGCCGTCACCGGGACCTCCGCCGCCGAAGAGGCGAAGGTCCCGGTCGCGGCCTGACGGACGTCGGGCGACAGACGACAGACGACGGACAACGGATGAGCGGTGGTTCAGGCCCGAGCCTGGGCCGCCGCTCCTGCCGCTTCCGCTTCCGCTCCTGCCGCTTCCGCCGCCGCTGCCGCCTCCGCCGCCTCGCGGCGCGCGCGGCCCTTCTTCCCGGCCCGGATCGTGTACACCATCAGGCCCGCCAGGATGACGATCGGCAGCACGTTGGAGACCCCGACCATCGTCTCCGTGTCCAGTACGTAGACCAGCCCGGCCTTCACACCCGCCTCGGCCAGGAACGTCACGCCCCAGACGATGGTCAGCCGCCGCTGGCCGGTACGGAAGCCCGGGTACTTGTCCCACATCGCGTTCCAGTCGGCGATGCCGTCAGGCGTACCGTCCGTGCCGAACTTGCGGCCGAAGTAGAAGATCAGCGGCCGCTTGAGCGTGAGGCTGACGAGGAAGGCAAGCCCGAGCAGCCCGGTCAGCGCGGAGTCCTTGAGGAAGAGCAGCTTCGCGCTGTTGTACGCGAGGGCGCTGACCGCTCCCAGCAGCAGAGTGATCAGGATCAGCATGCTGAACTCGTCCACGCGCCTCTTCATGGCGAAGTAGATCGTCAGCTCGACCAGTGGCCAGCAGGAGATGAGCAGCAGGGCGGGGACCTCGTGGATGCCGTGGTCGATCAGCATTCCGTACGTGATCCACGGCAGCAGAACGCCGAACAGGATCGTAGGTCCCCAGGTCAGGAGGATGTTTCCTCGTTTGCCGGATTCAGCCATGGTTGAACTCCATTCCCCCGAGCGGTCGTTCGCCGCAAAGACGGGCCGGAGTTTATGGAGTGAATGTGGGCAGGGAGCCGGGCTTGGCGTGATCTTGACCAAGATCAGAGACAGGGTTGGACCAAGGGACAGGCCTCGTTCCCTCCGGCCGTCGGGCGGACGCTCACCGCACCCCGGTTCACCGCACGCCCGCGCGCAGCTCCATCGCCTCGCGCGCTATGTGCTCCGCGGCGTACACCTCGCACATATGGCGGCCGTCGGGCGTCGCCGTGTGCTCCACCTCCCACAGGCTTGTCTCGGTGCCGTCGAGCAGCAGGAACGCGTGCTCGTACAGCGTGAAGCCCGCGTCCTTCCCCTCCACCCGGCACTGGCGGCCGAAGACCTGCGTGATGTGGTGGGCGAAAGCGGCCCGCAGCAGGCGAGCGGTCTCCTCGCCCGGCCGGTCGGCGTTCTCCGCGCGGCGCAGCACACGGCGCGCGTGGTCCGCGGAGTCGTCCGGGACGTACATCCGGGGGAGCGGGGCCGGGGGCGCGGTCATCAGCGAGGTGAGCAGCTCCAGATCGGCGTCGAGGTCATCGCCTTCGGTGTCGGAGTCGCGGCCGGTGGCCGCGGGCCCGGCGAAGCCCGGGAAACCGGCGGGCAGCCGCGACGCGGCGAGGCGGACCTCGGACTCCTCGGTGTAGAGCTCGTGCTGCTCGGCGGCGTCGCGACCGGTGTTGTGCACCAGCTCCCACAGGACCAGGGAGGTGCCGTCGCTCAGCAGATAGGCATGCCGGTACGTGGCACGGTGCAGGGCCGCACTGTGGTGCGACGAATGCAGCGAACTGGCATGGGCCAGCGCGGATTCGAGCCGCTCGACCGTCGTGTCGGGCAGATCGAAGGAGTTGAGCGCCCGACCCAGGAGTCGCTCGAGCTGCGTCTCGGTTGTCTCGTACGGATCGTTCAAGGTGGGTCTCCAGGCCGTCGCCGCAAGTCACTTGGTGATTGCTAAACGTAGCCCCTGGGTCTGACAACGTGTCCTGCGTTCGGGAAAACGAAGGGGAGTACGCGGGAAGTTCCCGTCCTCCTGGTCAACACGACTGTCCTGTACGTCGGTCGATGTCGTACAGATCCCGGTACGAAGGGAAGGCCCCGCCGGGCCCCTCGACGCTCCGGGCCGCGAGAACCGCCCGCACGATCGCCCGGGTCACCACGTCCGCGCCCGCCGCGAGCACCTCGTTGAGGGCGAGGGGGTTGGTGGCGTCGAGAGGGACGGCGCCGGTGGCGAGCGTGAAGACGGTGTCGCCGTCGTTGAGGAGATGGACGGGGCGTACGGCGCGTGCGATGCCGTCGTGCGCCGTGCCCGCGAGCTTCTGGGCCTGGGCACGGTTCAGATCGGCGTCGGTCGCGACGACGGCGAGGGTGGTGTTCAGTGGCGGCAGCGGAGGCCATCCGCTCGCGCGGCCCGTCTCGTCCAGCCGCTGCCACGCCGCCGTGTGGACCTCGTCCGGCGGGTAGTCGACGCGGCCCTCGAAGTACTGGCCGTACAGCGCACCGGTCAGCGGGTCGATCACCGAACCCACGGCGTTCGCGACCACCAGCGCGGCGACCGTGACACCGGAGCCGAGGACGGTACTGGCCGTGCCGAGCCCACCCTTCAGCCGTCCCACCACCGCTCCGGTACCGGCGCCCACAGCGCCTTCCTCGACCGGTGCACCGCTCTCGGTGGCGGCCGCCGCCTCCACCGCCGCGCGCCCCGTCGAGGCGTCCGGGCGGGCCTGCCAGTCGCCGCCGCGCCCCAGGTCGAAGACGCAGGCCGCGGGCACGACCGGCACGACATGGTGGGGCTCGGGCCCGACCCGTACACCGCGGCCCTGCTCCTCCAGCCAGGCCATCACTCCGGCGGCGGAGTCGAGCCCGTACGCGCTGCCGCCGGTCAGTACGACGGCCTCGATGCGCTGGACCAGGTTGCGGGGGTCGAGGGCGTCGGTCTCCCGGGTGCCCGGGCCGCCGCCGCGTACGTCGACGGCGGCGACGGCCCCGCCCTCGGGTGCGAGGACGACGGTGGTGCCGCTGAGCGCGCGGTCGCCCGGCACGCGCGCGTGGCCGACCCGGAGGCCGGCCACATCGGTCAGGCCGCCCGTGAGCCTGTCCGTGAGCCCGTCGGCCTGTCCGACGACCGGCCCGTCCGTCGGCCTGTCCCTCGGCCCGTCTGCCGTCCCGCCCGTCGGTGCGTCATTTGTTGCCATGAAGCCCATGCGTACCACGGGACTTGGCTCAGCGCCCCGGCCACGGCCACGTCCCGGCCATGGCGTCGCTCACGACCCGGCCGCCATCCTGGCGGTGAGCGTGACGCCGGCCGCGGTCGCCGCCGCCGCCACTGTCCCGGCCGCCAGGACCGCCCACTCCCCGGCGAACGTACAGAGCAGGGTCGCCAGCGCGGCGACGGGAAGGATGAGCTGCTGGGCGATCCCCACCTTGAAGTAGCGCGAGTGGAGTCCCCACACCAGCAGCATGAAGACGGCGGAGGGGATGGTGACCGCGGCCGATGCCGCGGTGGTGGAGATATGCGTCTTGCCCACGGCTTGCTCGACCGCGACCTCGATGCCCGCGCCGATCGCGGCGGCCGAGGCGAAGATCCCGTAGTGGCCGTAACCCCAGAGGAATCCCTGCTTGTTGGAGGCCAGTCGGGCATGGGCCGGGACGACGAAGTAGATCCACCAGGCGGCAAAGACGATCAGCAGGCCGCCTGCGGCGATCGGCAGCACCTCACCCAGCGCGTCGTTCTCGGCGATGCCGGACTTCACGGCGCCGGTGGCCGCCGCGATCGTCTCGCCGAGAACGATGATGGTGAACAGGCCGTAGCGCTCGGCGATGTGGTGCGGGTGCCAGTTGGTGTGGAAGTCTCTCTCGGCGTACACCGGTACGCACATCTCGGCGATCGCCATCACCAGGAAGATCCAGCCGCGGGCCGACTCGGGCGCGAACAGCAGGGCGGTCCATCCGCCCTGGCAGAGGATCACGCCGCCCGCGTACCGCAGGGCCATGGTCCGCTCGGCGCCGGACGCGGCACGGGCGGCGCGCAGCCACTGCGAGGTCAGCGCGAGACGCATCACCAGATAGCCGAGCCAGACGACCAGGAATTCGTGGTCCTGGAAGGCCTGGGAGACGCCGGCCGCCAGGATCAGTACTCCCGCGATCTGGACGAGGGTCACCACCCGGTACAGGGCGTCGTCGTTGTCGTACGCCGAAGCGAACCAGGTGAAGTTCATCCACGCCCACCAGATGGCGAAGAAGACCAGTACATAGCTGAGAATGCCGTCCGCCGTGTGCCCCTCGGCGACGGCGTGCACCAGCTGCACACCGGCCTGGGCGATCGCCACCACGAAGCAGAGGTCGAAGAAGAGCTCGAGCGGGGTGGCGGCGCGGTGTTCCTCGTCGCGGCGGCGGGCGATCAGCGGGCGCAGGATGCTCGACGGGGTCACTGGACGGTCGGCGCCGGGCGTATGAGTCATGCGGCAAGCACAGCAGAGGGTGAGCTGCTCGGTGGGCGAGACGCGCACAGCCGTGGGCCGGGCCGCCCGCGGGTCCGACCCGCCCCGGCGTCCAGGTCGCCCGCACCCGTACCCGCCCCGGCGTCCAGGTCGCCGTAGCCGTCCCCGCCGCCGTGCCCGCCGCCGTATCCGCCCCGGAGTCCAGGTCGCCCGTCGCCGTACCCGCACCTGTACTCGCCCCGCGTACCCTGGAGGTATGAGCACCGCCCCCGCCCCCGGACCGCGTGATGCGGAGCAGCCGCGGCAGCAGTCCCCAAAACCGAAGCTGATCTTCGACGATCCGCTGGACCAGCAATCCGCGGACGATACGGACCGCGGGTGGGGCGAGCGGCCTCTCGCGAGCGGCGGCAGCGCCGCCGAGCTGGCGCGCTTCCTCGACGAGAAGCCGCCGCACCACATCTGAGCCGTCGCTACTGGTCGCGGCCCGACCCTCGCTGTGCCACGATCGCGTCCCTGATCTCCTTCAGGACCTCGAGCTCGGTCAGCTCGACCACTTCCTTCGCGCCCTCCTTGGCAGCATCCCGGGCGGCCCGCCTGGCCAGGTACTTGGACATGGGCAGCACCATCAGGAAGTAGACGACGGTCGCGGTGATCAGGAAGGTGAGCGTGGCGCCGAGCACGGACCCCCACATGATCCTGATGCCGTCCACCTCGCCGTTCACCATCTTGCAGGTGCCCTTCAGGCAGGAGCTGTACGAGTCGAGATCCTTGGTGCCGAACGCGCCTACCAGCGGATTGATGACGCCCTTCACCACGGCATTCACGATCTGGGTGAACGCCGCGCCGATGACCACGGCGACGGCCAGGTCGATGACATTGCCGCGCATCAGGAAGGCCTTGAAGCCCTCCAGGACGCTGACCTTCTTCTCGCTCACCACTGAGCCTCTCTTCGTATGTGCAGGACACGGAGCCAAACGCTCCGAAACCTACGTCAGCGCGTAGCCGCGCTGTCCAGTCCGCACACGCGAAGAGGGCGCCTGACGGTACGTCAGCACGACGGGGGCGCCGGGTCCGAGTCAGCACACCGTCACTGCCAGTCGCGATGTCGCTCCCGCGCCCGCCAGGGCCGCGGCGGTGGCGCGCGGCACAGACAGGACAACCAGCGCACCGCCGTCCGGAGAAGCCCCGCGCAACCCCGGAACTCCGGTCACTCGGGCGCCCGATGCCACCACCCGCGCCGCAGTTCCTTCCCCCACAGGGGAGTTGGCCGCAGCGATCACATCCACCCGGTCTCCCGGGCGCAGCAGCCGGACCGTGGCGGCATCCGCGATACGCACCGGAGCGGACACCATCGCGGCGGCGGGCCGCCGCTCACGCTGCGGCGCGGCAGCCAACGCCTCGGCGCCACCACCATCCGCTCCACGCGCACCCGAAGCGGCAAGCGCCGCTGCCGTCATGGCGAGCCCCGCCGCCATCGCACGTCGCCGCCGGAGCACCGCCCGCCGCACCGCGCACCCGCAGCGGGGCGAACGGCGGCACGCCGAGCAGCTCCGGCGCCGGGGAAGAAGGGGGAGGAGGGAGCGGAGAAGGGAGGGAAGAAGGGAGCGGAGGGAGAGAAGGAGGGGGAAGCGACATGACACACACCGCCTGCCGTGAGGAGTGGAGTTGGACTGACCACTCCTCACGATCCACTTTCCGCGCGCATCCCGCCGACGCCTGTGGACGACCCCAGCGTTGTGGACAACTCCCTCACCCGCAGGAGGGTTCACCGCATCGGGCCGAAGGTCTACGGCAGCTGAAGCCCCGTGTCGATGCCGTCCAGCGCATGCGAACAGATACAGTCCCGCGTCTCACCCGCCGGCAGCCCCGCAACCGCGTCGAAGAGCACCGCGCGCAGCCTGTCGACACTTGCGGCGAAGACCTTCATCACGTCTCCCTGCGAGACGCCCTCACCCGTCTCGGCCCCCGCGTCCAGGTCCGTCACCAGCGTCATCGACGTGTAGCAGAGCCCCAGCTCACGGGCGAGCACCGCCTCCGGGTGCCCGGTCATGCCGACCACCGACCAGCCCATCGCCGCATGCCACTGCGACTCCGCCCGGGTGGAGAAGCGCGGCCCCTCGACCACCACCAGCGTCCCGCCGTCCACCGGCTCCCAGTCCCGCCCGCGCGCGGACGCGAGCACCGTCTTGCGCCCATCCGGGCAGTACGGATCGGCGGGCGACACATGCACCACGTTCGGAATGGTCCCGTCCGGCAACGGCAGACCGTCGTAGTACGTCTGCGTACGCGCCTTCGTGCGGTCCACGAACTGGTCGGGCACGAGAAGCGTCCCGGGACCGTACTCCGGCCGCAGCCCGCCCACCGCGCACGGCCCCAGCACCTGCCCCACGCCCACCGACCGGAGCGCCCACAGATTGGCGCGGTAGTTGATGCGGTGCGGCGGCAGATGGTGGCCGCGTCCGTGCCGGGGCAGGAAGGCGACCCGCCGCCCGGCGATCTCGCCGAGGAGCAGCGAGTCGCTGGGACTGCCGTACGGGGTGTCCACCTGGATCTCGGTGACGTCCTCCAGGAAGGAGTAGAAGCCCGAGCCGCCGATCACGCCGATCTCTGCGTTCGCGTTGGTCGCATTCGTCGCCATGGCGATCACACTATCCGTACGCGAAAACGCCAAGGACCCCGCCGTACACAACGGCAGGGTCCGGAAAAGCAGGCGTCAGGCGGGGCCGAACTGTGTCAGGCGGCGGAGCTGCCGCTGGAGCTCGAGGAGGAGCCCGACGAAGAGGAAGCCGACGTCGAGGACGAAGAAGCGGCGGGCTTCGAGTCCGACGACTTCGCGCTCGTGGACGACGACGCGGACGCCGGCGACGATGACGTCGACGCGGGCGAGCTGCTCGAGGACGCACCACGGCTGTCGTTCCGGTAGAAGCCGGATCCCTTGAAGACAATGCCCACCGCCGAGAACACCTTCTTCAGGCGTCCATCACAGCCGGGGCACACGGTCAGGGCGTCATCGGTGAACTTCTGCACCGCCTCGAGGCCCTCGCCACATTCGGTGCACTGATACTGGTAGGTCGGCACTTGTCTTCCTCCTGGCACTCTCACTCAATGAGTGCTAACGACGATCCATAGTGACCTATTCCGCTGGATCAGTCCACCGTCAGCGGCACGCGGTGACTCATCCCACGCGCCGCGATCCGCCCCGCAGCCCTCGACGACAGCCGCGAGCGGAGCGAAACCAGGGTGACCAGCGCCAGCACCGTGCCCACCAGCGGTACCACGAATCCGGCGCTCGCGCCGTTCTCGTCGGCCAGCCGTCCGGCCACCGTCACGGCCGCCGCCTGACCCAGCGCCACGGCGCCCGTCAGCCAGGTGAAGGCCTCGGTACGGGCCGAAGCCGGCACCAGCGACTCGACCAGCGTGTAGCCGCTGATCAGGGCGGGCGCGATGCAGAGGCCGACCAGCAGTCCCAGCCCCGCGAGCAGTGCCACGGAATGCACCGCCCACAGCGCGGAGGCCGCCAGCGTCAGCCCGGCGTAGCCGAGCACCAGCCGCCGCCGCGGCCCGCTCTTCCAGGCGATGGCACCGCAGGCGATGCCGGCCAGCATGTTGCCGGCCGCGAAGATCCCGTACAGCAGTCCGTTGGCGCCGGGGTTGCCGACCTCCTCGGCGAAGGCGGTCAGCGAGACCTGCATTCCACCGAAGACCGAACCGATGCCGAGGAAGGCCACGGCCAGCACCCGCACTCCCGGGACGGAGAGCGCGGACGCGTGCGGTTCGGCGGCCGTCGCCTTGGGGCGTACCGCAGGCTGCGTGCCGCTCTGGGCGGCGAAGAACAGACCGCCGGCGAGCGTCAGTGTTGCCTCGGCGATCAGTCCGGCCGCCGGGTGCACCCCGGTGCACAGCGCGGTCGCGAGCACAGGTCCGACGACGAAGGTGAACTCGTCCGTCACGGATTCGAAGGCGGCCGCCGTCGACATCAGCGGCGAACCCTCCAGCTTGGCCGCCCAGCGGGCTCGCACCATCGGCCCGACCTGCGGTACGGAAGCACCCGTGGGCACGGCCGCGACGAACAGCGCCCACAGGGGCGCGTGCGCCAGCGCGAGCGCCGTCAGCGCGGACACGGACGCGGCGTGCACCAGCACGCCGGGCAGCAGTACGGCGCGCTGCCCGAGACGGTCCGCGAGTTTGCCGCTCTGCGGCGCGAAGAGCGCCATGGAGACGCCGGTGAAGGCGGCGACGGCGCCGGCGCTGCCGTACGAACCGGTGGTGTGCTGCACCAGCAGGACGATGCCGATGGTCAGCATCGCGAAGGGCTGCCGCGCCAGGAAGCCGGGGAGCAGGAATGTCCAGGCGCCGGGTGTGCGCAGGAGCTGCCCGTATCCAGGACGGTGGTTGACCGTGGATGCCACGGTCCGTGCCTTTCTGCCGCCTGGTAGCGCTCCCCTGGTACGCGTCGTACTTGTGGTACGAGACGCGACGGAGCCGCCGAGAGCTGTCCTCTTGCGCGGAACTGCGGTAGATACCGGGGCCCACTGCGAGGGCTCCGCGGCCGCCATACGGTCGCGCCAGCTCTGCGTCAGGCAGAGTTGGTCGATCAGTGTGCCTTGATGCTACAGGGAATCTTCGATTCGTACCTGGGAAATAGCTCACACATTCCAAGATCGCCTGTGATTGGCCGGATCACCCCGTGGATCTTCCTCCGGCGTTTCCGCCCGTTCCCAGCCAGTCGGCCAGCTTTCCGCCCTGACCGACCGCCCGCAGTCGCCGCTCCGCGGCGTCCCGCACCGGATCCGTCGCCACCACCAGCAGCTCGTCACCCCGCCGCAGCACGGTGGACGGCAGCGGTACGAAGCTCTTCCCGTCGCGTACGACCAGGGTGACCGCGGCGCCCGCGGGCAGCCGCAGCTCCGCGACCTCCACGCCGTGCATCCTCGATCCCTTCGGGATCGCCACCGACAGCAGATGCCCGCGCAGCCGCTCCAGCGGCGCCGACTCGATGCCCAGATCGGCGGCGTCGGACGTGCCGCCGAGCCGCAGTGCCTTCGCCAGCCAGGGCAGCGTCGGTCCCTGGACCAGGGTGTAGACGACGACCAGGACGAAGACGATGTTGAAGACCCGGTCGCTCCCCTCGATGGAGGTGACCAGCGGGATGGTGGCGAGAATGATGGGGACGGCGCCGCGCAGTCCCGCCCACGACAACAGCACCTGCTCCTGCCACGGAATACGGAAGGGGAGCAGGCTGACGAAGACCTCCAGCGGCCGCGCCACCATGGTCAGCACCAGACCCACCACGACCGCGGGCCAGAAGTCGTCGAGCAGCTCGTGCGGCGTCACCAGCAGACCGAGCAGCACGAACATGCCGATCTGTGCGATCCAGCCGAGGCCCTCCGCGAATCCGCGGTTCGCCGGCGCGTGCGGCAGCCTGGAGTTCCCGAGCACCATCGAGGCGAGATAGACGGCGAGGAAGCCACTGCCGTGTGCCATGGCGCCGGCCGCGTACGCCACCACCGCGATCGCCATTACCGCGATCGGGTACAGACCCGAGGCGGGCAGCGCCACATGCCGCAGCCCGAACGCGCCCAGCCAGCCCGTCGCGAGGCCGATGCTCGCGCCGATCGCCAGCTCCAGCGCGATCTTCCCGACCAGTACGTACCAGTCGTCGACCGGACCTGGCGTCGAGAAGGCCACCACCAGGATCACCACGGGGGCGTCGTTGAAGCCCGACTCGGCCTCCAGCACACCGGTCACCCGGGACGGCAGCGGCACCTTGCGCAGTACGGAGAAGACCGCCGCGGCGTCCGTCGAGGACACGACCGCGGCGATGATGAGCGCCTGCCGCCAATCGAGCCCGACCAGATAGTGCGCTCCGGCCGCCGTGATGCCCACACTCACCGCGACGCCGACGGTCGACAGCACGACCGCCGCGGGCAACGCGGGTTTGATCTCCTTCCACTTGGTGGCCAGGCCGCCCTCGGCCAGGATCACCACAAGGGCGGCATAGCCGATCACCTGCGTCAGTCCGGCGTTGTCGAACCTGACGTCGAAGATGCCGTCCTGCCCGATCGCGATCCCGATCCCGAGATACAGCAGCAGGCTGGGGAGCCCACTGCGGGACGAGATGCGTACCGCCGCGACGGCGATGAGCAGAACGAGCGAGCAGATGAGCAGGAGTTCGTTGAGCTGGTGGACAGTCAGTGGCCGATCCTTCCCTAGCGCCTTCACGCCGGATCGCTCATCCAGCCGGCGACACTTCGTTACCTTACCTAATCTTTAACGTTTCCTTGACGGGTCGATCATCCGTGCGAGCGAGGGCCCGGCTGTCGCCTTACGGATACCGCGTCCGGGGCGGTGGAGCGCTGCGCCTATGGTTGCTCCCAGCACTCCAGGACCAGCCTGCGCCTCGAAGGACAGCGATGCCCGCCAACACAACCGCCTCTTCCCCCAAGAAGAAGAAGGGGCGACGCGCCCGCCTGCTCGTGATCGTCCTGGTGCTGGCGCTTGTCGCGGGTGTCGGATATGGGACGTACTGGAGCATCAGTACCGTGCGCGCCTCGTTCCCGCAGACCACCGGAACGGTCAAACTCGACGGCCTCTCCGGCCCGGTCGAGGTCAGACGCGACAATTACGGCATCCCGCAGATCTACGCGGACAGCGACCAAGACCTGTTCCGCGCCCAGGGCTTCGTCCAGGCGCAGGACCGCTTCTGGGAAATGGACGTCCGCCGCCATATGACGGCCGGCCGGCTCTCCGAGATGTTCGGCTCGGGACAGGTCGAGACGGACGCCTTCCTGCGCACTCTCGGCTGGCGCCAGGTGGCGCAGAAGGAGTACGACACCCTCCTCACGCCTGCGACCAAGAAGTACCTCCAGGCGTACGCCGACGGCGTCAACGCCTACCTCAAGGGTCGCGAGGGCAAGGACCTTTCGGTCGAGTACGCCGCCCTCGCCTTCAGCAATGACTACAAGCCCGAGAAGTGGACGCCCGTCGACTCGGTGGCCTGGCTCAAGGCGATGGCCTGGGACCTGCGCGGCAATATGCAGGACGAGATCGACCGCTCGCTGCTGACGAGCAGGCTCAGCGAGAAGCAGATCAAGGACCTGTATCCGGCCTATCCGTACGACCGGAACAAGCCGATTGTCGACAGGGGCGGTATAGACCCCGTGACCGGGAAGTTCGACCCGGCAGCCAAGCCGTCCGACGGGTCCAACGGCGGCAGCGGCGGCGGGAACAGTGCGGCGGGCGCAGCCCAGGGCCTCAACTCCCAGCTCTCCGCGCTCTCCAAGACCCTCGACACGATCCCCGCCCTGCTGGGCCCCAGCGGCAGCGGCATCGGCTCCAACTCCTGGGTCGTCTCCAGCAGGTACACGACGACCAACAAGCCGATGCTGGCCAACGACCCGCATCTCGCGCCGTCGCTGCCCTCGCTCTGGTACCAGATGGGCCTGCACTGCCGGACCGTCTCGGCCACCTGCCAGTACGACACCGCCGGCTACACCTTCTCCGGTCTGCCCGGCGTGATCATCGGTCACAACCAGGACATCGCCTGGGGCTTCACCAATCTCGGTGCCGACGTCACCGACCTCTACCTCGAGAAGCTCAGCGGCGACCGCTACCAGGTGGGCAACGAGGAGAAGGCGCTGACGACCCGCAAGGAGGTCATCAAGGTCGCGGGCGGCTCCGCCAAGACGATCACCGTGCGCTCCACCGGTCACGGCCCGCTGGTCTCCGACCGCAGCAACGAGCTGGAGAAGGTCGGCCAGAAGGCCCCCGTCCCGAACGCCGCCCCCGCCCCTGACCGTGGCGCCGGATACGCGGTCGCGCTCCAGTGGACCGCGCTGCAGCCCGGCAAATCCATGGACGCGGTCTTCGAGCTCAACCGCGCCAAGGACTTCAACTCCTTCCGCGCGGCCGCCAAGAACTTCGAGGTCCCTTCGCAGAACCTCGTCTACGCCGACGTCAAGGGCCATATCGGCTACCAGGCTCCCGGCAAGATCCCGGTCCGCGCCGAGGGCGACGGCACGAAGCCAGTTCCCGGCTGGGACCCCCGGTACAAGTGGAAGCGCTACATCCCCTTCGATGAGCTGCCGTACGAGTACGACCCCGACCGCGGCTACATCGTCACCGCCAACCAGTCGGTGATCGATGCGAAGAAGTACCCGTATCTGCTGACCAAGGACTACGCCTACGGCGCCCGCAGCCAGCGGATCAATGACCTCATCGAGTCGAAGATCCAGGGCGGCGGGAAGATCTCCACCGAAGACATGCGCACCATGCAGATGGACAACAGCAGCGAGATCGCCAAGCTGCTGACGCCGTATCTGCTCAAGATCGATGTCTCGGACAGCTACGTCCGCGAGGCGCAGAAGATGCTGGAGGGCTGGGACTACACCCAGGAGCCGGACTCCGGTGCCGCCGCGTACTTCAACGGGGTCTGGCGCAATGTCCTCAAGCTCGCCTTCGGCAACAAGCTGCCCAAGGAGCTGCGGGTCGAGGGCGAGTGCCTCAACGTCCGCCCGGCCGACAGCTCCGCCCCGGACGACCAGCTCAGCGAGCGGGTGCGGGAGTGCGGCCAGCGCGACGCGGAGTCGGCGCAGCCGGACGGCGGCGACCGCTGGTTCGAGGTCGTGCGCAGGATCCTCAAGGACGAGAACAACCAGTGGTGGCATTCCCCGGCCAGCCGCACGGACGCGGCCACCACCACGCGGGACCAGCTGCTCGCCAGGGCCATGGAGGATGCCCGCTGGGAGCTGACGGCCGAGCTCGGCAAGGACGCCTCCAGCTGGAGCTGGGGCAGGCTGCACCAGCTGACGCTGAAGAACCAGACCCTCGGTACCGAGGGTCCCGGCTTCCTGCAGTTCGTCCTCAACCGCGGCCCGTGGAACCTGGGCGGCGGCGAGGCGGCGGTCAACGCCACCGGCTGGAACGCGGCGGGCGGCTACGGCGTCATCTGGGTGCCGTCGATGCGGATGGTCGTCAACGTCGGTGACTGGGACAAGTCACGCTGGATCAATCTGACCGGTGCGTCGGGGCACGCGTACAGCGCGCACTACACCGACCAGACGGACAAGTGGGCCAACGGTGAGCTGCTCGACTGGGCCTACGGCGAAGCGGCCGTGAAGGCGAAGACCGTCGACACCCTCAAGCTCACTCCGTAAAGCGCCTGACGGCCGTGGGTGTCACCACCGCGTGCACGGGGTGGTCGTGCGGTTCCTCCGGGACCCGCGCGAGCACCTCGTTCGCGTACAGCAGAACCACCAGCGCGGGGTCGGCGCCGGCGGCTGCGAGACGGGAGAGGACTCGGTCGTACGAACCGCCTCCGCGGCCGAGTCGCATACCGCGCGCGTCCACCGCGAGTCCCGGAAGGAGCACGGCATCCGCTTCGAGTACGGCGTCCACGCCCAGCCGCTCGCCGTCCGGCTCCAGCAGCCCGCGGCCGGCGCGCACCAGATGCTCCGGGCCCCTGTAAACGCCCCAGTCCAGGTCGTTGTCCGCCTTCAGGACCGGCAGCAGGACGCGTACGCCCCGCTCGCGCAGCGCGTCGAGCAGCGCGCGTGTGCCGGGCTCGCGCCCCACCGAGACATATGCGGCGACCGCGCCCGCTTCGGTCAATTCCGGGAGACCCAGGGCCTGTCGCGCGAGAACCGCGGCGGCCTTTTGAACGTCCTCAGTGGACAGAAGGCCCCGGGCGTCGAGGAGTTCACGTCTTACCGCACTCTTTCCGGACAAGTCGCCGCTCATGTCACCTTCACAAACCTCGCGTATGCGCCTCTATGAGCAGGAAGTTAACCGGAGGCTCATCTTCAGCCCATACTTACCGGATAGTGTGCATCGCATGACTAAGTCGCACCCCAGGATCAGCAAGGCTGTTATCCCTGCCGCAGGCCTCGGAACCCGGTTCCTGCCTGCCACGAAAGCCACTCCCAAAGAGATGCTGCCTGTCGTCGACAAGCCTGCTATCCAGTACGTCGTCGAGGAGGCGGTCTCGGCCGGCCTCTCCGACGTACTCATGATCACAGGCCGCAACAAGCGCCCGCTCGAGGACCACTTCGACCGCAACTACGAGCTGGAGAGCGCGCTCACCCGCAAGGGCGACGCCGAACGGCTGGCGAAGGTGCAGGAGTCGAGCGACCTCGCCACCATGCACTATGTGCGCCAAGGCGACCCGCGCGGCCTCGGCCACGCCGTGCTGTGCGCCGCCCCGCACGTCGGTGACCAGCCCTTCGCGGTCCTCCTCGGCGACGACCTGATCGACCCGCGCGACCCGCTGCTCGCCCGCATGGTCGACATCCAGGAGCGGGAGGGCGGCAGTGTCATCGCGCTGATGGAGGTCGACCCCGCCCAGATCCATCAGTACGGCTGCGCGGCCGTCGAGGCCACCGGCGAGTCCGACGTGGTCAGGGTGACCAAGCTGGTCGAGAAGCCCGAGCCGTCCGAGGCGCCGAGCAACCTCGCCATCATCGGCCGCTATGTCCTGGACCCCGCGGTCTTCGAGATACTTCGGCAGACCGAGCCGGGCCGCGGCAACGAGATCCAGCTCACCGACGCCCTCGAGAAGCTCGCCGAGGACGAGAAGCTGGGCGGGCCGGTGCACGGCGTCGTCTTCAAGGGCCGCCGCTATGACACCGGCGATCGTGGCGACTATTTGCGGGCGATTGTCAGACTCGCGTGCGAACGTGAAGACCTGGGCCCGGAGTTCCGGACCTGGCTTCGCAGTTATGTGACCGAGGAGATGTAGCGCTGTGAGCAGCACGATCTGGTCGGTGGACGACCATCTGGAGGACATCCTCAGCGCGATCCGTCCGCTGGACCCGATCGAGCTGCAACTGCCCGACGCCCAGGGCTGTGTCCTCGTCGAGGACGTCACGGTGCCGGTCGCCCTGCCGCCCTTCGACAACAGCTCCATGGACGGGTACGCGGTCCGTGCGGCCGACGTCTCGGGCGCCAGCGAGGAGTTCCCGGCGGTCCTCACGGTCATCGGCGATGTGGCGGCCGGCGGCGGCGGTCTGCCCACGGTCGGCCCCGGCCAGGCCGCGCGCATCATGACCGGCGCCCCGCTGCCGCCCGGCGCGGAGGCGGTCGTCCCGGTCGAGTGGACCGACGGCGGTACGGGCGGCGGAGCGGCCACCACGATGCGCCCGGCCGGCGAGGCCCCCGAGGGTGCGAGCGGCGAGGTCCGCGTCCACCGCCCGGTCGAGGCAGGGGCCCATGTGCGCGGGCGCGGCAGCGACGTCCAGGCGGGCGATCTGGCGCTGGAGGAAGGCACGGTCCTCGGCCCGCCGCAGATCGGACTGCTCGCCGCGATCGGCCGCGGCACCGTGCGCGTACGGCCCCGTCCGCGTGTCGTCGTGCTCTCCACCGGCAGCGAACTGATCCAGCCCGGCGAGAAGTTGGGCGAGGGCCAGATCTACGACTCCAACAGCTTCGCGCTGTCCGCCGCCGCGCGTGACGCGGGCGCCCTCTCCTACCGGGTGGGCGCGGTCACGGACGACGCGGAGACCCTGCGCGCCACCATCGAGGACCAGCTGATCCGCGCCGATCTGCTGGTCACGACGGGCGGCGTCAGCGTCGGCGCGTACGACGTGGTCAAGGAGGCCCTCTCGTCCGTGGGCGACGAGGACGTGCCGGGCAGCGGGATCGACTTCCGCAAGCTCGCCATGCAGCCCGGCAAGCCGCAGGGCTTCGGCTCGATCGGCCCTGAGCACACCCCACTGCTGGCGCTGCCGGGCAATCCGGTCTCGTCGTACGTCTCCTTCGAACTGTTCGTACGTCCCGCGATCCGTGCCCTGATGGGCCTGAAGGACGTCCATCGGCCGAAGGCCCGCGCCGTGCTCAAGGCCGACAAGGCCCTGTCGTCACCCTCCGGCAGGCGGCAGTTCCTGCGGGGTACGTACGACCACGAATCGGGCACCGTCTCCCCGGTCGGCGGCTCGGGCTCCCATCTGATCGCGGCGCTCGCCCATGCCGACTGCCTGATCGTCGTCCCGGAGGCCGACACCTCGGTCGAGCCCGACGCGGAGGTGGAAGTGGTCCTCCTCGGGTGACCTGCGTGCGGTGGCGGTACCGTGTCTGCCCACACAGGCCCTGAGGGCCCGGACCGGGAGCGCCGCACCAATGAGCACGCACGACAGGCTGACGCACATCGACGAGGCGGGGGCGGCCCGCATGGTCGACGTCTCCGGAAAGGACGTCACCTCACGTACGGCCCGCGCCAGCGGCCGGGTCCTGGTATCACCGCGGGTCGTGGAACTGCTGCGCGGTGAGGGCGTCCCCAAGGGTGACGCACTCGCCACGGCCCGTATCGCGGGCATCATGGGCGCCAAGCGCACGCCCGATCTGATCCCGCTCTGCCACCCGCTCGCGGTCTCCGGTGTGAAACTCGATCTGAAGGTCGCGGACGACGCCGTCGAGATCATCGCGACGGTGAAGACGACCGACCGCACGGGCGTCGAGATGGAGGCCCTGACGGCGGTCTCGGTCGCCGCGCTCACCGTCGTCGACATGGTCAAGGCCGTGGACAAGGCGGCGGTCATCAGCGACATCCGGGTCGAGGAGAAGACGGGCGGCAAGTCCGGCGACTGGATCCGGTCATGAGCCCGGCACCGCGGGCCGGAGAGGTGTACGGCCACAGCCACGGGCCCGGCTCCGAAGCCGCCGACCTCGCAGCCGCCGACCTCGACGCGGCCGGCACCCGGGCGACCGCCCCTGAGGCGACCGGCGGCGAGGCGGCCAAGCCGGTCGCGCCGTACCGGGCCCTTGTTGTGACGGCGTCGAACCGTGCCTCCGCCGGGGTCTACGCCGACAAGGGCGGTCCGATCCTCGCCGAGGGCCTGTCCGCGCTCGGCTTCCAGGTCGAAGGCCCGCGGGTTGTGCCGGACGGCGACCCCGTCGAGCAGGCCCTGCGGGACGGCGTCGCCGCCGCGTACGACGTCATCCTCACCACCGGCGGCACCGGCATCTCGCCCACCGACCGGACGCCCGACGTCACCGCCCGCGTCCTCGACCACGAGATCCCCGGCATCCCCGAGGCGATCCGCGCGTACGGACGCGAGAAGGTGCCCACCGCGGCCCTGTCCCGCGGCCTCGCCGGTGTCGCCGGCCGGACCCTGATCGTCAACCTCCCCGGCTCCACCGGCGGAGTACGCGACGGACTCGCCGTCCTGGAAAGGCTCCTGATCCACGCCGTCGAACAGATCCGCGGCGGAGACCACCCCAGACCCATCCCCCGGACTCCGTCCGGGGGGACCCCCGGGAGCCCAAGCTGAACACCCCGTTCTGGCCGGTGATCCTGGCGGACGGCGATATCGCCCTTCGTCCGATAAAGCTGCGCGACCAGCGGGCCTGGCGCGAGGTCAACCGCCGCAACCGCGACTGGCTGCGGCCCTGGGAGGCGACGATTCCGCCGCCGGCCCCCGGCAGCCCGGTCGCCCAGCGCCCCACCTACCGCCAGATGGTCCGCCATCTGCGCGCCGAGGCCAACGCCGGGCGGATGCTGCCCTTCGTCATCGAGTACCGGGGACAGCTCGTCGGTCAGCTGACGGTCGCCGGGATCACCTGGGGCTCGATGTGTTCGGGGCATGTCGGCTACTGGGTCGACCGGGCGGTGGCGGGCCGCGGCGTCATGCCGACGGCCGTCGCCCTCGCCGTCGACCACTGCTTCCGTACGGTCGGACTGCACCGCATCGAAGTCTGCATTCGCCCGGAGAACGGCCCCAGCCGCCGGGTCGTGGAGAAACTCGGATTCCGCGAAGAGGGACTGCGGCCCCGTTATCTCCACATCGACGGTGCCTGGAGGGACCATCTGGTCTTCGCGCTCACGGCCGAAGAGGTACCGGAGGGACTGCTCCGCCGCTGGCACCAGGCACGACCCGGAACGCCACGGGAAATAAAATAAATGTTCGAAATTGATCGCCGTCAGCCATGAACTGATCTGAACAATCACAAAAAAAGTCCGTGATATCAGCCAGATCGTGCGACACACCGGGCCAATTGGCGGATGCCCTCATGCGAACCCCTCTACGGTGTGAAGTGTGAGCAGCAGTGGCCTCATCTACGCAGTCATCGTCGGGGCCTGGGCCGCCTACTTGGTGCCGATGTGGCTCCGCAGGCAGGACGAGCTCAATGAAGCCCGTCCGACGGAACGCTTCTCCACCGCCATCCGGCTGCTGTCCGGACGCGGGGCGATGGAGCGCCGGTACGCCAAGGAGCTGCGAGAGCGCGCGGCCGAGGAGGCCGGGGCCGACGTGGACCCGGACGCGGCCACGGACCGTTTGAGTTCCGTGGACGTCCGGGCCTTCGCCACGCCCCCGGCCCGTACCGAAGCCCGGCTCGACGTCCCGGCCCGCCCGGTGCCCGCGCAGGCGGAACCGCCCCAGGCCCCGGCACAGTCCCGGGGCCCGGCCCGTCCCGGCACCCGGCGCCCGCGTCCGAACGGCGCCGCCGCCGAGCGCGCCCGCCGTACCAAGGTCCTGGCCCGCCGCAGACGTACCATCGTGGTCCTCTTCTTCGCCTTCACCCTCGGCGCGATCGTGGCCGCGGTCGGCGGGCTCGGCTTCCTGTGGGCCCCGGCCCTCCCCGCGGTGCTCCTCAGCGTGTACATCGTGCATTTGCGCGGTAAGGAGCGGCGGCGCTTCGCGTTCACCATGGACCGGCGCCGGGCCGAGGCCGCGGCGCAGCGGCTGCGCGAGAACCATCCGCGCCGGCACCAGGCCGCGGCGGGGTCCGCCGTCGAGCCGGACGAGGAGCAGGAGACGCGCCCCGAGCCCGAACCAGCTGCCACGCTCTCCCCGCAGGAGGCAGGACGCCGCGCGCTGGTCGAGCAGACGGACCACGCGGAGTGGGTCGACCAGCAGCGCGAACGCGGCCCGGCGCGCGGCGACAGCTGGGACCCGGTCCCGGTCCCGCTGCCGACGTACGTCACCGCTCCGGTCGCCCCGCGCGCAACGAGCGGCGTGGACTTCAGCGACCCGGAGACCTGGAGCTCGGCGCGCTCCTCGACCGCGGAGCCGACCCAGGAAGCGGAGCCGCCGGCTGATGCGCCTCCGCGCCAGCGGACGTCCCCGCCCCGCCGCACCCGGGACCGCGGCCGTACGCCGCTCTTCGACCAGTACGCGGAAGAGGACCGGCCGCGCGCCGCCAACGAGTGAGAGCGGACGCGTCCCGGCTCCGCCGGCCCGCTTCCGTGACCAGCGAGGGAACCGATTTCCAAGCACCCCAATGTGGGTGCTAAGGTTTCACTCGTTGCAAGGGCCTGTGGCGCAGTCTGGTAGCGCACCTCGTTCGCATCGAGGGGGTCTGGGGTTCAAATCCCCACAGGTCCACAACAACGCTGTTCACGAGATCCCGGTCAGACGGTCACCGTCCGACCGGGATCTCGTCGTTCGCGCCTCTGCTTGTCGAAAGTCACCGGATTCGCACGGTGTTCGACGCAAGAGACCGAGGAAAGAGCCACACCACGTTGGACGATGTCCTGGCCCGCTGTCGCGGCACGCGCAACCCGATCGAGCGGATCCTGAATCATGCCGCCCATGAGCGCCGAATGAGCCGGGCCGCAGGAACACGAAGGCTGACAGGGGCTCTGTCGGCCGGTCTGATGCTCGCAGTGCTGACGGCGTGTTCGCCCTCGGACGACGCCGCCGTGCGTTACGCCGAGGACTACGCCAACCATGAGCCACTGAGGGTGGTCGGCTACCCGTCCACCGGTTCACTGGAAGTGACGCAAGAGATCGTCTGGCGGATCGCTGACGAGCGGGCCGAAGGGCTGCAATCGCTCGCGAGCAGCGACGGCACCGAGGACGAGACCAAGAGGACGGCCGCCAACTGGATCAAGGAGTTCGGCAAGGGCGCCCGGGGGAAGGTCACGGCGGACTTCTACGACGAGGGCTCCGACCGCCAAATGGTGGTGCTGTACTTCCACGACACCGGACAGATCAAGGACATTGACGTCCGGCTCGACGGCAACGGCGGCCAGGACGGTTGGCGCGCCCTGATGCGCGAGCCCGATCCGAAGCAGGTGGCGGCCCTACCCGGTTGGGTGCCCAGAAGTCCCGGCGCACTCGGCTCCACGCATCCGAAGTGAGCTGACTCCGACCAACGCTCAAGGGGCGCCTTCCACACGGAAGTGCGCATGCCGTGCGGTCGGATCGGGCTTTTAATGCTGAATGTTCGCTGTGTCTTTCTCTGGACCGGTGCCGGAGAGAGCACCTCCAGACCTCGGCAGCCATCCGTGTGCCGGTTCTCGTCGGGAGAAAGGCATGTCGTTGGCTCAGCCTCCGCACGACTCCCCGGCCGCTTCCTCCGCCTCCGCCTCCGCCCCTGCACCCGCGGCCCGCAAAGGCCTGCTGCGGCGGCTCGGTGAATGGTGCGCCCACCGCTGTGCGGTCGTCATCCTGGCCTGGCTCGTCGCCCTCGCGGGCCTGCAGGTTCTGCAGCACGCGTACGGCGGCGACTACTCCGACAACTTCTCGCTGCCCGGTGTCCAGTCGACGGAGGGGCGGGAGGTGCTCAAGGAACACGATCCCGCTGCCGGCGGTTACGCGGCCCAGATCGTCCTGAACGACACGGCCAAGCCGCTCACCGGCTTCGCCTCGCAGATGTCCACGGTGATCGGCAACCTCCAGAAGCTGCCGCATGTGCTGTCCGCGCAGAACCCGTTGCCTCCGCCGGGCTCGATGCCGCCCCCGCAACAGCCGTCCGGACAGAACATCGGCCCCCTGTCCACGGACGGCGTAACCGCGTACATCACCGTCCGCTTCGATGTGCAGCCGTCCACTCTGGAGAAGTCGTATCTCGACGGTGTGGACACGGCCGTCCAGCCGCTGCGCTCCGCCGGGGTGGATGTGGAGTACGGCGGCCCGCTGGGTGAGCTGGCCAGGCCCGCCGCCAACGACCGGATCAGCGAGCTGATCGGCTTCGGCGTGGCGGTCCTCGTTCTGCTGATCGGTTTCGGCAGTGTGCTCGCCGCCGGTGTGCCACTGCTGACGGCGCTGCTCAGTGTGATCTGCGGGCTCGCCTGCCTCGGGCTGCTCGCCGCCGCGTTCACCTTCGCCACCGTCTCACCCACCCTGGCCACCATGATCGGTCTCGGCGTGGGCATCGACTACGCGCTGTTCCTGATCACCAGGCACCGGCAGAACCTCATGAACGGCGCCGATCCGGTGGTCGCCGCGGGTAAGGCGGTGGCCACCAGCGGCCGGGCGGTGCTCGTCTCAGGATGCACGGTCATCATCGCTCTGATGGGACTGTCGGTCTCCGGGGTCAGCTTTATCTCCAAGCTCGGGGTGGCGGCCGCCGTCACCGTGATCACGGCGGTCGCCGGCGCGCTCACCCTGGTGCCCGCGCTGCTGGGGCTGATCGGCCGGCGGATCGACAAGTACCGGGTGCGCAAGCCGGTCGCGGAGACGGACGCCGTGCCGGGCGCCGTGCCGGGCGCCGTGCCGGGCGCCGTGCCGGGCGCCGAGCCGGGTGCCGGGGAGCACGGCAGCTGGCACCGGTACGCGCAGCGCGTCGAGCGACGGCCGTGGTGGTTCCTGACCGGCGGGGTGGTCGTCATTGTCGTGCTCGCCATCCCGCTGTTCTCCATCCAGCTCGGCCACATCGGGGACGGCGCCGACCCGAAGTCCTTCACGGACCGGCGGGCGTTCGACCTGATGTCCGACGCCTTCGGCCCCGGGTCCAACGGGCCGATGACCCTTGTCATCGACCAGACCTCGGTGCCGGCCGCCGACCGCGCGGCGCTCGCGACACAGGCTCAGAAGGCGCTCGCCCATGTGTCCGGGGCCGCCGTGATCACCCCGCTGAAGCCCACTCAGGACGGAGACGTACTGGTCGGCACCGCCTATTCGGAGCAGGCGCCGCAGGACGAGGTCACCACAGAGCTGGTCAACCGGCTGGACGACGACGTCCTGCCCGAGGCCGTCAACGGCACCTCCGCACAGGGCTATGTCACCGGGACGACCGCGGCCCAGGTCGACTTCCTGGACATCGTCTCCAGCCGACTTCCCCTGATCATCGCCGTGGTGGTTGCCCTCGCCTTCCTCATCATCCTGATCGTCTTCCGCGGGCTGCTGGTCGCGGTCAAGGCGGCCGTGCTCAACGTCCTGTCCATCGCCGCCTCGTACGGAGTTGTGGTGGCCGTCTTCCAGTGGGGCTGGGGCGGTCCGGCGCTGGGAGTGTCGGGCACGGTGCCCATCGAGAGCTATGTGCCGATGATGATGTTCGCGATCGTCTTCGGGCTGAGCATGGACTACGAGATCTTCCTGCTCTCCCGCGTGCACGAGGCCTGGCTGCGTACCGGCGACCCGAAGGCGAGCGTCGCGCACGCGCTGGAGATCACCGCACGCGTCATCACCTGCGCCGCGCTCATCATGGTGAGCGTCTTCGCCGCCTTCGTGGTCAGCGACAACATCGTGGTCAAGATGCTGGGCCTGGGCCTGGCCGTGAGCGTGCTCATCGACGCGACCGTGGTGCGGCTGCTGCTGGTGCCGGCGGTGATGACGCTGATGGGGCGGGCGGCCTGGTGGACGCCGCGGTGGCTGGACCGGATCCTGCCGCATGTGGACACCGAGGGCGAGGACGAGGACGAGATGGCAGGCGCGGCCGGTGACGGCGTGCCTGCGGGCAGCGGGCGGCGCTGACCCGGCCCGAACGCGCCGGGCGGGACCGGCGGGGGCTGAGCGGCCCCCGCCGGCTCCCGAAGGGATCAGGAGGACTGGGCCTTGTCGTAGACGGCCTTGGCCTCATTGCCGAAGTACGGGCCGAACATCCGGTTCGGCAGGAAGGTGTAGCCGAAGCTGTTCACCGATGCCTGCAGCCCGGTTCCGGTGGCCTCGCTGAACGAGGTGAACCAGGGGCCGCCGCTGGAGCCGCCCGTCATATTGCAGCCCAGGCTGTGGTCCTTGGAGAACAGGAAGTCCTTCGAGCTGTTGCCGCTGCAGTAGATCAGCTTTGTGCCGTCGTACGGGGCGGCCGCGGGGAAGCCGAAGGCGTACATGGGCTTGTTGTAGCCGCCGTTGAAGCTCAGGCCCTGCGCACCGACCGTATCGGCGAGCTTGTTGCCGTTCAGCGGGGCGACGACGGCCAGGCCGACGTCGTAGTTGATGTCCTCACTCGCCACCCATTGGTCCGTCGAGAACGTCTTGGTGGCGGACCACTGACCGTACGGCGCCTGGCCGTTGTTGTACGCGGGCACGAAGACCCAGTTGGTGTGCCAGCTGCCCTGGTACTTCACGCAGTGGCCCGCGGTGATCACTGTGCTGCCGTTCTGGCTGGTGACCGAGTCGCCGGAGCAGGATGCCGTACGGCCCTGGAAGGTGAAGAACACCCGGCCGGACGTCTTGACCACGGCGCCGCCGCCCGTCCACGCGCCGCCGGCCTGCGGGAAGGCGGTGGGGGATACGGCTGCCGGGGAGACGGCGGTCGGCGGGACGACCGTCTCCTTGCTACCGGACCGCGGGGCTCTGATCGAGCCGGGAGCGGCCTGGATCAGATCGAGCGGAGTGGCGTTGCGCATCCGCTCCGAGGTCCAGAAGCCCTGTGTCTGCTGCTGTTTGAAGACAGTGGGTGCGGGGGGCGGAGCGGGGGCTGCGCCTGCGGTGGTGGCGGACAGCGCTCCGGTGAGCAGGGTGCCGACGGTCAACAGGATCCCGGCGGCGGTGCGATGGCGTCTCACGCATGTCTCCTTCTGCCGTGCCCGCGCGTGGAGTCGCGCGGGCAGGGTGGGGGATGAGGCGGTGCGGATCGGCTTGCGTGAGGCAGAGTGCCACGGGAATCGCGTTTATGTCAGGGGCGCGACAAAGGCTTGGCGAAGCACCGGCTCTCGTCGTGATGGCGGTAGTGGCCGAATTTGGCGCACGGCAGATAGCCGGACGAGGTGTAAAGGGCGATCGCCTCGGGCTGCTTGGTGCCGGTCTCCAGAACCATCCGGGTACGGCCGGCGGCGCGGGCGTCGTCCTCCAGCGCGGCGAGGATCCGGCGGGCGAAGCCCAGGCCGCGCGCCTCGCGGATCACGTACATGCGCTTGAGCTCCGCGTCTCCGTCGCTGTAGCCCTCGCCGCCTGCTTCCTGCGAGCGCCAGCCGCCGCTGGCGACGGGACGGTCGTGATCGTCGTACGCGAGAAGATAGAGGCCGCGCGGCGGCAGGAACATCGTGGCGTCGAGCGGTGTGGCATCGCCCTCGCTCTGGTACCTCTCGGCGTATTCGAGCTGCACCTGGTCATTGAGTTTGACGGCATCGGGGTGGTCGAAGGGTACTTGGCGGAAAATCATGCGGACGATCGTACATGTATGCAATGCGGGCTGTCGGTGTGGTGCTCGGTAGGGTGCCGGGATGCTCACCGTGACAACCGTGAATGTGAATGGTCTCCGCGCCGCGGCCAAGAAGGGCTTTGTGGAGTGGCTGGCCGCTACCGCCGCCGACGCGATCTGCCTCCAGGAGGTACGGGCCGAGGCGCACCAGCTCCCCGACGAGGTCCGCGAGCCGGAGGGCTGGCACACGGTGCACGCCCCGGCCGCGGCGAAGGGCCGCGCGGGCGTGTCGCTCTACACGCGGCGTGAGCCGGACCAGGTGCGGATCGGGTTCGGGTCGAGCGAGTTCGACGCGAGCGGCCGGTATGTCGAGGCGGATCTGCCCGGCGTCACGGTCGCCAGCCTCTATCTGCCGTCGGGCGAGGTGGGGACGGAGCGGCAGGACGAGAAGACGCGGTTCATGGCGGAGTTCCTGCCGTACCTCGCCGAGCTGAAGGCGCGGGCGGCGGCTGACGGACGCGAGGTCGTGGTCTGCGGCGACTGGAACATCGCGCACCAGGAGGCCGACCTCAAGAACTGGAAGGGCAACAAGAAGAACTCCGGCTTCCTGCCCGAGGAACGGGAGTGGATGACCCGTGTCTTCGACGAGGCGGAGTACGTCGACGTGGTGCGCGCGCTGCATCCGGACGAGGAGGGTCCGTACTCCTGGTGGTCGTACCGGGGACGGGCTTTCGACAACGACACGGGCTGGCGGATCGACTACCAAGTGGCGACGCCGGGTCTGGCGAAGCGCGCGGTGAAGGCGTGGGTCGAGCGGGCGGCGACGCACGGGGAGCGGTGGAGCGACCATGCGCCGGTGACGGCGGTCTACGAGCTCTAGCGGTGCACGAGCTGCAGCGGTCTACGGGCGGTGGCGGTGCACGCGCTCGGGCGGTGCGCGAGCTGTAGCGGTCCACGGGCTGTGGCGGTGCACGAGCTGCAGCGGTCTACGGGCGGTGGCGGTGCACGCGCTCGGGCGGTGCGCGAGCTGTAGCGGTCCACGGGCTGTGGCGGTGCACGA
>NZ_JBIAQG010000003.1:450654-675849 GCF_042888805.1 Streptomyces sp. NPDC002730
GCACGAGCTCGGGCGCTGCACGCGCTCGGGCGGTCCACGAGCCCTGGCGGTGCGCGAGCCATAGCCGTAACGGCTGTCGGCCGCGGCGCCGGTCCGGCGGGGCCGTGCCCTGCGGCCGCTACCGGTCCCGTGTCTTGCGCAGAAGGCGGTCCATCGCCATCGAGAGCTCCGCGTCCACGACGCTCTTCGCCAGCGGACGCAGCCGGTCCGCACCACCCTCCGCGGTGTGGGCGCTCAGCATCCCGACGAAGAGTTCGGCCAGCGCGTCCGCGTGGGTGCGGACCCGGCTGCCCGCGTCCAGGACCACGGCGAGCGGTACGCCTTCCCGTACGAGTGCCGCCGAGACGTCCAGCAGGCGGCGGCTGATGTGGACGATCTCGTCGCCGTCCGTCGCCAGATAGCCGAGGTCCAGCGCGGCGGCCAGGTTCTCGGGAGTGACCTCGCCCTCGAAGTAGTCGGCGAGCTCTTCCGGGCTGAGCCTGACCGGCGTCTCCTCGGTGGGTTCGCCGAGGCCGAGCACCTCGCCGACGTCGCGTCCGCTCTCGAAGGCGGTGGCGAGATCCGCGATGCCGTTGAGCGTGTGGCCGCGTTCCAGCAGCGCGGCGATCGTACGGAGCCGGGCCAGATGATGCTCGTCGTACCAGGCGATACGGCCCTCGCGGCGGGGTGGCGGAATCAGTCCGCGCTCGCGGTAGAAGCGCACCGTGCGCACCGTGATGCCTGCCTCCTTGGCCAGCTCCTGCATGCGGTACTCGCGCCCTGCTCGTCCTTCTGCCACGTCGGCCAGCCTATGTTGTACCGGCAGTAACTCACCCGGCCGGACCCCTACCGCTGGGTATGGTGCTGCTCTACTCTCCAAACTGTGCCAGTGATCGCTGGCATGGTTGTGACGTTCAGCGGGAGGCGGCGGCATGGGCCAGCGCGAGCACGTACGAGTGGCGGTGATCGGATCCGGGTTCGGCGGCCTGGGGGCCGCGGTCCGGCTGCGCCGCGAAGGGATCACCGACTTCGTCGTCCTGGAGCGGGCGGACTCGGTCGGCGGGACCTGGCGGGACAACAGCTATCCCGGGTGCGCCTGCGACGTGCCCTCGCATCTCTACTCGTTCTCCTTCGCGCCCAACCCCGACTGGCCGCGCACCTTCTCCGGGCAGCAGCACATCCGCGCCTATCTGGAGCATGTCGCGGACACCTTCCGGCTCCGCTCCCACATCCGCCTCAACCACGAAGTGCTGATGATGCACTGGGACAAGGACGAGCTGCGCTGGGAGATCGAGACCTCGAAGGGGACGCTGACCGCCGATGTCGTGGTCTCCGCGACCGGGCCGCTGTCGGACCCGAAGATTCCGGAGATTCCGGGGCTCGCCGACTTCCCCGGCAAGGTCTTCCACTCCTCCCGCTGGGACCACGACTACGACCTGCGCGGCAAGCGCGTCGCGATGATCGGAACCGGTGCGTCGGCGATCCAGATCGTGCCGTCGATCCAGCCGGAGGCCGCAAAGCTGACGCTGTTTCAGCGGACCCCGCCATGGGTGCTGCCGCGCATGGACCGCGCGATCACCGGTGCCGAGCGATGGCTGCACCGCCGGCTGCCGTTCACCGGCGCCGCGCGCCGCGGGCTGCTCTGGGGGATCAGGGAGCTGCAGGTCAGCGCGTTCACCAAGCGGCCGAACGAGCTCGGTCTCATCGAGTCGATCGCCAAGCGCAACATGGGCCGCTCGATCAAGGACCCGGTGCTGCGGGCCAGGCTCACGCCCTCGTACCGCATCGGCTGCAAGCGGATCCTGCTGTCGAGCGAGTACTACCCGGCCCTCGCGCAGCCGAATGTGGATGTGGTGGCCTCCGGGCTGGCGGAAGTACGCGGGTCGACGCTGGTGGCGGCCGACGGCACCGAGACCGAGGCCGACGCGATCATCTTCGGTACGGGCTTCCGTGTGACGGACATGCCGATCGCCGAGCGTGTGGTGGGCGCCGACGGGATCACGCTCGCCGAGGCGTGGAAGGACGGGATGGAGTCACTGCGCGGCGCCACCGCGGCGGGCTTCCCCAACTGGATGACGATCATCGGCCCGAACACCGGGCTCGGGAACTCCTCCATGATCCTGATGATCGAGTCGCAGCTGAACTATCTGGCCGACTACATGCGGCAGTTGAACGTTCTGGGCGGGCGCGCGGCGCTCGCGGCCCGGCCGTCCGCCGTGCACACCTGGAACCGGCGGGTGCAGGAGCGGATGGAGCGGACCGTGTGGAAGTCCGGCGGCTGCAACAGCTGGTATCTGGACGCCAACGGCCGTAACACCACGCTCTGGCCGGGGACGACCGGAGAGTTCCGGCGGGCGACGCGTGAGGTGGACCTCGCGGAGTACGAGGTCGTCCGGGTGTCCGCGAAGGGCGCCGAGCCGGCAGTGGACGCCGAGTCTGCCGTCGAAGGTGTGGAGTCCGCGGAGTCCGCGGAGGCCGTGCGATGAGCCGGCTGCTGCGGCGCACGGACGCTCGTCCCGTCGCCGATCGCGAACTGACCGCCGTCTCCGCCGACGGGTCGCAGCTCCATGTCGAGGTGCACGGTCCCGAGGGCGCGCCCATCGTGGTGCTCGCCCACGGCTGGACCTGCTCGACGCACTTCTGGGCCGCGCAGATACGGGACTTGGCGGCCGATCACCGGGTGGTCGTCTACGACCAGCGCGGTCACGGCCGTACGCCGACCGCCGCGGTCGGTACGGATCTGCTCGCCGACGACCTGGAAGCGGTACTCGGAGCGGCACTGGCTCCGGGGGAGAAGGCTGTGCTGGCCGGGCACTCCATGGGCGGGATGACGCTGATGGCCGCGTCGGGCCGGGCCGCCTTCACGGAGCACGCGGCCGCTGTCCTGCTGTGCAGCACGGGCAGCGCGAGGCTGGTCGAGGACTCGCTGGTGCTGCCGCTGCGCGCGGGCCGTACCCGGACCCGGCTCACCCGGATGATCCTCGGGGCGCGCGCCCCGCTCGGCCCGGTGACACCGCTCTCGAAGCGCATTCTCAAGTACGGGACGATGGGCCCCGGTTCGGCGCCGGAGCGGGTGGCGGAGTGCGCGCGTATCGTGCACGCTTGTCCGCGGGCGGCCCGGGTGGCCTGGGCGCATGTGCTCGCCGAGCTCGATCTCGACGCGGGCGTACGGGAGTTGAGGGTGCCGACAGTGGTGGTGTCCGGCACGGCCGACCGGCTCACGCCGATGGTGCACGCGCGGCGGCTGGCCGCCGCGCTGCCCGAGTGCGTGGAACTCGTGGAGCTCGCCGGGATGGGACATATGACACCGGTGGAGGCGCCGGAGGTCGTCACCGCGAAGATCCGCGAGCTGGCCGGTACATACGTGAACGCGAACGCCAACGGGGACGGGAGCGCGACCGTGAACGCGAAGGCGACCGTGAAGCAGAATGCCAAGGAGGAGGAGGCCGCATGAGCAGGACCAGCCTGGAGGGACAGGTCGCGGTCGTCACGGGCGCGGCGCGGGGTGTGGGTGAGCTGCTGGCCCGCAAGCTCTCCGCGCGCGGCGCGAAGGTGGCGCTGGTGGGGCTGGAGCCCGATGTGCTGAAGGAGGTCTCGGAGCGGCTGCACACCGAGAGCGACCACTGGTACGCGGACGTCACCGACCACGAGGCGATGGCCCGGGTCGCCGAGGAGGTCAAGGCGCGCTTCGGCAAGGTCGACATCGTCGTCGCGAACGCGGGTGTCGCGTCCGGCGGCCCGTTCGTCGACTCGGACCCGGTCGCGTGGCGGCGGGTGATCGAGGTCAATCTGATCGGGAGCGCGGTCACGGGCCGGGCGTTCCTGCCGGTGCTGGTGGAGAGCCGCGGCTACTTCCTGCAGATCGCGTCGCTGGCGGCGATCACGCCGGCGCCGATGATGACGGCGTACTGCGCGTCGAAGTCGGGCGTCGAGGCGTTCGCGCACAGCCTGCGCGCGGAGGTCGGGTACAAGGGTGTGCGGGTCGGAGTCGGCTATCTGTCCTGGACGGACACGGACATGGTGCGCGGCGCGGACCAGGACGAGGTGATGCGGGAGCTGCGGCAGCGGCTGCCGTGGCCCTCGAACAAGACGTATCCGCTCGGCCCGGCGGTGGACCGGATCGTGGCCGGGATCGAACGACGGTCCTCGCATGTGTACGCGCAGTGGTGGCTGCGGGGAATGCAGTCGGTGCGGGGTTACCTGCCGTCGCTGATCGGGGCGGTGGGGCAGCGGGAGATGCGGCGCTTCGAGCCTCGGCTGGGGGGCGTCGGGAAGGGGCTCGTGGGGGCGGGCGGGGCGGCGGACGAGGAGGCCCGTACGCAGCGTCATTGATCGAAATGCGAGGTATGTTCTTGCGTGCCACGCTGGTCGAGGCCCAGGGGGCGTAACAGCCCCCGACCCCCCTCACACCCTTCTAGGAGTGAATCTTCATGGGCATGAAGGACCAGTTCAAGGACAAGGCCTCGAAGCTCGAAGAGCAGGCGAAGCAGACGAAGCGGCAGGCGAAGCGACAGACGAGCGGTGCGAAGGACCAGGCGCCGGAGCGGGGTTCGCAGCCGCAGCGTGGTACTCAGCCGCAGCGGGGTTCGCAGCCGCAGCGTGGTTCGCAGCCGCGGGAGGAATCCTCGGAGCGGATTTCGCGTGGCCGGGACCAGGACATGACCGGTAAGGCCATGCAGGACGCCGAGGACAAGTTCCACCAGGACTACGACATCTGACGCGAGCGCTTTCGCTGTGCCGCGTGGATGAGGGGCGCATCCGTGACGACGGGTGCGCCCCTTCCGCGTACGCGGCGCAGTTGCGGTGAACGGCACGTACCCCAAGGCTCAACGCTCCCTCACACCCCCCGCGGCGGGAGCTTCGGGCGGCGCAGGTCCGGGACGTTCTCGTAGCCGGGAGGCTCCGCCGGGGGGTGTGTCTTCAGCAGGTCCAGGCAGAGGCCGATCGCGTCGTCCATCTGGGCATGGCGGCCCTCCGCCCAGTCCAGTGGAGTGCGCAGCGCGTCCAGGTCCGGCTCCACGCCGTGGTTCTCGATCGACCAGTCGTACTCGTTGAACCAGGCCGCGTTCATCGGGACCGTGATCACCGTGCCGTCCACCAGGCGGTGGCGGCCCGTCATGCCGACCACCCCGCCCCAGGTCCGGCTGCCCACCACCGGGCCCAGGCCCAGGAGTTTGAACGCCGCTGTGATCATGTCGCCGTCCGAGGACGTCGCCTCGTCCGCCAGCGCGACGATCGGACCGCGCGGCGCGTTGGAGGCGTACGAGACGGGCTGGGCGTTGCGCGTCAGGTCCCAGCCCACGATCTTCCTGGTCAGCTTCTCCACCACCAGTTCGCTGATGTGGCCGCCGGCATTGCCCCGTACATCCACGATCAGTGCCGGCCGGGACACCTCGAGGCGCAGATCGCGGTTGAACTGCGCCCAGCCCGAGCCGCCCATGTCCGGGATATGCAGGTAGCCGCATTTGCCGCCGCTCAACTCCCGTACGACCTCACGGCGTTTGGCCACCCAGTCCTGGTATCGCAGCGGCCGCTCGTCCACCAGCGGGATCACCGCCACCCGGCGCGAAGGACCCTCGCCCTCCGGCGGCTGGAAGGTCAGCTCGACCGTCGTGCCGCCCGCCGCCGCGAGCATCGGGTACGGACCGGCCACCGGATCCACCCGACGGCCGTCGACATGCGTGAGGATCGCGCCCTCGCGGATACCCGTACCGGCCAGCGGCGAGCGCGCCTTGGAGTCCGACGATTCGCCCGGCAGGATCCGGGCGAGGATCCAACTCCCGTCCCGGCAGACCAGATTCACGCCCAGCAGACCTATCGGCCGCTGGTAGTGCGACGGCCCCTCGTTCCGCCGGGCCGGTGTGACGTACGCATGGGACGTGCCCAGCTCGCCGAGCACCTCGCGCAGCAGATCCGCGAACTCGTCGGGCGAGGCGACCCGTTCGACCAGCGGACGGTACTGCTCCAGCACCGCGTCCCAGTCGATGCCGCACATCCCCGGCTCCCAGAAGTACGCGCGGATGATGCGGCCCGCCTCGCCGTACGCCTGGCGCCATTCGGACGGCGGATCGACATCGTGCAGGATCCGGCGCAGATCCAGATAGACCGTCGAGTCGCTGTCGCCCGGCTCCGTGGCCGGGACGGCCCGCAGCTCACTTTCGTCCACGACCACCAGCCTGCTGCCGTCGCCGCTCACCGCGAACCAGTCGAGATGGCCGACCAGTTCGGTCTTGCGGGCCTTGGTGATGTCGAAGTGCTCGAGCGTGGGACGTCCGGAGGTGTCCGCCGGATTGGCGAAGGTCTCGCCGAGCGCGCCCGAGATCGGCCAGCGCAGCCAGACAAGTCCGCCACCGCTGACCGGATGGAGCGCGGAGTACTTGGAGGCCGTCACGGGGAAGGGCGTCACCCGGCTCTCCAGGCCCTCGATCTCGACCGTCACCGCCATGCCGTCCTCGGCCTCGGAGTCGACCAGCGGGTCGAGTCCGCCGGCCGCGGGCCGTCCGTCCGGCGAGAGCGCGAACGGCGACGGTGTCGCGGAGGACAGCGGTACGAGATAGGGGCGGCAGCCCAGCGGGAAGGACAGGTCCCCGGTGTGCACGTCGTACACCGGGTCGAAGCCCCGCCAGGAGAGGAAGGCGAGATAGCGGCCGTCCCTGGTGAAGACCGGATTCTCGTCCTCGAAGCGGCCGTTGGTGACGTCGACGATCGTACGGTCGGTGATCCGGGCCATCTTGATCTGCCGCAGCGAGCGGCCGATGCCCGGGTGCGACCAGGTCAGCCACGCACCGTCCGGTGAGAACGACAGGTCCCGCACCGGCCCGTTGGTGGAGTGGATCAGCTCCGTCACCGCTCCGCCCCCGGAGCTCTCGGCCGAGGAGGTGTCCCCGGAGCCTTCGGCCGTGGAGGTGCCCCCGGACTCCTCCGTGGCGTCGATCAGCAGCAGCCGCCCGTCGTGCGAGGCGATCGCGATCCGCTCACCGAGGGGGTCCGACACCAGCTCATGGACGCGGCCCAACTCGCCGGAGGCCAGCCGCCGCGGCTCCCGGCCCCCGCTCGCCCGTGGCAGATACGCGATCTCGATGGCGTCGGCACCGTCGGCGTCCGTGACATAGGCGACCTGGCCCGCGCTTCCGAGCATCTCCGGCATCCGTACCCGTACGCCTGGGGTGTCCGCGATCGTGCGGGCGGGACCGTCGCGGTGCGTGAGCCAGTACAGGCTGCCGCGTACGTTGACGGCGCTGGCCCGTCCCGTCTCGTCGACCGAGATCGCGTCGGCGTGGCTGGCGGCCGGCACCTGGTAGCTGCGGCGTCCGGCGCGCGGGCCGCCGAGCCGTACCTCCAGCTTGCGCGGCACCGCGCCCGGATCCGTCAGATCGTCGGCGATCCACAGTTCGCCCGCGCACTGGTAGACGACCCTGCGACCGTCGCTCGAGGCGTGCCGCGCATAGAAGGCGTCATGGTCGGTGTGGCGCAGGAGATCGGTTCCGTCGGGCAGGCAGGAGTAGAGATTGCCGACGCCTTCGTGGTCGGAGAGGAAAGCGATCCGCCCCGAGACGAACATCGGACAGTCCAGATGGCCGTTGAGGTCGGCGAGCAGCCGCTTGCCGTGCAGCCACAGTCGGCCCGTCGCTCCGCCCCGGTACCGCTTCCAGGCGGCCGGTTCGTGCGGCGGCTTGCCGGTGAGGAGCAGCGAGCGGTGCTCTTCCTCGATGTCCGCGACCTGGAGGTCGGCGACCGGGCCCCAGGGCAGCCGTCGGCCGGGGGAGCCGTCGGTGGCCACCTTGTAGGCCCAGGAGAAGTAGGAGAAGGGCTGGCTGTGCGAGGAGACGGCCAGGATGTTGCCGTCCGGGTCCCAGCCGCAGACCCGCGTGTCGGTGGAGCCCCAGTAGGTCAGCCGGCTGGCCGGTCCGCCGGCGACCGGTGCGAGATGGATCTCCGGGTCGAGGCTGCGCCAGGTCGTGTACGCGATATGGCGGCCGTCCGGGGAGAAGCGCGGATGACCGACTCTGGTCCGGTCGACGGTGAGCCGCCAGGCCCGTTCCGGCCGGTGCCCTTCCGGCACCAGGGGCGCGACCCAGAGATCGTCCTCGGCGGCGAAGCACAGCAAGTCGTCGTGCAGATGCGGGAAACGGAGATACGCGACGTCGTCACTCACCCTTCAATGCTTTCCGTGCCGGGTGGGTGCGGCAACTTGTGGGAGGGGGTGAATCCTCTTCGGAATCGTGACCGACACCACATGCGAAACGATTTCGTTTCGCTGAGGGGCTGGACTATCGTCGAGCTGTACGAAACCGTTTCGTTCGCATGCGGCAGGAGGTCGGCCATGACGCGCACCCGGCTCACGCCTGAGCGCGAGGCGGAGCTGTACGAAGCCGTCCTCGACCTGTTGCGCGAAGTCGGCTACGACGCCCTGACGATGGACGCCGTCGCCGCCAGGACCCGGTCCAGCAAGGCCACGCTCTACCGCCAGTGGCGCAGCAAGCCGGAGCTGGTGGCCAGGGCGCTGCGGCACAACAAGCCGGTGAGCGTCGCCGATATCGACACCGGCACCCTGCGTGGTGACTTCCAGGCGGTGCTCGACCGCACCGACGACTGTCAGATGGAGAAGGACTCCGCGCTGATGCGGGGTCTGGCCCAGGCCATCCATGGAAACCCCGATCTCCACCAGGCCCTGCGGGAACTGCTGATCGAGCCCGAGATCACCGGACTCGACACGCTGTTGCGGCGGGCCGTGGAAAGGGGCGAGGTCAGGGTGGACAACCCCGCACTCGACTTCGTCCCGCACATGCTGGTCGGCGCTTTCGTCGCCCGGCAGCTGATCGAGGACCGGACCCCCGACCGGACCTTCCTCACCGACTACCTCGACGCCGTGTTCTTCCCCGCCCTCGGCGTCTGACCCACAGACCTCCCCGCACCACCGGCTCCACCCTCCCTGCACCACCAGTTCCACCTTCCTGACGCGCGCCGCTCTCGTCGTCGGGCCGGCTCCCCATGCCCTGTTCACACCACTCAACGGGAGTACGCCCTCGTGGCCACGTTTCTCTACAAACTCGGGCGGTCAGCCTTCCGGCGCCGCCGCCTCGTCGCCCTGTTGTGGGTGGCGCTGCTGGCACTCGCCGGGGTCGCCGCGGCCTCCGCGTCCACCGCCACCTCCTCGTCCTTCTCCATACCGGGCACGGAGGCGCAGAAGGCCTTCGACCTGCTGGAAAAGCGCTTCCCCGGGGCCAGCCCCGACGGCGCGACCGCCCGGGTCGTCTTCCAGGCGCCCGACGGCCGGAAGATGACCGAGCCGGCCAACAAGGCCGAGGTGAACAAGGCGGTCGCGGAGCTGAAGTCCGGCTCCGGCCAGATCGCCTCCGTCACCGACCCGTACAGCGTCAAGGCGGTCTCCAAGGACGGCAGGACGGCGTACGTGTCGGTCTCGTACAAGGTCAGCTCGATGGAGCTGACCAAGGAGACCCGTAAGGCGCTCGAGGAGACCGGCACCGAGGCGCGTGACGCCGGGCTGACGGTGGAGATCGGCGGCGACGCGCTGCAGACCGTCCCGGAGAACGGGGCCGGCGAGATCATCGGCGTCGGCATCGCCGCGGTGGTGCTCGTGATCACCTTCGGCTCGCTGGTAGCCGCCGGACTTCCGCTGCTCACCGCGATCATCGGCGTCGGTATCGGCATCTCCACGATCACCGCGCTGGCGAACGTTCTGGACCTGGGCTCCACCACCTCCACGCTGGCGACGATGATCGGCCTCGCGGTCGGCATCGACTACGCGCTCTTCATCGTCTCCCGCTACCGCGCCGAGCTGGCCGAGGGCCGCGAACGCGAGGAGGCGGCAGGCAGGGCCGTCGGCACCGCCGGCTCCGCGGTCGTCTTCGCGGGCCTGACCGTGGTCATCGCGCTCGTCGGCCTCGCCGTCGTCAATATCCCGATGCTCACCAAGATGGGCTTCGCCGCGGCCGGCACGGTCGTGATCGCGGTCCTCATCGCGCTCACCCTCATCCCGGCGCTGCTCGGCTTCGCGGGCAAGCAGGTACTCGGCCGCAAGGCGCGCAAGGGCCGGCCGGCCGGCGACAAGCCGAACATGGGCACCCGCTGGGCGCGCTTCGTGATCCGTCGGCCGGTCGCCGTGCTGCTGGTCGGTGTCGTGGGCCTCGGTGCCATGGCCGTACCCGCCGCGTCGCTGGAGATGGGTCTGCCGGACGACGGTGCGCAGCCGGTCAGCACCACCCAGCGCAAGGCGTACGACCTGCTGTCCGACGGCTTCGGCCCCGGCTTCAACGGTCCGCTGCTGGTGGTCGTCGACGGCGACAAGGCCGCGGCCGACCGTACGGTCAAGGAGATCGAGGGCCTCGACGGCGTCGTGGCCGTCACCCCGCCGGCGTTCAACAAGGCCGGCGACACCGCGATGGTCACGGTCGTACCGAAGGACCGGCCGTCCTCGGTCGAGACCGAGGACCTCGTCCACTCCATCCGGGCCGGCAGCGGCGACGATGTGCTGGTCACCGGCGCCACCGCGATGAACATCGACTTCTCGCAGAAGATGAACGACGCGCTGGTGCCCTATCTCGCGCTCGTCGTCGGTCTCGCCTTCCTGCTGCTGATGGTGGTCTTCCGCTCGGTGCTGGTACCGCTGAAGGCGGCGCTCGGCTTCCTGCTCTCCGTCGTCGCGGCGCTGGGCGCGGTCGTCGCCGTCTTCCAGTGGGGCTGGCTCGGCTCGCTCTTCGGCGTCGAGCAGACCGGCCCGATCATGTCGATGATGCCGATCTTCATGGTGGGCGTCGTCTTCGGTCTCGCCATGGACTACGAGGTCTTCCTGGTCACGCGGATGCGTGAGGCGTACGTCCACGGGGAGCGGCCCGGCGAGGCGATCGTCACCGGCTTCAAGTACGGGGCCCGGGTGGTCACCGCCGCCGCGGTGATCATGATGGCGGTCTTCTCGGGCTTCATCGGCTCCAGCGAGCAGATGGTGAAGATGATCGGCTTCGGTCTCGCGATCGCGGTCCTCTTCGACGCCTTTGTGGTCCGGATGGCGATCGTGCCCGCGGTGCTCGCGCTGCTCGGCCACAAGGCGTGGTGGCTGCCGCGCTGGCTGGACCGGGTGCTGCCCAATGTGGACGTGGAGGGCGAGAAGCTGCACAAGGAGCTCGCCGACAGTCCCGAGGACCCGGACGAGGAGCGCGCGTTGGCGCGCGTCTGATCAGGCTCTCTCAGAGAGCGCAAAACTCCGGGGGCGCCGCTTGAGCGGAGCGTGCGTCCCCGGCAGCGCGTCGGCACCGTGGGGACGGGGGCCGCCGCGGAACCCGGTGGCCGTGCCCGTCATGCTGTGGTGGCGGGTGCGGCCACCGCGTATATGTGCCGCAGGAAGCGGATCAGCGACGTGGTGTCGAACTGCACCACCGCTACTCCATCCGGGGTATGGAACTCCACTATCGTCTGGACCCGGCCGCAGGGCCAGACCTCGATGTCGCCGAGGCGGGCGGGTGAGCGGAGCCCCGTCTCCAGCAGTGCCCGGGGGAAGGTCCAGTCGCGGCCGCTGGGGAAGGCGAAAGACACCGCCTCCGGGTTCTCCGCCGGGTCGTAGCGCAGTGCGACGCGCACGGAGCGGAACTGGGGAGCATCGGTGACGATTCGGGCTCGTGCATGATCTTCGACGGCTAGGGTCATTGGCCGGCTCCTCACACTCGCCCGATATGCCCTCTAATGTCCCATATTTTGGGCCGAGGGCGCCAGTTCATTTGTGACAGACCCGCTCTTGCAACTGATGTGCAATAGGGCACTATCATTGAACAGTTATTCATCTGTCCGAAGCGGAGTCCTCCATGCATGTCCCCGACGGATTCATCAACGCACCTGTGTCGTTGGCCGCCGGAGTCGTTGCCGCCGGTGCCGTCGCCGTCAGCCTGCGCGGCGCCCGCCGTGAGCTGGACGAGCGCACCGCGCCGCTGGCCGGCCTGGTCGCCGCCTTCATCTTCGCCGTACAGATGCTGAACTTCCCCGTCGCGGCCGGCACCAGCGGACATCTGCTCGGCGGCGCGCTCGCCGCCATCCTGGTCGGTCCGTACACGGGTGTGCTCTGCATATCCGTCGTCCTGCTGATGCAGGGCATCCTCTTCGCGGACGGCGGCCTCACCGCGCTCGGCGTGAACATCACCGTCATGGGTGTGGTCACGGTCGTCGTCGCCTACGCGCTCTTCCGCGGCCTGGTCAAGGTGCTGCCGCGGAAGCGCCGCTCGCTCACCGTCGCCTCCTTCGCCGCCGCGCTGATCTCCGTACCGGCCGCGGCCTGCGTCTTCACCGCGATCTACGCGATCGGCGGTACCACCGACGTCCCCGTCGGCAAGGTGCTGACCGCGATGGTCGGCGTTCATGCCCTGATCGGCACCGGCGAGGCCGTGATCACCATGCTGACGGTCGGCGCCGTCATCGCCGTACGCCCGGACCTGGTGTACGGAGCCCGGGGCCTGGCCGCTCCGCTGAAGCTGCGCGTCGGCGGCGAGCTGGTCGACGTCCCCGCCGCCCGGCCGGTCCCGGTCGCCGCCCGGTCGACGCGCGCGGTCTGGGCGACCGGCCTGGTCACCGCCCTCGTCCTCGCGGGCTTTGTCTCCTTCTACGCCTCCGCCAGCCCCGACGGCCTGGAGAAGGTCGCCGCCGACAAGGGCATCGACAAGAACGTCGAGGAGCACGCCGCCAAGGACTCCCCGCTCGCCGACTACGGCGTCAAGGACATCGCCGACGCCCGGATCTCGGGCGGCCTCGCGGGCGTGATCGGCGTCTGCGTCACGGTCGTCGCGGGCACCGGCATCTTCTGGTCCGTGCGCCGCCGCCACACGACGGACGCCGCGCCCACCCACGTACCGGAATCGGTCTGACATGGGCGCGGGCCACGCCCACAAGCTCTACCGGCACGGGCACTCCCCGGTCCACGACCTGCCTCCGCACTGCAAGCTCGCCGCCGTCTTCTGCTTCGTGCTGGTGGTGGTCTCCACGCCGCGCGAGGCGGTCTGGGCCTTCGGGCTGTACGCGCTGCTGCTCGCCGCGGTCGCGGCCCTGGCGCGCATCCCCGCCGGATTTCTGCTGCGCCGGCTGCTCATCGAGATCCCGTTCGTGGCCTTCGCGGTCCTCATGCCGTTCGTGGTCCCGGGCGAGCAGGTGTCCGTACTCGGCATCTCGCTGAGCGTCCCCGGCCTGTGGGGCGCCTGGAACGTCCTCGCCAAGGGCACGCTCGGCGTCGCCGCCTCCGTGATCCTGGCCTCGACGACCGAGCTGCGCTCCCTGCTGCTCGGCCTGCAGCGGCTCAAGCTGCCGCCGATGCTGGTCCAGATCGCGTCCTTCATGATCCGTTACGGCGATGTCATCACCGACGAGATGCGCCGCATGTCGATCGCGCGCAGGTCACGCGGGTTCGAGGCGCGCGGCGTGCGCCACTGGGGCGTCCTCGGCAAGTCCGCGGGCGCGCTCTTCATCCGCTCCTACGAGCGTGGCGAGCGGGTCCATCTGGCGATGGTGAGCCGGGGATACGCCGGGACCATGCCGGTCATCGACGAGGTGACCGCGACCCGTGCGCAGTGGACCGGTGCCGCCGCACTCCCGCTGACCGCCCTCGCGGTCTGTCTGCTTGGCTGGACCCTATGACCGCGCCCTTGTCGTCCGCGTCCTCCGCGTCCTCCACGCCGTCCGCGTCGTCCTTGTCCTTGGAAGTCTCCGGCCTCGCCTACGCCTACCCCGACGGCCACCAGGCCCTGTTCGGCGTCGACCTCGCGGTCGGACGCGGCGAGCGCGTCGCCCTGCTCGGCCCCAATGGCGCGGGCAAGACCACGCTCGTGCTGCATCTCAACGGCATCCTGGCGGGCGGGGTGGGTTCGGTGTCGGTCGCGGGCCTGCCGGTCGCCAAGGCGAACCTCGCCGAGATCCGCCGCCGGGTCGGCATCGTCTTCCAGGACCCGGACGACCAGCTGTTCATGCCGACGGTCCGCGAGGACGTGGCCTTCGGCCCGGCGGCGGCGGGTATGCGCGGTGCGGAGCTGGAGGCCCGGGTCGTCTCGGCCCTGACGCAGGTCGGCATGGCCCCGTTCGCGGACCGGCCGCCGCACCATCTCTCCTTCGGCCAGCGCCGCCGTGTCGCGGTCGCCACGGTGCTGGCGATGGAGCCGGAGATCCTGGTCCTCGACGAGCCCTCGTCCAACCTCGACCCGGCCTCGCGCCGCGAACTGGCCGACATCCTGCGGTCGTTGGACGTCACCGTACTGATGGTCACGCACGACCTTCCGTACGCGCTGGAACTCTGCCCGCGTTCGGTGATCCTCAGCGAAGGCGTGATCGTGGCGGACGGACGTACGCAGGACCTGCTGGGCGACGAGGAGCTGATGCGGGCGCACCGCCTGGAGCTCCCGTTCGGTTTCGACCCGAAGTCCGTGACAATGGGCTCGTGAACGAGGAAACGAGCGGAACGGCGGCGGCATCGCTGCTCCTTGACGACCAGCTGTGCTTCGCGCTGTACGCGGCCCAGCGCGCGGTGACAGCCGTCTATCGACCGCTCCTCGACGAACTGGGCCTGACCTACCCGCAGTACCTGACGATGCTGGTGTTGTGGGAGCGGGGGGAGATCCCGGTCAAGGAGCTCGGCGCCGCGCTGCGGCTCGACTACGGCACTCTCTCGCCGCTGCTCAAGCGGCTGGAGGCGGCGGGTCTGGTGCGGCGTGAGCGCTCGGCCGCCGACGAGCGTTCGGTACGGCTGGTGGTCACCGACCAGGGCGAGGCGCTGCGTTCACGCGCCGAGCGGGTGCCGGCCCGGCTGCTGCTGAGCACCGGTCTCGAGGCGCCGGAGATCGCGCGGTTGCGCGGTGAACTGCACGAGCTGACACGGCGGGTCGCGGTGGCGACGAATTCGGCTACCCCCGAGTAATACCGCTTCAATTCCCTTCGATACATTGTGCGCGATGTACTTATCGCTTTGCCATCAACTCGGGGACGCACAGTGAGCGACCGCGCCGACACCCGGCCGACAAAGATCATGTACGTCGCGGAGGCCACCGCGCACGGCGGCCGCGACGGCTATGTGACCAGCCATGACGGGCAGCTCGAGCTGAGCGTCGCGATGCCGCGGGCGCTCGGCGGCGACGGTCAGGGCACCAATCCGGAGCAGCTCTTCGCGGCCGGTTACAGCTCCTGTTTCCACAACGCACTCGTCCTGGTCGGCCGCAGGGCGGGCGTGGACCTGACCGGCTCCACGGTCGCCGCGAAGGTGGGGATCGGCCCCAACGAGGCACAGGGGTACGGGCTCGCGGTCGCGCTCAATGTCTCGCTGCCGCTGGTCGACCAGGAGCTTGCCGCAGACCTGGTGACGGCGGCGCACCAGGTCTGCCCGTACTCCAACGCGACCCGCGGCAACATCGACGTCTCGATCATGCTGAGCTGACCCTGCCCGGTCCGTGCTGAGCCGACCGGTCCGTGCTGAGCCGACCCGCGAGTCGAGTGGTCCGGACCACCCTGCACCATGGGGGGATGAGCGGCAGCGGGAGAGCAGGCGCGGTGGACGTCCGGGGCACGGTGGCGGAAGGCTTCGAGCCGGTTCACGACGCCTTCATACGCAACTTCGAGCAGCGCGGCGAGCGCGGCGCGGCCGTCGCCGTCTACCGCGACGGGCGCAAGGTCGTCGATCTGTGGGCGGGCAGCCGCGACGTGGACGGTCAAGCCCCGTGGGCCGTGGACACCGCACAGGTCGTCCGCTCCGCCACCAAGGGCGTCGCGGCGGCCGTGGTGCTCCTGCTCCACCAGCGCGGCCAGATCGACCTGGACGCCCCGGTCGGCACGTACTGGCCGGAGTTCAAGGCCGCCGGCAAGGAGCGCGTGGTCGTACGCCAGCTCCTCTCGCACCGCGCCGGGCTGCCGGTCCTCGACCGCCCGCTCACCCCGGCCGAGGCCGCGGACGGCGCGAGCGGCCCGGCCGCGCTCGCCGCACAGCGCCCCGCCTGGGAGCCCGGCACGGACCACGGCTACCACGCGCAGACCTACAGCTGGCTGCTCGGCGAACTGGTGCGCCGGGTCACCGGCAGGACCATCGGCCGCTGGGTCGCCGAGGAGATCGCTCGCCCGCTCGGCCTGGACTTCTGGATCGGGCTGCCGCAGGAGGAGGCCCACCGGGTCGGCCGGATCGGCGCCGTCGACGAGCCGCCCACGGCGGACGGCGGCGGCCTCAAGCTGCGCCCCAAGCGCGCGGTCTCCGAGGCCTACGCCAACCCCGAGTCGCTCAGCCGCCGCGCCTTCGGAGTGATCGACCCGCTTCCGGACGAGAACGACCCGCTGTACCGCGCTGCCGAACTCCCCGCCTCCAACGGCATATCCACCGCCCGCGCGCTCGCCCGCTTCTACGCGGCGACGATCGGTGTGGTCGACGGCGGACCGCGGCTCTTCGCGCCGGCCACCGTGACCCTCGCCCGCACCGAGGAGTCCGTCGGCCCGGACCGCGTTCTGGTCGTGGCCACCCGCTTCGGCCTCGGCTTCATGCTGCACGGCCCGGCCTGCCCCCTGCTCGGCCCCAGCTCCTTCGGCCACCCGGGGCGCGGTGGCTCGCTCGGCTTCGCCGACCCGGAGTCGGGCATTGCGCTCGGCTATGTAACCAACGGCATGCGCAAGGGAGTTACGGCCGATCCGCGGGCCCAGGCGCTGATCAGGGCGGTACGTTCAGCGCTATGAGCAGCGCTATGACACGTTTCGAGGGATACGGCGTACTGATCACGGGCGCGGCGCGCGGTATCGGTGAGGCGACCGCCCGTCGGCTCGCCTCCGAAGGCGCCCGCGTCCTGGTCACCGATATGGACGCGGAACACGCCGCGAAGACGGCCGGGTCCATCCCCGGGGCCGACTCCTTCGGCTGCGACGTGGGCGACCGTACGGCGGTCGAGGCGGCCGTCGCGTACGCCGTCGAACGCTTCGGCACCCTCGACGTCCTGGTCAACAACGCGTTCTCGTGCAGCCCCGACACCCCGCTCATTGAGGACCAGTCGGACGAGTCCTGGCACCGGGACCTGGACACCAGCCTGACCGGCGCCTTCCGGTGCGCCCGCGCCGCACTGCCCCATCTCGCCGCCGCGGGCGGCCGGGGCGCGATCGTCAACATCGGCTCCGTCAACAGCGAGCAGGACTTCGGCAACCACGCCTACAGCGCGGCCAAGGCGGGCCTCGCCTCACTGACCCGCACCCTGGCCGGCGACGCTGCCCCGCGCGGCGTACGCGTCAACCAGGTCAACCCGGGCACGGTCCGTACGCCCTCCTGGTCGGGCCGCGAGGCGAGCCTTGACGCGCTGAGCCACATCTACCCGCTGGGACGGGTCGGAGAGCCGGAGGACATCGCGGCGGCGGTGGCGTTCCTGGCCTCGCGCGACGCGGCCTGGATCACGGGTACGACGCTGCGGGTGGACGGCGGACTGCTCGCGGTGAACACGTCGTTCGGGCAGATCATCGCGCGGGAGTGAGCCGGTGGCCCCCCGAGCCGGTCCCTCGGCCGGATCCCTGGGGCCTGTCCGGCGGATCATGTGACCGTCGCGGCTTCGGGTCGTTGGCATGAGCATGGGGCGTGGAGATTCAACGCATGGGGAGTGGGCCCGGCTGAAGCCGCATCTGCCGAAGTCTGGGCGGCGCGGTGGCCGTTGGGCGGAACAATCACCGTCGCAGCGATCCGCTTATGGCTCCGACCATGATCCTCCGGGCAGACCCTAGCCCTTCGAGTCCGGCTTCCAGTCCTGGACGAGGAGACCGAGCAGCACCTCGTCCAGGAACTCGCCCATCACCCAGGCCGAGGAGCGCAGTACGCCCTCGCGGACGAAGCCGTTGCGCTCGGCGGAGCGCAGCATCGCGGCGTTGTCCGACAGCGTCTCGATCTGCAGCCGCTGCAGGCCGCGCACGACGAAACCGTAGTGGCACAGCACCGCGACCACGTCGCTGCCGTAGCCCTTGCCGCGAGAGGACGGCAGCAGCCCCAGCCCGATGTGCGCGGACCGATTGTGGTTGTCGATGTCCCACAGCACCGCGGTGCCGACCAGTGTGCCGCCGTCCAACTCCACCACGGAGAACGGGACGTGCCCCTGCTCCTTGTCGTCCACCACCAGCCGCGCGTCCTTCGAGCCGGGCGTGATCGGCCGCCACGGCCGGCCTTCGGCCCGCGAGGAGTTGACCACGTCGTCGTAGAGCTCAGCCCGCAGGATCGGGATGTCGTCCTCGTGCCGGGCCCTGAGCCCGACCTTGCTGCCGCTTAGCATGCAAGCTTCCTATCCGACCGGGCTCGCCGACGGCAAACCAATAAGGGCAACTGCATTGGCACCCCCAGGCCCCCATGGCCTGGGGGCGCGTCGCGGGCCCGCAAGGATCCGCCGGACAGGCCCGGGGCCTGTCCGGCGGATCGGATGCTGCCGGACAGGCCCCGGGCCCGGAAGGACTCAGCGCTTGAGCATGAAGGTGAAGTCGCCGGAGAGCTTGCCGCTCAGGCGCACGGAGGATACGAGATTCCCCTCGGCGATCAGTCTCTCGACCTCGGCTCGCGAAAGGCCGAAACCTTCCGCGATCAGTCGCACCGGCCGCACAGGAATCCGCGCCGCGAAACCGACCGAGACCTCGATCGCCTCGCCCTCCGGCTGATGCGGCTGATCCGGCCCGCCGCTGTCGAGGCGCCAGGCGTTGTCCCAGTCGAGGGCGATGCGATTGCGGCGCCGCACGACCGGGTCCTGGAGCAGCTCGGCCGCCAGGCCAGGGTCGTTGTTGTGCAGCAGGTCCAGGAGCTCAGGTCGTACGGAACGGACGTTCATCCGTTCCAGGACAGTGAGCTTGGTGGTGTCCCCGCACCCAGTGCACAGCGCGAGGAGCCAGGCGTCGAGGAGCTTGTGGTTCGCGTTGACGCGGAATTTGCCGTTCGCCCGGAAGCGCTCGGAGGCGCACCTGTGGCAACGGCGGAGAACGATTGGCAGGCAGGTGGGCACGACCACCCAGTTTTTGGACACAGAAATACACCGGTTCCAGTGAGAGGACCGCAGCGAAAAGGAGCGCGGCGCACATGTGCGACGCGCGACGGATCAGCGCTCGGGGGGTCTCACTTGGTGTACAACGGCACGTCCTTGACCGGATGGCTACGGGCGGGAGCACGCTAACGGCACACAGAAGTGCGGTTCCACTGATTTTCCGGGCGGGTGGCGATGCCTCGCGGCGGGCGCCCGCACCACCCTCGACCGACCGGGCAGGTCCTAGGCCTGGCCCGCGGCGACGCAGAACTCATTGCCCTCCGGATCGGCCATCACGATGTGGTGCCCGTCGACCTCCTCCCGGACCGTCCCGCCCGCCTTCACCAGCCGTTCGGACTCGGCCCGGATCCTGGCCCACCGCTCCTCGGGACTGCCGTGGCCCGGCACCCGGATGTCGATATGGAGCCGGTTCTTCGCCGTCTTCGGCTCGGGGACCTTGAGGATGGAGAGCCGGGGGCCGACGCCGTCGGGATCGCACAGCCACGCCCCGTCGCCCTCGGAGTCGTCCTCCGGCAGGTCGAACTGCGCGAGCCACTCCTCGCGGGTCTTGAACGGAGCGGGCGGGGGCTCGTCCACATACCCCAGCGCCAGCTTCCAGAACTCCGCGAGCAGCTGCGCGTCCGTGCAGTCGAGGGTCAAATCGATTCTGGCTGCCATGACCGGACCGTACTGCCCGCCTATGACAATCGGGGTGCCGCGCGGCGCTGCCCGGCCGCCAGCACGAAGGTGACGGTGATCAGCAGCGCCCATGCCCCGAACTTCGCCACGGACACCGGCTGCCAGCCGCTCAGCTGGTCCGGATAGCTCCAGGCGCCCGCGTACGTCGCGATGTTCTCCGCGACCCAGAGGAAGAACCCGATGAGAACGAACGACAGAGCGAGCGGCATACGGTGCTCCTGCGACCCCACCCGGTAGTGCACCCAGGTCCCTGCGGTCGCCAACAGCAGCGTCGCGGCCAGTGCCCAGCGGAGGTCGGGCAGCCAGTGATGGCTGAAGAAGTTCAGATAGACGGCACCGGCGAGCACCGCCATGATCCGGGGCCGGTAGCCGTCCAGGCGCAGTTCGAACAAGTGCCAGGCCCGGCAGACGTAACTGCCCACGGCCGCATAGAGAAAGCCGCCGTACAGCGGCACACCCGCGACCTTCGTCAGCGCCTCCTCCGGATAACTCCAGGACCCCATCCGCACCTTGACCAGTTCGAAGAGCAGCCCGATGAGATGGCAGCCGGTGATCACAGCCGTGTCGCGTGCACTGTCCCAACCGAGCTTCCTGGCCGCCACCGCGAGCAGGATCCCGTAGATCAGCACGAGGTCGTAGCGCGCGATGGGCAGTGCGGGCAGTAGGCCCGAGACGGCGATGCCGCCGACGAGCGCGATGGCGAAGGCACAGCAACGGGCCTGCAACAGGCCGAAGCGGAGCAGCTGACGTATTCGGTGCCTGATCATCCCCATGCCGGGTGGGACGCCCGCGGCATCCCTCGCGGTTCAGCCGGCCCGCAGCATCAGGCCGATGCCCACCACCATCAGTCCCGCCGCCGTGATCCTCGGCGCACCGAACCGTTCCTTTCGTGGTGTACCCGGCCATGCCCATGCTGACCAGATGCGCGCGCAACCGGAACGCGACGGAGACCTGCCCGCGTTCCGGTTGCTCCTCCGTCCGCACCGACGTGGATCGGTCGGAGCAGGGTCAGCCGTTCTTCACCTTGGCGCAGATGGCGTAGACGGTCAGGTCGACGGGGGTGGCGGCGTCAAGCACGGCACCCACCCAACCGCGACCGTTCGCAGCGGGGTAACTGCTCCGGAGAACGACGGAATCGAGGCTGTTCACCCGGACGCCACCACCGAAGACCTTCCATCCGGACGGGCACAGGACGGTGTGCTCTTCACCGCTGGGCGACTCCGGGAAGTCCTTCTGGACGATCTTGTACTTCAAGCCGCCGCCCTGAGCGTCATCCCCGCCCGACTGTGCGTGGGCCGTGAGGCTCGTGCCCATCAGGGCCGCCGCCGTCAGTGCACAGACGCCGAATATGCGCGCTATACGCATGTATTCCTCCACTAGCTGCTGATGATCCGATTTGGATCATTTGTCACCCTAGCTGCGTGTGCACGTACCTGCTGAGTCGTCGTAGTACGAACGGAGCAACCCACGCAGGAGCGGGCAACCGAGGAACGAACCGCTTGCGCAGCCCCCCCTCACGGCTGACCCACTCGCGGGAAACCGAGCCGGCGCACCCGTGCGGTCAACACCAGCAGCTTCGACGACTACGGCATGCCCGAAGGCGTCAACTACGGAGGGGACACCTCCAAGAGCGGCGACGAGACCTGTACTCGCCCTGAGCACACGCCTCGTGAGGCGGCGGAGCGGCTTGGCGGATGTCCTGGCCGGTTGGGGATCGAGCATGATCGGGGGACCGTACGACTACGACTACGGCTACTCGGGGAGGCTCGCAGGTTCCCGGAGTGAGCTCACCGACGAGCACCAGCTACAGCGAATCAACTGCAAGTTGGTCGACGACGACCGGGACCTCGAGCCCCAGCTCGCGCAGAGCCTCGGCGAAACGAGCGTGCGCGTCGGTGTGGTGACTGCTCATGGCCCGCACGCCAGCGGTGGTTGTGCGGGCCATGCGAGCTGCTTTTCCGGTCGTCCGGCGGATCAGCCGGCCTGTTCTCTTGCCGTCCGGCGGATCAGCGGGCCTGCAGCACCGAGGCGACCACCGGGCCTGCCGCGTCGCCTCCGTGCCCGCCGGACTGCACGACCGCGGCCGCCGCCAGATCGTCGGCGTACCCGGTGAACCAGCTGTTGGACTTGCCCTGACCGTCGACCTCCGCCGAGCCGGTCTTGGCGCCCTTGTCGCCACGGACCCCGGCCATCGCGGCCTGGCCCGTGCCGTACTGCGCGGTGGCTCTCATCATCTCGCGCAGGGCACTCGCGATGGAGCCGGGCAGCGGCTGCGCGGTGGCCAGTTCACGGTGGTCGAGGGACTGCGGGACGATCACCGGCTGGTGGAAGCCGCCGCTCTTCGCGGTGGCGGTGATGGACGCCATGTTGAGCGCGTTCATCGTGACCTTGCCCTGTCCGATGTACGAGGCCGCGGTCTCCGCACCCGCCGACTCGGGCACATTGCCGTCGACGGTGACGATGCCCGTCTGCCAGTCGAGGCCGATGCCGAAGTACTTGCGTGCGGTCTCGCCCAGCGCGGTACCGGCGATGTTCTTCTCGGTGAGCGGCTTGACGGCCTTGATGAAGGCGGTGTTGCAGGAGCGGCGGAAGCTGTCCTTGAGAGTGCCGTTCTTGATCTCGAACTTCTTGAGATTCTCGAACGGCACGCCCTCCCACGAAACGGTCGGCGGACACTCCACCTTGGCGCCGGGGCCCTGGACGATTCCGTTGTCCATCAACATCGTCGAGGTCACGATCTTCATCGTGGAGCCGGGCGCCTGCGCGCCCTGCACCGCCGCGTTGAAGCCGCTCGCCGGGTTGTTGGCGATCGCCCGGATCTCACCCGTACTCGGCTTCACCGCGACGACCGAAGCCTGCGCGTACTTCTTCACCGCCTGCTCGGCGGCCGCCTGCACATCCGCGTCCAAGGTGGTGGTCAGCTTGCCCTCTTTGCCCTTGGTCAGGGTCAGCAGGGTCTGGTCGGGCGTGGAGGCGTTCGCGGACGAGATGACCAGCTCCACGCCGGCGGTGCCGCCCGCGTCCTCGCCGTACTTCTTGCGCAGGCTGTCCAGGACGGGCCCGAGCGACGGGTACTTCTCCTTCGTCAGCTCCCGGCCACGGCTGTCGACGGCCTTGATCGGCGGGGCCGAGGCCTGGGCCGTCTTGAGACTGGTGCCCTTCGTCAGCTTCGGGTGAACCACAGTCGGCGCCCAGTCGACGAGCGGCCTGCCGGTGGTCTGCCCCCGCACCACGGTCAGCTCGGAGGCGTACGACCAGGGCTTGCTCTGCCCTTCGAACGTCACCGTCGCCTTGACGGTGAACGGCACCTTCGCGCCGACCGGTGTACCGGGGGTGATCACGGCGGCGGAGACACGGGCCTGATCGCGGTACCCGGCGAGCAGCGGTTCGGCTTCGGCGGAGTTGTTGGTCAACTGCGCCGCTTCCGGCGCGTTGCCCCCGGCCCACGCGGCCAGGAAGTCCTTGGCGGTCTCGCTGATCTCGTCCGCGCTGGGCGGCCCGGTCTTCCTCGGCGCCGACGCGGTCTTGGCGTCGGTCCCGCCATTGCCGCCACTGCCGGTCAGCCCGCTGTACAGGTTGTAGCCGCCGTAGCCCACGCCACCGGCGACCACCAGAAACACGCCGCCGACGATGGCGACTTTCGCTCCACTGCGCATTGCTGCGGTCCCCTCCCCCAGGAGCACATCTCCTTGACTGTGCCTATTGGAAAGCGTGTTCAAGGAGATGCATCGCGTGAACTCTACGGGACAGGAGTGACGGGGGCGGTGGCCGTTATCGGACCGCGACGATCGGGCCGGGAACCGCGGGATCAGTCCGGCTTTCGGTGTGCGGGGTCCGGCAGGCGCGGCAGTCTCCTGGTACCGGCGAGCGGAAGACCCGGTCGCAGTCACGCTCCAGCCAGGCTGCGACACCAGGTTCGGTTCGCCGCGGGTCCAGCGCGGCGAGTGCCGGATGCGTGAGGGAACGGCAGCGGTCACCGAGCCGATCGGTCCTGGCCGGCGCGGGGCGCAGCGCCCGCCACGCGCCGGGCAGGGCGATCAGCAGGACGACGGAGAGGGGGGCGAGGAGGACCGCCGTCCAGCCGAGGAACCCGTGCGGCGAGACGTCGCCCAGGGAACCCATCAGAAAGCCTCCGCTCCCGGCCGCGAAGATCACGAACAGGGAGCCGACGCAGGAGGGTATCTCCTGCCTGTGCTGCCGCCGCACCCAGCGCGGGAGTCCGTCCTTGTAGGCGCGGTAGAAGCTGTTGCTCGGCGGGACCTGTACGGCTTCTCGGTTGATGTGGCCGAGCGTGGCCGGGGTGCCGTGCTGCCGTATGGCCTCCAGCAGGCGGGCTGGGACGGGATGCGAGGGCGTCCGCGCCAGGTCCCTGCCGGCTGCGGTCAGCCGCACCACACCTTTGGTGTTGAGCACGATCAGGCCCTTGAGCAGCAGCGCGGCCGCCGCGGGGCGCTCGGCCGTGTGGCCGGTCGCGACGGCGTACGCGTAGTACGGGTCGAGGTCGAAGGCGGCAATCCGCGCGACAGCCCTGCGGTCGCGGACCCGGCGCATCACCCACAGCGCCCCGAGTTCCCCGTAGGGGACCAGGATGACGGCCAACGTGAGCTTGAGAAGGGTGAGTTGATGCACGTCACGAGGTTAGGCGGCGGCCGGTCGCAGGGTCGAGCGATGAGACCTGCGCCATGTGGACGGGCTACATGGGGTGTCGGAGGGCGCGCTGGTATCGGCGACGGTACAAGCGTTGTGCGAGCAGAAGCAGTGGGAACAGGGGCCGCCACGCACCCTTGGGGGCGCGGCTGGTCAAGGAACGCAGGGTCAGGGTGACGTCGCCGTCGGGGGCGTTGGACACGATGAAAGCTTCCTCACCGGACACTGGGTGACCGGGCAGTGTGCCGTAGGCGAAGCCGCATTTGTCAGGGGTGTCGACGACGGCGACGACCCGGACCGGTTCCTGAACAGCCAGCGGTCCCCACCCCGCCGTGATGCTGTATTCGGCCCCCTCGGTGACCCGTTCACCGGCGCCCGCCAGCGGTGTGACGCTGAAGCCGCTACGGCGCTTGATGCCCCAATGCAGGACGGCGTCGGAGGCGGCGCGCCAGTCGCTGTCGCCGTGCCCGATGACCACGGTCCGCTCGTAACGGCGGTAGCCCCGGATCCCGGTCGACCACATGTCGTCGCCGGGACACGTCGCGCCGGGCGGGGCGTAGGTGAGGGTGTCAGCCAACGGCCCACCACGTGCTTGGCGGCGGCCTGCCGGTCTGTCCGAGGGCATTGGGGCTCCTTCCACGGCGGCTGGTGGCTGGTAGATGAGCCTAAGGCCATCTCGGGACGACCGATACGACGACCACCAACGATGACGGCGGGGCCGGCACCAGTGGGTGCCCACCCCGCCGTCATTACCGCTACACCCAGGTGTCCAGCCACATCCGTTCCGCCAGTCCTCCACCGGGATCGGCCTCCCCGTGATCAAGGCGCCCCTGCCTGGAGGCGACCGAGAAGCCGCTGCCGTCGGCTTGCACTCAACTGCCTTGCCGGTCAGGGCAGTCTGGGAGGAATTCGCTCAGGCCGGAGGGGGGCATGTTTCGCGGAGTGGAGTCGTCTGTGAAATTGTCGACGGTGTACCTGTCGCGCACCTCGTCCGTTGCGTTGGCGATCCCGTCGCTCTGGCTGCCGAGGCGCGCTTCCGTCTGGTAGACGCCGTCGCCGGCGTAGGAGTAGACAGCCAGGTCGGGATAGCGGTCGTGGTTGTAGTCGGCGACGGCGATGCCGCGCGTCTCACCAAGGTCGAGGTCGCGGGTGCGCTGGCCGCCGCCCGCAACGGAGAACGGCCCCCACCGAACCTGGGCGACGCGCGGGTCGATCGGATCGTCGCCGCGCCACTTTCCCGTGGCCACCACCACAAGGTCGGTCCACCCGTCCTGGTCGAAATCTGAGACAGCGGCCAGGACGTCGTGCTGATCTTTCCCGGCGCTGCCGACCAGTTGCCTGGCCCCCACTGGTGTGCCGTAACCGGAGTCTTTGCCGAAGGCGATGGTCAGCCGCTTCCCGACATATGACGGATCGGAGACGCGATCGGCGTGCCCGTCGCCGTCCACGTCCACGACGAGATCGTTCGATCGCGTCAGACAGGGCTCGATCGAGGGCTTTCCGGTGGGGCGCGGGGGTGCGGGCGGGTCGATGGCGCACGCGGCGATCGGCAGCAACGCCGCTCCCATGGCCACCGCCACGGCCCCCCGCGTGATCCGGATCCGGACACGCGGGTGCGTGTGGGTCTTCATACGGGTTCAGACGCCGGTGGGTCACGAGCAGTTGCGGTGCACGCTGGTTGGCGAACCGGGGTTCACCGCGATCATTGAGACCTGCGGCTGCACCCCCATGCCCAGTGTGTAGTTCCGTCCGGGAATCTCAAGGTCCCCGACAGGATCCATTTCTGACGGCTCATCAGTTTCTTCTGTTGCTTGCAGCCCTCTTTCACTGCCATGTGAACTGTGAAATTGTACGGTCACACTTTCCGCGGGCATGACAGCTCCGGGAGTGCTCAACTTCCGTTGCCATCACGGTCCGCACCCCCCACCGCCGTGCCCCACGCACGGCTGCCGACCGGCCTGGAGGCCATCGCTATGCGCAGACCCCCCACCCTCAGGAAACTCGCCCAACTGCTGATACCTACCGTGGCCGCCGCCGGCCTGGGGCTCACCATGCTCGCCCCCAATGGCGCGGCGGCCCCGGCCGGCGCCGGGGCACCCAATCCCGCACCGAGGTCGGCCCCCGCCCCACAGCCCGCCTCCGCCACCGTGCTTGCCGCCGATCTCGCACCCGGACACGCCGTCGACCCCGCGCGATCGGCCACGAAGACCTCGAACGCCGCGCAACGCCCTCCGCTCCCCGCGGCCCAGAACGCCGCAGCGCGCAAGCAGGCCCGCTCTGCGGCGAAGGCCGCGGCGGACTGCAACGTCAGCGACTTCACCTCGAAGACCGGCGCTGCCCTGGTCGAGCAGATCAAGCGGTCGGAAACCACCTGCATCAACACGCTGTTCAGCGTGACCGGTGAGGACTCCAAGGCCCTCTTCCGCGAGGAACAGATGGTCACGGTGGCGAACGCGCTCAAGGATGTCGCGACCAACTACCCGGGGGACAACAGCACTTTCGCAACCCAGGTGGTGCTGTACCTGCGCGCCGGCTACTACATCCAGTACAACCAGCCGGAGAACGTCGGCGAATACGGCCCGACGCTGAAGAGCGCCATTCAGGGCGCCCTGGATGCCTTCTTCGGCTCGTCCCACGCCTTCGACGTCACCGAGGCCAACGGAGAAACCCTGGCCGAGACGGTCACCCTGATCGACAGCTCCGGAGAGAACACCCGCCACCTCGACGTGGTCAAGCGTCTGCAGAAGGACTACAACTCGTCGTACGACCAGTTCTACGGGATGCTCGCGGCGGTCAACAACACCTACACCGTGCTCTTCCGCGGCCACCAGCTGCCGGAGTTCGTGGAAGCCGTGAAGGCGGACCCGAGCGTCCTCACCGGACTGCGTGACTTCGCCGTCGCCCACGACGATCTGCTCGGCACCGACAAGTCCTACCTGGCCAGCAACGCCGGACGCGAACTCGGCCGCTTCCTGCGGCACGCCGACCTCAAGGACACCGTCAAGCCCTTGGTCAAGGAGCTGCTCGGCCGCAGCGAGATCACTGGACGCACCGCCCCGCTCTGGGTCGGCCTTGCCGAGATGACGGACGAGCACGACAAGGAGAACTGCGCCGAGTACGACACCTGTGACCTGCAGAACCGCGTGCGCGGCGCCGTGCTGACGGTCAAGCACGCATGCGGTCCGAGCGTGAAGATCCTCGCACAGGAGCTGACCGCGTCCGAACTGTCGGCCACGTGCGACAGCGTCCTCAAGCAGGACCCGGTCTTCCACAACATCGTCAAGGACAACGGTCCGGTCAAGGACGACAACAACACCAGCATCGAGATCGTCGCCTTCAACTCCAGTACCGACTACAAGACCTACGCCGGTGTCGTCTTCGGCGTCGACACCAACAACGGCGGCATATACCTGGAGGGTGACCCGGCAGCTGAGGGCAACCAGCCGCGCTTCATCGCCTACGAGCAGCCGGCCCAGGACGACGCCTTCCAGATCTGGAACCTCAACCACGAGTACACCCACTACCTCGACGGCCGCTACGACATGTACGGCGACTTCGCAGCCGGGCAGACCACCCCGACCGTGATGTGGATCGAGGGTTTCGCCGAGTACGTCTCCTACTCGTACCGCGGCATCACCTACGACAGGGCGATCGAGGAGGCGGGCAAGAACACCTACAAGCTCAGCCAGCTCTTCGGGACCACCTACGACAACGCCGACACCACGCGTATCTACCAGTGGGGCTATCTGGGCGTCCGTTACATGCTCCAGTCGCACCCCGAGGACGTGGCCACCCTGCTCGGCCACTACCGCGCAGGCGAGTACGACGCGGCCCACAGCCTGCTCCGCGACACCATCGGCACCAAGTACGACGCCGACTTCGCCGACTGGCTGAGCAAGTGCGCCGGCGGCGACTGCGGCCAACTGCCGGCCCGGAGCGGCCGGTGACCGGGGCCTCGGCCACCGGCAAGAACTGAGCCAGGAGAGCCTGGTGTCCCGCGCATCGTTCGTGCGCGGGACACCAGGCAGCGGCAGTTCGGGGCCGGACCGACCGGCCCCATTCCTGGGCCGTCCGTGGGCCGTCCAAGGGCCGCCCAGGACGACCGGCGAGCGCCAACAACGACCACGGTGGGCACAGCACCTGCGGAGCCGTTACCGCCGTAGTTCCTGCTACACCCAGGTGTCCAGCCACATCCTGTTCCGCCAGTCCTCCACCGGGATCGGCCTCCCCGTGTACAGCGGATAGAAGTAGATGAAGTTCCAGATGATCAGCAGCACCAGCACCCCCGCGCCGATCGCGCCGATCGCCCGCCTGCGTTCGTCCGAGCCCGGTGGACCCAGGATCGCGCCGATCATCATCGCGACGGCCAGACACAGGAACGGCACAAACACCACCGCGTAGAACAGGAAGATCGTGCGTTCCTGGTAGAAGAACCACGGCACCCAGCCCGCCGCGATGCCGCAGGCGATCGCGCCCGCGCGCCAGTCCCGGCGGAACAGCCAGCGCCACAGGATGTAGCAGATCGCGAAGCAGGCCGCCCACCACAGCAGTGGTGTGCCGAGCGCCAGTACCTCGCGTGCGCACTTGTCCGCGGCGTCCGGCGGGCAGCCTCCGGTGCCCGCGTTCGGGTCCTCGTAGAAGTACGAGACCGGGCGGCCCAGCACGATCCAGCTCCACGGGTTCGACTGGTACGTGTGGCCGGAGGTCAGATTGACGTGGAACTCGTAGACCTCGTTCTCGTAGTGCCACAGGCTGCGCAGCCAGTCCGGCAGCCAGGTCCAGCTGCCGCCCCTGCCGTCCGTCTGGGCCCAGTTCCTGAAGTAGCCCTTGTCCGTGACGATCCAGCCGGTCCAGGACGCGATGTACGTCGCGATCGCGACCGGCACCGTCGAGACGAAGGCCGGCACCACGTCCTTCCTCAGCACCGCCTGGTACGGGTGCACCGCACCCGCTGTCCGGCGGGCGCCCACGTCCCACAGGACGGTCATCAGGCAGAACGCGACCATCACATACAGGCCGTTCCACTTGGTGCCGGCGGCCAGGCCCAGCATCAGGCCCGCAGCCAGCCGCCATGGACGCCAGCCGAGGCGCAGCGTCTCCGCGACCGTCGCATCCGGGCGCAGCACGCCCTCCTCGTCCGTCGGCAGCGCCGCCGCGAGCCGTCGCCGCGACCAGTCCCGGTCGATGACCAGGCAGCCGAAGGCGGCCAGCACGAAGAACATCAGCACCTGGTCGAGCAGCGCCGTGCGGCTCATCACGAAGTGCAGTCCGTCCACGGCGAGCAGCGCACCCGCCAGGCAGCCCAGGAACGTCGAGCGGAACAGCCGCCGGCCGATCCGGCAGAGCATCAGCACCGACAGCGTGCCGAGCACGAAGACCATGAAGCGCCAGCCGAAGGGCGTGAACCCGAAGAAGTGCTCGCCGAGGCCGATGACCCACTTGCCGACCGGCGGATGCACCACATATCCGGGGTCGGTCGGGATCGGGACGCTCGACGGGTCCTTGAGGATCAGCTTGTCGACGTCCTTCGGCCAGCTGCCCTCGTACCCCTGATTGATCAGGGCCCAGGCGTCCTTCGCGTAGTACGTCTCGTCGAATATCACCGCCTTCGGCCTGCCGAGGTTCCAGAACCGCAGCACGCCCGCGACCAGCGCCACCAGCAGCGGCCCGCCCCATGCCGCCCAGCGCAGCAGCGGGTTCACGACCGACGGCGGGATGCCGAAGACCGGCCACAGCCGCTCGGAGGGGCGCGTGTAGGGCGGCACCAGGCGTTCGCGCAGCCCGATCACGGGCCTGGGCGCGTAGCCGAATCTGCGCAGCCGCTGCTGCCAGCCGGGTGGCTGCTGATCGGCGTCCTTGCCCTGCTGGGTCTGTGGCGCGGTACTGGTCACCGCGCCATCGTAGGGAACGCGACTGTGCGAGTCGTACGTCCGGTCCTGCGAGGATGGCGTATGTGACAACTGTGCTCTCCCGGGGGACGACCCCCGGACCCCCGACAGGCGTGCTGGTACTCGCAGGGACCCCCATCGGTGATGTCGCCGACGCACCGCCCCGGCTCGCCGCCGAGCTGGAGCGCGCCGACATCGTGGCCGCGGAGGACACCCGGCGGCTGCGCCGGCTCACCCAGGCGCTCGGGGTGCACACGCAGGGGCGCGTGGTGTCGTACTTCGAGGGCAATGAGTCCGCCCGTACGCCGGAGCTGGTCGAGGCGCTGACCGGCGGCTCCCGGGTGCTGCTGGTGACCGACGCCGGCATGCCGTCCGTCTCCGACCCCGGTTACCGGCTGGTCGCCGCCGCCGTCGAGCAGGACATCAAGGTCACGGCGGTGCCGGGCCCGTCCGCCGTACTGACCGCGCTGGCCCTGTCCGGGCTGCCCGTGGACCGCTTCTGCTTCGAGGGTTTTCTGCCGCGCAAGGCGGGCGAGCGGCTCGGCCGGCTGCGCGAGGTCGAGAACGAGCGGCGCACTCTCGTCTACTTCGAGGCCCCGCACCGGCTCGACGACAGCCTCGCCGCGATGGCCGAGGTGTTCGGCGCCGAGCGCCGGGCCGCCGTCTGCCGCGAGCTGACGAAGACGTACGAGGAGGTCAAGCGCGGCGGTCTCGGTGAGCTGGCGGATTGGGCTGCCGAGGGCGTACGTGGCGAGATCACTGTCGTCGTCGAGGGTGCGCCCGAGCCGGGGCCCGGGGATCTCGACCCCGCCGAGCTGGTGCGCAGGGTGCGGGTGCGCGAGGAGGCAGGCGAACGGCGCAAGGAGGCCATTGCGGCCGTCGCCGCTGAAGCGGGGCTTCCCAAGCGCGAGGTCTTCGATGCCGTGGTGGCGGCAAAGAATGCGGATCGGCCGGTCCCTGCGGACGGTAAAGGACTATCGTAAAAAGCAAAGGGCAGACCGTGTCCTGAGCTTTTCTGCATGGGAACGCCAAAAACCAGACCATTAATCGACAGGCGCTGATGCGCTCCCGCCGGTATGGGCGTCCACTGGGTCAGTGGAGAGGAGCTGGCATGAGTGAGATCACAGGCACCGCCAAGGTCCACGAGGCGTATGCCTTCGCCTGCATGCGCTGCGGGCACGGCTGGGAGCAGTCCTACGAGATAGAGCACCACGTCGACACCACCGGCCAGGAATTCGTTGTCTATAAGGCCGCGGGCGCGCGAGTGCCGTCCCCGCTCTCGAGCCCGACCTGCATCAACTGCGGCGGACATGTCGTACGGATCATGCGGTCCGGACAGGTCTCCTCGGTACGGAACCTGATGTCGCCACCCGCTGAGAAGAAGTCCGTCCCGGCCGCCGCTGCGGCGCCCGTGGAGCGCGAGTCGGTGGAGAGGGAGTCGGCGGAGAGGGCGGTGCCCGAAGTGGCGGGCGCCGAGCAGACCCAGCCGGCGGAACCTCACCACTGGCACCTCTCCGACCTTCTGCACCCGTTCCACCGCAAGTGAGGCTGCTCCACCGGGAGTGAGACGCAGGGCGCGAGCCTCGTAGGATCGCGCCCATGAGTTCGAAGTCCGCACCACCGCCGCTGCCCGCACCGCTCGGCGTGCCGGTCACCGATTCGCACACCCACCTGGATATGCAGGAGGGCACGGTCGAGGAGGCGCTGGCGAGGGCCGCGGCCGTCGGCGTGACTGCGGTGGTCCAGGTGGGCTGCGACATCAAGGGCTCCCGCTGGGCCGCGGAGATGGCCGCCGCGCACGACAGCGTGCACGCCGCCGTCGCCCTGCACCCCAACGAGGCGCCGCGCATCGTGCACGGCGACCCCGATGGCTGGTCGCGGCAGGGTGCGCGGGAGGCGGGCGGCGACAGCGCGCTGGACGACGCGCTCACCGAGATCGACCGGCTGGCCGCCCTCCCGCAGGTGCGCGCGGTCGGCGAGACCGGCCTGGACTCCTTCCGTACGGGCCCCGAGGGCATGGCCGCCCAGGAGCGCTCGTTCCGGGCCCATATCGAGATCGCCAAACGGCACGGTAAGGCGCTGGTCATCCACGACCGTGAGGCGCACGCCGATGTCCTGCGGATTCTCGCGGAGGAGGGCGCCCCCGAACGCACTGTCTTCCACTGCTATTCGGGTGACGCGGAAATGGCCGAAGTGTGCGCGGCCGCGGGCTATTTCATGTCCTTCGCCGGCAATGTGACCTTCAAGAACGCGCAGCCGCTGCGCGACGCGCTCGCCGTCGCCCCGGCGGAGCTCGTACTCGTCGAAACGGATGCACCGTTTCTCACACCGGCGCCGTACCGCGGTCGGCCCAATGCGCCGTATCTCATTCCGGTCACGCTGCGCGCGATGGCGGCGGTGAAAGGCCTCGACGAGGACACGCTGGCCGCGGCGATCTCGGCCAATACGGCTCGCGCATTTGATTACTGAGGGTTAAATCGGAGAGTGCCGCCGGCTCCGGCGGCGGGCTCGGCGCGGAAAAAGTCACCACTCTGCGTAGTCGAGCCGCTTTGGAGAGTGACCATAGCTTCGCTAGTGTCCCGGCCCTGCAACGCCGTCGCGCGGACCGGACCGGACCTACGGAGCGTCGTGAGCAATTCGCAGGGCAGTGACCGAAGAGGGCGCGGCCGTCGCCGCGCCGCCGCCAGGACTGGGGAGCCGTACGAAGCGCCCGCGCCGTTGTACGAGGCGCCCGAGCCGATGCCGTACGAGCCGCCCGAGTCGTCGTACGAAGTGCCCGAGCCGTCGTACGAAGTGCCCGAGCCGTCCTACGAAACGCCCGAGCCGCCGTCGTGCGACGTGCCCGAGCCCCGGTTGTGCGAAGCGCTCCCGCCGTCGCTGCCGAGCCGGAGCCCGGGTGCTGCCGTGCCGGCCATGGACGCCCCCGCCAGGGCGGGTGGCCGCGCCGAAGCCCGTCGCGCCGCCCGCCGCCGCAGGACCGTGGAGAAGCCCGGCACCCTCCGCCGGCTCGTCCCGCAGGCCCTCGTCGTCGCCTTCCTGGCCGGCGGCACCTCGGCCTTCGTCGCCAACGACAAGGCGGTACAGGTCAGCGTCGACGGCGTACCGCGCACCATGCACACCTTCGCCGACGATGTTCAGGAGCTCCTCGAGGACGAGGGCCTCGACATCACCGGGCACGACATCATCGCCCCGGCCCCCGGCGCGGCCCTCGCCAGCGGCGACCAGATCATCGTCCGCTACGGCCGGCCCGTGATGCTCACCCTCGACGGTCGGCGTCGCCGGGTGTGGACCACCGCCCGCACGGTCGACGGCGCGCTGCGTCAGCTCGGAGTGCGGGCCGACGGTGCGTATCTGTCCGCCTCCCGCTCCTCGGCGATCTCCCGCACGGGCCTCGCGCTGGACGTACGCACCGAGCGCACCGTGACCTTGATGGCCGACGGGAGCGAGCGCACCATCCGTACGAACGCGGCGAGTGTGCGCGAGGCGCTGGACGAGGTGGGCATCGCGCTGCACGGGCAGGACACCACCTCCGTGCCGCTCACCAGCTTTCCGCGTGACGGCCAGACGATCAGCGTCACGCGGATCACCGGCGCCAAGGCGGTCCGCGAGGAGCCGATCGACTTCGAGATCGAGAAGACCGGGGACTCCTCGCTGGCCGCGGGCACCGAGGTCGTCGCACGGCCTGGGCGGGCGGGTACGCGCCGGGTCACGTACGCCCTGCGGACGGTCAACGGGGTGCTGCAGAAGCCGAAGAAGATCGCCGAGGAGGTGGTGCGGGAGCCGGTCGCCCAGCAGGTGAAGGTGGGCACCAGGCGGCTGCCGGACTCCGTGCCGGGCGCGGACGGGATGAACTGGGGCGCTCTCGCGCAATGCGAGTCCGGAGGGCGGCCGGGGGCGGTCGATCCGTCGGGCGCCTACGGCGGGCTGTACCAGTTCGACACCCAGACCTGGCATGCGCTGGGCGGCAGCGGTCGGCCGCAGGACGCGGCCGCGGCGGAGCAGACGTACCGGGCGAAGAAGCTCTTCGTACAACGGGGGGCGAGTCCGTGGCCGCACTGCGGCCGTAGGCTGTATCGGTGAGCACCACTGAGCCCGACGCACTCCTCGGCCCCGCCGACATCCGTGAACTGGCCGCAGCGCTGGGCGTACGCCCCACCAAGCAGCGCGGCCAGAACTTCGTCATCGACGCCAATACGGTCCGCCGGATCGTACGGACCGCCCAGGTGCGGGAAGACGACGTCGTCGTCGAGGTCGGCCCCGGGCTCGGGTCGCTGACCCTGGCGCTGTTGGAGGCAGCGGACCGGGTCGTCGCCGTCGAGATCGACGATGTGCTGGCGGGCGCGCTGCCGTCGACGATCGCGGCCCGGATGCCGTCGCGCGCCGACCGTTTCTCGCTGGTCCACTCCGACGCGATGCTCGTCGAGGAGCTGCCGGGGCCGCCGCCGACCGCGCTGGTCGCCAACCTCCCGTACAACGTCGCCGTGCCGGTCCTCCTCACCATGCTGGACCGCTTCCCGACGATCGAGCGGACGCTGGTGATGGTCCAGGCGGAGGTCGCGGACCGGCTCGCGGCCAAGCCGGGCAACAAGGTGTACGGAGTGCCTTCGGTGAAGGCGAACTGGTACGCGGAGGTGAAGCGGGCGGGCTCGATCGGCCGGAACGTCTTCTGGCCGGCCCCGAATGTGGACTCGGGCCTCGTGTCCCTGGTCCGCCGCACCGAACCGCTGAAGACAACGGCCTCGAAGGCGGAGGTCTTCGCGGTGGTCGACGCGGCGTTCGCGCAGCGCCGCAAGACGCTGCGGGCGGCGCTGGCGGGCTGGGCCGGATCGCCGGCCGCGGCGGAGGCGGCGCTGGTCGGGGCCGGGATCTCCCCGCAGGCGCGCGGGGAAGCGCTGACGGTCGAGGAGTTCGCACGGATCGCGGAGGCCAAGGCGTGAGCGTCACGGTACGGGTCCCGGCGAAGGTGAACGTCCGGCTGGCGGTGGGCGGGGCGCGGCCCGACGGCTTCCACGACCTCGCGAATGTCTTCCTGGCGGTCGGCCTGTACGACGAGGTCACGGTGACCCCGGCCGAGTCGCTGACGATCACGTGCTCGGGCCCGGACGCGCATCAAGTCCCCCTGGACCGTACGAACTTGGCGGCGCGCGCGGCCGAACTGCTCGCGGCCCGCCATGGACTGTCCCCGGACGTCCACATACACATCGCCAAGGACATCCCGGTCGCGGGCGGCATGGCGGGTGGCAGCGCGGACGGCGCGGGTGCGCTGCTGGCGTGCGACGCGCTGTGGGGTCTTGGCTCGACGCGCTCCGAACTCCTTTCGATCTGCGCCGAGTTGGGCAGCGATGTGCCGTTCAGCCTGGTGGGTGGCGCGGCGCTGGGCACCGGCCGCGGCGAGCAGCTGACCGAGCTGGAGGTCGGCGGGGACTTCCACTGGGTGTTCGCGGTGGCGGACGGCGGCCTGTCGACGCCGGCGGTGTACGGGGAGTTCGACCGTCTCAACGAAGGCATCGCCGTCCCCGAGCCGATCGCGTCCCCCGCGCTGCTCGAAGCCCTGCGCACGGGCGACGCAACGGCGCTGGCGGGCGCGCTCGCCAACGACCTGCAGCCCGCGGCGCTCTCGCTGCGCCCTTCGCTGTCCGCCACCCTCGCGGCGGGCACGGCGGCGGGCGCACTGGCGTCCCTGGTCTCGGGCTCGGGCCCGACGACGGCGTTCCTGACGAAGGACGAGGACGCGGCGCGGGGGGTGGCGCAGGCGCTCCTGTCCTCGGGCACGTGCCGTACGGCACGGGTGGCGCCGTCCCCGGCGAGGGGTGCGACGGTGGTCGGGGCCTGAGGGCCACGCCCGGACCCCCTGCCCCGCACCCCCGCGTGCGAGGGCGGGTGGGTGGAGGTACTCAGATCCCGGTTGAGTACGAGCGCCCTCACCGGCCCCCGTGCCCCCGCGGCACCGTACTCGCATGGGATCAAGCGTTCGTGAGCTCGCCGCTGCCACGCCCGGGACCCGGGACCGGTACATCGACCTGTTGCGGGTCGCCTCGCTGGGGACCGTCGTGCTCGGGCACTGGCTGATGGCCGTCGTCACCGGGGACGGTGTCGGGAATCTCCTCGCCGTCGTGCCCGAGCTGCAGCTGCTCACCTGGGGCCTGCAGATCATGCCGGTGTTCTTCTTCGTCGGCGGCTTCTCGCACGCCCTCTCGTACCGCTCCCTCGCCAGGAAGACCGACGGTTCCGTCTACGCCGCCTTCCTGCGGGCCCGGCTGCAGCGGCTGCTGCGGCCCACCATGGTCTTCATCCTGGTCTGGGGCGCGGCCGCGCTGATCGTTCAGCTTCTCGGCAGTGGCAGTGATTCGGCCGGGTTGACCGGTGTAGCGCTGCGGCTCGTCGCCCAGCCGCTCTGGTTCATCGGTATCTACCTGGCGATGGTCGCCTTCACGCCGCCGCTGCTGAAGCTGCACGAGCGGTACGGCTGGGGCGCCTTCGGCGCGCTCGTCGCCGGTGCCGCGCTCGTCGACGTGCTGCGCTTCTTCGGCGGGGTGCCCTTCGTCGAGTTCCTGAACTTCGCCTTCGTCTGGCTCGCCGTCCACCAGCTCGGCTTCCTCCGCGCCGACGGCCGGATCCGGATGCCCTCCGCGCTCGCGGCCGCCGGACTCGTCGGTGCCGCGGGGCTGGTCGCGTTCGGTCCGTACCCCCTGAGCATGGTCGGGATGCCCGGCGAGAAGGTCTCCAACATGGCCCCGCCCACCCTCGCGCTCCTCTTCCACGGCCTGTGGCTGGTCGGCGCGGTGGAGCTGCTCCGTACACCCGGTACACGCTTTGTGCAGCGGGCCAGGGTCTGGCGGGCCGTCGTCGTCGCCAACGGCATCGCGATGACCGCGTTCCTGTGGCATCTCACCGCGATGCTCGGTGTGTACGGCGCGATGCTCGCCCTCGGCATACCGCTGCCCGCCCCCGCCTCCGGCGCCTGGTGGGCGCAGGTCCCGGTCCGTATCGCGGTGGCCGCCGTGGTGACCGCGCTGCTCGTCGCCGCCTTCCGCACCTTCGAGCGGCCGGTGACCGCGGCCCCCGGAGCCGCCGGGAAGGGCGGATCGGGGCCTGCCGCCGCCCTCGGGATCACGCTCTGCCTGTTCGGCGTGCTGGGTCTGTCCATGGTCGGCTTCGGCGGCATGCTGGAGGGCAGGTCCGCGATGCTGGTCGCCGTACGGGTCACCGCGCCCGTCGCCGTCGCCATGGCGCTCATCGGCTGGCTGCTGGTCGAGACGGCGGGCAGAGGCCGCCGGACCGCTTCCTAGGAGCCACCTCTTCCTGCGACCTTTCCCCGGACCGCTTCCTGGGAGCCGTGCGCAAGGGGTGTGACCGGTCGCAGCCCGGCTGTGCGCAGGGCTGCGACCGGGCCCCGGATCAGGGAGCGCTGATCAGATCGTGCGGAGGCACCTTCACCGTGCGGGCGCCGGGCTTACCGCCCAGTACGACCTTGCGGAGCGCGACGTTGTTCTTCAGGTTCGTCTCCTGGAGGCGGTGTTCGGGGTTGGCGATCACCTGGATGTAGTAGGTGCCGTTCGGCAGGTCGGTGACGTCGAAGGACTGGCCGGGACGGTACTGGGTGTACGTGTCGCCGGAACCGACGTCGAGGACCTCGCGCACGGACACCGAGTTCTGCTCGCCGCAGGCGGTCGACAGATCCGTGTTGTTCGGGTGCCAGTTGGCGTTCTTCACCGTGTAGTCGATGGCGTCGGTGTTGGCCAGGCAGAAGGCCTCCTTGCCGCTGCGCACGATCTCGGCCTGGTTGGCGCTGAGCAGGCGGTAGCTGGCGAAGTCCTTGAAGTGCCAGTGTTCGTGGCCCACTCGCGGGTCCCACTCCATGGCGCCCGTGGGCGTGTACCCGATCTGCTTGCCGTTGGCGTCGTAGAAGTACTGGTAGGCGTCCATCAGGTTCTTGCCGGGGCTGCGGAAGCCGTCGACGACCAGTGGCGCGGGGCCCGCGTTCCAGACGTTGGCGCTGAAGGCCAGATAGTCCTTGCCGGGGACGTCCCCGTCCTCGCCGTCGGAGATGGCGATATCCCATGCCGGGAGCGAACGCAGGTCGGGCTTGGGCACGTTGGGCACGCTCGCCCGGCCGGTCGGGCGGTGGGCGTTGGGCTGCAGCGCGGGCGCGTTCCGGGAGCCGTCGGTGTGTCCGGGCCCGTCTCCCAGGTGCGTCGCCGTGCCGCGGTCCTGCAGAGCGTGCGACAGCGCGGGCGGGGCGGGGGCGTCCGCACCGCGTCCGTCGACGCCGTAGTGGCTCGCGTGGCCCGACGCCGCGGCGCCGTGCCCGGAGCCGTGCCCCGAGCCGTGCGCGGAGTGCCCGGCCATCGCCGAGTGCGCCGAGCGCGAGGCCGCCGGCCCGCCCCCGCCCTCGGTGACTTTCCGTACCTTCACCTTGATCGTCTTCTGTTCGTTCGCCATGCCGAACAGGTCGCGGTAGGTCTTCGCCACGGAGACCTTGGCGGTGTACTCGCCGGGAGGCAGATCCGCCGGGGCGGATTCGCGGCCCCGGCTGGTGTTGGCCGCCCAGCCCTTCTCGACGCCCCATACGGAGCCGAGCGTGAAGGGGTTCCTGGGGCATTCCTCGGGGTACTTCGAGGTGGCCGGGGCGTCCGGCCGGATCCGTCCGGCTGCGCTGTTCGGGCAGAACGCCTGGGTGGTGTCCAGTACCTTCGCGCCGGACGCCTTGCTGATCGTCACCTTGAGGAAGCCCGGCAGGCCGGAGAAGTCCTTCACCAGACCCGCCGGAAGGGGCTTGGTCCGCGTCTTCTTCCCCTCGTGGATGATCTGCGCGGCGGTCACGGGCTTCTTGTAGGACGGGCGCGTGACCTTGAACTCCAGCGGCCCCCCGTCGACGGTGACGTACGTCCCGAGGTCCAGATTGACCCCGGGCTCGCCCTCATAGCGGTCGAGTGTCACGGAGCCGGCGGCGGCGATCAGCTTGAGCTTGGGTGCGGTGGTCGTCGGCGCCGCTCCGGCGACCGGAGCGGCCCCGGTCGCGGCAGCGACCGCGGCGAGTGCCACGGCGACAGCCGCTGTACGGCGTAGGCGGGTACCAGAGGATATGGAAGGTCTGGTCATCGGTTCCTCGTCTGCGAGTGCCACGATGCATCGGACTGGTCTGAACCCACGGCCGACCGGCCGGACACGCCCCCGATGTGCCCGCTCCCTCAGGTGTGGCCCGGTACGACCTGTGTGGCCTGTGAGAGTTGGGCAGGGGTGTCCTGGTTGCTCGCGACAGGAAGGCGCTGAACGTTGGCCGAAAACGGGCCACCGGTCGTCCACGGGCCGTCGGAACCCGGTGATCCTCGGCTGCCGGAAACAGGTCCGGCCGGGCGACTACCCTGGACGTCGATCCATCCCCCGTCCCAGGAGTGAAATGGCCGTCAACCTCGTCAATGTCGAGGCAGTCAGCAAGGTGTACGGAACACGTGCCCTGCTCGACAGGATCTCCCTCGGCGTGTCCGAGGGGGACCGCATCGGCGTCGTCGGCCGCAACGGCGACGGCAAGACCACCCTCATCCGGATGCTCGCCAAGCTGGAGGAGCCCGACACCGGACGGGTCACCCAGAGCGGCGGGCTGCAGCTCGGGGTGCTCACCCAGCACGACTCGCTCGACCCCGAGGCCACCGTCCGGCACGAGGTCATCGGTGACATGGCCGACCACGAGTGGGCGGGCAACGCCAAGATCCGTGACGTACTCACCGGGCTCTTCGGCGACCTGCACCTGCCGGGCTTCGAGCAGGGTCTGGACACCGTCATCGGGCCGCTCTCCGGCGGTGAGCGCCGCCGGATCGCGCTCGCCAAGCTGCTCATCGCCCAGCAGGACCTGATCGTCCTCGACGAGCCCACCAACCACCTCGACGTGGAGGGCATCGCCTGGCTGGCGAAGCATCTGCAGGCGCGCCGCTCGGCGCTCGTCTGCGTCACCCACGACCGCTGGTTCCTCGACCAGGTCTGCACGCGGATGTGGGACGTCCAGCGCGGAGCGGTGCACGAGTACGAGGGCGGCTACAGCGACTACGTCTTCGCGCGCGCCGAGCGCGAGCGCATCGCGGCGACGGAGGAGGCGAAGCGGCAGAACCTGATGCGCAAGGAGCTCGCCTGGCTGCGGCGCGGCGCCCCCGCCCGTACCTCCAAGCCGCGCTACCGCATCGAGGCCGCGAACGAGCTGATCGCCGATGTGCCGCCGCCGCGCGACACCTCCGAGCTGATGAAGTTCGCCAACGCCCGCCTCGGCAAGACCGTCTTCGACCTGGAGGACGTGACCGTCCAGGCAGGCCCGAAGGTGCTGCTGAAGCACCTCACCTGGCAGCTCGGCCCCGGCGACCGTATCGGCCTCGTCGGCGTGAACGGCGCCGGCAAGACCTCGCTGCTGCGCGCCCTGGCGGAGGCGGCCCGCAGCGACGGCGACAAGCAGCCCGCCGGCGGCCGCGTCATCGTCGGCAAGACCGTGAAGCTGGCCTATCTCTCCCAGGAGGTCGGCGAACTCGACCCGGCCCTGCGGGTACTCGAGGCCGTGCAGCAGGTACGCGACCGGGTCGACCTCGGCAAGGGCCGTGAGATGACCGCGGGTCAGCTGTGCGAGCAGTTCGGCTTCACCAAGGACAAGCAGTGGACGCCTGTGGGTGACCTCTCCGGCGGTGAGCGGCGCAGGCTGCAGATTCTGCGGCTGCTGATGGACGAGCCGAACGTCCTCTTCCTCGACGAGCCCACCAACGACCTCGACATCGAGACGCTGACCCAGCTCGAGGACCTGCTCGACGGATGGCCGGGTTCGATGGTCGTCATCTCGCACGACCGCTTCTTCATCGAGCGGACGACGGACAGGACGTTCGCGCTGCTCGGCGACGCCACACTGCGGATGCTGCCGCGCGGTATCGACGAGTATCTGGAGCGCAGGCAGCGGATGATCGAGGCCGCCGTGCCGACGCCGGCGCCCGCCTCCGCCGCGGTGGAGAAGCCGGCGGCCAAGTCCGCGGGCGACGCCCGCGCGGCGAAGAAGGAACTGCAGAAGATCGAGCGGCAGCTGAACAAGATCTCCGACCGGGAGACCAATCTGCACGCCCAAATCGCCGATAACGCCACGGACTTCGGGAAAGTGGCGAAACTGGATGCGGAGCTGCGTGAACTGATCGGTGAGCGCGACGAGTTGGAGATGCGCTGGCTCGAACTCGCCGAGGACGCGTAAAGGAGCGGTGCAGAGCGCGTAACAACCGCATCACGGGCCGGTCCTCCCTTGGGAACAGGGGTGGACCGGCCCCTTGTTCGAGCAGGGCCGAGTGATAGAAAGAAGCTCCGCTCGACTGACCTGAAACAGCGCTATCCATGTCCGAATCGCTCCTTCTCGGAGCAAACGCTCGCCGGAACAGCGGGGGAGACCGGCTCGGGCAGTGGGCCGCACCAAGGGGGACGTACCGATGACTCAGCCGCCCGGCCAGCAACAGCCGCAGGGTGGCTTTGGCGTTTCCCAGGGCTCGCAGCACGGGTTTCCTCAACCGCCTGCCCAGCCTCCGCAGATGCCGCCCACGCCGCCCGGCCCGTACAACCAGCCGCCCGGTCCGTACGGTCAGGAGCCGGGGCCGTACAACCAGCCGCCCGGTCCGTACGGTCAGCAGCCCGGGCCGTACAGCGGCTACTCGACCCAGCCGCAGTACGCGGGCGGACCCACCCCGCCCGGCGGTGGCTCCGGCTTCTTCAAGGGCAGGCTCGGAGTCATCATCGGCGCGGCGGTCGCAGGCCTGCTGGTGCTCGGCGGCGGTACCTGGTTCGCGCTCAGCGGTGACGGCAAGGACGACAAGGCCGGCGTCAGCAAGAGCAGCGACCATCCCAAACCGTCCGGCTCGGCGTCCGTCGACCAGGGCACCGCCGACGGCACCCCCGGCGGCCAGGACCCCAACGCCCGGCGCAGGCCGGGCGAGGCGAAGGTTCTGATCCTGTCGACGAACGACATCGACGTGCCGGGCAACGGCACCGAGATCTTCGGCCCGTGGATCGTCGGCGACACCGTCGTCAAGGTCACGTACCGGGAGGTCACCGCCCAGTCGGTGACCGACGGCAGGAAAAAGTGGAGCCTGAAGCTCGGCACTCCCGCGTGCCTGGCCGCCCCCCAGGCTTCGGCCGAGGGAAAGATCGTCATCGGCGTCAAGAACGGCACTACGGAGAAGTCCGACTGCAGCGATCTCCTGATGATCGATGCGAAGACGGGCAAGACGGGCTGGAAGAAGCCCATACCCAAGCCCAAGCAGCTCACCGGCTTTTCCGACTTCATCCTCGCCGTCAGCGGGAACACGGTCACCATCGCAGGCGACGACAGCTCCTACGGCTTCAGCCTGAGCGACGGCAAGCAGCTCTTCGGCAAGCCGTCCTCCCGCTGCCTGCCCCACGGTTTCGCGGGCGGCACCAGGCTGATCGCCGCCGCGAGCTGCCCCACCAGCGACGCGGAGAACTTCAAGCAGGAGATCCAGGAGGTCGACCCGGCCACCGGCAAGGCCAAGTGGACGTACGCGCTTCCCTCCGACTGGGAGGTCGACAAGGTCTACTCGGTCAGCCCGGTCGTCGTCTCCATCAAGCTGGACGCCGACGAGTCCGGCAACGACATCAAGCGGCGGGTCCTCTCTCTTACGGACAGTGGAAAGCTGCGCTCGCAGCTCCAGGTCGGCAAGGACAAGTTCGAGCCGCACTGCAGCAGTAGTTCGACCATCGCTTTCCGCGGTGACATCCAGGGGTGGTGCACCGGCGTCGCCGCGGACGCGTCCACCCTCTATCTGGCAACGGAGCCGGCCGAGACCAACGAGGTCGTGGCCTTCAGCCTGGACACCGGCAAGCCCAAGTGGCGTTCAACGGCGGGACTCGACCGCACGATGATGCCGGTCACCGTGGAGAACGGCAGCGTCGTGGTCTACATCGCCCCGACCTTCAGCCTGGGTGGCGCGGTCGCGACCATCGCGCCGGCGGGCGGTGCACCGAAAGCCGTGCTGAAGCACCCGCTGTCGACCGCCGAGATCGAGGCCGGCTTCAGCAAACCGCGGACGGTGTATGCGGACGGCCGGTTCTTCCTCACCGCTACCGGGATCACCGGGCTCGACGACGCCAGGGAGAGGGAGACGACAACACTGATGGCCTTCGGCAAGTGACCGCGTTCTGAGTCGTCCGGACATCCCAACTCCTTCTCCCATCTCCCCATTTCCAGAGGTAGACACTCATGACACAGCCGCCGAACCAGCCGCCGCAGCAGCCGAACCAGCCGCCACAGGGAGGCTTCGGAGCTCCTCAGCCGCCCGCGCAGCCGCCGCAGATGCCGCCCGCCCCGCAGGGGCCGCCGCCCGCGACCCCTCCCGGGGCGCCCGGCTACGGCTACCCGCAACAGCCGCCCGCCCAGCCGGGTTACGGCTACCCGCAGCAGGCTCCCGGCCAGCCGGGTCCGTACAACCAGCAGCCCGGCCCGTACAACCAGCAGCCTGGTCCCTACGGCGGCTATCCGACCCAGCCGCAGTACCCCGGCGCGCCCACCCCGCCCGGTGGCGGCGGTGGCATCGGCGGCTTCTTCAAGGGCAAGCCCGGTGCCGTTGTCGGCGCGGCCGTCGCCGCGCTGCTGGTGATCGGCGGCGGCACCTACCTCGCCGTCAGCGGCGGTGACGACGAGAAGGACAACAAGCAGAACGTCAGCAAGAGCGACGACCCCAAGCCGACGGGCTCGGCGTCCGTCGACCAGGGCGACGGCAGCGGCGACGGCCGTGAGGCCAACGACGACCTCAACGCCGGGCGCAAGCCGGGCGAGGCGAAGGTCCTGTTCCTGACGAAGAACGATGTCGACCTGCCGCGCAACGGCGCCGATGTGTTCGGCCCGTGGGTCGTCGGCGACACCGTCGTCAAGGGCATGTACAAGGAGGTCGTCGGCTACTCGGCGACCGACGGCACGAAGAAGTGGAGTCTGCCGCTCGGCGCCGAGATCTGCTCCGCGCCCGCGCAGACCTCTGCCGACGGCAAGATCGTCGTGGGGGTCAAGGACGGCCTCACCGAGAAGTCCAAGTGCCTCAATCTCCAGATGATCGACCTCAAGACCGGCAAGGCGGGCTGGAAGAAGCCGATTCCCAAGGCCAGTGGCGCCTTCAGTTCGCTCTCCGACTTCACTCTGTCGATCAGCGGCAACACCCTCGCGGCGGGGGGTAGCGGCAACTCCTACGGCTTCTCGATGGCCGACGGCACGCAGCTCTTCAAGGGACCGAGCGAAGGCTGCAAGCCGTTCGCCTTCGCGGGCGGCCCCAAGCTGATCGCCGCGGCGAGCTGCCCGACGTCGGACTACAACAAGCCCAAGCAGCAGCTGTCGGAGGTCGACCCGGCCACCGGTAAGCCCAAGTGGACGTGGAACGCTCCGGTCGGCTGGGAGGTCGACAAGGTCTACTCGGCCAGCCCGCTGGTCATCTCCCTGACGCAGCGTGAGCCGAAGAAGTGGTCCATCGTCGCGCTGAAGGACAACGGCACGGTGCGCTCGCAGATCGACGGCGGGAAGGACAAGTTCCAGCCGCGCTGCGGCGGTTCGTTCGTGGTCTTCGGCCAGAACCTCGAGGGCTGCACCGGCGTCGCCGCCGACGCGAGCACGTTCTACATGTCGACCGAGCCGGCCCGGGCCGGCGGGGCCAACGAGGTCGTCGCGTTCAGCCTCGACACCGGCAAGCCCAAGTGGCGTTCGCCCGCGGGTGGCGACACCTCGATGACGCCGCTGGGCATGCAGGACGGGAGCGTACTCGTCTACAAGGACGCGTCGTACGACAAGGGCGGTGCGGTCGCCACGATCGCGCCTACGGGTGGCGCGCCGAAGGTGCTGCTGCAGCACCCGGCCTCGACCGCTGAGATCGAGAACTCCTTCTACTCCGCCAAGATGGTGTACGCGGACGGCAGGTTCTTCATCGCGAGTGGCCGCGTCAGCGCCAGCAACGACGCGGAGGAGAAGGAGACGAAGACCTTGATGGCCTTCGGTAAGTGACCGCGTCCTGAGTCCTTCAGACCCAACTCCCTTTCTCCAGAGGTAAGTACGCCATGACGCAGCCGCCACCCCCGCCGAACCAGCCGCCACCCCCGCCGAACCAGCCGCCGGGGCCGCCGCCGCAGGGCGGGTTCGGCGCTCCGCAGGATCCGCCGCCCGGCGGCTTCGGAGCCCCGACGCCGCCACCCGCGCAGGGCCCTTCGTACGGCTATCCGCAGACGCAGCCGCCCGCCCAGCCGCCGCAGGGCCAGCCCGGTTACGGCTATCCGCAGGCGCCGGGCCAGGCGCCCGGCTACGGCTACCCGCAGACGCCTCCGGCCGGACAGCCGCCGGCCCAGCCGGGCTACGGTTACCCCACCACGCCCATGCAGCCGCAGTACGCGCAGCCGCAGTACGCACAGCCCGGCGGCAGTGGCGGTGGTGGCGGCAAGAAGCTGAGCACGCAGATGCAGATCATCATCGCGGCGTCGCTCGCCGTGGTGCTGATCGTCGTCGGCGGCATCTGGTTCGCCTCCAAGGACGACGACGGCGGCGGCAAGAAGGACGAGAGCAAGAACAGCTCGGGCGGCGGCTCCGAGGGCTCCACCGGCGGTTCCACCGGCGGCGGCAAGGCCGCCGACGGCCCCGGCAAGGAGCAGGCTCCCGCGAACATCCACTCCAAGGTGGCCTTCCAGCTGCCGGAGCCCGCGCGTACCGACCTCACGAGCGTCAAGGGCTCCTGGGTCACCGACAAGGCCTACGTCAAGCCCGGGATCAATTCGATCGTCGGCTACGACGTGGCCAAGGGCACCCCGCTGTGGACCGTCCCGCTCCCGGGTCAGGTCTGCGCGGCCTCGCGCCATGTCTCCAAGGACTTCAAGGCCGCGATCGTTTTCGAGGCCGCCAAGCGGACTCCGCCGAAGAACTTCCAGCCGTGCACCGAGGTCGGCGTCGTCGATCTCAACACCGGCAAGCTCTTGTGGAGCAAGTCCGTCACCAGCGCCAAGTCCGGTGACTCCAAAGCCCAGTTCGGAGAGATCACCCAGAGCGGCACCACGGTCGCCGCGGGCGGCTCCGACGGCGGTGGGGCGTTCGACCTCAACAGCGGCGCGGTCCGCTGGAAGCCCACGGTCAACGGCGAGCAGTGCTACGACATGGGGTACGGCGGCGGCGAGGCGCTCGTCGCGGTCCGCAAGTGCGGTTCGTACGACAACGCGCAGGTCAGCATCCAGGGCCTGAACCCGGCCAACGGCACCCCGCTGTTCTCGTACAAGCTGCCGCCCGGCGTCGGCTACGCGAGCATCGTCTCCACCAAGCCGCTGGTCGTCGCCGCCAACGTCGGCGACACGGGCTCCGGCGGCATCTCGGACTTCTTCTCGCTCGACGAGAAGGGTGCGCTGCGCGCCAAGATCCCGGCCGCCGGTGACAAGTACGAGGCGCGGTGCGATTCCACCGAGGTCGAGGAGTGCCAGAAGGTCGTCGTCGGAAACGGCAAGATCTACCTGCCGACCGCGGACCACGAGGGCACGGGGGATTACGGCGACACCAACGAGATCCTCTCCTTCGACCTCGCCACCGGAAAGCCCACCAGCGACCGGGCCAACGCGGGCGACCGGTACACGATGTTCCCGATCCGGATGGACGGCGGCAACATCATCGCCTACAGGTGGCCCCCCTACGACAAGGGCGGCCAGGTCATCAGCATCGACGGCGGCACCTTCAAGCAGACGGTGCTGATGGACAATCCGGCCGACAAGTCGGTCCGTGAGGCGGAGACCAGCTTCTCCTCGGACTACGCCGAGTACCGCTACGCGAACGGCCGGCTGTACATCGGCGCGGTCCTGATGAGCAAGCCGACGTCATCCGGCGCGTCGTTCGGGAAGAAGTACCTGGCTGTCGCCTTCAGCACGGCCGACTGATTTCCGACCGGGCGTACGCCGCACGCGGCACAACTCCGGTCAGTGGCCCGGCACATCGGTTCTCCGATGTGCCGGGCCACAGTCATGACTAGCCCTGTTGTAGCCCTGTTTGGCGAAGAATTCGGCATTCTGGGGGGCTTCTGCCGAGTTAGGGGCGCGCAACGTCGAACAAGCGTGTAGCTTGCCGGGGCAGGAGGGCCGGGGGGCCAGCTCGCGGGGATGGGGGTTGCTCGATGGGCGTGCGGCTCGTGGTGGTCGATGATCACCGACTGCTCGCCGAGGCACTCGCCTCGGCCTTGAAACTGCGTGGGCACCGGGTGCTCGCTGCTGCCGCACCGGGGGCCGGCGCGGCCGAGCTGGTGGTGGCCAGGGCGCCCGAGGTGTGCCTGCTGGGCACGGCGACCCCCGCGGAACCGGGCGCCTTCGACCCGATCGTGAAGATCAAGCGGGAGCGTCCGCAGGTGGCTGTGGTGGTCCTCGGCCCGGTGCCGAGCCCGCGAGGGATCGCCGCGGCCTTCGCGGCCGGCGCCTCCGGTTATGTGCGTCACGACGAGCGGATCGAGGGCGTCGAGCGGGCGATGGTCAAGGCGCGGGCGGGCGAGGCCGTGGTGGCTCCGCAGCTGCTGCAGGGCGCGTTCGCCGAGCTGCTCAACCCGGCCGCGCAGCCGGACGACGAGGGGCAGCGACTGCTGCAGCTGCTCACTCCGCGCGAGGTCGAGGTACTGGTCAGGGTCGCGGAGGGCGAGGACACCCGGCTCATCGCGGCCGGGATGGGGATAGCGCCGAGCACGGCCCGTACGCATGTGCAGCGGGTGCTGATGAAGCTGGGAGTGGGCTCCCGGCTGGAGGCGGCGGCGCTGGCGGCGCGCACCGGACTGCTGGACCGGGCGACGATCGCCTCGTCGCCGGGACCGGTGGCGGAGTAGGCGTTACGCGTCCTCGGGGTCTGTGACCTCGGGCTTGGTCACCGACGTCCTCGTACCGAAGATCGGCACGGCCGGCTCGGGTCTCACCTGGTTCACCTGGTTCGCCTGTTTCGCATGGCCCATCTGGTTGAAATGTCCTAAGTAAGCGCATGCTGCATGCCCATTGACGATGACTGTTGGCTTGTGATTTGTTATGTGCGGTTCTGTTTGCTGGGAGGCTGAGGGAGCTCCAGAGTGAAGAAGACGTCGACCCGGCTCGCCGACGGTCGTGAGCTGCTCTACTACGACTCCCGCGACGACGCCGTACGCGACGCCGTGGACCGGCGGCCGCTCGACCCGATCTCCACCACCTCCGAGATCCGCCGCGACCCGCTGCTCGGCGACTCGGTCGCCATCGCCTCGCACCGTCAGGGCCGCACCTACCATCCGCCGGCCGACGAATGCCCGCTCTGCCCGTCCAGGGACGGCCGCCTCAGCGAGATCCCGGCCGCCGACTACGACGTCGCCGTCTTCGAGAACCGCTTTCCCTCCCTGGCCGGCGACTCCGGCCGCTGCGAGGTCGTCTGCTTCACCTCCGACCACGACGCCTCGTTCGCCGACATCGGCGAGGAGCAGGCCGCGCTGGTGCTCGAGGCCTGGACCGACCGCACCGCCGAGCTCGCCGAACTTCCGCAGGTGGAGCAGGTCTTCTGCTTCGAGAACCGGGGCGCGGAGATCGGGGTGACGCTGGGGCACCCGCACGGCCAGATCTACGCGTACCCCTTCGTCACCCCGCGCACCGCGCTGATGCTGCGCTCGGCCGCCGGACATCGGGCCGAAACCGGCCGCAATCTCTTCGACGACGTGGTCGCCCGCGAGCGTGAGCAGGGCGTACGGGTGGTGCTGGAGGGCGAGCACTGGGTCGCGTTCGTGCCGTACGCGGCGCACTGGCCGTACGAGGTGCATCTGTACCCGCTGCGGCGTGTTCCGGACCTTCGGGCGCTGGACGACGCGGCGCGCACAGAGTTCCCACAGATCTATCTGGAACTATTGAGGCGCTTCGACCGGATCTTCGGTACGGGCGAGCCGCCGACGCCGTACATCGCGGCCTGGCACCAGGCGCCCTTCGCTGATGTCAACCGGAGTGACTTCGGGCTTCATCTCGAGCTTTTCACCATCCGCCGGACTTCCGGCAAGCTGAAGTTCCTCGCGGGTTCCGAGTCCGGTATGAGCGTGTTCATCAATGACGTGCCGCCGGAAACCGCGGCCGAGCGACTGCGAGAGGTAGCGAGCGAGTGAGTGGCATGCCGCAGAAGAAGTACCTGGTAACGGGTGGCGCGGGATACGTCGGCAGCGTGGTGGCGCAGCATCTGCTGGAGGCCGGCCACCGGGTGACCGTGCTCGACGACCTCTCGACCGGGTTCCTGGAAGGGGTTCCGGCGGGCGCCGAGTTCATCGAGGGCCGGATCCAGGATGCGGCCAAGTGGCTGGATTCCTCGTACGACGCGGTGCTGCACTTTGCGGCCTTCTCGCAGGTCGGCGAGTCGGTGGTGAACCCCGAGAAGTACTGGACCAACAACGTGGGCGGGACCATGGCGCTGCTTGCCGCCATGCGGTACGCGGGCGTGCGCAAGCTGGTCTTCTCGTCCACCGCGGCGACATACGGCGAACCGGTCTCCACGCCGATCACCGAGACCGACCCGACGGCCCCCACCAGCCCGTACGGTGCGTCCAAGCTCGCCGTCGACCACATGATCACGGGTGAGGCCGTGGCGCACGGCCTCGCGGCCGTCTCCCTTCGGTACTTCAACGTGGCGGGCGCGTACGGCCCGTCGGGCAACATCACCTGCGGCGAGCGTCACGACCCCGAGTCGCATCTCATCCCGCTGGTGCTTCAAGTCGCCCTCGGCAAGCGTGAGTCGATCTCGGTGTTCGGCGACGACTACCCGACCCCGGACGGCACCTGCGTCCGCGACTACATCCATGTCGCCGACCTCGCCGAGGCGCATCTGCTCGCGCTGGACGCGCCGACCGCCGGCGAGCACCTCATCTGCAACCTCGGCAACGGCAACGGCTTCTCGGTCCGCGAGGTCATCGAAACCGTACGCAAGGTCACCGGCCATCCGGTCCCGGAGGTCGTGGCCCCGCGCCGCGGCGGCGACCCGGCGGTGCTCGTCGCCTCCGCGGCCACCGCGCACAAACTCCTGGGCTGGCAGCCGAGCCGCGCCGACCTGGCGGGCATCGTGTCGGACGCCTGGGCCTTTGCCCGTGGGAGGGAGAACGCGTCATGAGTGACGGTGTGTGGGCGGCCCCCGGCCGGGTGAACCTGATCGGTGAACACACCGACTACAACGACGGTTTCGTGATGCCCTTCGCGCTGCCCCACACCACGGTCGTCACCGCGGCGCGCCGCGACGACGGCGTACTGCGGCTGCACTCGGCGAACGTCGAGGGCGGCCCGGTCGAGCTGCGCGTCGGGGACCTCGCGCCGGGGCGAGGGGCGGGCGGCTGGACCGACTACCCTGCGGGCGTCGTCTGGGCGCTGCGCGAGGCGGGCCACCCGGCCGGTGGCGCGGATCTGCACTACGAGTCCACCGTGCCCACGGGCGCGGGCCTCTCCTCCTCGGCGGCGCTCGAGGTCGTCACGGCTCTCGCTCTGAACGACCTGTACGAACTGGGCCTGGAGCGGTGGCGGATGGCCCGGCTGTGCCGGCGTGCCGAGAACGTCTACGTCGGCGCGCCCACCGGGATCATGGACCAGACGGCCTCGGCGTGCTGCACGGACGGGCACGCGCTGCATCTGGACACCCGGGACCTCTCCCGGCGCCAGATCCCCTTCGATCTGGCGGCGTTGGGCCTGGAACTCCTGGTCGTCGACACCCGCGTCAAGCACGCCCACAGCGACGGCGAGTACGGCAAACGCCGCGCGGGCTGCGAGGCGGGGGCGGCGGCGCTCGGCGTTCCCGCCCTGCGGGACGTTCCGTACGAGGGCCTGGCCCAGGCGCTGGACCGGCTGGACGATCCGGAGGTGCGCGGCCTGGTGCGGCATATCGTGACCGAGAACCACCGGGTCGAGCGGGTGATCGCCCTTCTGGAGGCGGGCGAGGTGCGCGCCATGGGCCCGGTGCTGACCGAGGGGCATGCCTCGCTGCGGGACGACTTCCGGGTCTCCTGCCCGGAGCTGGACCTGGTGGTCGACACATCGCTGGCGGCGGGCGCGCTGGGCGCGAGGATGACGGGCGGCGGCTTCGGCGGCTCGGCGATCGTCCTGACGGATGTGCCGACGACGCCGACGGTGACGAAGTCGGTCCTGGAGGCGTTCGCGTCCGCCGGCCACGCGGAGCCGAGGATCTTCCCGGCGATGCCTTCCCGGGGCGCGACGCGCCTGTCGTGAGCCCTCGGCCGCTACGCCAGCCGCTTCGTGAGGATGAACTCCGTTGCCCCCGGCGGGTAGTCGTCCACCCTGCCCACCACCTCGTACCCACGCCGGCGGTAGAACTCCGGCGCCTGGAAGTCCCAGGTCTCCAGGCGTGCGTACACGCAGCCCCGGTCCTGCTTGGCCGTCCGTTCTGCCTCGTCCAGCAGCCGCGTGCCGAGGCCCGTGCCGCGATGGGTGTCCGCGACCCAGAGCAGATCCACATGGAGCCAGCGTCCCCAGGTGAGTGCCGTCAGTCCGCCCGCCAGCTCGGCCGTGCCCGGTTCGAGCGCCCAGACCTCCAGCGGCACTTCGTCGTCGTGCGGTGTACCCCGCAACTCCCGTATCGCCGGTGACCGCCCCGAGTTGCTCTGGTCCAGCCGCTCACCGAGCAGCATCCGCCGATCTTTGTCGACTTCTGTCGCAATACGAAACATGCGGCCCACCCTAAACACCCTGGCCAATCAGTTCTGCAAATAGCCTTCCGCTCCGGGCCCCCAGCCGTACGCTGATGCTCAGCACCGGTGGGGGCCGGTGTTGATCAGGGGGCGAGACAGTCGGGTACGACGCCCGGGGCGGGGTATCAGTCACAGCACGGCGGCGGCCGAGCGACCGCTGAACTACCCCAATTTCCCGGGCGGCGTACCCCGCGCCGGTCCGTCCTCCGACACTGGGGGTGTCTGTGGTTCGTATCCGGGTTCTGGTGGTGGACGACCACCGCATCTTCGCCGAGTCACTCGCCGCCGCTCTTGCGGCCGAGCCCGATGTGGATGTCGCCGCGGCCGGCAGCGGCCCCGCCGCGCTGCGGTGCCTGGAGCGGGCGGCCGCCGACGGCCGCAGATTCGATGTGATGCTGGTCGACGCCGACCTCGGCGCCCTCGCGGTGCCGGGCGGTCGTGCCGTAGCCGTCGCCCGTGCCGTGTCCGACAACGGCGAGGGGGGTGTCGTCGACGGTATTTCCCTGGTCGCCGGCGTCCGTTCCGGCCACCTCGCCGTCCGTACGGTCGTGCTCGCCGAGAAGGACGACCCGCGTCGCGCCGCGCTCGCTCTCCAGGCCGGCGCCTCCGGCTGGGTCGCCAAGGACTGCTCGCTGCAGCGGCTGCTCGCGGTGATACGGGGAGTGCTGAGGGACGAGACCCACTTGCCCCCCGCTCTGCTCACCGGCGTACTGCGAGAGCTGACCGCGGCCCGCAAGCACCGCACCGAGAGTGAACAGCTCGTCGAGTCGCTCACGCCGCGCGAGCGTGAGGTGCTGCGCTGCATGGTCGCTGGCCTGGGGCGCAAAGCAGTGGCCGAGCGCCTCTTCCTGTCTCCGCACACCGTTCGTACGCATATGCAGAACGTTCTCGGGAAGCTGGGCGTGCACTCCACGCTCGCCGCGGTCGCTCTCGCGCGCCGCGCCGGGGTCGGTCCGGTCGACCTAGCCGGGAATGTTGTCGAACGGGGCGGTCAACTGGCGTAGCAGCGCGGCCAGTTCGGCCCGCTGCGCCCGGGAAAGCTCGGAGAGGATCGCGCGCTCCTGCGCAAGCAGCCCGGCCAGCGCCTGGTCGGCGCGGTCCCGCCCCTCGGGCGTGAGGCGCACCAGCACACCGCGCCGGTCGCTGGGGTCGGGCAGCCGCTCGACCAGATCCTTCTTGGCGAGCCGGTCGATGCGGTTGGTCATGGTGCCGGAGGTGACCAGGGTCTGGGTCAGCAGCTGTCCTGGTGAGAGCTGATACGGAGCCCCCGCGCGCCGCAGCGAGGTGAGTACGTCGAACTCCCACGGCTCCAGATTGTGCTCGGAGAAGGCGAGCCGGCGGGCCCGGTCGAGATGGCGGGCGAGCCTGGAGACGCGGCTGAGTACCTCGAGCGGTTCCACGTCGAGGTCGGGGCGCTCACGGCGCCATGCTGCGACCAGTCGATCGACCTCGTCCTCCATGTCGATCAGTGTAGAGGGTCTGTCGACGTGAAGTCTCTTGACATCAAGATATATTCGGGCGCAGGCTTGGGCATGGTCGGGCCGGAACCTCATTCCGCTTCGGCACACCGTTCCTGCAAGGGGGCTCGAACATGCATTCCGCACCAACCTGGGATCCAGAGCAGTACCTGCGCTACGCCGGGCACCGCACACGCCCATTCGTGGACCTTCTCGCCCGAATACCCCGGCTGCCCAATGGCGACCGTCCCGCCCGTATAGCGGACATCGGCTGCGGACCCGGCAATGTCACCGCGCTCCTCGCCGACCGCTGGCCCACCGCCCACATCACGGGCTTCGACCTCTCTCCGGAGATGCTCGCGATCGCGGAGAAGGAGCACGCAGGTGCCACACCCGGCGGCGGCTGGCTGGACTTCCAACCCGCCGATGCCGCGCACTGGACGCCCGACGAGCCGTACGACCTGATCGTCTCCAACGCGGCACTGCAGTGGGTGCCGAACCATCCCGAGTCCTTCCCGGTCTGGATCGAGGGACTCGCTCCCGGCGGCACCTTCGCCTTACAAGTCCCCGGCAACTTCACCTCCCCCAGCCACGCCCTCCTCGGCGAGCTCTGCGAAGCCCCGCAGTGGCGCGGCCGGCTCGGAGACCGCGGGCGACGCTTCGTCCACATCCTGGACCCTGCCGACTACCTCGCCCACCTGGTGAACCTCGGCTGCGAGGCGGACGTCTGGGAGACCACGTATCTCCAGCTCCTCGCCGGGGAGGATCCGGTGCTGGACTGGGTCAAGGGCACGGCGCTGCGTCCGGTCCTCACCGCGCTCGGCGACGACGTCACGGCCGAGGCCGAATTCCTGGGCCAGTACCGCGATCTGCTCCGCAAGGCGTATCCGCCGGGCCCGCACGGCACGGTGTTCCCGTTCCGCCGGATCTTCGCCGTCGGGCGAAAGGGGTTCTGATGCTCACCGCCGTCGACCACGTCCAACTGGCCGCGCCGCCCGGCTCGGAGGACGCTCTGTGCGCGTACTACTCCGATGTCCTGGGTATGACGGAAATCCCCAAGCCTCCCGTGCTTGCGGCCCGCGGCGGCTGCTGGTTCCAGCAGGGTCCCGTCCAGCTCCATCTCGGCATCGAGGCGGACTTCCGGGCCGCCAGGAAGGCCCACCCCGGACTGCGGGTCACGGGCATCGAGGCGTATGCGGCGCGGCTGGAGGAGCGCGGCGCGAAGGTGGTCTGGGACGATGGCCTCCCGGGTCACCGCCGTTTCTACTCGGAGGACCCGGTCGGCAACCGGCTGGAGTTCCTGGAGCCGGCGTAGCAGCGGGCATGCGCGGACCGACGCGCACTACGGTCGGCGAGGGGTTTTCCCTGGAGTAGGGCTTCAGGGAAGGCCCCTCGCCTTGGTGCGGTGCGACGTCAGCCGCTCGGACCGACTGGATCAGCCGCCGGACGGGCAGCCGGACCGGTCAGGGGACAGGCAGCCGGATCAGCAGCCGCCGAGACCCGCGAAGCGCGCGGTGATGGCCACGGTCTCGGAGTGCCAGTGGCCCGGCCTGTAGGTCTCACAGGGGCCGTCGGTGTGCCGGTCCCACTTGAAGTAGTAGCGGTACGTCCCACGGCAGTTGTTGGTCACCCGCGTCGTCGTGGTGGCCCAGCTCGACGTGTTCTTGATGGTGATGCACGACGGGACGGCGGTGGCCTGGGCGGGCGCGGCGGCTGCCGGAGCGACACCCATCACTCCGGCGATCGCTCCAGTGGCCATGAGGACGGCGGCAGGGCGCGCCAGTGACTTGAGGTTCTTGGGCATGCGAATTCCCCTCTTCATTCGGGTTGGTCGGACCCGTCCTCGGGTTGGTCGGGCCCGAGCGATGGCGAAGGTACGTCTGTGGCGAGGGGGGACGAAAGAGTTCCGAATGGCCTATGTGTAGTTCAGCGGCCAATGGTCGAAAAGTGGTCTGCGGAACGGCGGGTAAATGGCCTGTACAGAGCCACGGTTGGCTGAATGCTGGTGGGGGGCAGGGGCCGGAAAAGAATCTCCGACTTCCGTGAACCGATCCGACCCGCCCGTCCGATGAGGGGATGTGGCGTACGTGGAGGGGCAGCACCCCAGTGACGGGGACCTGCTGCGCGCGGTGGAGGACGGCGACAGCCGTGCCTTCGAGCTGCTCTACCGGCGCTACGAGCCGTGGTTGGTCGCCCGGCTCCAGTACCGGTGTCCTGATCCCGGCGTCGTCGACGACGTCGTACAGGAGACCTTCCTCGCCGTGTGGCGGGGCACCGCGCGCTACCGCGAGGAGCACGGCGCGGACGCGGCCGGCTGGCTGTGGCGCATCGGATCCCGCCGGCTCGTCGACATCCAGCGAGGGCACGGCGCACGGCAGCGGCTGACCCGGGCACTCGGCCGGTTCCGGCACCAGGAACAGCCCTCCGCCGAGGACGAGGCGCTGCACGGCATCCCGCACGGCGAACTCGCCCACGCCCTGGAGAAGTTGCCGGCGGAACTCAAGGCGGTGCTGCAGGCCACCGTGGTCGACGGCCTCACCACCGCCGAGGCCGCGAAAGTGCTGCGGATTCCGGCAGGCACCGTCAAAACCCGTGCGATGAGGGCACGCCAGCGGCTCCGGAAGGAGCTGGCATGAGCGGATCAGGAGAGGACATGAGGGGCGCAGGAGAGGAGCAGGCGATGACTTCCCCGTGGGACACCGGCAGCCGGGGGAGCCAGGGACGCCCCGTACCGCACAGCCGCGTACACCTCCCGGACGCCCTGCTGCGCGACTACACCGCCGGGGAGCTCGGCCCGCCCGCTCTCGCCGGCGCCGAAGGGCACCTGGCGCAGTGCGCGCACTGCCGGGCACGGCTCGCCGCGTACGCCGACACCTCCCGCACCGAGGCGGGATGGGCTCGGCTGGCCATCGCCAAGGACGTGCCCCGGCCAGGGCCCGCCGAACGTGCGCTGCACCGGCTGCGGGTACCCGGCCACACGGCACGGCTGATCACCGCGACACCCGCACTGCGCCGCTCCTGGCTCACCGCAGCCGTGGTCACGCTGCTGCTCGCCCTGGTCGTGGCCCGGCTCGGGCACGCGGCTTCCGCCTCGCTGCCGTTCTTCGTGGTGGCGCCCGCGCTGCCGGTGATCGGAGTCGCCCTCTCCTTCGGCCCGCGCAGCGATCCGATGTACGAGATCACCCTCGTCACCCCCGTGTACGGACTGCGGCTGCTGATGCTGCGCACGGTCGCCGTGGTCACCACGGCCCTGGTCCCCACGGCCGCCGCGGCCGTGGCGCTGCCCGGCCCCGCCCTGGAGACGCTCGGCTGGCTGCTGCCCTCCCTCGCGCTGACGTCGCTCACGCTGGCGCTGTCGGCGCGCATCGACCCCACCGCGGCGGCCGGCGTCGTCGGCGGGGCCTGGACGCTCTGCCTGCTGGCGGCCTTCGGGCCCGTACAGGACGCGCTGCTGAGCGCCACCGGACAGCTGTCCGCGGCCGGAGTGCTCTTTGCCGCCGCCCTGTCCATCACCCTGACCCGCACCCGGTACGACCGGGACACCCAGCACGCACGCGCGTGAACCGGAAGGAAATCCCGATGAGCCCAGCCGCGGTCACCGTCCGTGAACTCGCAGTGAACTACCGGAGCTTCAAGGCACTGGCCGGGGTGTCCTTCACCCTGGGACCCGGCGTGACCGGGCTCCTGGGCCCGAACGGCGCCGGCAAGACGACCCTGTTGCGGACACTCGCCACCGCGGCGCTGCCCGACGGCGGCGACATCTCGGTGCTCGGCATGGACCCGCGGACGCCCGAGGGGCGGCTCGGGATCCGGCGCCGCCTCGGCTATCTGCCGCAGGACCCCGGCTTCCACCCGGCCTTCACCGCCTTCGAGTTCGTCGACTACGTCGCCATCCTCAAGGAGCTGACCGACCGCGCCGCCAGGCACCGCGAAGTCCTGCGCGTACTCGACGCGGTCGGGCTGCCGGGCCGGCGCGGCAAGAAGATCAAACAGCTCTCCGGCGGTATGCGCCAGCGGGTCGCGCTCGCCGCGGCACTCGTCGGCGACCCCGAATTCCTCATCCTGGACGAGCCGACCGTGGGCCTCGACCCCGAACAGCGGCTGCGATTCCGGGAGTTGATCGCCGACCTCGGCGACGGCCGCACCGTACTGCTGTCCACCCACCAGACCGAGGACGTCGCCGCGCTCTGTCGCCGCGTCGTCGTACTGGACCACGGAACCGTGAAGTTCGACGGCGAGCCGCCCGCGCTCGCGGCCGTCGCCGCCGGCCGCGTATGGAGCAGCGCCGAACGGGACCCGCGGGCGCTCGCCGGATGGCGCACCGGAGTCGGAACCGTACGGAACATCGGCACCGCCCCCTCCGGCGCGCCCCTCCTCGAACCCACCCTGGAGGACGGCTACTTGCTGCTTCTCGACGCCACCGCCCAGAAGGAGCACGCGGCATGACCGTCGTCGGCGACGCCCGCCGGGGCCGGGCGGACCGGGCCGCAGCCCCGGCCGGGCAGAGCGGGACGCGCGGCGCGGTCCTCGCGCTGGCCCGCGTGGAAGCGCTGCGCCTGCTGCGCCACCCGGCGATGCTCGGCGCCCTGGCCGGCTACCTCGCGTTGTGGGGCTACGCCCTGGCGACCGGGGACGCGGCGAACCGCTACCCGGTCCTGCAGGACAGTTCCCGCCACATCCAGCTGCCGACCCTGCTGCTCGCCGCAGGCACCCTGCTCGCCGCCGACTTCGGTGTGCTGCGGGCCGTCCGAAACGGCGTGGAGCCGGTGTACGAGGTGCTTGTCGTCGGCGCCCGCGGCCGCACCCTCGCCCATCTGCTGGCGGTGCTCCCCGCGGCCCTGCTCTGCGCGGGCCTCAGCCTCGCCAGGATCGGCTACCTCGCTGCCAAACCGGGAGCCGTCGGCACCGTCCAGTGGCTCGAGGTGGCGACCGGCCCCGCTGTGGTGCTCCTCGCCGGAGTCCTCGGGGTGCTGCTCGCGCGACTGTTCCCGGCTCCCGCCGCGGCCTCGCTCGCACTGGCCCTGCTCGCGGTGTTCACCTTCATCGCCGCCGTCCAGAACACCGCGGGCTGGCGCTGGCTCGCCGTCGTCGCCATCGAGGACGAGTTTGTGCAGCCGCTGCCGTCGGCGCTGGTCGGCAGGCCGGCCGGGTTGCATCTGCTGTGGCTGACCGGCCTCACCGTGCTGCTCGCCGCGTGCGCCCTGCTGCGCGGCCGGCCGGGCGCGGCGCCCGAACCGCCGCGCCGCGGCACACGTCCGCTGTGGGCGTGCGCCGCCGTGGCAGCGGCCGTGGCCGTGGTCGCGGGCGCGCTGCAGATGCGGCCGCTGCCCGACAGTGTCGTACGGGCCAGGGCCGACGTCACCGAGCACCCGGCCGCCGGCCAGCAGTGCGTGACCAGGAAGGGCGTCACCTACTGCGCGTTCCCCGAGTTCAAGGGGCGGGTGACCGAGTGGGACGGCGTGGTGCGCGGCGTTCTCGCCCGTACCCCGGACGCCGTGGCCGACGCCCGCTACTCCGTACGCCAGCGGATCTTCCGGGACGGCATCGAGGCACACGCCAACAAGCCGCTGCCGTACACCGCCTGGGACGCCGACGACCGCCGGGAAGGGACGCCGGGCGCCGTTCCCGTCGGCACCTGGTGGAGTGCCGGCGATGCGGGACAGGACGCGGAGAGCGACGCGGTGGCCGAGTTCTCGGCGCTGTTCGCCTACCGCGTGGTGACGGGCACGCTGCCGCGGGAAGAGGGCGGGACCACCGTCTGCGGCGCCCGCGCCGTACTGACCCTGTGGCTCGCCGGCCAGGCCACCGACGACTCCGAAGCCGCCCTCAAGGACCTCACCGGCCGCACCACCGGCGGTCTGAGCCTGCTGGTTCTCGAATCGTCCAGCGGACTCGACTTCGACGCCAGGGAACGGGAGCTCGCGCTGAAGCTGCTGGACGGGCCGTCCGACCGGATCGGCGAGCGGGTGAAGGCGTCATGGCGCGAACTGACCGCGACCGGGACCACCACCGACCGTGCCGCGGAGCTCCTCGGAGTACGCGCGCCGGCGCAGGTGCCGGCCGGCGAGCGGGCCTGCGCATGAGCACCCGAAGGCTGTTCCCGCTGCTCCTGCCGTACGCGCTGCGCTCCGCACGCACACTGCCGCTGCTGATCGCCGTGACGGCCGCGGTGCTGCTGGTGGGCGTCCCCGCACTGGTCTCCGGCGGCATGCGGCTCATCGACGTCGTCCTGCTGATCCGTTCCGCGGCCGTGCTGATCGCGGTGGGTGCGGCATTCCTGCTGGACGACCCGGCCGCCCGTACGACGGAAGTGGTGCCGACTCCGCGCTGGGTGGTGCACGGGCTGCGGATCTTCGTCGCGCTGCTCGGGGCGGCGGCAGGCTGGACGGCGGTGCTGCTCCTGGGCGCCATGGCGGTGAACCCGGACGAGCGGCCACTGCTTCCGCAGCCCGGCCTCACCCTGGAGGCGGCGGCACTGCTGGCGATGGTGATCGCGCTCGCCGCGCTCGGGTTCAGGCTCAGCACGGGCAACGGCACCGGCGCGGGCACCGGCGGCGGTGCGCTGGCGGCGCCGGGGGTGGTGATGGGCGTGATCGTGTCGGTGCTGCTGCCGCTGCCGGAGGCCCTGGATCCGTTCGCCCAGCCGCTGTCGGCGGGCTGGGATCCGTCGCGCCGTGTCTGGGCCCTGGTGCTGTGCGTCGCGGTCGTCGCGGCGGTCGCCCTGTGCCGGGAGACAGCCCCCGGACGGCGCGCCGTCGGGTGGCGCGCTCCCGGACGGCGCGGCTGACGCGCGCTCCCGGACGGCGCGGCTGACGCGCGCTCTGGACGGCGCGGCTGACGCGCGCTCTGGACGGCGCGGCTGACGCCGCGCGTGCGCTCGCCCCGGGACCCGGGCCGGAGGCGGCGCCGCTCAGTTCTTGCGGTGCCCTATCAGCCGCGGCTTCGCCTCCAGGCTGCCCAGACCGTGCCAGGCCAGATTCACCAGATGCGCCGCGACCTCCGCCTTCTTCGGACGGCGGGCGTCCACCCACCACTGGCCCGTCAGCGCGACCATGCCGACGAGCGCCTGCGCATACAGAGGCGCCAGCTTCGGATCAAAACCGCGAGCCTTGAACTCCAGACCCAGAATGTCCTCGACCTGGGTCGCGATATCGCTGATCAGCGACGCGAACGTACCGGTCGACTGGGCGACCGGAGAATCGCGCACCAGGATGCGGAAACCGTCCGTGTACGTCTCGATGTAGTCCAGCAGCGCAAAGGCGGCCTGCTCCAGCAGCTCACGCGGATGCCCCGCGGTCAGCGCGCTCGTCACCATGTCCAGCAGCTGACGCATCTCGCGGTCCACCACAACGGCGTACAGACCCTCCTTGCCGCCGAAGTGCTCGTACACCACGGGCTTGGAGACACCGGCCTTCGCGGCGATCTCCTCGACCGAGGTGCCCTCGAAGCCCTTCTCGGCGAAGAGGGTGCGGCCGATGTCCAACAGCTGCTCCCGGCGTTCCGCCCCCGTCATACGGACGCGGCGCGCTCGCCGGCTCCCGGAGGGCCGGTTCTTGTCCGTGCTGCTGTTACCGCCGTCGATCGCCACGTCGTCAATCATGCCGCCTCGGCGGCGTCAATCTTGCGCCGGGCATCAATACGTGACGCATCCGGCCAGCGCACGTCGTACGCCCAGCCCAGCTGCTCGAACCAGCGGATCAGCCGGGCGCTGGAGTCGATCTGGCCGCGCAGCACGCCGTGCCGTGCGCTCGTCGGCTCGGCGTGGTGGAGGTTGTGCCAGGACTCGCCGCAGGACAGCACCGCCAGCCACCACACATTGCCCGAGCGGTCGCGGGACTTGAAGGGGCGCTTGCCGACCGCGTGGCAGATGGAGTTGATCGACCAGGTGACGTGGTGGAGCAGGCAGACACGGACCAGCGAACCCCAGAAGAACGCCGTGAACGCGCCCCACCAGGACATCGTGACCAGGCCGCCGACCAGGGGCGGGATCGCGAGGGACAGAATCGTCCAGTAGATGAAGTGGCGGGAGATGCGACGGAGCGCGGGATCCTTGATCAGATCCGGTGCGTACTTGTGCTGAGACGTGCGCTCCTCGTCGAACATCCAGCCGATATGGGCCCACCACAGGCCCTTCATCAGCGCCGGCACGGTCTCGCCGAAGCGCCACGGCGAGTGCGGGTCGCCCTCCGCGTCGGAGAACTTGTGGTGCTTGCGGTGGTCCGCCACCCAGCGGACCAGCGGGCCCTCGACCGCCAGTGAACCCATGATCGCGAGAGCGATCCGGAGAGGACGCTTCGCCTTGAAGGAGCCATGGGTGAAATAGCGGTGGAAGCCGATTGTGATGCCGTGGCAGCCGATGTAGTACATCGCCACCAGCAGGCCGAGATCCAGCCAGCTCACACCCCAGCCCCAGGCCAGCGGCACCGCGGCGAGCAGCGCGACAAAGGGCACCGTGATGAACAGCAGCAGGGCGATCTGCTCCAGCGACCGCTTTTTGTCCCCGCCCAGCGTGGCGAAGGGGAGATCGTCGGCTTCCGACGGCTTCGAGGCGTCGTCCAGCAGATGCGGGCTTGTGGCCATGAGGGTCCCCTGTGGGGTGAGAGATGGGACTGAAGATCGAGGCTACGGATGCGTAACCTACGCCATCGTAAGTATGCAGGTGCGCGGCCCCGCGGCAAGAGACCTGTGGATAACGTCAGGGAAATGGACACCTATCCTGGGTGTCGTCGGACAGCGCGGTCCGCAGCCTCCAGAACCCTCCAGACGTGCTCAAACACTGCAAGGAGCCGCACCTGTGAGCAGTGCCGACCAGACCCCCACCGCCAGCGCCGAGCTGCGCGCCGACATCCGCCGACTGGGCGATCTGCTGGGCGAAACCCTCGTCCGGCAGGAGGGCCCCGAGCTCCTCGAGCTCGTCGAGCGGGTCCGCGCACTGACGCGCAGCGACGGTGAGGCCGCAGCCGAGCTGCTCGGCGACACCGACCTCGAGACCGCGGCCAAGCTGGTGCGCGCCTTCTCCACCTACTTCCATCTCGCCAACGTCACCGAGCAGGTGCACCGCGGCCACGAGATGCGCGAGCGGCGCGCCGCCGAAGGCGGACTGCTGTCCCGTACGGCGGACATGCTCAAGGACGCCGACCCCGAGCATCTGCGCGAGACCGTCAGGAACCTGAACGTCCGGCCCGTGTTCACCGCGCACCCCACCGAAGCGGCACGGCGTTCCGTACTGAACAAGCTCCGCCGTATCGCCGAGCTGCTCGAGACCCCCGTCATCGCCGCCGACCGGCGCCGGCACGATCTCCGGCTGGCCGAGAACATCGACCTCATCTGGCAGACCGACGAGCTGCGCGTGGTGCGGCCCGAGCCCGCCGACGAGGCACGCAACGCCATCTACTACCTCGACGAGCTGCACGCGGGCGCCGTCGGCGACGTGCTGGAGGACCTGTCCGCCGAGCTGGAACGAGTCGGCGTCGAACTGCCCGCAGGCACCCGGCCGTTGACCTTCGGCACCTGGATCGGCGGCGACCGCGACGGCAACCCCAACGTCACCCCCGCGGTGACCTGGGAAGTGCTGATCCTCCAGCACGAGCACGGCATCACCGACGCGATCGCGGTCATCGACCATCTGCGCGGACTGCTCTCCAACTCCATCCGCTACGCGGGCGCGACGGAAGAGCTGCTGACATCACTGCAGACCGACCTCGAGCGGCTGCCCGAGATCAGCCCCCGCTACAAGCGGCTCAACGCCGAAGAGCCCTACCGCCTCAAGGCCACCTGCATCCGGCAGAAGCTCGTCAACACCCGAGAGCGCCTCGCCAAGGGCACACCGCACGAGGCGGGCCGCGACTTCCTCGGCACCGCCGAACTGCTGCACGACCTCACCCTCATCCAGACGTCGCTCCGCGCACACCGCGGCGGACTCTTCGCCGACGGCGGCCTGGACCGTACGATCCGCACACTCGCCGCCTTCGGACTGCAGCTCGCCACGATGGACGTACGCGAGCACGCCGACGCGCACCACCACGCGCTCGGGCAGCTCTTCGACCGGCTCGGCGAGGAATCCTGGCGATACGCCGACATGCCGCGCGACTACCGGCAGAAGCTGCTCGCCAAGGAACTGCGCTCACGACGGCCGCTCGCCCCGACGCCCGCGCCGCTGGACGCCGCAGGAGAGAAGACCCTGGGCGTCTTCCACACCGTCAAGGAGGCCTTCGAACGCTTCGGGCCCGAAGTCATCGAGTCGTACATCATCTCGATGTGCCAGGGCGCGGACGACGTCTTCGCGGCGGCGGTGCTCGCACGCGAGGCCGGTCTGATCGATCTGCACGCGGGCTGGGCAAAGATCGGAATCGTGCCCCTGCTGGAGACGACCGACGAGCTGAAGGCCGCGGACGTCATCCTCGACGCGATGCTCGCCGACCCCTCGTACCGCAGGCTCGTCTCGCTCCGGGGCGACGTCCAGGAGGTCATGCTCGGATACTCCGACTCGTCCAAGTTCGGCGGCATCACCACCTCGCAGTGGGAGATCCACCGGGCACAGCGGCGACTGCGAGACGTGGCACACCGGTACGGCGTACGGCTGCGGCTCTTCCACGGCCGCGGCGGCACCGTCGGCCGCGGCGGCGGCCCCTCCCACGACGCGATCCTCGCGCAGCCGTGGGGAACACTCGAGGGCGAGATCAAGGTGACCGAGCAGGGCGAGGTCATCTCCGACAAGTACCTCATCCCGTCGCTCGCCAGGGAGAACCTGGAACTCACAGTCGCGGCCACACTGCAGGCCTCCGCGCTGCACACGGCGCCGCGCCAGTCCGACGAGGCGCTGGCCCGCTGGGACGCGGCGATGGACACCGTGTCGGACGCCGCGCACGCCGCCTACCGGCGTCTGGTCGAGGACCAGGACCTGCCCGCGTACTTCTTCGCAGCCACCCCGGTGGACCAGCTTGCCGACCTCCACCTCGGCTCGCGCCCGTCCCGGCGGCCGGACTCCGGCGCCGGTCTCGACGGCCTCCGCGCCATCCCGTGGGTCTTCGGCTGGACGCAGTCACGGCAGATCGTGCCCGGCTGGTTCGGCGTCGGTTCAGGACTGAAGGCGCTGCGCGAGGCCGGCCTGGACACGGTCCTGGACGAGATGCACGAGCAGTGGCACTTCTTCCGCAACTTCATCGCCAACGTCGAAATGACGCTGGCGAAGACCGATCTGCGGATCGCCCGGCACTACGTCGACACGCTCGTGCCCGAGAACCTCAAGCACGTCTTCGCCACCATCGAGGCCGAGCACGCGCTGACGGTACGCGAGGTGCTGCGGATCACGGGCGGTGAGCAGCTGCTCGACTCCCACCCCGCGCTGCAACAGACGTTCGGCATCCGGGACGCGTACCTGGACCCGATCTCCTACCTCCAGGTCTCACTGCTCGCCCGCCAGCGCGCGGCGGCAAAGCGCGGCGAGGAGCCGGACCCGCTGCTGTCGAGGGCGCTGCTGCTCACGGTCAACGGTGTGGCGGCGGGCCTGCGCAACACGGGCTGACGCCCGCGGCCAGATGTATGACGGATGCCCCGCGCCGTGAGGTGCGGGGCATCCGTCGTCCCGGTGCATCCCGGGGCTGCGCCCCGCACCCGTTGCCGCGCGACGGGACAACCACCGGTATGCGATACACGGTGCCCCCGCCGGAGTCTCTCCTGGCGGGGGCACCCTTCTCAGCGCCTCTCAGCGCCTCTCAGCGCCTCTCGGCGCTGCTCAGTGCCGCTGGGCCGTGCGGCGACGGGCCAGCAGATAGCCGCCGCCCGCGACCAGCGCGGCCGCGAGCGTCGCGAGCATGCCGATGGGCGCGCCGTTGCCGGTCTCGGCGAGGTCGCCAGAGGTGCCGTCGGCGCTCGGCGCCACGCTCGGCTTCGAGTCGCCCGCGGCGGTCGGGGCCGGGGTGGCCGGCGTGGACGGCTGTTCACTCGGCTGCTCGCCCGGCTTGTCACTCACCGTGGCGCTCGGCTTGTCGTCCGGCTTGGAGTCCTCGCTTCCGCAGTCGGTCCAGAAGACCTTGTGCTTGGCCCGGCCGTGCTCGCCGTCGAAGTTCCAGAACAGCTTGTAGTGGCCGTCGGGCAGACCCAGATCCGTGGTCCTGCCGTGGCCGTCGCCGTCGAGCGTCAGCGAACCGGACTGAACCGTCTCGCCCTTGACGTCGGCGGTCGGGGCCCAGGCCTCGATGTGCCAGTCGACCTGCTGGCGGGCGTCAAAACCGAAGGCGTCGAGATAGAAGGAGCAGACGTGCGGCTCGTTCTTGCGGAGTTCTTCACCGGTCTTGGCATCGTGGATTTTCACGGTGCCGTTGTCGCCGGGAGGGGTGGCGAGCGCGGAAGGCGCGGCCAGCAGCGAGAGCGCCGCTGCCGCCACCAGTGCGCCGGAGGATGTGAGGGTGCGCATGGGCAATCCAACGTGAGAGAGGACGGATGCCGTGGGGGGCGGCTCAGCGTCCTGTGAACCCGCGGGCCGGTCAAGACACCTGGTGACGCATCCGCCCCAAGCGCTGACACTTGTCCCAATAGTCCTGGATAACGATCAGGTGAACGTGACGTTCCGGTAAGGGAGCCGGATCGTTCAGAGCGCGAAGAACGCCCCCACCAGCAGCGCCCCGCCCGCCGCCGCCGTTACCCAGGCCACGCGCGTCAGCCGCAGTCCGCCGCCGATCACCAGACCGGCCAGAATCAGCGCGCCGCCGAGTGGGAGCCAGGCGAACAGAGCGCCCGCCGTGCCCGTCCGCACCACCTCGTCCGTACCGGGCTTCACCACGACCGCGAGCTTCGCGCCCTTCCGCACGGCAACCGACTTGTCGATGGTCACGCCGGAGCGGGGAGGAGCGGCCGGGTCTTCGGGCACGTACGGGCCCGTGCAGGTGTCCTTGCCGCAACTGGCGATCTTCAGGGTGCCGTGTTCACGGCCCTTGGCCAGCAGGACGTGCTGAGCCGTGCCCCAGGACGACCAGACGCCGGCGACGAGCAGCAGCGCGGCAACACACGCCATCGCCGCCCGTTGGCCGTACAGGAGCATGCGGGTCCGCTTCGGGCTCATGGCCCGCGATCCTTGGCCATGCACACGCGCCCGGTCAACTCGCGGCCCGGCTTTTTCAGGAGTTGTACGTACTTTGAGCCCGCTCCAGGCCCTCAGTCACCAGACACTCCACCGCATCCGCCGTGCGGTCCACGAGATACGCCAGCTCCTTGCGCTCCGTGGACGAGAAGTCCTTCAGAACGAAATCCGCGACCTGCATCCGGCCCGGCGGACGGCCGATCCCGAACCGCACCCGGTGGTAGTCCGCGCCCATCGACTTGGTCATCGACTTCAGACCGTTGTGCCCGTTGTCACCGCCGCCGAGCTTGAGCCGCAGCGCGCCGTAGTCGATGTCCAGCTCATCGTGGATCGCGACGATATTCGCGGTCGGCACCTTGTAGAAGTCACGCAGCGACGTGACCGGACCGCCGGAGAGATTCATGTACGACATGGGCTTGGCCAGCACAACCCGACGGCCACTCGGACCCGGCGGGCCGATCCGGCCCTCGACGAGCTGCGCCTGAGCCTTCTGCGCACGCTTGAACTTGCCGCCGATGCGCTCGGCGAGGAGGTCGGCGACCATGAACCCGACGTTGTGCCGGTTCGCGGCGTAGTCGGGCCCGGGGTTGCCGAGGCCCACGACGAGCCAGGGGGCGTTCGCGTCGGACATCTGCGCTGCGTCTCCTCGCATACGGCATACGTACAGCAGGTACAGGTACAGCAGGTAGAGGTACAGATACAGGAAACGGGGTGGCGGGCCGCAGCCCGCCACCCCGTCAAGCCAAGCCAGGCAGAGCCAGGCCCGGCCGAGCAGAGCGTACGGCTCAGGCCTCGGCGGCCTCTTCGCCCTCGCCCTCGGCCTCGGCGGACGGCTCCTCGGCCTGCGCGGCCAGGACCTGCAGGACGACGGTGTCGTCCTCGACGGCCAGGGTCGTGCCGGACGGAAGCGGCACGTCCTTGGCGAGGATGGAGTCGCCGGCCTCCAGGCCCGCGATGGAGACCGTGACGGACTCCGGGATGTGCGTGGCCTCGGCCTCGACCGGCAGGGCGTTCAGCACGTGCTCGACCAGGTACGCACCCGGGGCCAGCTCGCCCTCGGTGTGGACGGGGATGTCGACGTTGACCTTCTCGCCACGCTTCACGAGGAGCAGGTCGACGTGCTCGATGGAGCCCCTCAGCGGGTCGCGCTGGACCGACTTCGGGATGGCCAGCTCGTTCTTGCCCTCGATGTCCAGGGAGATCAGAACGTTCGGGGTACGCAGGGCGAGCAGCAGCTCGTGGCCCGGCAGCGTGATGTGGATCGGGTCGGAACCGTGACCGTAGAGAACACCGGGAACCTTGTGCTCGCGGCGGACGCGACGGGCAGCACCCTTGCCGAACTCCGAACGGATGTCGGCGGCGAGCTTCACCTCGGACATGTGCACTCCTCGTATTGCAGATAGATCTGGTGGCGGTCACCCGGCCACGACAGGCCTGCTACGAAGAGCGCGTCGATAACGGACCGCCGTACATATGAGTACGGCCTCCCTCGCCGAGCAACCCGCACAGTCTACTCGGAGCCCCCCGAGTCACCCAATCGATCAAGAGCCGATGCGCTGCGGGCGCGGCCGACGTGAGGCCGGCATGAGGCTGCGGGCATGAGAACGGGCCGCCCCCAAGCGGAAGCGGCCCGTTCTCGTAACGTACTTAGCCCTGCTCCTCGAAGAGGCTCGTCACCGAACCGTCCTCGAACACCTCACGCACCGCGCGTGCGATCGTCGGCGCGATCGACAGCACCGTGATCTTGTCGAGCTCCAGGTCGCCCGGGTCGGGCAGCGTGTTCGTGAAGACGAACTCGCTCACCTTGGAGTTCTTCAGACGGTCCGCCGCCGGCCCGGACAGGATGCCGTGCGTCGCCGTCACGATGACGTCCTCCGCGCCGTGCGCGAACAGCGCGTCCGCCGCGGCGCAGATCGTGCCACCGGTGTCGATCATGTCGTCGACGAGGATGCAGACGCGGCCCTCGACCTCACCCACGACCTCGTGCACCGTCACCTGATTGGCGACGTCCTTGTCGCGGCGCTTGTGGACGATCGCCAGCGGAGCGTCCAGGCGGTCGCACCAGCGGTCGGCGACGCGCACACGGCCGGCGTCGGGGGAGACGACGGTCAGCTTGTTGCGGTCCACCTTCGCGCCCACGTAGTCGGCGAGCACCGGCAGCGCGGAGAGGTGGTCCACCGGGCCGTCGAAGAAGCCCTGGATCTGATCGGTGTGCAGATCGACGGTGAGGATGCGGTGAGCACCCGCGGTCTTCAGCAGGTCGGCGACCAGCCGGGCCGAGATCGGCTCACGGCCGCGGTGCTTCTTGTCCTGCCGGGCGTAGCCGTACGACGGGATGATCACGGTGATGCTCCGGGCCGAGGCCCGCTTCAGCGCATCGATCATGATCAGCTGTTCCATGATCCACTTGTTGATGGGAGCCGTGTGGCTCTGCATCAGGAAGCAGTCGGCACCACGGGCCGACTCCTGGAAGCGGACGTAGATCTCACCGTTCGCGAAGTCGAAAGCCTTCGTCGGCACCAGGCCGACACCCAGCTGATGTGCGACCTCCTCGGCCAGCTCGGGGTGGGCGCGGCCGGAGAAGAGCATCAGCTTCTTCTCGCCGGTCGTCTTGATCCCGGTCACAGCACTGTCTCCTCAGACGTGTTCTCTGGCCACGGACATACTGATCGCGAGCCAGCCGAATTTGTGTGCACGTATCACGGTACGCCGAGTTGGACGCACCGGTTTCCGGTCAGTTCCCCTCGGCGACCTGTTCCGTTGCCACTTGAGCCGCCTGCGCGGAGGCGCTGCCAGGGCGCTTCCGAGCCACCCAACCCTCGATATTCCGCTGCTGGCCGCGGGCCACGGCGAGCGAACCAGCAGGCACATCCTTGGTGATGACCGAACCCGCCGCCGTGTACGCGCCGTCCCCGATCGTGACAGGAGCCACAAACATGTTGTCCGAGCCGGTCTTGCAGTGCGAGCCGATCGTGGTGTGGTGCTTCGCCTCGCCGTCGTAGTTCACGAACACGCTCGCCGCGCCGATATTCGTGTACTCGCCGATCGTCGCGTCACCCACATAGGAGAGGTGCGGCACCTTCGTGCCCTCGCCGATCGTCGCGTTCTTCATCTCCACATACGTGCCGGCCTTGGCCTTCGCACCGAGCTTCGTGCCGGGCCTGAGATACGCGTACGGGCCGACCGACGCCCCCTCGCCCACCACCGCGGAGTCCGCCACCGTGTTGTCCACCCGGGCACCCGCGCCGACGACCGTGTCCTTCAGTCGCGAGTTGGGGCCGACCTCGGCGCCCTCGGCGAGATGCGAGGCACCCAGCAGCTGTGTACCGGGGTGCACGATCGCGTCCGGCTCGAACGTCACCGTCACATCCACGAGCACCGACGCCGGGTCGACGACCGTGACACCGGCCATCATCGCCCGCTCGAGGAGCCGCTCATTGAGCAGCTTGCGCGCCTCGGCCAGCTGTACGCGGTTGTTGATGCCGAGGATCTCCCGGTGGTCACCGGCGACGGACGCGCCGACCCGGTGACCGGCCTCGCGCAGGATCCCCAGCACATCGGTGAGGTACTCCTCGCCCTGGCTGTTGTCCGTACGCACCTTGCCCAGCGCGTCCGCGAGCAGCTGCCCGTCGAAGGCGAAGACACCGGAGTTGATCTCCCGGATCGCGCGCTGGTCGTCAGTGGCGTCCTTGTGCTCGACGATCGCGGTGACGGCGCCGGTGGCGCTGTCGCGCACGATGCGGCCGTAGCCGGTCGAGTCCGGGACCTCGGCGGTGAGCACGGTGACGGCATTGCCGTCGGCGGCATGCGTGGCGGCGAGCGCGGTCAGAGTCTCGCCGGAGAGCAGGGGAGTGTCGCCGCACACGACGACGACGGTGCCCTCGGGGGTCCGGCCGAGCTCCTCGAGCGCCATCCGGACGGCGTGCCCGGTGCCGTTCTGCTCGGCCTGGTAGGCGGTGCGGGTACCGGCGTACTGCTCGGTCAGATGGCCCTTGACCTGCTCACTCGCATGGCCGACAACGACGACGAGATGCTCGGGATCGAGCTCCCGGGCCGCGGAGACGACATGTCCGACGAGCGAGCGCCCGCAGATTTCGTGCAGGACCTTGGGGGTCTTCGACTTCATGCGGGTGCCCTCACCCGCTGCGAGGACGACGACGGCTGCCGGGCGGTTGGCGCTCACGGGAATGCCCTTCGGCTTCGGGTGGTGGACATCCGAAGGATACCGGGGGGTTTCGGGGGCGAAATAAGCGCGGGTCCTGACCGTGGAGGTCAGGACCCGAAGTGAGATGCTCCCCCGCCAGGACTCGAACCCGGACATAAGGCACCAAAAGCCTCAGTGCTGCCAATTACACCACGGGGGATAAAAAACGGCTGAACCGGACATTACGTCAGGCCGCCGAATCGGCACCCAACACTATGCCGTACCAAGCGCCTTCTATGCGACGGTAAAGATCGGCGCTCATGGTGACCGTCGGGGTCGAAAGTCAGCTCGATTCACCAGATCGTGCGATCAACGCTTGTTTCGTGCGTGTTCGAACTCCTTCCCTGCTGTCGCACTCCAAGGAAAATGACTCGCGCCCGCCCGTAGGCTGGAAGACATGACCGTAACGGGGGCACACCAGGACGGCACGGGCACGACTGCTCGTAGCTGGCTGTGGTGGGGACGGCGGCGCAGTGTCGCCTTGGATGTGGGGCTGGGGCTTGTCTCCGCCTTTGAGTGCGCTCTGGAGGGTGTGGGGTTCGCCGACAAGGCATCGATTCCCGTACCCGTCGGCGTGCTGTTCGGATTGATCGTCGGATCCGTGCTGGTGCTGCGGCGGCGCTGGCCGATCGCCGTGGTGCTGGTGTCGATCGCGACCACGCCCGCCGAGATGGGCTATCTGATGGGCGTGGTCGGGCTCTACTCGCTCGCCGCCTCCGAGGTGCCGCGCCGGATCACCGCGACACTCGCCGGGATGTCGCTGGCCGCGACGATGATCGTGACGTTCGTACGCGTACGGCAGGAAGTGTCGTCCGCGGACTTCGATCCGGAGCCCGGAGCCTGGTACGTACCGACGATGGCCGGCTTCATGGCGCTCGGGCTGACCGCGCCGCCCGTGCTGTTCGGCCTCTACATAGGGGCCAGACGGCGGCTGATGGAGAGCCTTCGGGAGCGCGCGGTCAGCCTGGAGCAGGAGCTGTCGCTGCTGGCCGACCGGGCCGAGCAGCGGGCGCAGTGGGCGCGTACCGAGGAGCGGACCCGGATCGCGCGGGAGATGCACGACGTCGTGGCGCACCGGGTGAGCCTGATGGTGGTGCATGCGGCAGCTCTGCAGGCGGTCGCGCTGAAGGATCCGCAGAAGGCGGTGAAGAATGCGGCGCTGGTGGGGGACATGGGGCGGCAGGCGCTCACCGAACTGCGCGAGATGCTTGGCGTGCTGCGGGCCGGGGAGAGCGAACAGCGGGTGGTGACTCCGGTGCCGCTGGCGGCTGTCGGTGCCGCCGCGGCGGCGGCTGCCGCGGCCGCGGCCGAGGACGGGCCGTGTCTCGCGGATCTCGAGGGTCTGGTCGGGCAGTCCCGGCAGGCGGGGATGGTCGTGGAGCTCGCGGTGCAGGGCGAGGCGCGCGAGTACGCGCCGGAGGTGGAGCAGACCGCGTACCGGGTGGTTCAGGAGGCCTTGACGAATGTCCACAAGCACGCGGCCGGCGCGAAGGTGATGGTGCGGCTCGCGCACCGTGGCGCTGAGGTCGCGATGCAGGTGGAGAACGGAGCTCCGGACGCGAGTGGCGGTGACGCGGCCGCGCGGCTGCCGAGCGGTGGCAACGGCCTGGTGGGGATGCGGGAGCGGGTGATGGCGCTGGGTGGGGTGTTCGTGTCGGGGCCGACGGACGCGGGCGGCTTCCGGGTGTCCGCGGTGCTGCCGGACCGGGACGGGTACGCGGAGCAGGTCTGAGGCGGTGGGGGCTGGGCGGGTGCGGGTGTGGGTGTGGGTGTGGGTGTGGGCCGGCGGCCCGGTTCGGGTTCCGGTCCAGGTCCAGGTCCAGGTTCCGGGCTCGGGTGCGGGCCGGCGGTCCGGTTCGGCGGTCGTCTCGGGTCCAGGTTCCGGGCTCGGGTTCCGGTTCGGGTGCGGGGCCCGGTCCCGGTTCGGATCAGGCGCGGGTCCCGGCCGGGGGGCCTCGCGGCGCGCTCGGTGGCCGTCGCCGCAGTCGCTCAGCCCAGGGCCAGGCGGACCGGCTGGACGCCCGTGACCATGGTGGCCAGTGCCTGGTCGATGTCCGGCCCGAGGTACCAGTCGCCGGTGTGGTCGAGGCTGTAGACCCGGCCCTCGACATCGATGGCCAGTACGGCCTGGCTGTCGCCCTCCTCCCCGAGCGGCGCGACCTCCGTGTCGAGCGCGCGCCCCAGGTCCGCGAGAGTGCGCGCGAGGTGGAGCCCGGCGAGCGGGTCGAAGTGCACCGGTGTGGGCGCCGTGTGCCGTCCCGGACCGGGCGCCGTCACGCGCAGTCCGCCGAACTCCGCCCAGGCTTCGACGGCCGCCGGGAAGACCACGTGCCGGTGGCCCGCCGGTGAGGCGTACGAGCGCAGGGTGTCGGCCCAGTGCTCGGCCTGCTTGATGTCCCAACGGCCGGGCTGCCAGCCCGCGTCGCGCAGGGCGGCGTCGACGGCGACCGGGAACCGGGTGGTGCTGAGGTGGTCGGGCATTGGTGCGAGGTCAGCCGTTCTGGGTCGCGGTCGGGTCGACGGTGCGTACGCCGAAGTGGTCGAGCATCGCCGCGCAGGAACGGCAGGGTGGTGCGTAACTGCCGTGCAGCGGATCGCCGTCCTCGCGGATGCGACGTGTCGTCAGTTTCGCTTGTTTGAAGGTCCGCTTTGCCTCGCTGTGGGTCAGCGGCTTGCGCTGGGCCCGCTTAGAGCGCTGAGTTTCCGCGGCGGTGAGATGCCGCGAGAGCAGGATCGCCTCCGGACAGCGGCCCGTGAAGCGTTCGCGCTGGCCGCTGGTGAGGGTGTCGAGGAAATCCTGTACGAGCGCGTGGAGTATGGGTGGCTGGTCGGCCTTGCCCGCGGTGCAGGTGAGGGTCTCGCCGCGTACGGACAGTGCTGCCGCCACGGCGGGCAGGATTCCGTCGCGTCGGTGACCCAGTGCGGGCGGGCGGCCGGCGTCCGTACTGCTCCAACTGAGGCGTGGATCACCTGAAGTATTTGGTTGCGCTGTGTGCATGGTGTGCTCGTTCCCTCCCTGCACTCCCCCGAGTTGCGGGACAGCCTGCCAAATGGGACGGGTGGTGTGGAAGCTGGGGGCTGAAACGTGTCGCCTCTTCGTCATTCGGTCACTTGTACGTGACCCTTCGTGATGGAAGCGGAGCGTCGGTCCTCCCTATTGCCCCACCGCATAGGCTGTCCTGAACCAGCCAGAAGCAGCAGGGGGCATCCGCCATGACGACAGGTCGGCTCGGGCAGCAAGCCGCGCCACCGAATGCGGCCTACGCCGGGCAAGTCGTGAACTTCCCGGACCCGGTCCGGGCCTCCCGCCACCCCAGGGGTGTGCGTGTGGACGACAACGGCTATCCGGTCTTCTCGCCTTACGCGCGTGCCGCCGCAGAGATCGCGGAGCCCCCGGAGGGCTTCGGCGTGGACGAGCTGCGGCTCACCGACTACGTATCGGCGAATGCGGCGCTGCACGCCGACGGCCATGCGCTGTGGGACACGATTCCGTCGGTCGCCACTCCGCACGGCTGGACCTGGCACCACGTGCCGGGCACCCGTCGGCTGGAGCTGGTGCCCGTCGAGGTGAAGGCGCTGCTGCGGCATCACGGAGGTCTCGCGACGACGCCGGTGGACCAGAGCAAGCGGGGTACGCGTCCGCTGCAGGAGACCCGGCCCGCGCATTTCGGTCTGCCGAAGGGCGTTGTGTCGGTGAGCGAGCAGCAGCTGCTGAGTGTCGAGGAGGATCTGGGCTACCGGTTGCCGGGGGCGTACCGCTCCTTCCTGAAGGCGGCGGGCGGTTGCGCTCCGGTCGGGGCGGCGCTCGACGCCGAGCTGGGGCTGCTGGTCGACCAGCCGTTCTTCACGGTGCGGGACGAGGCCGCGGTCAATGATCTGCTGTATGTCAACAAGTGCCTGCGGGACCATCTGACCAAGGATTACTTGGGAGTTGCGTTCGTCCAGGGCGGGATTCTGGCGGTGAAGGTCAAGGGCTCGGCAGTCGGCTCGGTGTGGTTCTGCGCGTACGACGACGCACGCGACCAGAACGGCTGGAGCGTGCAGGAGCGCGTGGAGCGGCTGCTGCTGCCGTGCGGCGACGACTTCGACGGTTTTCTGCAGCGTCTGGCGGGCAATCCGCCGGAGTTGGAGACCGTGGCGAACCTGATGGTGGACGGCGGCTTCGCGCGCGCCGTCCCGATCTCGGACGAGGGGTGACGGTCCGATGGTGACCTTCGCGCAGGCGCAGGAGCGCGCGGAAGAGTGGGTCAACGGCGATGTGCCCGCGTACCAGCATCGTGAGGTGCGGGTACGGGAGTTCGAGCTGGGCTTTGTGGTGTGGGCGGAGGACCGCGAGGGCGGGGCTCGTTCGGACGGCGGGCAGCAGCGGCTGGTGATCGCCCGGGACAGTGGTGAGGCGACGCTGTGGCCGGGACTGCCGGTGGGTGAGGTGATCCGCCGGTACGAGGAGGAGTACGGGATACAGGAGGAGGCCGCGGCCGCGCCGGAGCCGCCGCAGCGTATCGATCTGAATCAGACGTCGTTCCTGTTGAGCCCGCCGGAGTGGCTCCAGGAGGCGGCGGACAAGATCGGGATCCCGGACCGCAGGTCGCCGGAGCGCGCTTCGGGTGTGGCGTCCGGCGCGGCTTCGGACACGCCTTCGGGGACGCCATCCAGTACGCCTTCGGGGTCGCCGGAGCCGGTGGGTGCGGGTACGGGTGCGGCTTCGCGCGCGCCGTCGGCGGGGGCCGACTGGTCCGCCCCCGCGTCACCTGCGCAGGACAGCAACGCCTCGCAGGCGGGCGGGAGTTCGTCCGCGCCCGGCTCGGCGTGGCCCGAGCCCGGTTCCTCCGGCGCCAATGCCTCGCAGGGCGGGTCCGTGTGGCCCAGCGCCGGTGGTGGCGGCGACTACGAGCCGACGGCTTCCGAGGGTGTGCCCGCCACACCGTCGGGGGCGACTCCGTGGACGGACACCAGCGCCGGTTCCGAGGACGCGTCCGTACCGCTGCCGGCCACGGTGTTCGCGCCGCCGATCTCCGGGACCGATGGCGATGACGCCCCGCCGCCGGTCACCGGCGCGGAGGCGCCGACCGCGCTGATGTCGGGCGGCAGCCAGCTGCCGCGGACCGCGGTCGCCCCCGCGTTGGGCCCGCAGCCCGGCGGGCCCCAAGCGCCGCAGACACCACATTCGCCTCAGACGCCGCAGTCGCCGCCGCCCGGTGCGCCCGCGCGCGCGGGCGCCAGTGACATCGCGGATGCGGCGACGAGCAAGGCGGTCGTAACGCCGCGCGCCTCGCGCGGCAGCGGCCCCACGACTCCGCCGCCGCCCGGTGCTCCCGGTACTCCGGGTGCGCGGCCGGACGCCACGCCGCCGCCGTCGGGTCCGGGGGCGCCCGGTGCTCCGGCGGGCGGTTATCTGCCGACGCAGCTCGTCTCGCAGCTCGACCCGGAGGGCTCGCAGCCGCCCGGTCCGCCTGCTCCTCCCGCTCCGCCGGGTGGTGGCGTCCACCATGCGGCGACGATGCTGGCGGACCCGAGCCAGATGGGTGGTCCCAGTGGTCCGGGTCGTCCGGGTGCGCCTCAGCCGCCCGGTCCGCCGGGGGCTCCGGGTGCGCCCGGCGTTCCGCAGCCGCCCGGTCCTCCCGGTGCGCCCGGTGCTCCGACGCCGCCCGGTCCTCCCGGTGGTGGCGTCCACCACGCCGCGACCATGCTGGCCGGACCGGCCCAGATGGGTCCGGGTGCGCCGCAGCCGCCCGGCCCGCCCGGTGCACCTCTCGGCGCGCCGCCCGGTCCCGTACCGCAGGCGCCGCTGCCGCAGCAGGGTGGTCAGCCGCCCGCCTACGGCTATCCGCAGCAGCCGAGCGGTATGCCGACCGTCGGCCCCGGCTATCAGGCCGTGCTGCGCTACCGCGCGCCCGACGGCTCCGAGGCCCAGCTGATCCGCCGTTCGGCGCCCGGGACTCCGCATCCGGAGTGGCAGATCCTGCACGAGCTGCGCGCCATGAACGTGCCGCCGCAGCAGGTCCTCGAGCTCCACACCGAGCTGGAGTCGTGCGAGCTGCCCGGCGGCTACTGCGCCCGGATGATCCGGGAGACCTGGCCGCAGGTGCGGATCACCTCCGTCGCGCCGTACGGCAGGGATCACGCCGGCCGGCAGCAGGGCATGCAGCATCTGCTCACCCACCAGGGTGAGTTGCACCAGGTCGCGGACGGTCCGGCGCGCCCCGCGCCGGTCCGGGCCCCGCTGCCGCAGGTGCCGCCGGCCCCGCCGATCCCTCCGGAGGGGATCGCGCAGGAGCTGGTGGCCGCGTTCGGCCCGCAGGGCATCTGCCGGTTCGACCAGCGGGCTGTCTCGCGTCAGGGTGTGCCGGAGGTCGTGGCGGCCACTCTGGTCTGGGCGGGTCTGCCGGGCGACTTCAACCCGTTCTTCTGGGCGCAGCCGGCCCAGCCGGTCGTTCCGACGCTGGCGGAGCTCGCGGCGCAGCGTCAGCTGCAGCCGGCGGCGGACGCGGGCTCGTACCTGGTGGTGGGCAGTGACTTCGGCCGGGCGATCTGTGTCCAGTACGGCACGGCGCACATTGTGGCCGTACCGGTGGAGGCGGGGCCGGGCGGCCAGCCGGTGGCGCCGCAGTTCGTGAACAGCGGCCTTCCGGAGTTCGTACGCTGCCTGGCGCTGCTCGGCCGGATGTGGCGGCTGCGCTTCAGCCTCAACCCGGAGCAGGCCGGCCGCTGGACGGTCGATTTCCAGGCGCAGCTCGCGGCCCTGGACCCGGCGGCGCTGGCGTCGCCGGAGAGCTGGTGGTCGGTACTGCTGGAGCAGATGTGGGACGGACTGCTGTAAGGCGACCGTGTGGATGACTGAGGCGCCCGGCCTGTACGACACAGGCCGGGCGCTTTCTTGTCTGCCGCCGCGCGGGAGGGTGTTCCGCCCGGCCGGGAGCTGACCACAGAGAGCCTCACCAAATCTTCACGAACATGACGCTCACTCAGGCACCGGGGACGGGTTGGCAGGAAGGGCCGACGACGTACGGAGAGTCAACAGCAGGCTGAGAGGCCTGCTGTTTGTCCTGTTTCCGGCTTCTTTCGCCGAATGATGCATTCTTGACCAGTATCGACAGGTGGAGTGTCGCGTTATGAGCACTTCGCTGAGATCTAGCAGGATGTGCGCCAATTGCGTTGTGTGTCGGAGAGGCTTGAAGGATGAGTGCTGCATCGGTGTCACCTCACGGCTTCGTAGCCGTACGGGGCCGTGGCTACCACGTGAAGGAGACCGACGCCTACGTCACCGCTCTGTCCCAGGACCGCGACGACGCCTGGGAACGTGCCGCGCGTCTCACCGTCCTCGCGAGGGAGATGGAGGCGGAGGCCGTCAGCCTGCGCGAGGTCGTCTCGGCGCTCACCCCGCAGACGTACGAGAGTCTCGGTAGCCGCGCCCAGTACCTGCTGGCGTTGACCGTGGAGGAGGCCGAACACCTGCTGGCCGCGGCTCGGGACGAGGCCCAGGCCGTGTGGGACGCCGCCGACGCGGACGCTCGCCAGGCGCGCGAGGAGGTCCGTGAGTATGCCGAGGCGCTCCGGGCGGACTCCGAGGCGCGCGCCCAGCAGCTCGCCCTCGCCGCGCAGACCACGGCCGACGAGACCCGTATCGAGGCCCGCCTCGAGGTGAAGGAGCGGCGCGGCGAGGCCGTGGCCGCCTGGAAGGAGATGCGCCGCCGCTCCGAGGGCATGCTGGCCGACCTGGAGCAGGAGCAGGCCGAGCGCTGGGAGGCGATGGAGCGCGAACTCGCCTACCACGAGCACGAGTTGGACGCGCGCCATGCCGAGCTCGCCGCGTACGCCGAGGCCGGACTCGCCGAGGCCACGCGCACCTTCGCCGAGGCGGAGGAGAACACCCGCCCCGGCCAGGAGGACGCGGAGGCACGAGCCGCTGCGCTGATCGCCGAGGCGAGGGCCCGCGAGGAGCGGATTGCGCGCGAGACGGAGCGGGTGCTGCGCGAGCACGAGAGGTCCCGCGAGGAGATGGCCGCGCATATGGCGCACATCCGCCACAGCCTGGCGACGCTGACGGGCCGCGCGGCGGCGGAGGGCTGACGGGGTTGTGTGCCGTCCTGAGGAGCATGGGACGGCACATGGCTGGATGTCGGTTGAGCTGGATGCAGGGACGATGACGATCGGTGTCGTTACTGCGAGAACGTGCCGTGGACCTGCGGCAGTTACGTCCGCTTGCACTTGATCCATTGCCCGGGCATTGCTGCCACTTGATCGAGTCCGCGGGCAATGTCACCCGCCACACCGCCACGCACTTCGACGGCCCGGCCACTCGGATCGACCCGGACGGCACGACGTACGCCTTCGCGTACGACACCGAGATGCGGCTGACGGGGGTCACCAACCCGCAGGGGCTGACCTGGTCGTACGCGTACGACCAGGCGGGCCGACTGGTCGCGGAGACCGACTTCAACGGCCGGACGCTGACGTACACGCATGATGCGGCGGGCGGCCTGGCGTCCCGCACGAATGGCGCGGGCGAGACGCTGCGCTTCACTCGGGACGTGCTTCGCGAGCTTCTTGTAGCAGGTCAGGGCGGCGGCCAGGCCGAGGAAGGCGAGGAAGTGCGAGCCCTTTCGTTCGTATCGGACGGTGAGGCGGCGGTAGCCGAAGAGCCAAGCGATCGACCGTTCGATCTTCCAGCGGTGCCGACCGAGGCGTTCGCCGGACTCGATGCCGGGCCGCGCGATGCGCGCGACGAGCCCGCGCTCGCGCAGCCAGGCCAGGTGTTCGGCGGAGAAGTACGCCTTGTCCGCGCGGAGTTTGACGGGTCGGCGCCGCCGTGGTCCCCGGCGGGACCGGACGGCGGGTATGCCGCGGATGAGCGGTTTGAGGGCGAGGCTGTCGTGCATGTTCGCGCCGGACACGGCGACGGCGAGCGGGATGCGCTGGGCATCGGACAGCACGTGCAGCTTGCTGCCCTTCTTGCCGCGATCGACCGGGTTCGGCCCGGTCAGCGATCCCCCCTTTTGGCGCGAACGGAGGCCGCGTCGACGATCGCCGAGGTCCAGTCCACCTCGCCCCGGGCCCCGAGTTCGTCCAGCACCGCCCGGTGCAGCCGACGCCACAGGCCGGCCTCGGTCCATACCGTGAAGCGGCGATGCGCGGTGGCGGGCGACGTGCCGAACGTCGGCGGCAGATGCCGCCAGGCACAGCCGCTGGTCAGCGCGTACACCAGCCGTGAACACGGCCCGCTCGTCACACGGAGCGGTCCCACCACCTTGCGGACGAGCAGCGAACGACGGCAGCAACGGGGCGGCCGGCTCCCAGAGTTCATCAGGAACCAGACGCTTCGATAGATCAGCACCCACGACCGGCAGCATGCCGCACGAACATCACGTCACGTGAGACAACCTCTAAGCCTTGATTGGTGCGGCCGACCTGGCGGCCTGCTCGATCTTCGCGCAGTAGGCTGCACGGGCTTCCTCGTCGATCTGCTTCTCGTGTTCGGCGCGCAACCCGGTCCGGCCGTCGAGGCCCTCGCGCAGGATATCGGCGTGCCCGGCATGCCGGATGGACTCGCCGAGGACATGGACCATGATGGCGAACAGGTTCGTGTCGGCATAAGGCTCCGGCCACCACGGCACGTGGCCGGGGGCGTCGAGGGGAAGCTCGTTGATCGTCGCGTCCGAGTGTTCCCACGTGCGCCGGTAGAACCCGATGATCTGATCGCGGGTCTCGTCCTCGGTCGCCCACAGATCGCTGCCGTTGGAGTCCTGCCACCGGGGCAGCGGTTCCGGGGAAGGGCGGTCGAAGACCTCGCCGAAGTACCTGGCCTCGACGGTGGCCACGTGTTTGACCAGGCCGAGGAGGTTGGTCCCGGTCGCTGTCAAAGGTCGGCGGGCGTCGTATTCGGACAAGCCGTCGAGTTTCCAGAGCAGCGCCTTGCGGTCCCGCCGCAGTCTCCCGTACAGGTTGTCTTTCGCGACTTCATCGATCATGCGGCATGAGCCTGCCATGGGCTGCTCGTGGTCTCAAGATCCCGTACGTGGTCCGCAACGACTGGCAGAGCCGAGGCCTGGCCATGGCCGCTGCCCTGACCTGCTACAAGAAGCTCGCGAAACTTGCCACGTGAGACAACCTCTTAATCCTCCGGCTTGTCGGCGATGACCGGGAAGCGGCGCGGGGCGACGAACACCAGGACCAGCAGGGCGACTCCGGCCGCCGCGGCAGCCCCTACGTACACGTAGTCCACCGCCGCGTCCACCGCCCGCCGGAGGTGGTCGGCCGCCTCCGCCGTCATCGACGACGGGTCCGCGAGTGCGTGCGCGACCGAGTCCAGGTCGCCCGTGCCGTCCAGGCGTGAGGCGAGGACCGTGTTGGCGACGGCGCCGAAGAGCGCGGCGCCCATGCTCTGGCCGACCTGGCGGCAGAAGAGGACGGAGGCCGTGGTGGTGCCGCGTTCCGACCAGCCCACTGTCGACTGGACCCCGACGATCAGCGGGAGCTGGAAGAGGCCGAGCGCCGCGCCGAGCAGCAGCATGATCAGGGCCGGCTGCCAGGGTTCGCCCGGGTAGGGGAGGAGGGGGAAGGCGGCAAGGATCAACCCGGCGAGGGAGATGCCGATGATCGCGGTCTGCCGGAAGCCGATGCGGTTGTAGACGTGGTTGGACAGGGCCGCGCTGACCGGCCAGCTCAGGGTCATCACGGAGAGCACGAAGCCCGCGGCGATCGGGCCGAGGCCGAGGACCGATTGGGCGTAGGTGGGGAGGAAGACCGTGGGGGCGACCATCAGCAGGCCGAGCGCGCCGAGCGCCAGATTCACCGCGGCGATGGTGCGGCGGCGCCAGACCCAGCCCGGGATGATCGGCTCCGCGGCCCGGCGTTCGATGACGACGGTGATGGCGACGAGGACCGCGCTTGCGCCGATCAGGGCGAGCGAGGGTGCGGAAAGCCAGGGCCAGGCGATGCCGCCCTGGACGAGTGCGGTGAGCATGAGGGTTCCGGCGGCGAAGATGGCCAGGGCGCCCGGCCAGTCGATCCGGGGGCGGGCAGCCGGTCGCGTACGGGACGGTTCGCGCAGATGGCGGGCGACCAGCCACAGGGCGACCGCGCCGACGGGCAGGTTGATCAGGAAGATCCAGCGCCAGTCCGCGTACGAGGCCAGCAGGCCGCCGATCGCGGGCCCGGCCACCGCCGCACTCGCCCACACCGTCGACAACTTCGCCTGGATCTTGGGGCGTTCCTTGAGCGGATAGAGGTCGGCGGCGATGGTCTGCACCGTGCCCTGGAGGGCTCCGCCGCCCAGTCCCTGCACAACCCGGAAGGCGATCAGCGCGGCCATGCTCCAGGCTGCGGCGCACAGCATTGAGCCGAGGAGGAAGAGGATGATGCCGGCGATCAGGACAGGCTTGCGGCCGAAGGTGTCGGAGAGCTTCCCGTACACCGGCAGGGTCACCGTCACGGCGAGCAGATAGCCGGAGAAGAGCCAGGAGAAGACCGAGAAGCCGCCGAGGTCGCCCACGATTTGGGGCACGACGGTGGAGACGATGGTCCCGTCCAGCGCGGCGAGCGCCATCCCGAGCATGAGCGCGGCAACGACGGGCCCACGGCGCGGGGCGTCGGCGCCGGGGGCCTCGGGTGCGTCGGTCGCAGGTCTTGTGCGGGCCGCGGGCCGGGTGTCGGTTCCCCCGGTCGCTGCACCAGGGGCCGCCGTGGCGCCGGCTGTGGGGGCGTCGCCGGTCGCGGGCCTGGCCTCGGCGGCGGGACCGCGGCTCCCCGGGGCGGTATCTGCCCCGCGCCGGACGCCGTCGGCGGGCGTTGTGCTCCCCGCTCGGGCGCGGCCCCCGCGCCCCGCGTCGGCCGCAGGCCTCATCCCTATGCCCTCCGGATCGTCCGTGCTTCCCTCCGCGCTCACCCCGGGATCCTTTCCCCCTGCACGTATTTCCCCGGACACCTTCTCACTTGAGCCTCACGCAGGGGGAGGGTGCAGGCTGACCGGGTGCGGGTCCGCCCGGAGGCGGAGGGCCCCTAGGGGCTCCTCCTTACTGATGGCCAGGGGACGTTCGTCCCGGGGGACGACGAGGAGGAGCGGTTCGATTCCTTAGCTTGGTCCTACGGCCGCAGCTGAGGCCCGCACCACCGGGGGGTGGGGAAAACCCCCGGTTCAAGACTGCGCTGCGCACCAGCGCGCCGGACCGCTTCCGCCGACAGACTCGAACCGTACGCGGCGACGCCAACTCATTACCGACTTAGGAGACATACCGTGACAACGGCTGTGACCATTCCCCCGCACGGGGACACCGGAGGGCGTACGGCCGTTGCCGCGCGAGGTCGTCAGGTCGTCAAGGCGTACGGCTCGGGTGAGACGCGCGTCGTCGCGCTCGACCGGGTCGACGTCGACATAGCCCGCGGACAGTTCACCGCGATCATGGGCCCGTCGGGCTCCGGCAAGTCGACGCTGATGCACTGCCTGGCCGGCCTCGACACCGTCACCTCGGGCGAGATCTACCTCGACGAGACCGAGATCACCAAGCTCAAGGACAAGAAGCTCACGCAGCTGCGCCGGGACCGGATCGGCTTCATCTTCCAGGCATTCAATCTGCTGCCGACGCTCAACGCCCTGGAGAACATCACGCTCCCCATGGACATTGCCGGCCGCAAGCCGGACGCCGGGTGGCTGAACCGCGTCGTGGAGACGGTGGGCCTGTCCGACCGCCTCAAGCACCGGCCCACCCAGCTCTCCGGCGGCCAGCAGCAGCGCGTCGCGGTGGCTAGGGCGCTCGCCGCCCGCCCCGAGATCATCTTCGGTGACGAGCCGACCGGAAACCTCGACTCCCGCGCGGGCGCCGAGGTCCTGGGCTTCCTGCGCCGCTCGGTGGACGAGCTGGGCCAGACCATCGTGATGGTCACGCACGACCCGGTGGCCGCCTCGTACGCGGACCGGGTCCTCTATCTCGCCGACGGCCGGATCGTCGACGAGATGTTCCGGCCGACCGCTGACGCCGTGCTGGATCGCATGCGCCTCTTTTCTGGGGGACACCCCCAGACCCCCGACTTCGACGGCGGGGAGCGGACGTCGTGACCGTATGGAAGACCTCGATGCGCAACTTCTTTGCGCACAAGGGGCGGATGGCGCTCTCGGCGGTGGCGGTGCTGCTGTCGGTGGCCTTTGTGTCGGGGACGCTCGTCTTCACCGACACGATGAACACGACGTTCGACAAGCTCTTCGCCGCGACCGCATCCGATGTCACGGTCAGCCCCAAGGGCTCCGGCGGCAACGACAATCCGCAGACCGGCAAGCCCGAGTCGCTGCCCGCCTCGCTCGTCGACAAGGTGGCGAAGGCCGAAGGCGCCAAGTCCGCCGAGGGCTCGGTCTCGAGCACGAGCGTGACCGTCGTCAACTCCGAGAACAAGGACATGGGTCCCAGCAACGGCGCCCCGACGATCGCCGGCAACTGGACCGACAACGACCTCAAGGCCATGGAGATCACCTCCGGGCACGCTCCGCGCGGCCCCACCGAGGTGATGGTCGACGCCGACACTGCCGACAAGCACCACCTGAAGCTCGGTGACGAACTGCGCACCATCGCCGTCACCGGCGACTTCACCGCCAAGATCACCGGCATCGCCGCCTTCAAGGTCACCAACCCGGGCGCGGCCATCGTCTACTTCGACACCGCCACCGCGCAGCGTGAACTGCTCGGCAGGGAAGGTCTGTTCACCGGGATCTCGGTCACCGCCGCGGCGGGCGTCAGCGACGAACAGCTCAAGCAGAACGTCGCGAAGACCCTGGCCCTGGACGGCACGTACAAGCTGCAGACGGCGAAGGAAGCCGCCGACTCGAGCCGCGAGGACGTCGGCTCCTTCCTCGACGTGATGAAGTACGCGATGCTCGGCTTCGCCGGGATCGCCCTCCTCGTCGGCATCTTCCTGATCGTCAACACCTTCTCGATGCTGGTCGCCCAGCGGACCCGCGAGATCGGCCTGATGCGGGCCATCGGCTCCAGCCGTAAGCAGATCAACCGTTCCGTACTGCTCGAGGCGCTGCTGCTCGGCATCGTCGGATCCATCGCGGGCGTCGCCGCCGGCGTGGGCCTGGCGGTCGGGCTGATGAAGCTGATGGGTTCCATGGGCATGGAGCTGTCCACCCGGGACCTGACCGTGAAGTGGACGACTCCGGCCGTCGGACTCGTGCTCGGCATTGTCGTCACTGTCGTCGCCGCGTACGTCCCGGCGCGCCGGGCCGGCAAGGTCTCCCCGATGGCCGCCCTGCGCGAGTCCGGTACGCCGGCCGACGGCAAGGCGGGTTGGATCCGGGCCGCGATCGGCCTGGTCCTCACGGGCGGTGGCGCGGCAGCGCTGCTCGTCGCCACCCAGGCCGACAAGGCGAGCGAGGGCTCGATGTTCCTCGGCCTGGGCGTGGTCCTCTCGCTCATCGGCTTCGTCGTCATCGGCCCGCTGCTCGCCGGTGTCGTGGTGCGGGCGCTCAGCGCGGTTGTGCTGCGGATGTTCGGCCCGGTCGGGCGGCTCGCGGAGCGCAATGCGCTGCGCAACCCCCGCCGTACGGGAGCCACAGGCGCCGCCCTGATGATCGGCCTCGCCCTGGTGGCGTGTCTGTCGGTGGTGGGTTCCTCGATGGTCGCCTCGGCGACGCAGGAGCTCGACAAGTTGGTCGGCGCGGACTTCATCGTCCGGGCCGGCAAGGACGACCAGACGATCGTGCCGAAGGCGCAGCGGGCCCTGGAGAAGTCCCGGTACATCTCCCATGTCACGGAGTACAAGGAGGTCATGGTCAAGCTGACCGCCCCGGACGGCAGGACGGAGGACGAGGGCCTGATCGCCGCCGACCCGACGTACGCACAGGATCTGCGCCGCGAGATGGTCGCGGGCGAGCTCTCGGCGGCGTACGGCAAGGACGCGATGTCGGTGGGCGACCGCTACGCCAAGGACCACGGCATCAAGGTCGGCGACAAGATCAAGGTCGCCTTCAAGAACGGCCGGACCGCCGAGCTGAAGGTCGCGGCGATCACCTCCGACGACACCAACGTCGACAAGGGCGCGATGTACACCAACATCACGACCGCCGCGCAGTACGTCCCCGCCGACAGGATGCCGAAGAACGTGATCATGTTCGCGTCGGCGCAGGACGGCAAGGAGAAGGAGGCGTACGCGGCGCTCAAGGCGTCGCTCGCCAAGTATCCGCAGTACAAGGTGCAGAACCAGACCGACTTCAAACAGGAACTGAAGGACCAGGTCGGCCAGCTGCTGAACATCGTCTACGGGCTGCTGGCGCTCGCGATCATCGTCGCGGTGCTGGGTGTGGTGAACACGCTGGCCCTGTCAGTGGTCGAGCGGACCCGGGAGATCGGCCTGATGCGAGCCATCGGCCTCTCGCGCCGCCAGCTGCGCCGGATGATCCGCCTGGAATCGGTGGTCATCGCCCTCTTCGGCGCCCTGCTCGGCCTCGGCCTCGGCATGGGCTGGGGCACGGCGGCCCAGAAGCTGCTGGCGCTCGAGGGCCTGGGAGTGCTGGAGATCCCGTGGTCGACGATCATCACGGTCTTTGTGGGCTCGGCCTTCGTGGGTCTGTTCGCGGCACTGGTCCCGGCCTTCCGGGCGGGCCGGATGAACGTCCTGAACGCCATCGCTTCCGAATAGCGGCCGGCGGGAGGGGCAGGGGCAACGGCCCCGGCACGGGGGGCGGGCCCCGGTGGACACCTCGGTGTTCACCGGGGCCCGATGCCGTCAACGCCCCCTGGTGTCCAGGGAGTTCACTCCAGTGAGTGGCATGGATCACACTCCGGTGCAACTAAAAGAAGATGCATGCGTTCAGCAGCGCGAATCGACTGCGTGTCGATAATTCATTCCTTTCTGACATGAAGTGGCAATGCGAGAAGCAGTGGGGTCCCTACACCACTGCGCAGCGAAATGCCCGCAAAAGGGTCGCCAATAAGTGCTACCAGGCAGTAAGGGTCCACGGACGCCTCGGCGGCTGATCACTCCGGCCCCGGTGCGCATCTGCGGCGCGCCGGGGCCGGGCTGTTCCATGCCCCGCCCCCGCGGCTCCCGTGCGTGGACAGATCTCACTGCCTGTACGCGCCGGGGCGCTCCATTCGGTTGACAGCACGACGGACATCAGGCCGGGAGGATTCCGGACGCGGCTGTCAGTCGGCAGCCGTAGGCTGGAAGCACCCCGGCCCGTTCGACGTGTCGGGCGGTTCGCGTTGCCCACTCCCCGGATGGAAGCCCTTCATGAGCCTGCACGGTCTGCTCGATGCCGTCGTACGTGACCCGGCGCTCGCCGAAGCGGTGAAGGCTGCCGCGGACGGTCACCGTATGCACGTCGACCTGGTCGGTCCGCCCGCCGCGCGCCCCTTCGCGGTGGCCGCGCTCGCCCGGGAGGCCGGGCGGCCGGTGCTGGCCGTCACGGCGACCGGGCGGGAGGCCGAGGACCTGGCGGCCGCGCTGCGCTCGCTGCTGCCCGAGGAGGGCATCGCCGAATACCCCTCCTGGGAGACCCTGCCGCACGAGCGGCTCTCGCCCCGCTCCGACACCGTGGGCCGCAGGCTCGCGGTGTTGCGCAGGCTGGCCCACCCGGCGCAGGACGACCCGGCCACCGGACCGGTGTCGGTCGTGGTCGCGCCCATCCGCTCCGTACTGCAGCCGCAGGTCAAGGGGCTCGGTGACCTGGAGCCGGTGGCTCTGCGCACCGGGCAGTCCGCCGACCTCGGCGAGGTCACGGAGGCGCTGGCCGCCGCCGCGTACTCCCGGGTCGAACTGGTCGAGAAGCGCGGCGAGTTCGCGGTCCGCGGCGGCATCCTGGATGTCTTCCCGCCGACCGAGGAACACCCCCTGCGGGTGGAGTTCTGGGGTGACGACGTCGAGGAGATCCGGTACTTCAAGATCGCGGACCAGCGTTCGCTCGAGGTCGCGGAGCACGGGCTGTGGGCGCCGCCCTGCCGCGAGCTGCTGCTCACCGACGACGTACGGGAAAGGGCCGCGGCCCTCGCCGAACAGCACCCGGAGCTGGGTGAGCTGCTCGGCAAGATCGCCGAGGGCATCGCGGTCGAGGGCATGGAGTCCCTCGCGCCGGTCCTCGTCGACGAGATGGAGCTGCTGCTCGATGTCCTGCCCAAGGGCTCGATGGCCGTGGTCTGCGACCCGGAGCGGGTACGGACGCGGGCCGCGGACCTGGTGGCGACGAGCCAGGAGTTCCTGCAGGCCTCCTGGGCGGCGACGGCCGGCGGTGGCGAGGCCCCGATCGATGTCGGCGCGGCCTCGCTGCGGGGGCTCGCGGATGTACGGGACCGGGCTCGCGAGCTCGGGATGATGTGGTGGTCCGTCTCGCCGTTCGCGGCCGACGAAGAGCTGTCGGACGAGACCCTCAAACTGGGGATGCATGCCCCGGAGACGTACCGCGGCGACACCGCGCGGGCGCTCGCCGACACCAAGGGCTGGCTGGCGGACGGCTGGCGCACGGCGTACGTGACAGAGGCGCACGGCCCCGCCTCCCGTACCGTCGAGGTGCTGAGCGGCGAAGGCATCGCGGCCCGCCTCGACGCCGACCTCCGAGAGATCACCCCGTCCGTCGTCCATGTGTCGTGCGGCTCGATCGACTACGGCTTCATCGACCCGGGCCTCAAGCTCGCCGTGCTGACGGAGACCGACCTGTCGGGCCAGAAGGCGGCCGGCAAGGACGGCCAGCGGATGCCCACCCGCCGTCGCAAGACGATCGACCCGCTCACTCTGGAGGCGGGCGACTACATCGTTCACGAGCAGCACGGCGTGGGCCGCTACATCGAGATGGTGCAGCGGACCGTGCAGAACGCGACCCGCGAGTATCTGCTCGTCGAGTACGCCCCGGCCAAGCGCGGCCAGCCCGGCGACCGGCTCTACATTCCCACCGACCAGCTGGAGCAGGTCACCAAGTACGTCGGCGGCGAGGCCCCGACCCTGCACCGGCTCGGCGGCGCGGACTGGACGAAGACCAAGGCGCGCGCGAAGAAGGCGGTCAAGGAGATCGCCGCCGACCTGATCAAGCTCTACTCGGCGCGGATGGCGGCGCCCGGCCACGCCTTCGGTCCGGACACCCCGTGGCAGCGGGAGCTGGAGGACGCCTTCGCGTATGTGGAGACGCCCGACCAGCTCTCCACGATCGCCGAGGTCAAGGAGGACATGGAGAAGACGGTCCCGATGGACCGGCTGATCTGCGGCGACGTCGGTTACGGAAAGACGGAGATCGCGGTACGGGCGGCCTTCAAGGCGGTGCAGGACGGCAAGCAGGTCGCGGTCCTGGTGCCGACGACACTGCTGGTGCAGCAGCACTTCGGCACGTTCTCCGAGCGCTACTCCCAATTCCCGGTGAATGTGCGGGCGTTGAGCCGTTTCCAGTCGGACACGGAGGCGAAGGCGGCGCTGGAGGGCCTGCGGGACGGCACGGTCGACATCGTCATCGGCACGCACCGGCTGTTCTCCTCCGAGACCAGGTTCAAGGACCTGGGACTGGTCATCGTCGACGAGGAGCAGCGCTTCGGCGTCGAGCACAAGGAGCAGCTGAAGAAGCTGCGCGCCAACGTCGACGTACTGACGATGTCCGCGACACCGATCCCCCGTACGTTGGAGATGGCGGTCACCGGCATCCGCGAGATGTCGACGATCACCACCCCGCCGGAGGAGCGCCACCCTGTGCTCACCTTCGTGGGGCCTTACGAGGAGAAGCAGCTCGGCGCGGCGATCCGCCGTGAACTGCTGCGCGAGGGCCAGGTCTTCTACATCCACAACCGCGTGGAGTCGATCGACCGGGCGGCGGCCCGGCTGCGTGACATCGTGCCCGAGGCCCGTATCGCGACCGCCCACGGCCAGATGCCCGAGTCGGCGCTCGAGCAGGTCGTGGTGGACTTCTGGGAGAAGAAGTTCGACGTGCTTGTCTCCACGACGATCGTCGAGTCCGGAATCGACATCTCCAACGCGAACACTCTGATCGTCGAGCGCGGCGACAACTTCGGTCTCTCGCAGCTGCATCAGCTGCGCGGCCGCGTGGGCCGGGGCCGCGAGCGCGGTTACGCCTACTTCCTCTACCCGCCGGAGAAGCCGCTCACCGAGACCGCCCACGAGCGCCTTGCGACGATCGCCCAGCACACCGAGATGGGCGCGGGGATGTATGTCGCGATGAAGGACCTGGAGATCCGCGGCGCGGGCAATCTGCTGGGCGGCGAGCAGTCCGGCCATATCGCGGGCGTCGGCTTCGACCTGTACATCCGCATGGTGGGCGAGGCGGTGGCGGACTATCGCGCCGCGGTCGACGGTGGCGTGGAGGAGGAGCCCCCGCTCGAGGTCAAGATCGAGCTCCCGGTCGACGCGCATGTCCCGCACGACTACGCACCGGGCGAGCGGCTGCGTCTGCAGGCGTACCGCGCGATCGCCTCGGCGAACACCGAGGAGGACATCAAGGCGGTCCGTGACGAACTCACCGACCGCTACGGCAAGCTCCCGGAACCGGTCGAGAACTTGCTCCTGGTGGCGGGCCTGCGGATGCTGGCCCGGGCGTGCGGGGTCGGCGAGATCGTGCTCCAGGGCTCGAACATCCGCTTCGCGCCGGTGGAGTTGAGGGAGTCGCAGGAGCTGCGGCTGAAGCGTCTGTATCCGCGTACGGTGATCAAGCCGGCGGTCCACCAGATCCTGGTGCCCCGCCCGACGGCGGGCAAGATCGGCGGCAAGCCGGTGGTGGGGCGCGAACTGCTGTCGTGGACGGGCGAGTTCCTCACGACGATTCTGGGGTCGTGACGCTGCCCCTCCGGACGTATGATCTCGGCCGCCGGGAGGCGCGCACGGCGAAAAGTCGTCGTGCGCACGGCGCCGGGGGTGGGGGAGATGTTGAACAGGGTGCTGCGTGCCGGTATGGCCGTTCTGGTGCTGACGGGCGTGTCGTCCATGGCTGCGTGCGGCGAGCGGGATCGACCGGAGCAGCCGACCGCGAGCCCGGCGGCGGACGGGGTGGGGCTCACTCAGCCGCAGCTGGAGCGGGCAGCGGTGACGAAGCAGGATCTGCCGGGATACACCGTGGATGCGATCAGCACCTCTGTCTCGGCTCCATCGCTCCCTGCCAAACCTGCGGAATGTCAGGCGATCGGGGACACGCTCGGAATGGTCAGCCAGTACCGGCCCACAGCACGCCTCGGTCGTGTGGTGAGCAAGCCGGGCGAGGGCACGGCCGGTCTGGGCCTGGCCGCGTACCGGGCAGGCGACGCCAAGAAGGTGATGGCGGACGTGCGGGCCGGCATCTCTACGTGCGTGGGCAAGGCATTCGACGACGCAGGTGACCCGTTCCGGTACGAGGCGGTCACCGCGCTCCCGGATCCGGGGAAGGGCGATGAGTCCGTCTCCTTCAAGCTCGTACAGGTCGTGGAGGACTCGAAGGCGCGGTCCGAGGTTTCCCTCGTGTACGTCCTGGTGCGTTCGGGTTCGACGGTGGCGACATTCCGCGCATTGGGCTTCGGCGGCCGGGCGGCGGCTGTTCCGGCCGATGCCGTCGACGCGCAGGTGCGCAAGCTGGCGATAGCGGCCTGACCTGGTTCAACGGTCGTCGGTCCGGGCGTCACTCTCCGAGGCGGGCGGTGGTGGCCGCGAACATGTCCGTGACCCTCTGTTCCGTGGACCTGATCGAGTCGCGCTGGATCCAGTAGCAGTAGCCGATGACACCGGTACCGGCGATGACTCCGGCAGCCGTCAAAGTGATGTACAGCCATGCTCGTTCATGACCCCAGGCTCCTGGGGTGAGGGTGTGAGTCGCTTGGGTGAAAGCGAGTCCCGCGCTCGCCATGTATACGGCTACACCGAGGAGGAACACGCTCATGACGTGGCGGCGGGATCCGTTGTGGGCGATGACGCGGGACTGCCATGCGATCAAGGGGAGACCGGTACGTCTCTCGACTTCCTTCTCCAGGCCTATCTTGTAGCCGATGAGAGCCTGGGTCATGTTGGTCAGATAAAGCCCGTGGACGAAGACGATGGCCACGCCGAGCGGTAGCCACATGAGGAGGTAACTCTTGCCGCCTCCGATCGCGACCGTCGCGCCAAGCGCAATCACCGTGCTGCCTGCGGCGAGTATTCGGTCGCCTGACGTCGTCAGGGCTGCGATTCGACTACCCGCGTCCCGGCATTCGTCGATCAACCAGTTGACTATCTGCTCGTTGGTGAACTGCGACGACGGTATGGGTCCGTGCGGCTCTCCCGGCATTCCGCCAGGTTCTCATGGGCCGAGGCCGAGCTCACCCTCAAGACCGGCAGGCGCCAAGGCCTGGTCGGCTAGGGCCCGTCGACGCCGAATTCGTACGCCACTTCCCAGCGCGCGTCTGCAACGACGATGTCCGCCGTCTCCACCGGCCGCCCGTCCGTATCGAAGTACGTGCGCTCGATCGTCAGCACCAAGTCACCCAGGCTGATGCCCAACAGGTTCGCTTGCTCCTGACTGGCGCGCGCCGGGCGGGGCAGCTCTACTGCGGTCTCCACGGAGACCCCGATGGAGTGCATCCGCTCCACCACGCCCATCCCGGCCAGCGGCCCCATCTCCGGGAGGACAACCGGGGTTTCACCGGTGATGGCCATCGGCTCCCACGATTCGGAGAGCTGAACCGGTTTGCCGTCGGCCAAGAACTCGTAGCGTGTGACGACGCATGGATCAACGGGCTCGATGGCAAGGCGCTCGGCGATGTGCTCGGGCGCGGGCGTCCGGGCCTGGCTGTGGGCCTCCCAAGTGCCCATCCGGCCCTGCCCCTTCATGTCAGCACGGAAGGGAGAGGTCCCGCGGCGCTCGCGGTGGTGGGAGCGGACCATGCGCAGTCGCTCTCGCGGCCTGCGCACATACGTGCCGGACCCAGCGCGCCCCTCCAACAAGCCCTCGATGATCAGGCGATCCATGGCCCGCTGGGTGACATTGCGGCCGACGCCGTACTCATCGGCGAGTTGGGCGCGGGAGGGCAGCCGTTCACCAACTGCCCATTCTCCAGAGAGGATCCGGACTCGCAGTGCGTCGGCAACCTCAAGGTACGGCGCCTCACGAGGCATGGGCGGCTCTCCGTTCACCCCGGACAGGGGCAGGCAGTGCAGTTCCTAAGGCTCGGCATTGACAAGCTACTGCATCAGGTAGAACCTACTGAAGTAGAAATGCGCTCCGTAGTCGTACCGTCACTGGGGAACCTTGTGTGCTCACCCAAAGCTCTGGCCATCGCGATCGCGGCACAACTGGCGGCTGTGACCCGTCAGGAACCGAGCACTCATGAGACCCCGCACCGCATCCGCATCGAGGTCCTCCTACCGGAGCACCTCACACACGCCGGCCGTCGGTCCGTACTGGCCGCGCTGGCGGGTGCGGACCGCTTCGGACATGACCTGACGTCGAGTGGCGGCGTGGTCTGGGCCGAGGTTGATGTGTGACGGCCTCGCCGGCCTGTCCTTCAGTCCCAACAGCGGGAGAGTCACCGAGATGCGCCGACTGATCACTCAACTCGTCGACTGGCTCCGGGTGTTGCTCGCACCCGATGGCCGTCATCGCGCGGGGTGTCCCGCACCCACGCCGCGTGTCGATGTGTTTCGCCCGGCGCCGTCAGTAAGTGCGTGGTACGAGCCCATCGACGGGCAGGCCACCGCGTTGGTCCGCCCGTATCTGCAAGTGCACGAGCGGAATGAGGAGGCTCGTGCGCAGCGGCAGCGGCGCAGGGTCCTGTGGTTCGCTACATACGGCATCGACCTCGACAGTCGGGACGTTCATGCTGCGAGGGTGGTCGCATGAATGAGCACCGCTCGATTCGTCTGCTGCCGTGGTCCGGCCCTGATGGCCGACCCTGCTATCTCGTTGGTGACGGTGACGGGCCTGTGTCCCGAATTGCCGACCAGATCGAGGCGGTCCAGCTCGATCTGGCAGGGCAGTTGCTGGAGCGGTCGCAGTCCATGCTTGGCTCGTCCGGGGTCTTGGGCTCCGAGCTACGCGTCTTGGCGGCACACCTGTCGGAGGCGCTCCGGGACGCACTGCGCATTGCCGAGAGCCGGGGCGCCAACAACGTGGAGTGAGTGATGCTGCTTGCGGCCGCCCGTGGCAGGTTCCGCAGCCCTGAGGCCGAGGTCCCTCTGATGGGCCGTGAGGCTTTCGTGCTTGTGTGCGGTGCCCCCTGATTCAATGTGCCGTCGACAGAAGGAGGACGGGGGCAGATGCTGGAGACGACGATCGGCGCTGCTGGGCTCGTGGTGGCGGTGGTCGCGGCCATACTCGCGTGGTCCCCACAGCGACTGGCGAGCCGGGAACACAGCGTTGCGACGTTCTTACGGATACGGCGCCATGTGAAGTCGCGTCGCGCCGAGTTGGCCGAACAGTGCATCGAACAGCAGGCGGAGTACCGCGCGGACGACTCGCTGGCACTGCTGACCAAGCCTGGGTGGATCCCGATGCAGCCGCTGCCTCTTGACGCGGTGAAGCTGACGCTTCGGGAGGCCCTGCCGCAGGAGCAGCTGCATCAGGCGCGCGCGGACCTGCGCCGCTATTGGCCGCGCGAGGCGAGCAAGGGGCGGCTTGAAACCTACGCGGCGGCGGTCGAAGCGTTGGACAGGCCGGGTACATGGTTCAACGGCCCCTCGTACCGCTTGCTGGAGGTGACACCACCACCTACGGACAGCCCCGATGCCGGACCTTGCCTCACCTTCGCGCTGGGGCACTACTTTGACGGGCTTGACACCACGGAGGCCCTGGCCTACGAGGAGGCGCTGCTCGATCTGCGGGGCATTGATGACCCGTTGCACGGTCGCTACCGCCGAAGTCTCGGCGGCCCTTTCAGGCTGGGCGGACGTGCGGCACTGCCGGGGGTCAGTGCCCTCACGGTGCGGACCGAGGGGGACGACGCATTCTTCTTCATGCACCGGCGAGATGGGGACGGGGTCGCGGTGGCCATGGACACCACGCATGTGGTGCCCGCCGGGGAGTTCCAACCGCACGTGAACGTCCTGCCGGTGTGGCAGTCCGATCTGGATCTGTGGCGAACGACGATGCGCGAGTACGCAGAGGAGTTTCTCGGTGCCCCCGACGCCACCGGGGACGGCGGCGTTACCCTCGACTACGCGCACGACGCCCCGTATGCAGACTTTGAACGTGCGCTGCGTGACGGCAAGGTCCGTGTGCGGTTCCTTGGGCTCGGGATGGACCCGCTGACATGGAAGCCGGAGATCTGTCTGGCCTGTGTGTGGGACGCCGAAGTTTTCGACAGGATCTTCGCTTCGATGGGGCAGCGCAACGAGGAAGGGACACTCGTCGTTGGTTCCCGGGCGCGCTCGGGCTATCGCGGGATCCGCTTCACTGAAGAGAACGTCTTGGGCTATGCGTCCCACAAGGAAACGCTCCCCGCCGGCAGAGCCTGTCTCGCGCTGGCGTGGCGCTGGCGGCGCGAGCTGGGGTTGAGCGGCTCGGATCGTTGATCTCCCGCGGCCGAACAGCCTCCGCGAGCGATGTGCTCGGGGTCAAGTCCTCCCGGGGAAGGGGGCATGCCGAATCAATGGGTCAATTCGGCGGAGCGCCTCCCTGGAGCGGGTGTCCTGGGCGATAGAGCGCTTGGGCACGGGCAGAGTTGATCGCGCCGTCCTCAGGTATGGGCAGGAAAAAGTTCAGCTGCCACGCCTGGGAACTGCGGGCTTGGCGGCTGGTCGTGGTCACCCACGGCGGGTAGACGCGGAACGCCCGCTTCCCGCCGGAACCGTTCCTTGAGACGACGTCCCGTTCGCACAGCACGTCTCGCGGAAAGACGAACTGTCCGAAATGCTGATGGTCCCGGGTGCTGATGGCGAAGAGGTCGACGGGGTCCCCGGCGTCGAAGGGCTGGATCGGCCCGTCCGCGGACCTCTTCCATACGGTGACGAATTGGCCGACCTTCGTCGGGGTTGTTTTGGCTACACGGAACCTGACGGAGGCGCCGTCCAGAGTGAATTCGTGAGCTCCGTACGCGGCACTCTCCGCCTCCGGTACCGGTTGTGAGCATCTGAACCCGCTCGGGTCATACACCAACGCCTTCGCCGAGAGAAGGTCACCGGGGATCGAGCCCGTGCATGACCAAGGCTCGGGATCAGCGGCGCGGGACTCTGAATTCTCAAGCGTCGTCGTCATTCCTGCATCGTGTCATCGCCGACCTTCGAACCTGCCGGCTGGGTCCTGAAGGTCACGCCGGTCAGGGCGCGGAAGACCTCCTCGGGGTCGCGGTCGCCCACCGGCCGGTCCAGGTTGTGGCTCAGCAGCAGCGTGGCGAAGCCGTGGGCGATCGACCAGGCCGCGATGCCCATCAGGCCGGCGTCCTCGGCGGGGGTGCGGTCCGCGACTCCCGCGCGGAGTTCCTCCGTGGCCCGGGCCTTCGCGGCCAGGAGTTCCGGGTCGTCGGGGCGGTAGAGGTCCGGTTGGAACATCACCTGGAAGTGCGCGGGGTGCTCGACCGCGAAACGGACGTAGTGCACGCCTCGTTCGCGCAGGTCGGGGGCGTCGGCCAGGGAGGCGGCCAGGAGGTCGTACCCCTCCGTCGCGATCGCCGTGAGCAGGCCGCTGCGGTCCTTGAAGTGGTGGGCGGGGGCCGCGTGGGAGACGCCCGCGCGGCGGGCCAGGTCGCGCAGGCTCAGGGCCGAGGGGCCCTCGGTACGGATGACGTCGAGGGCGGCGGTGAGGACGGCCCGCCGCAGATCTCCGTGGTGGTACGTGCGCTCGCTCATGGGATCAGGCTACGCGGAATCTAGGCATTGACAAGTTCGGGGCGGACGAGCAATCTAGTCGATGACAAGATAAGAATGGATGGAGGAGGAGACATGTCCGAGGAACTGGGCCGGGTCCGCCAGATGTGGCATCTGCTGGAGCCCCTGCATGCCGTGCTCTACTACGCGCCGGAGGTGTTCGACGAGGTCGCCGCGCTGGGCTACGAGACCGGCGAGCGCTGGCCGAGCTACTTCGCGCTGCGGTCCGCGCCGCTCGGTTCGCCCGGAGCCCGGCAGGTGGCTTCCGCGTTCTACGGCTTCAGTCCGCGCATGGTCGCCGAGCATGTCCCCGCCGCGTGGGACGTCGCCGCGCCGGACAAGGTGCTCGCCGCCCGGTTGCGCGGGATCGACCGGGCGTACCGCACGATTTTCGGCGAGAACGTGGACAGCCCCGAGTTCGCGGAGGCCGCGGCCCTCGTCCGCCGGGCCGCTGAGGGCGTGAACACCGAAGGACGACCCCTCGCCGCCGCCAACGCCGCGCTGCCCTGGCCGGACGCGCCGCATCTCGTGCTCTGGCAGGCCGCGACGATCCTGCGTGAGCACCGCGGGGACGGACATCTCGCCGCACTGCTGACGGCCGGTCTCGACCCCGTCGAGGCGCTGGTCTCCTTCGCGGGCATCGGTGCGGCCCCGGTGGAGACCTTCACGAGCCGCGGCTGGAGCGAGGAGGAGTGGGGCGCGGCGCGTGAACGGCTCGTGGCGCGCGGGCTGTTGGACGCGGACGGTGCGGCGACCGAGGCCGGACGGGAGCTGCGGGCCGAGGTCGAGCGGCGTACGGACGAACTGGCCGCCGCGCCCTGGGCGGCTCTCGCGGACGCGGACCGCGACCGCCTTGTCGAGCTGCTCGGGCCGCTCTGGGTCGAGGTCCTGGGCACGGGCCTGCTGCCCGGGGTGACCACGCTGGGCATCGGCAAGGTGTGAGGTCGCGGGCCAGTGCGGGGCCGCAGCCGTGCGGGGCCGCTGCCGTACGGGGTCCTGGCGGCACGGGATCCGGAACGACACACCGCCCGCGGTGGCCGGCTCGGCTCCGCGGGCGGTGGATGTGCGGATGTGTATCTCTGTGTGCGTATCGCTGTTGCTCTCCTCCGGACAGGTGGATTGCAGACTTGGTGCTTTCGACGCTACGCGCCCCCTCCGCCTTCCGCGCGTCGAAGCGCGCCGCGGACCGGTCCATAGCGGTGGATAGCGAAAATATCCTCCGCAACGCTCCTGAACTGCCTTGTCTCGTGCAGGGCTTGAGTAGGGTGCGAGCGTGAAAAGACTCGGGGTTCGAATATCGCGTGTGCTCGCAGGCGGACTGACGGCTGTCGTCGCAGGGACACTGCTCGCAGGCTGCGAAGGAGGCGGGCTCACCGGGGACGCCAAGCCCTCGGACTCCGCATCCGCGCCCTCCGCCGGAGGCTCGGGCGTCGGCACCAGCCCGCTCGCCAAGCCCGAGGGGACGAAGCCCGGCCTCGCCCCTCTCGCCTCCGAGCGGGACAGGGCCGCCGCCCGTCGGCTGATAGGGAAGGTGTCCACCAAAGGCCGGGGCCCGAAGACCGGTTACGCCCGGGACCGCTTCGGCTACGCCTGGATGGACACCGCCGACGGTGTTCCGCTGGCACGGAACGGTTGTGACACCAGGATTATCTCTATGCTCCGGCCCCTGATCGAGGCGTTTTCGCAGCGTACGCAGATGGTGGTCAGCTGTGGGTATTGAGAGGCACATGGGGCACAGAAATGCTGTGCGTACCCGCTGGATGCGGCAGGTGCTCGGCGCGGCCGCTGCCGTGCTGCTCCTCGCGGGATGCGACGGTCTTGAGGCGGGTGGTACTTCCTCGGGTTCCGGATCCACCGCAACCGACGGACGGGCGGTGAACCCGTTGGAGAACCCCGACGGGACGAAGCCGGGGCTCGCTCCTGTTACGTCAGCGGAGGACAAGTCCCAGGCCCGCAAGCTCATCGAGGAACTGCCTACGAAGGGCCGTGGCCCGAAGACGGGCTATGCCAGAGACGAATTCGGTTACGCGTGGATGGACACGGCAGACGGGGTGCCGCTGGCGAGGAACGGCTGCGACACTCGAAATGATCTTATGAATCGCGACGGTGAGGGGCTGAGTTTCCGCAACGGTTCCGACTGTGTGGTCGTCTCGATGACGCTGCACGACCCCTACACAGGCCGCACCATCGAGTGGCGCAAGCAGGACGCCATGGAGGTACAGATCGATCACGTGGTGCCGCTGTCGTACAGCTGGCAGATGGGCGCTGCTCGCTGGCCGGAGACCAAGCGTCGGCAGCTGGCGAACGACGTGCTCAATCTGCTCCCCGTCGAGGGACGCGCCAACTCCGCCAAGAGCGACTCCGGGCCGGCTTCCTGGCTCCCGCCGAACAAGCGCATCAGGTGCGCCTATGTCGTGCGGTTCGCGCAAGTGGCGCAGAAGTACGACATGCCGGTGACCGCCCCGGACAAGGACATGATGTTCGCCCAATGCGATGGCTGACGTCGCACGCCCGGGTGGTGATAGTCGGGGTGGCTGGCATCAACTGCTGTGCCGGGGTGGTTCCCAGACTGAGCAGTCGTGGGCGAAGAGCACGCGGCGGGGGTCGAATTCGGTGAGCCGCTCCAGCCATGACTGATAAGTGGGAAGCGGCGGTTCGAGGCCCTGGAGGGCGGCCTGGCGGGCTAGGTGGTCCGAGGCGAAGTGGGATGCGAAGTCGTGTGCCTGGCCGGCGAGGACCACGGTGCCGTCGTTCTCCCGGATGACGAGCGACTGGTGCCCGGCGGTATGCCCGGGAGTCGGGACGATCCGGACTCCTGGCCAGACCTCGGCTTCTCCGGTGATCTCCTCGTAGGTGGCGCCGGGGAAGTCCACGAGTTCGTCGATGGTGTAGCCGCCTCGGCGGGCAGTGGCCAGCTCCACGGACTGCACGAGGACGGGCTTGCCGCCCAGCAAGGGATTCCCGCCGCAGTGGTCGAAGTGGAGATGGCAGTTCACCACCAGGGAGATGTCCGTGAGGGTGACTCCTGCGGCCGCGAGGGCTGCCTCGAGTGACCTGCGGTGAGGGCGGTAGTGGGCTTCGGTTTCCGGGTCGGCAGCGCCGACGCCGGTGTCGAAGAGGAGCAGTCCCTCGTCGCGCTGCACGAGATAGGCGAGGACGGGTTCGACTCGCGGCTGCGAGCCACCGGCTTCCGATGCCGGCCGGACGAAGTAGCCCAGGTCGAGTCGGCGTAACGCCGTCTGCTTGTTCATCGGGTCATGCTGGCAGGCGGCAGTGTCCCTTGCCGGGGCTTTCCGCCGACAGCGGACTCGGATCGGCCCGCGGGCGGTCGTCGGCGCCCCTGGACGGGCGGACGCACCGGAGGCGTAGTGGTTGTCGGAGACGGGCCTCCGACGACCACTCGGCGTCAGTGGTTCGGAACTGCCCGCATCGCCCTGCGGAGACCTGTGCGGGCAGCGGCGAGTTCGTCCTCCGATGTGCGCAGGCGCTGCTCCAGCACGGTTTGGCTATCCCGGGCCTCTGCCAGTTCGCGGCTCAGCGCAGCATTCTGCCGCTCCAGCTCCTGAACTCTGTCGATCAGATGGCTGCGGTTCGTATCCTCCAGCTCCGCCCCCAGCGCGAGCTGTACGCGTTCACGGAGACGGTCCCGCTCTTTCTTGAGGTCCTTGATCTCGTCCCGTGCCAGGGCAACTTCCGTCTGCAGTCCGGCAGGCGACAGCTGTTGCCCACCACGTGGGGCAGGGCAGGAGAGGCCCTGCTCGCGTTGGGTGGTCATGGCGCCCAGAACGGCGTCCCGTACCTGAGGCTGGTTGTAGATGAACCAGGTGGATACCGATGCGTCTCGGGCGACTTGAGCGATGGTGATGCGTCGGCCTGCGCTGAGCAGGTCACGTACGACGGCGAGTGTGCGCGCGGTCTTGACCTCGCTGTCCTGTACGCGGCTGGCGCGCAGCCGCTCAACCCGGGCGTCCCGGCTGTGCCTTTCGGCGGCGGGCGTTCGCTTCATTCGGGGCTCCGTGTGGTCAGGGCCTGGACAGGGAAGAAGGCCGCGGCCGAGCGGGCCTTGCGCAGCTCGCGTGAGGCCGACTCGACGGCGGCCCGTTCCTCGGCGGGCATGGCATCGAGTTTGCGTCGCATCTCGACGGCCGACTTCGAGTAGGCGTGGATCTGGTCGTCGAGGTTGCGCACGACCCACTCGGCGGCATCCATGGCCAGGGCGGCCTCCTTGTCGGCCCGCAGGTCCGCGATCTGCTGCTCCAGGGCGGGGAGGTAGGAGGGGTCCGGGCGGTAGAAGTCGCAGCCTGCGCACTGGAAGCGGATGCGGCAGTGTCCTCCACCCGCTTTGACGTTGCTCGGCTCCGTGCAGCCGCCGTACGGAACTCCGACGCTTTCCACCTCGTAGGCCAGGGGATCGCCGAATCCGCGCGAGTCGCCGTGCCGGTCGACGGCGAGTGCCGCGACTGTCCTGACCGTGGCGCCGCCGTTTGTGGTTGTCGTAGATCAGCGTCGGCTTGCCGTCGACCCACTCCAGGCAGTCGCGGCGCAGGCTCGTGACCTCGCCGGGGCGGCGGCCGGTATCCCGGAGGACCGAGTAGACCATCTGGTACATCCGCGCGAAGTCGGTGGCTGTCCAGCCACCGCTCTCGTACGCCGTCGAGGTGCCCAGCAAGCCAATGTTCGCGTCGAGCTGGGCAATGACGTGTGCAGGGATAGCCCGGCCGATGTCGTCCTCGGAAACCTCCACCGCGGCGATGGTGTGGAAGCGAGGGTTCAGCGCGAAGCCGCCGGGCACGTGGTCCATCATCCCGGCCTGTCGCGCGTACTCCAGTAACGTGCGCCAGTGGCGCAGGAGTGCCCGGCGGTGGCTGGTGGAGTAGTCGTGGCCGTCCTCAGGGCGCTTCGTGATGCGGATCAGGTCAACCACGGCGTTCATGTCCGCCATCGCCAGCCGCTGTGGTTCATCGCCGTACGGGCGGCTGGCCAAGGCACCGGAGGCGATCGTCGCCGCGTACACGGTCTGCCTCAGGTCCTGGACGTTCGGACGAGCTGTACGGCCGTACTCCTTGACCAGTTCCCGCAGCCAGCTCTGCTGTACGGGCCGGAAGTCGATGTCCCCGTGGACGGCGACATACTTCCTGCCACGCCCGGCGGACAGGCCGACCAAGGCGCATTCCCACACGTCACCGGTGGTTGGGTCGGCACCTTCGAACTCGACCCGGGCGCGGCGGACATGAAGCAGTACACCGTTCAGGACGCCGGCGGTAGCGGCCGGGAGACCTGAGGCGAAAGTGTCGTCCAGGTCGAGGAGCGAGCAGAGGCCCGGAGGGAGTCCGGCCACGATCCGGCGGACACGCTGGGGGACCAGGCTGATTCCGGTGGCGTCACGCTGCTGCAGCCCGTACAGAATCTCGTGGCGCACGGCGGGGGACAGCTCGGACAGTGAGAACTGGGACACCCCGGGGAGCGCACCGTCGACCGAGGTGTTGGGCCGACGGCGGGACGGCACCGGAGCGTGTGTCGTGTCGAAGTCGGCCGGGTTGCCCTGGAGATAGCGGGCCTTACGGCACGTGTCGCAGCGGGATCCATTGCTTGCCACGTGAGTGGAGCACGCGGTCACGAGGCAGACGAACACGCTGGTTGTCGGATTGCCCGGGTCCGCCGTGAATAGGGCCTTGTCGTGGTCCCACTCGCTCGCGCGCCAAGCGGGCGCGAGACGTCGGGAGAGCCAGGCAGGCCACTCGGGGTCGCGGTGGTCGCTCGGGGCGACGACAGCGAGGGCCGCGGCGGGCGTCATCGGACAGCCTCCGGGGCGACGCGGTCGACAGCGGCCCGGAGGTCCTCGTCCCGGGCGTGCAGGTAGACGGCGGTGCTCGCCGACGACGCGTGACCCAGCAAGGTTTGTACGACATCCGGGGCGATTCCGCTGCGGACCCACTGGGTCGCGGCCGTGTGCCGCATCATGTGCGGGCGAGCGCGGAATCCGCAGCGCTTGCCGATCCGCTCGATGACCTGCTTGGCGTTGGAGTAGGTCATGGGACGGCCCGCATGACCACGGGTGAGATTGACGAACACGTAGTCGCAGTGGGTAGCTTCGAGCACTCGCTCGCGCTCGGCGAGGTGCTCGCGGTACCGATGGACCGCCTCCTGCGCCAATGGCACCATCCGGTGTCGGCCGGCCTTCGCGCGGGCTCCGTTCTCGTTGTCCTGACGCGGCCGAATGTGCAGGTGGGCCCCACGGGTCCGGCATCCGAGGTGCGTGGAGTCCGGCAGCAGATGCATGTCCTCGCGGCGTAGCCCGAGAGCCTCGCCGATGCGGAGGCCGCCTGCGACGAGAACGGTCAGCAGCAGCCGGTCTCGGGCTGTGTGTGCGGCGTCGAGGATCTCACTCACTTGGGGCTCGGAGAGCGTCGCAGGCGCCAGTACGATCTCGGGCGCCTTCAGCACGCGGGCCTTGACCATCAGGTGCTGGCCGCCCTCGCCCGGATCAAAGCCGGTCGGGGTGTGGGTGAGGAAGCGCGGTTCGCTGAGCCGGGCGGCGAGCTCGTGGTCTACGTAGCCCTGCGAGGCGCAGAAGCGCAGGAACTCGCAGACCGCGGTGAGTGTGGCGTTGACTGTCTTGCCGGACGGGAGCTGTCCGCGCCGCGTAGGCATTTGCTCGACATGGAACTTGAACCGGCTCATGACCCCGAGCCCGGCGGTCTTCCAGTCGATGCCCCGCTCAGCGCACCACGTAAGGAAGCGTCCGACTCTGGGGATGTACGCACGCTGCGTCTGTGGCGATCGTCCTGCTCCGCGCAGATACAGCGCGAACTCACGCGCCTCGGGGTGCGGGCGGTACGTCTCTTCGTCCACCAGGAGCCAAGTGACTTCTCCGCTGGAGGGTGAGATGGCCTTCTCCGTACGTAACGTCATGGCGCCGTCCCCTTCCGTTGGCGTAGCCCATGTGCCTCATGGTGTGACTGATAACGGCGAGTCACAGGGAAGAGTTACGCCTGTCCCTCATGTGAATCGAGAGAAAGGGAGAGGTGCAGATAACCAGGAACGACTTGCTCGCCCGCGACGGCCGCGAGTTGCGCTACCGCTCAGGATCCGACTGCGTGGTCATCGCGATGACGCTGAACGATCCGTACACCGGCACCGTCATCGACCGGAAGAAACAGAAGGCCTCGGCGGTCCAGATCGACCATGTCATCCCGCTCTCCTACGGCTGGCAGATGGGCGCGGCTCGCTGGGACAAGGCGAAGCGGCAGCAGCTCGCCAACGACCCGTTGAACCTGCTGCCCGTGGAGGGCAGCGCCAACAGCTCGAAGAGCGACTCGGGCCCGGCGTCCTGGCTGCCCCCCAACAAGCGGATCCGCTGCTCGTACGCGGTACGGGTCGCGCAGGTGGCGGTCAAGTACGAGCTGCCGGTGACGGCGGCGGACAAGAAGACGATGCTGGCGCAGTGCGGCGGCTGAACCAGGACGTGCCGGGGGAACGAGAAGAGGCCGCCCCGGAGGCGGCCTCTTCGCCCGAGGGGCGGCGGCGGGTCAGAGCTTGAGCTCCCACTGCGAGGCGTCGTACGAGATGCCGGGGCTGACCTCGACCGTGAGGATCTTGGCGTCGGCCGGGGCGTCGAAGGCGTACTTCACCGTGGTCTTCTTTCCGGGCAGGATCTTGCCGCTGAAGCCGTCGCCGACCCCTTCGTCGAAGATCTGCTCGGCCTTGACGCCGTCCTTGCCGGCGCGGGCCTCGGCGGTCAGCAGGGCAGCGTCGAACTTCTCCTTGCCGGCGTTCTCGATGACGACGGTCACCACGTAGGCCTTGTTGCCCTTGGTGTGCCCGGCGGCGAACTCGCTGGGGGTGAAGTCCTTGGGCGCGGAGACGGTGACCTCGAGGTCGTCGTCGTAGATGGACGTGTCGCCCGCGGCGAGGGTGTCGGCCGAGTCGGTCTTGTCGTCGCTCTTGGCCTTGTCGGCCGTGCCGCCCTTGCCCTTGTCGCCCGTTCCGGCGGCCGGCGCCTTCGACGCCGTGGTGCCCGAGGTGGCCTTGTTGATCTCGTCCACCGCGTCGCCCACGGCCTTGAACGTGATCACCGCGCCGACGATCGAGAGGATCAGCGCGACCAGTCCGAGGATGGCGCCGGTGGTGGTCACGCCCTTGTTGGCGGCCTCGCCGCGCTTGACGCGGCCGCGGCCCGACAGGCCCAGGATCAGGGCGATCAGGCCGAGGATGCCGGCCAGCCAGAAGAAGAAGGGGATCAGGCCGGAGATGGTGCCGATGATCCCGAGCACCAGCGCGGCCGTGCCGAGCCCGTTGCGCAGCGGCAGCGGCTGTGGCGCCGGGGCGTAGGGGCCCGCGCCGGGCGGCTGCTGCGGGTCGTACTGGGGCTGCTGCGTGGAGTGGGACATGGGTGCCCTCCCGGACGTGGAGTGTGGGCGGGACCTTGTGGTGAGCCCCGTTCAGCGCGCCGTGCGGCGACGTGGTCAATAAGAGCAGACGCTGTGAACCGAGTCAACGCGATTCACGGAATCGTGATTTGCTCACGCTGTGAAGAGGTTTCTCCTGGGTGCGCCGCTATGCTCGGCAACACAACAGGCAGGTGCGGATCAGCGCTTACGAGGGAGTCAGCCAGGTGCCGGAGAAATCGAGCGAGGTGACGGCGGCCGATATCGCCCGGCTGGCGGGAGTTGGACGCGCCGCCGTCAGCAACTGGCGGCGCCGTCACGCCGACTTCCCGAAGCCGGTCGGCGGCACCGAGGCGAGCCCGTCGTTCGCGCTCACCGAGGTCGAGCAGTGGCTCCGCGACCAGGGCAAACTCGCCGAAGTCCCGCTCCGCGAAAGAGTTTGGCAACAGCTGTCGGGCCATCTCGCCGGCCCCGTACCGGCGTTGGTGCAGGCGGGCTGCACGCTGCTGCTCGTGAGGGACCGTCACCCGGCCTGGCTGGAGCTGACGGCGGTCTCGGACGAGCGCCTCGCGGAGCTGCTGCCCGGCGCGCTGGAGCAGGTGCTCACAGCGCGCTTCGGCGAGGATGCGGTGGGGCTTTTCGCTGCGGTGTTCACAGCGCACCCGGGCTCGGTGACGCGCCCGGAACTGTTCACAGAGGCCGCGGGCTCCTCGTTCGGGCCGGAAGCCTCGCTGCTGGCATCCGTCCCTCTCCTGCGCGGTGTCGCCGAGCTGGCTGCCGAACTCGGCTCACGCCAGGCCTTCGAGTTTCTGCTCGGGCGGTACCTGGATGCCAACCCCCGGCAGTACACCCTCACCCCGCCCGGGCCCGCCGCGCTCATGGCCGCGCTTGCCGGGGCCGGCGCCCGCGCCGTGCTCGATCCCGCCTCCGGCACCGGCACGCTGCTGCGCGCCGTCGAACGCCCCACCGCCCTGTACGGACAGGACGCCGACCCCGACCTCGCCGCGCTCACCGGTCTGCGCCTCGCTCTGCACTCCGATGCCACAGTGCGCGCCCGCGCGGGCGACACCCTGCGCGGTGACGCGTTCCCGAAGCCCGCGTTCGACGCTGTGCTCTGCCACCCGCCGTTCAACGAGCGCAACTGGGGCCACGACGAACTCGCCTACGACCCCCGCTGGGAGTACGGCTTCCCGGCCCGTACCGAGTCCGAACTGGCCTGGGTTCAGCACGCGCTCGCCCGGCTGCGCCCCGGCGGCGCCGCCGTCCTGCTGATGCCGCCCGCCGCCGCGTCCCGCCGCTCCGGCCGCCGTATCCGCGCCGGGCTGCTGCGCCGCGGTGCGCTGCGGGCCGTCGTCGCCCTGCCCGCCGGCGCCGCGCCCCCGTACGGCATCCCCCTGCACATCTGGGTGCTGCGCAAGCCCGACCCGGGCCGGCCGGCCCCGCCCGAGCTGCTGTTCGTCGACACCGCGGAGCACGCCGGGGCCGGCGGCGGCCGCGACAAGCTCGACTGGCAGGCCGTCCACAGCGCCGTACTCGACGCCTGGCAGCCCTTCGAGAAGCACGGCACGGCCGAGGAGCAGCCGGGCGTCAGCCGCTCGGTTCCCGTCATCGAACTCCTCGACGACGACGTGGACCTGGCCCCCGCCCGGCACCTGCCGCCCCCCGCCGCGGGCGGCGGCGCGGACGAGCTGCTGCGGGTACGGGACCGGCTCGCCGAGACCCTGCGGCTGACCGGGGAGCTCACCCCGGCGCCCGCCGGGCAGGCGCAGCCCGCCCCCTGGCCTGCCACGACCGTCGGCGAACTGGCCCGCGCGGGAGCCCTGGTGCTCAGCGCGGGCGGCACGGGCAGTACGGGCGGCACGGCCAGTACGGCCAGTAGGGGCGGCAGGGGCGGTACGAGCACCGAGCCCGAGCCCGTACTCACCGAGCAGGACGTGCTCTCCGGCACCGCGCCCTCGGGCACGCTTCCCGAAGGCCCCGACGAGGAGCCCGTGCGCGTCGAAGAGGGCGATGTCGTCGTGCCCGTGCTCGGCGGCGGATCCGTCGTCCGCGTCATCGACGAAGCCACCGCAGGAGCGGCCCTGGGCCGCAATCTCCAGCTGCTGCACCCCGATCCGGCCGCGCTCGACCCCTGGTTCCTCGCCGGCTTCCTGCGTGGCACCGCCAACAACCGGCAGGCCAGTAGCTACGCCTCCACGGCGACCCGGCTCGATGTGCGCCGACTCCAGCTGCCCCGGCTGCCGCTCGCCGATCAGCGGCGCTACGGCGAACGCTTCCGCGCGCTCGCCGAATTCGAGGACGCGCTCAGGCAGGCCGGGCGGCTCGGCGAGCAGCTCGTCCAGGGGCTGTACGACGGGCTGACGGACGGCTCGGTCACGCCGGAGTGAGAGCCGGAGCGTGACGCATCGGACAACGGGTCCGTACAACCCGGGACCCGTTGTCCGTGTCGGTGTATACGCTCGTCCCCATCTGCCTCGTCCCCAGGCCATCAGGAGCAGTAATGCACGGCCACGGCTATGCGCCGCCGCAGCCCAAGCGACCGCCCACCGCGCTGCTCGTCGCCATGCGCGTGCTCTTCGTGGCGCTCGCGCTGCTCAGCTTCGGCATGCTCGCCTGGGGCACGATGCTACGAATAGCGATCATGCGCCGCCGACGGCTCGACTGGCTGCTGTTCTGGGTCAGCCTCGCCCTCGCGATCACCGCGTTCGTCGTCATCGGCGAATTCGGTTCCGACGCCGAGATCGATGCGGCCGAGCAGGACGAGATGACCGCCCTCGACTATGTGTTCCTGCCGCTTCTGCTCGGGCTCGCCATCGGGGTGCCCACGCACTATCTGGTGGCCGACATCCGTCACTACCAGGAGCCCCGGGCGAGCTGGGGCCCGCCGCCCCCGCCGTACGCCAACCGGACCGCCCCGTACGCCGCGCCGACCGTCCCGTACGGCCTGCCGCCCCAGCCGACGCAGATGCCTCACACGTCCCAGAGGCCCGGCTCCGGCTACCCGCCCGTCCCACCACAACAGCCTCAGCCCGACAAACCCCGTATCGACCAGGTCCGCGCCGAGCTCGACGAGCTCAGTGACTACCTCCGCAAGGAGCAAGGCCGGGAGCAGGGCCGGTGAACGGACGCGTCATCGCGGGCCGTTACGAGCTCTCGACCGTCATCGGCCAGGGCGGCATGGGACAGGTCTGGACGGCGTACGACGGCCGTCTCGACCGCCGCGTCGCCGTCAAGCTGCTCCGCCCCGACCACATGGCCGCGGCCACCGCCGCCGACGAGATGCGCCGCCGCTTCGTCCGCGAGTGCCGGGTCACCGCGCAGGTCTCCCATCCCGGACTTGTCACCGTCCATGACGCGGGCAGCGACGACGACGACCTCTATCTCGTCATGCAGTACGTCGAGGGCGCGGACCTCGCCGATCATCTCGCCGAGCACGAGCCGTACCCCTGGCCGTGGGCCGTCTCGGTCGCCGCCCAGCTCTGTGCCGTGCTCGCCGCCGTGCACGCCGTGCCGATCGTGCACCGCGACCTCAAGCCGCGGAATGTGATGGTGAAGCCCGACGGCACGGTCACCGTCCTCGACCTCGGTGTCGCCTCCGTCATCGACACCGACACCACCCGCCTCACCCACACCGGATCCCCCATCGGCAGCCCCGCCTATATGGCTCCCGAGCAGGCGATGGGCGGCGCGGTCGGCCCGTACACCGATCTCTACGCCCTCGGTGTGCTGCTGCACGAACTCCTCAGCGGCAACGTCCCGTTCGCGGGCTCCACCGCCCTCGGCGTGCTGCACCGCCATCTCTACGAGCCGCCGCTCCCGGTCCGCCAGCTGCGCCCCGAGATACCCGAGCCGCTCGAAGCGCTCGTGCTGCGCCTGCTCGCCAAGGACCCGCAGCACCGCCCGTCCGGTGCGCAGGAGGTCTACGAGACGCTCGCGCCGCTGCTGCCCAGCCGCGGTGCGCCCGGCGGTCCGCTCGACCCGACCCGCCCCTTCCTGCGCCCGCACGCGCCGTGGCCGGACCGGGTAACCAGCCCGCCCCCGGACCCGCGCTCCGCCGCGCCGGTGGCGCCCCGCCCCGATGTGGCGGCCGCAGTCGACGAGGTCAAGCGCCTCCTCGGCGAGGGCAGCATCACCCAGGCCGTCGACATCCTCGGCGGGATCCTCCCGGCCGCCGCAGCCGAGCACGGCGAGCACTCGCCGGTCGTACGGATCCTGCGCAAGCAGTACGCCACGACACTGATGGACGACGGGCAGTACCGCCGTGCGCTGCCCGAGCTGCGGCGGCTGGCCGACGACCGGGCCGCCGAGACGGGCCCGGCCGATCCGCAGACGCTGCAGTTCCGCTACGACGCCGCGCAGTGCCTGGAGCAGCTGGGCGAGCCGGCCGCCGCGCTCGCCGAGTACCGCGCCGTACTGCCGTACTACGAGGACCACCGCTCGGGCGGCGCGGACCCGGCCCGCGCCTTCGACGTCCGCCACCGCATCGGCCATCTGCTGCTCGCGGTCGGCGACCATACGGCGGCGCGGCAGCAGCTGCAGGGCCTGCTGTACGACGCGGAGCGGGCGTACGGGCCCTACCACCAGCTGCCGGTCGAGCTGCGTCGTGCGCTCGACCGGCAGCAGCAGTTCCACAGCGGCTGACAGGCCGGTCGGTCACATCCGGGCGTCCCCTTGCACACGGCCGTTGTGGCGCCGGAGGCGTGACCTCAGCAGCGGCAGCAGAGCGAGCACTCCGAGCGCCAGCAGGCCCGCCGCCCCGATCGCCGTACCGGCCTTCAGGCCGGGCGGGCGGAAGGAGCAGTCCACCGTCGTCGACTTTCCGTCCAGAGGTACGGCGACGAGACCCAGGTAGGAGTCCGCGGGCCTGCCGTCGCAGCTCCAGCCCGCGATCCGGGGCGCGGCGAGCACCGCCGTCCCCCGTGTGCCGGGCGGGAGCTGGGCCCGTACGCCGCTGTCGGTGACCTTGACGGACACCGCGCCCGTCGACTTCAGCCGGTCCACGGCCGCGGCGAGCTTCGCCCGGTCCAGACAGCCGACGCTCGCCCGGCGCGGCGCCGCGCGACCGTAGCCGATCGTGGTGTCCGGCGCGGTGACCGTCCCGAGCGGGGTCAGCGCGGCACGCCGCTTGGGCTGCCCGCCGCGCAGTTTCACCGGCTTTCCGCCGCCGAGCCTGGCGGTCCCGGTGAAGTCCGGCGCCCAGAGGAAGACCTCGCTGCCGACCGGACAGGCGCCCGCGACCGGGGAGCTGTAGACCTGCGCGCCGAGCAGCATCTCCTGGTTGCGGAACGGCGAGTCGCCGTACCGCGGTTCGGGCCCCGGCGGCCGTACGGTCAGCAGCGGCCCGGTCGCCGACCGGGTCACCTCCGGGTGCTGTCCCTGCCCGGTGCGGACCCGCGCGCCGACGGAGAAGATCGCGTCGGTGACCGGGTTGTCCAGGGACTGCACACTGCGGCCGTTGGACGTCCAGCCCGCGCCGAGCGCGGCCAGCGTGCGTGTGTACACATCGGGTGTGTGGCTGCTGTAGTACGAGCCGCCCTGGCCGCCCAGCAGGATCGGATCGTTCCCGGTGATCTGGTCGCGGCCCGGATCGGTGCGGTAGCCGGGCCAGCCGTCGGCCTTCGCCACCGCCGCGGCCCGCTCGCTCTGAGGCTCGCCCCAGGCCGGATAGTCGTCGAGCCTGCCGAGACGCTGCCGGTCGGCGTACGCGGTGGTCGCCGCGGCCTGCCCGACCAGCGCGCCGCTGAGCAGCAGCGCGGCGAGCACGGCGTACTTTCCGCGCCTGGCCAGCACCAGACCGGCCAGGACCGCCGCGATCCCGGCCGCGAACAGCGGGAACGTCCAGGCGGTGACCAGGTCGCTGAAGGAGGCCCCGAGCGCGATCACCGCCACCACCGCGCCACCGCCGAGCAGGGCGCGCCGCCCCGGCCAGCCGTGCGAGAGGCAGATCCAGCCGGCGATCACCAGGATCCCGGCGAAGACGAAGGTCTGCCGGTACGGGCTGCCGTTGGGCGTCGCGAAGACATGCCACACCAGGTGCGTCGGCCCCCACTGCAGCGATACGGCGACAGTCGCTGCCAGCCCCGTCCACACCCACCGCTCACGGCGCGGCACCGCGCTGTTGAAGGCGAGCGTGCAGGCCAGCAGCAGCGCACCGCTGCCGAGGAAGACCGCGGGCGTGAAGAAGCTGTACGTCGCCGGCAGCGTACGGGCGAACACATCGGCCCAGCCGGCCGGCGTGAACTCCTTTGTCCACCCCGGATAGGCGTGCTTGGAGCCGAGGAAGACGGGGATCAGTACGGGCGCGGCCAGCGCGATGCCGAGCAGTACGGCCCGGGCGGCCCGCAGCAGCCCCCGCAGCCGGTCGCCTGCCGCCGTCTCCTCCAGCAGCAGCCGCACGAGAAGCACGAGCGCGGCCCCGATGGTCGCCATGTAGGCGGTGTAGAAGTTGGCGATCCACGCCACCGCGACGACCGCGGGGCCGAGAACCGGCCGGCGTGCCGTGCGCGCCCACTCGCCGACCAGGCACAGCAGCGGGAAGAAGACGAGGCCGTCCATCCACATCGGGTTGTACGAGGCCTCGACGACCGACCAGCCACACAGCGCGTACGAGGCGCCGAGCACCGCCGCCATCCACCAGCGCCCGCCCGTGTCCTTGCGCAGCGACAGCAGCAGCCAGGTCATGGCCGCGGCCGCGGTCGCCATCTTCAGCAGCGTGACCACATAGACGGCGAGATCGATCCCGTCCCGCGGGAAGAGCCCGACCAGCATCGAGAACGGGCTGGTCAGATAGGTCCCGAGGTCGGGGAGAAAGCTGGTTCCGTAACCGGACTGCCAGTTGAGCAGCAGTCCGCCGTCCGCCCGGCCGTGCAGCAGGTCCCACAGATGCGCATGAAACGGCACAAACTGATTGCCGAGGTCGTTCACGCTGCGGGTGTGCGGTCCGAAGGGGAAGCTGCGGGCGACGGCGTCACCGGCGCACACGGCCCCCACGGTGATCAGTGCGGCGAGGGCGGCGGCGCGGCCGCGCGCGGATTGCAGAGTCGACATGATTCCTCGAATATGCCAGCGCCGATCGTGAAAACATCCCGCAGGAAGCCCAGTTCACGGAATGGTCGCCTACGCGTCATGTAGGGAATCCGCATGGGACATTCGGGTGGGATGTTGTTCTTCCGTGCTGATCTCGATAGTTGTTCCGTGCTTCAACGAAGAGGAGATCATCGGCCGCTTCCATGAACATGTGACCGCGGAAATCTCCCTGCTCGGGCAGGAATTCGAGTTGGTCTATGTGGACGACGGAAGCCAGGACCGTACGCTCCCTCTCCTCGAGGAGATCGCCGCGGCCGACCCTCGTGCCCGCTATGTCTCCTTCAGTCGAAACTTCGGCAAGGAAGCGGCGATGCTCGCCGGCCTCCAGCATGCCGAGGGCGACGCGGTCGTCATCATGGATGCCGACCTCCAGCACCCGCCGGAGCTGGTCCGGCGCATGCTGCAGCTGCACCAGGAGGGCTTCGACCAGGTCATCGCCCGGCGCACCCGCAAGGGCGACCGGGTCACCCGCACCGTCACCGCCCGCGCCTACTACTGGCTGATCAACCGCCTCGTCGACGTGGAACTGGTCGACGGCGTGGGCGATTTCCGGCTGCTGTCGCGCCGTACCGTGGACGCGATCCTCGAACTCACCGAGTACAACCGATTCTCCAAGGGTCTCTTCGCCTGGGTCGGATTCCGCACCACGACCTTCGAGTACGAGAATGCGCTGCGTGAGCAGGGCCGCTCCAAATGGAGTTTCGGAAAACTGCTCAACTATGGCCTCGACGGACTGCTCTCCTTCAACAACAAGCCGTTGCGGGCCGCCGTCTATCTCGGACTTCTGCTTGTCACGCTCGCCATGGCGTATACCGCCTGGATTGTCGGTGTCGCCCTGGTGAACGGCGTGGACACCCCCGGGTATGTCACCCTTCTGGTGGCGGTCACCGCACTCGCCGGCGTACAGATGCTGATGCTGGGGGTGGTCGGCGAGTACGTCGGCCGTATCTACTACGAGGTGAAGCGGCGACCGCACTTCCTGGTGAAGGCCACCGACGCCGACCTTCCGCACCAGCAGGAAGGAGAACGGCGTACACGCACGGGGGAGCTCGTAAGACGATGACAGTCCGGGTCCAGATGGTCAGATTCGCCCTGGTAGGGGTGGTGAACACCGGGACGTACTACGGGATGTATCTGGCCCTGCTGACCTGGCTGCCGTATGTCGCGGCGCATGTCATCGCCTTCGCGCTCAGCATGGTCGGGTCCTTCTTCCTGACCTCGTACTTCACCTACAGGACCCGCCCGACCTGGCGGAAGTTCCTGCTCTTCCCGCTCACCAACGCCGCGAACTTCGTCGTCACCACGACCGGCGTCTATCTGCTGGTGGACGTACTGCACTTCGGCAGCCGCTATGCGCCGCTGATAGCGGCGGGCGCGGCGATCCCGATCACTTTTGTGGTCTCCCGGACGATCATGCTGCGACCGGATCCGGTCCCGCGCGAGCGGGAGCCGGAGCCGGAACGGGTGCCTCAGATCTGATACGGGAACGGGACACTATGCAGTCGGCCGGCTGACAGCCGCTCCGCGCATCCGCAACCGCAGGCGAATCGTTTGGCGAATCAGTGGCCCAGACCCCTGGGACTGCCTACCATCGATCACCGCAGGGTCTTGTGCACCGAAGCACAATCACGCCGGGAGGCTCCTTTGCACCGCCGCCGTCGCACCGCGCTCATCGTCTCCGCCGCGCTCCTCACCGCCGCGCCTCTCCTCTCCGCCTGCGGCAGTGACGCGCACCCAGGGGCCGCCGCCGTCGTCGGTGGCGAGCGGATCGATGTGTCCACCGTCCAGGCGAAGGTGAAGGACGTACGCGCCGCCCAGCAGCGCTCCCCCCAGTCCGCGCAGCTCATCAAGGACAGTGGGCAGCTCAGCCGCGCCAAGCTCTACGACCTCATCGTCGACCAGGTCGTCCAGCGCGCCGCCGACGACGCCGGCGTCAAGGTCAGCCGCAAGGAGGTCCAGGACGGCCGGGCCACCCTGGTTCAGCAGTCCGGTGGCGAGGAGCAGCTCTCCGCCATGTATCTGCAGCAGCGCGGCGTCGCCCCGGCCCAGCTCGACGACGTCGTACGCCGCGACGTCCTGGTGAACAAGCTCGCCACCTCCCTCGGTGCGACGAACACCCCCGAGGGCCAGCAGAAGCTCAACCACGCCTTCACCGCCGCCGCCAAGGCGCTGCACATCGACGTCAACCCGCGCTACGGCACCTGGGACGACCAGAAACTCGAGCTCAGCAGCTACAAGGCCCCCTGGATCACCCAGGTCACCAAGGAGGAGCAGCCCGTCGAGGCGGGTGCCTAGTGCGAGGTAGGTTCGACGGGTGACCACAGAAGCACCCGCTGCCTCCGGCCGTATCGTCCTGCTCACCGCCAGCCACCGCGTCGCACCCGGGCTGTTGTCCTGGCCCGCGTGGCAGACGCTGCACGCAGCCGACCGGGTGCTGTGCGCCGACGAGGGGCATCCGCAGCTGCCGTATCTGCGCGAGGCGGGTGTCGACGTCGAGATCGCCGCGCCCACCGCACAGGAGCTCGTCGACGCCTGCGCCGGCGGCCGTACCGTCGTGGTCGTGCCGTCCGGCGAGGGCGACCGGGCCCTGACCGACGGGCTCGCCAGGCTGGCCGGGTCCGGACGGGTGCAGATGCCGGATCTGGAGCTGCTCCCCGGCTCGTACGACCTGCCCGGCGCCCGTCTCATCGACCTCGTCCAGGTCATGGACCGGATCAGGCTCGAGTGCCCGTGGTCCTCGCAGCAGACCCACAAGGGCCTCGCCAAGTACGGCATCGAGGAGGCGTACGAACTCGTCGAGGCGATCGAGGACGGCGACCGCGACGAGCTGCGCGAAGAGCTCGGGGACGTACTCCTCCAGGTCGTCTTCCACGCGCGCATCGCGGAGGAGGACGAGGAGCAGCCGTTCTCTGTCGACGATGTCGCCGGGACGATCGTCGAAAAGCTGATCCACCGCCACCCACATGTCTTCGGCGACGAGAGCGCCGAGACCCCGGAGGACGTCAAGGAGCACTGGCTCCGCACGAAGGCGATAGAGAAGCAGCGTGACTCTGTGACGGACGGCGTGCCGCTCGGCCAGCCCGGCCTTGCGCTGGCCGCGAAGCTCGCGGGCCGGGTCCGTACCGCGGGACTGACCGTGCCGCTGCCCGTCGGCGAAGGCATCGGGTACGAACTGCTGGCCCTCGCCGCCCGTGCCGAGGCGTCCGGCACCGACCCGGAGGCCGCGCTGCGGGCTGCTGCCCGGGCCTACCGGGATGCGATCCGCGCGGCGGAGGGCCACGCCGGGTAGTACCTTTCGGTGCCCCGGTGCCAGGGAGGCGCTCGACGGGAAGCCGGATAACGTCGGGGCGTGAGCAACACACCTGCCCCCGAACTCTTCACCTGGGAGTTCGCCACCGACCCCTACCCCGCCTACGCCTGGCTGCGCGAGCACGCCCCCGTGCACCGCACCCGGCTCCCCAGCGGGGTCGAGGCATGGCTGGTGACCCGGTACGCCGACGCCAAGCAGGCGCTCGCCGACCAGCGGCTGTCCAAGAACCCGGTGCACCACGCCGAGCCTGCGCACGCCAAGGGGAAGACGGGGATCCCGGGCGAGCGCAAGGCCGAGCTGATGACGCATCTGCTGAACATCGACCCGCCCGACCACACCCGGTTGCGGCGGCTGGTGTCGAAGGCGTTCACTCCGCGCCGGGTCGCCGAATTCGCGCCGCGGGTGCAGGAGTTGACGGACCGTCTCATTGACACCATCTTCGAGAATCAGCACAGCACGGAGAAGGGGGAGGCGGACCTCATTCATGAGTTCGCGTTCCCACTCCCCATCTACGCCATCTGCGACATGCTCGGAGTCCCGCGCGAGGACCAGGACGACTTCCGCGACTGGGCGGGCATGATGATCCGGCACGGCGGCGGTCCGCGTGGCGGTGTCGCTCGTTCTGTGAAGAAGATGCGTGGCTATCTCGCCGAACTCATCCACCGCAAAAGGGAAGATCCGGGCGACGACCTCATCTCGGGCCTCATCCGCGCCAGTGACCACGGCGAGCACCTCACCGAGAACGAGGCCGCCGCGATGGCCTTCATTCTTCTCTTCGCGGGCTTCGAGACGACGGTCAATCTCATCGGCAACGGCGTGTACGCGCTGCTGCGCAACCCGGCGCAGCGGGAGCGGCTCCAGGCCTCCCTCGCGGCCGGGGAGAGCGAGCTGCTCGCGACAGGTGTCGAGGAACTGCTGCGGTACGACGGGCCGGTGGAGCTCGCGACCTGGCGGTTCGCCACGCAGCCGCTCAGCCTCGGCGGACAGGACATCGCCGCCGGCGATCCCGTACTCGTCGTACTCGCCGCGGCCGACCGGGACCCGGAGCGGTTCACGGACCCGGACATTCTCGACCTCTCCCGGCGCGACAACCAGCATCTCGGGTACGGGCACGGCATCCACTACTGCCTCGGTGCGCCGCTCGCCCGGCTGGAGGGGCAGACGGCGCTGGCGACGCTGCTCCGCAGGATGCCCGACTTGCGGCTTGCGGGAGATCCGGCCGATTTGCGGTGGCGCGGGGGGCTCATTATGCGTGGATTGCGCACTCTGCCCGTTGAGTTCACACCTCGATAGATCTGACGGAGCGTCAAGACTGTGACTTTCACGTGATCTCCGCTGCATCGACTTGTGACCCGCGTTCGAATGCGGCTACCTTCACCGTCGTCCCACCAGTCACATCTGTGGTCAGGCCTGTGGTCAGGTCCGCAGCCATGGCTGTAGTCACGTCTGTAGTCACGCGAAAGGCAACCGCATGCGCTCCGGGAACGGACGACACCGCCGACCCCGCCAGGCTCCGGCCATCGTCGTCGCGGCAGGGGTGACTGGATCGGCCATCGCCATCCCGCTGCTCGGCGCCGGATCGGCCTCCGCCGCCGACGCCTCCACGTGGGACCGCGTCGCGGAGTGCGAGAGCGGCGGCATGTGGAGCGCCGACCTCGGCAACGGGTTCTACGGCGGTCTGCAGCTCTCGCAGGAGACCTGGCAGGACTTCGGCGGTACGGCGTACGCGCCCACCGCCGACCTCGCGAGCCGCTCCCAGCAGATCGCGGTCGCGGAGAAGGTCCTCGACGCGCAGGGTCCCCAGGCGTGGGCCACCTGTTCGCTGCTGTCGGGGCTGACGAACGACGGCGCCGCGACCGGCGTCGACCCGGGCGCCATGCCGTCGCCGGGGCAGAGCACCCCCGCACCGCCGGCCGCGTCCGCGGAGCCCTCCGCCGGGACCTCCGGGTCCGCCGAGCCGTCCGCCGAGCCGTCCGCGGACTCCTCCGCGCCGGCGAGCCCCAAGGCGTCGACCCAGCCGTCCGGGTCGGCGAACCCGGGTGCGGGGCAGGACGCCGACGCCGACAGCGGCACCGGCAAGCACCGTGGCGCCCCGGAGGAGACCGAGCCGGGCAATACGGACAATCCACGCGAAGATGCCCGCCATGCCTCGCGAGGTGACGGTGCGACACGTGACGAGGTCGACAAGACCGGCAACACCGACAAAGCGGACGCCCTGCCCGGCGAGTACACCGTCCGCCCCGGCGACAGCCTGTGGGCCATCGCCGACGAGCAGAAGCTGACCGGTGGCTGGTCCGCGATCTATGAGGCGAACCGCGAGACGGTCGGCGCCGATCCCGATCTCATCCTCCCTGGCCAGAGCCTCGATCTGGACGTGAAGTAGCGGCAGTTCGCCAACGTATGTCCGAGTTTGTACAACTGAGACATGGGTCTCTTTGTCCCAACTGGCATATCTCGCCCCTCGGGTCCGGTTGTTCCGCTTCTCACCTGCGGAAACGAGAGTTCCCTGAGCAGTGAAATGGGCGATTTCTCCCCGATGTTCATCTTTGGATATCGGGGAGAGCTGTGTCTACGGTCTGAACCGCTCGCCACCGCGGGCACCACTGACCGTCACGCCGAATCCTGCCGCCGGTCGGGGGGACTAGTCGTTCGCACAGAGCGCCGAAGGCAGGAGCGGGGGACCCAAGGTAAGCGCCGGGCCCGGCCGTTGAGAGCAGTTCGCAACGGCCGACGGACCGGCTTGGGGTGAAGCCGCGCGCAGGACGCGCGGCCGGGCAACTCACTTGGCCCGAACCCGACAGCTCACCTCGTAGGCGTCGGTGAGGAGACGTTCCATGCTGTTTTCCAGCAAGAACAAGCACCGCCGCCCGACTGTTCTTGATCGGACTGCCCGCATCGCCGCGCTCGCCGGTGTCACCGGTGCCGTCGTCGCCGCCCCGCTGATGGGCGCCACCTCGGCCTCCGCCGCGACCGCCTCCGAATGGGACAAGGTCGCCCAGTGCGAGGCCGGTGGCAACTGGTCCATCAACACCGGCAACGGCTTCTACGGCGGCCTGCAGTTCTCGGCCTCCACCTGGGCCGCGTACGGCGGCACGGCGTACGCCTCCTCCGCCGACCAGGCCTCCAAGTCCCAGCAGATAGCGGTCGCCGAGAAGGTCCTGGCCGGCCAGGGCAAGGGTGCCTGGCCGAACTGCGGCGTCGGCCTGTCCAACGCCGCCTACAACGGTGGCTCCGGCACCACGCAGCAGGCGCAGCCTGCCCCGAAGCCCGCCCCGAAGCGCGCCGAGGCTCCCACCACGCGCTCCGAGCGCCCCGCCGCCCCGGCGAAGTCCGCGCCCGCCGCCAAGGGCTTCAAGAAGGGCGACGGCGAGTACAAGGTCAAGGCCGGCGACACCCTCGGCACGATCGCCGAGGCCAAGAAGGTCAAGGGCGGCTGGCAGAAGCTGTTCGACCTCAACAAGGACATCGTCAAGGACTCCGATGTGATCTTCCCGGGCCAGCAGCTCCACCTGAGCTGACCCCCCGGGTCCCAGACCCCCGGTGCAGCTCCACCTGAGCTGACCCCGGGTCCCAGACCCCCCGGTCCGGCGCGTCTCCCCCCCCCGTACGCGCTGGGCCGGGGCTCTGTCTGTCCCGGTCGCTACCCGTCGTTACCGGTCCCTGTCGGGCCCTCGTGGCGTTACCCGCAGGTAGTTCACGTGCTGTTTGTCCTGGGCCGCGAGTCTTCGGGGCGTTTTTCGTCCCAGCGGGCGGGCAACGGCTGGCCGATGCCGTGGAGCCGGTTAGGCTCATGTCGCAAGGCCAAGAGACCCTGCACTTCTCGCGTCACATCCCAGAAGGAGATGCTCGTGCCGTCCATCGACGTCGTCGTAGCCCGGGAAATCCTGGACTCCCGAGGCAACCCCACGGTCGAGGTCGAGGTTGGCCTCGACGACGGCAGCACGGGCCGTGCTGCTGTTCCGTCCGGCGCCTCCACCGGTGCGTTCGAGGCTCTTGAGCTCCGCGACGGTGACCAGAACCGCTACCAGGGCAAGGGCGTCGAGAAGGCCGTCCTCGCCGTCATCGAGCAGATCGGCCCGGAGCTCGTCGGCTACGACGCCACCGAGCAGCGCCTGATCGACCAGGCGATGTTCGACCTGGACGCCACTCCGGACAAGTCCTCCCTCGGCGCCAACGCCATCCTCGGCGTCTCCCTCGCCGTCGCGCACGCCGCCTCCGAGGCCTCCGACCTGCCGCTCTTCCGCTACCTCGGTGGCCCGAACGCGCACCTGCTGCCCGTTCCGATGATGAACATCCTGAACGGCGGCTCGCACGCCGACTCCAACGTGGACATCCAGGAGTTCATGATCGCGCCGATCGGCGCCGAGTCCTTCTCCGAGGCCCTGCGCTGGGGCGCCGAGGTCTACCACACCCTCAAGTCCGTCCTGAAGACCAAGGGCCTCTCCACCGGCCTCGGCGACGAGGGCGGCTTCGCGCCGAACCTGGATTCCAACCGCGCCGCCCTGGACCTCATCCTCGAGGCCATCAAGCAGGCCGGTTACGCCCCGGGCAAGGACATCGCGCTGGCGCTCGACGTCGCCGCGTCCGAGTTCTACAAGGACGGCCTGTACGAGTTCGAGGGCAAGTCCCGCTCGGCCGCCGAGATGACCGAGTACTACGAGGAGCTCGTGGCGGCCTACCCGCTCGTCTCCATCGAGGACCCGCTCTTCGAGGACGACTGGGCCGGCTGGAAGGTCCTCACCGACAAGCTGGGCACCAAGGTCCAGATCGTCGGCGACGACCTGTTCGTCACGAACCCGGAGCGCCTGGCCCGCGGCATCGAGGACGGCGCCGCGAACGCCCTGCTCGTCAAGGTGAACCAGATCGGTTCGCTGACCGAGACCCTGGATGCCGTGGAGCTCGCCCAGCGCAGCGGCTTCAAGTGCATGATGTCCCACCGCTCCGGCGAGACCGAGGACGTCACGATCGCCGACCTGGCCGTCGCCACCAACTGCGGCCAGATCAAGACCGGCGCCCCGGCCCGCTCCGAGCGCGTCGCCAAGTACAACCAGCTGCTGCGTATCGAGGAGATCCTCGACGACGCCGCGGTGTACGCGGGCCGCTCCGCCTTCCCGCGCTTCAAGGGCTGATCACCGGCTGACGCCCTGTCATTCGCGCTGTGCATCCAGAGAAGTGAATGGGTGGCAAAGGCGTAGCGAAGCGAAGCGTCCCCGGTCACGGTCCCGTACCGTGTCCGGGGACGTACGCGCGTAATGGGGAGGCGAGACCATGGCACGCAAAGGGGACCAGGACCGGTTCTCCACCGCGACCAGGCTGCGGCTGCTCGGCGAGCAGACCGCGGCCCGCGTCTACCGTTCCCAGAGCCGCCGGCAGGACCGCCGCTCCCGGCTCACCGGCCGGGCGGCGTTTCTGACCCTGGTGATCTGCTCGCTGGTCGTCGCCCTCGCGTACCCGATGCGTCAGTACGTCTCCCAGCGCGCCGACATCGCCGAGCAGAGGCGCCGGATGGACAACGCCGAGCAGCAGGTCGAGCGGCTCAGGGACGAGAAGGCGCGCCTCCAGGACGACAGGTACATCGAGCGGCTGGCCCGCGAGCACCTGCACTTCGTGCTTCCGGGAGAGACTGGGTACACGGTGATCGACCCCGAGGCCGCCGAGCACCGCCGTACCGACGAAGGCGCGGCGGACCGTCCCTGGTACTCGAACGTCTGGGACGGCGTCGACAACGCCGACCGCAAGTAGCAGCCAAGTAGAACCAAGGCAGGCATGGAAACGCCCCCTCCCACCACCGACCCCACTCCGCCGACCGACGCGGACATCGCCGCGTTCAAGGAGCAGCTCGGCCGCCCGCCGCGCGGTCTGCGCGCGATCGCGCACCGCTGCCCGTGCGGCCGGCCGGATGTCGTCGAGACCGCTCCGCGGCTCCCCGACGGCACGCCGTTCCCGACGCTGTACTACCTGACCTGCCCGCGGGCCGCGTCGGCGATCGGCACGCTCGAGGCGAACGGCGTCATGAAGGAGATGACCGAGCGCCTGGCGACCGACCCGGAGCTGGCCGCCGCGTACCGCGCCGCCCACGAGGACTACATCGCGCGCCGTGACGCGATCGAGGTGCTGGAGGGCTTCCCCAGCGCCGGCGGCATGCCCGACCGGGTGAAGTGCCTGCACGTCCTGGTCGGCCACTCGCTCGCGGCCGGGCCCGGGGTCAACCCGCTGGGCGACGAGGCGATCGCCATGCTCCCCGAGTGGTGGCGCAAGGGCCCCTGTGTCGCACCGTGTGAAGCGGTCGCGCCCCGTGAGGAAGTCGCGGCTCGTGAAGAAGTCGCGGCTCGTGAAGAAGGGGACAAGGAGTGACCCGGGTCGCCGCCATCGACTGCGGTACGAACTCCATCCGCCTCCTTGTCGCCGACGCTGACCCCGAGACCGGCGAGCTGGTCGACCTCGACCGGCGGATGGTCATTGTCAGGCTGGGTCAGGACGTGGACCGCACCGGACGGCTCGCGCCCGAGGCGCTGGAGCGGACCTTCGCGGCCTGCCGCGAGTACGCCGCCGTCATCAAGGAGCACGGTGCCGGGAAGCTCCGCTTCGTGGCCACCTCCGCCTCGCGTGATGCCGAGAACCGCGACGAGTTCGTCCGTGGCGTCCTCGACATCCTCGGCGTCGAGCCCGAGGTGATCACCGGCGAGCAGGAGGCGGAGTTCTCCTTCACCGGCGCCACCGGGGGCCTGCCGGGCCATGAGGAGCGCCTGGTCGTGGACATCGGCGGCGGCTCGACCGAGTTCGTCGTCGGCGAGGAGCACGTGCTGGCCGCGCGGTCCGTCGACATCGGCTGCGTACGGCTCACGGAGCGCCACATCCGCAACGATCCGCCGGCGGCCGACGAGATCGCCGCGATCCGCGCGGACATCCGGGCCGCGCTCGATCTGGCGGAGGAGACCGTCCCGCTGCGGGAGGCGCGCACCCTGGTCGGTCTCGCCGGATCGGTGACGACGGTCGCGGGGATCGCGCTCGGCCTCGACGCATACGACTCGGCGAAGATCCACCACGCCCGGATCCCTTACGAGCAGGTGGTGAGGATCAGCGACACGCTGCTGGAGTCCACGCACGAGCAGCGCGCCGCGCACCGGGTCATGCACCCGGGGCGCGTGGATGTCATCGGCGCCGGGGCGCTGGTGCTGAGGGAGATCATGGAGCGGATCGGCGCGCGCGAAGTGGTCGTCAGCGAGCACGACATCCTCGACGGGATCGCCTGGTCCATCGCCTAGAGACCGGTCTCGCGACTGCGGCGCGACGAACTTCGTGAAGTTCTTCACAAGGAAAACGTCCTTGTTGGGCGCTGCGGGGGGTCGAAAGCCCCCCGCGGCCCACCCGTCGGTCCCGGGCGCGTGCATTCCGGACGGATCCAGGCATGTTGCGGGAGTGTTGATCAGGGCAGTGGTCCACCGCCGGGCGGCCCCTTAGGGACCAGCTCACGGGGGGCGAACAATGTTTGCCTTTACACCGTGGTTCCCCTCCACCGCCATGACCTCGGTCACGTGGGCGGCGCAGTGTAGCAGAGGTGGGTCAGGACCTTGTGAAGGGGCTCACGAGCCCCCCCTCCGAGGGGGGTGGATACTCGATGGCATGAGCACCACGGAGCGTCCCAGGATCCTCGTTGTAGGCGGTGGGTACGTAGGCCTGTACGCAGCTCGACGCATTCTGAAGAAGATGCGTTATGCGGAAGCGACCGTCACGGTCGTGGACCCGCGCTCGTACATGACGTACCAGCCCTTCCTCCCCGAAGCCGCCGCCGGCAGCATCTCGCCGAGGCACGTCGTCGTACCGCTGCGACGCGTCCTGCCCAAGGCCGAGGTGCTCACCGGTCGGGTCACCACCATCGATCAGGACCGCAAGGTCGCCACGATCTCGCCGCTGGTCGGCGAGGCGTACGAGGTGCCCTTCGACTACCTGGTCGTCGCGCTCGGCGCGATCTCCCGCACCTTCCCGATCCCCGGCCTCGCCGAGCAGGGCATCGGTATGAAGGGCATCGAAGAGGCCATCGGCCTGCGCAACCACGTACTCGAGCAGCTCGACAAGGCCGACTCGACGACCGATGAGGACGTCCGCCGCAAGGCGCTCACCTTCGTCTTCGTGGGCGGCGGCTTCGCCGGCGCCGAGACCATCGGCGAGGTGGAGGACCTGGCGCGCGACGCGGCCAAGTACTACACGAACGTCAAGCGCGAGGACATGCGCTTCATCCTGGTCGACGCGGCCGACAAGATCCTTCCCGAGGTCGGCCCGAAGCTGGGCAAGTACGGCAAGGAGCACCTCGAGGGCCGCGGCATCGAGATCTACCTCTCGACGTCGATGGACTCCTGCGTGGACGGCCACGTGGTGCTGAAGAACGGCCTCGCGGTCGACTCCAGCACCATCGTGTGGACGGCCGGTGTGAAGCCGAACCCGGCGCTGGCCCGCTACGGCCTGCCGCTGGGCCCGCGCGGCCACGTCGACACCACGACGACGCTGCAGGTCCAGGGCACCGACTACATCTGGGCCGCCGGCGACAACGCCCAGGTCCCGGACGTCGCGGCCCGCAAGGCCGGCGTGGAGAACGCCTGGTGCCCGCCGAACGCCCAGCACGCGCTGCGTCAGGCGCGGCTGCTCGGCGACAACGTCATCTCCGGTATGCGGGGCTTCCCGCAGAAGGAGTACAGCCACGCCAACAAGGGTGCGGTGGCCGGTCTCGGCATGCACAAGGGCGTCGCGATGATCGTCATGGGCAAGGTGAAGATCAAGCTCAAGGGCCGGCTCGCCTGGTACATGCACCGTGGCTACCACGGCATGGCGATGCCGACCTGGAACCGCAAGATCCGTGTCTTCGCGGACTGGACGCTGGCGATGTTCCTGAAGCGTGAGGTCGTCTCGCTCGGCGCGATGGAGTCGCCGCGCGAGGAGTTCTACGAGGCGGCGAAGCCGGCTCCGGCGGCCGCTCCGAAGCCGGCAGCGGAGAAGGCCGAAGCGCAGAAGGCGGAAGCAGAGAAGGCCAAGGCCTCCTAGCCGCAGCAGCACAGCACGTCCTACCCCGAAGGGGTCGCCCGCCATCCGTGGTGCGGGCGGCCCCTTCGGCCGTGCGCGGGACATTTCTTCCGTCAACGGAGCAGCCGCACGCGCCCGTTCCCGTCGCCCGGACGGGTACGTGTGGCATGCAGGTATTTTGCTCGGGCATTGCGTGATGTCGGGAAGCGCGCAGGGTGGTCGGATTGTTCCCTGGAGTGCACCGCGCAGCCCAGCGCGTGGTGCGCAGCATTTCTGGGATCCACCGTCACGGAGGTGTGCGCCATGGCCGACGCCGCACTGCGGCTGACCGCTCTTGCCGAGGAGTTGCTCGGAGACCCGCTCCCGGTCCGTATCCGGGCCTGGGACGGCAGCGAGGCCGGGCCGCCGGGCGGTCCCGTTCTCGTCATTCGGCACCGGCGCGCGCTGCGCCGGCTGTTGTGGCGGCCCGGGGAGCTCGGGCTGGTCCGGGCCTGGGTGGCCGGGGAGATCGATGTCGACGGCGATCTGTACGCCGCGCTCGGCCTGCTCGCCGGGCTCCTCTGGGAGCGCGGCGACGAGTCCACGGACAGCGTCCACCCGGTCCGCGACCCGCGCATGCGCGCCGCCGCCCGCGGGCTGCTGAAGATCGGCGGGATGCTGCCACCGCCCGCCCCGCCCGCCGAGGAAGTCCGGCGGCGCTTGGGGCCGCTGCACACCAAGCTCCGCGACAAGCGGGCCATCAGCCACCACTACGACGTCGGCAACGACTTCTACGCGCTGGTGCTCGGGCCGTCGATGGTCTACTCGTGCGCGTACTGGGAGGACGAGGACAGCAGTCTCGAAGATGCCCAGCGCGACAAGCTCGACCTCATCTGCCGCAAGCTCGACCTGAAGGAGGGGAACCGGCTCCTCGACGTCGGCTGCGGCTGGGGCGCCATGGCCATCCATGCCGCCCGCGAGTACGGCGTCCAGGTCATCGGCGTCACCCTCTCCCGTGAGCAGGCCGCCTTCGCCCGCAAGCGCATCGCCGAAGAGGGCCTCACCGACCGGATCGAGATCCGCGTTCAGGACTACCGGGACGTCAGGGACGGTCCGTACGACGCCATTTCCTCCATCGGCATGGCCGAACACGTCGGTGAGGTCCGCTACCACGAGTACGCCGAACAGCTCTTCTCGCTCCTCAAGCCCGGCGGCCGGCTGCTCAACCACCAGATCGCCCGCCGTCCCGAGAAGGACGAATCCGCCTACCAGGTGGACGAGTTCATCGACCGATACGTCTTCCCGGACGGTGAGCTCGCCCCGCTCGGCCGTACCGTCGGCACGCTCGAGGAAGCCGGCTTCGAGGTCCGTGACGTCGAGTCGATCCGCGAGCACTACGCGCTCACACTGCGCCAGTGGGTCGCCAACCTGGAGGCGAACTGGCGCAAGGCGGTGCGGCTCAGCACTCCTGGCCGTGCCCGTGTCTGGCGGCTCTACATGGCTGCCTGCGCGCTCTCCTTCGAGCGCAACAGGATCGGGGTCAACCAGATCCTGGCCGTGAAGTCGCCGGAGAGCGGGACCTCCGGGCTGCCGCTGCGTACGCGCGAATGGAATCGGGCCGGGTGAGTCGGCCCGGGGCCGACTGAGGTTCCGGGCGATCCGGAGGCAACCGCAAGGGCCCCGCGACCTGCACAGGTCGCGGGGCCCTTGCGGCGTACAGGACCTACTCGGTCTTGATCGCCGTCAGCATGTTCAGCTTCGCGGCACTGCGCGCCGGCCACAGCGCGGCCAGCACCCCGACCACACCGGCGAGCAGCAGGAAGATCCCGATCCGGTCCCACGGCATGACCAGCGCGTACCCGGGGATCTGCTTCCTGATCGTCTCGCCGATCGCCCAGGCCAGGAAGGACCCGAGCCCGACACCGATCACCGCGCCGAAGACCGAGATCACCACCGCCTCCAGGCGGATCATGCGCTTGACCTTGCGGCGGTCCAGGCCGATCGCCCGCAGCATGCCGATCTCCTGCTGACGCTCGAAGACGGACATCGCGAGGGTGTTGATGACGCCGAGGACCGCGATGATCAGGGCCATCGCCAGCAGTCCGTACATGATGTTCAGCAGGGTGTTGATCATGCCGCCGAACTTGTTCCGGATGTCCTGCTGGTCCATGACGCTCATCGCCGGGCTGTTGCCCAGCGCGTCCACCAGCGCCTGCTCGTTGGCCTTGGTCGGACCGCCGTCCATCTTCACCCAGACCTCGGGGATGTACGGCTTCGCCTCGTACGGAGCGACGATGTCCGTGGAGACCAGCACCGGCGAGAGGAACTCGTTGTCGGTGTAGACCGCGCCGACCGTCAGGTTCTTCGTCTCGGCCTTGCCGCCGTCATGGTCGTCGCCGAACTTCACCGACAGCGAGTCACCGGGCTTCCAGCCGTTGGACTTGGCGGTCTTCTCGGCGACCGCGATCTGGCCCTTGCCGAGGGTGGCCATGGAGCCGGAGACCGTCTTGAGGTCGAAGACCTTCTCCACGTCCCCGGGAGTGACCGCGGAGACCGAGTGCCATTCGCCCTTGATCTCCAGCGAGGTGGCCTGTTGCGGGGAGACCGCGCTGACACCCTTCGCCTTCTCCAGCGCGGTCAGCGCCGACTTGTCCAGCGCACCGCCGCCGGCCATCGTCACCAGGTAGTCGGCCCTGATGTTGTCCGTGGTCATCTTGTCCACGGCACGGCCCATCGTGACGCCGAGTACCGAGAGGCCGGTGACCAGGGTGAGGCCGATGGCCAGTGCCGAGGCGGTGGCTCCGGTACGGCGCGGATTACGGACCGCGTTCTGGCCGGCCAGCTTGCCGGACACTCCGAACACACGGTGCAGCAGTGGACGCGCCAGTGCGATCACGGGACGGGACAGCAGCGGAATCAGCACGATGATGCCGATCATCGTCAGGAACGCGCCGCCCGCGATGAGCATCCGGCCGTCCTTGCCGATCGCCGCGCCGCCGAGGATCCCGGCCGCGCCGAGCAGCGTGATCACGCCGCCGATGGAGTTCCGTACGACCAGCGACCTGGTGGTCGCCACCGCGTGCACGCTGCTCATCGCCGCCACCGGCGGGATCTTCGCGGCCCGGCGGGCGGGCAGCCACGCGGCGAGCACGGTGACCAGCACACCGACCGCGAGGGCGGAAGCGATCGCGGTGGGCGAGATGATCAGCGGACCCGCCGGCACCTTCGCACCGAAGGAGGTCATCGCGGAACGCAGCCCGGTCGCCAGCCCGATACCGAGAACGAAGCCGATCACGGAGGCGAGTGCGCCGACGACCAGCGCCTCGAGCATCACCGAGCGCTTGACCTGGCGGCGCGAGGCGCCGACGGCGCGCATCAGCGCCAGTTCCCTGGTGCGCTGGGCGACCAGCATGGTGAAGGTGTTGGCGATCAGGAAGACGCCGACGAAGAGCGCGATGGCGGCGAAGGCGAGCAGCGTCGTGTTGAGGTTGCTGAGGCCTTCCTCGATCTCCCGGGCCTGGTCGTCGGCGAGCTGCTTGCCGGTCTGCGCCGCGGCGTCCTTGGGCAGCAGCGGCTTGACCGTGTCCAGGATCTTCTGTTCGGAGGCTCCGGCCGCGGCGGTGACGGTGACGTCCTTGAAGTAGCCGGGCTGCAGATACAGCTTCTGCGCGACCGGGGTGTCGAAGAGGACCAGGCTGCCGCCGGCGTTGACGGCGCCGTCCTCGGTGGTGAAGACACCTGAGAGGGTGTACTCCTTCACCGGGCCGTTGGTCGCGACCCGTACGGTGTCCCCGACCCGGTACTTGCCCTTGGTCGCGGAGTCCTGGTCGAGGGCGACCTGGCTGTCCTTCACCGGGCCCGAGCCGTCGGTGAAGGTGTAGGCGGAGTCCTTGCCGTCCTTGCCGGGGGCGAAGTTCGCACCGGTGTTGGACCAGCCGTTGCCGATCAGCTTGCCGTCCTGGTCGGCGACGCCGGCGAAGCCGGAGACCCGCCCGGTGGCGCCGGCGACCCCGTCCAGACCCCGGATCCTTTCCAGGGTCTTGGTGTCGATCCCGGCGTTCTTCTTGCCGTCGGTCTGATCGGCGTACGTGGTGACGGCGACCGCGACGTTGTCGTAGCTCTTGGCCGACTGCTTGCGGTAGGCGTTGCCGAGGGTGTCGGTGAAGACCAGGGTGCCGGAGACGAAGGCCACGCCGAGCATGACGGCGAGTACGGTCATCAGCAGTCTGGCCTTGTGCGCGAGCACATTGCGCAGGGCGGTACGGAACATGTCTGAGTCAGTCCTGGTGTGAGAGCCGGAGGTCTACGGGTCAGCGGTCGTTCAGCTGGTCCGGCCCCTGGCGTCGAACTCCTTCATCCGGTCGAGGACGCCGTCCGCGGTGGGGTGCAGCATCTCGTCGACGATCCGGCCGTCGGCCAGGAAGATCACCCGGTCGGCGTAGGAGGCGGCCACCGGGTCGTGCGTGACCATGACGACGGTCTGCCCCATCTCGCGTACGGAGTTGCGCAGGAAGCCCAGCACCTCCGCGCCGGAGCGCGAGTCCAGGTTTCCGGTCGGCTCGTCACCGAAGATGATCTCCGGCTGGGAGGCCAGGGCGCGGGCGACGGCGACGCGCTGCTGCTGGCCGCCCGAGAGCTCGGTGGGGCGGTGGCTGAGCCGGTCCTGCAGGCCCACCATGTCGATGACTCGCTGCAGCCACTGCTTGTCCGGCTTGCGGCCCGCGATGTCCATCGGGAGGGTGATGTTCTCAAGACCGGTCAGCGTCGGCAGCAGGTTGAACGCCTGGAAGATGAAGCCGATCTTGTCCCGGCGAAGCTGGGTCAGCTGCTTGTCCTTGAGCGACCCGAGCTCGGTCTCACCGATCCGTACGGACCCGGAGCTGAAGCTGTCCAGGCCGGCCACGCAGTGCATCAGCGTGGACTTGCCGGAGCCCGAGGGGCCCATGATCGCGGTGAACTCCGCCTGCCGGAAGTCCACGGTGACCCGGTCCAGCGCGACCACCTGGGTCTCGCCCTGTCCGTACACCTTGGACAGTTCCGTGGCGCGAGCGGCCACTGCGGTGGCGCGGTGAGCGATGGGGGTGGTGGTCACGAGGATGGCTCCTGTCGAGGTGGCTGAGGGGACCACCCCATCCTGTCCGCCACCCGGCCGCGGATCGTCCGTCCGGATGCCCGTTCCCGGGGCCCACTTGGGTCGGACCACGCGGCCCGTTCCTCCTCCTTTGGTATGACGGCGTCCCTGAGACGCGAGGAGGCGACTTTCCGTCATTCCCATGATGGCGCGAGGGCGGCCGGCGGCCGTGCGGTGCGGGTACGAATGCCCCCTTACCTGCACTGACGCACCCTCAGAAGCCAATAAAATAAGACAACATCGGGCCACAGGGCCCGCAGACCGGTAGATCCACCCGGATAGGCTCAGGGGCCGAAGCGGACCGCACGCCTTGCCCGGATGGTGGAATGCAGACACGGCGAGCTTAAACCTCGCTGCCCCTCGGGGGCGTGCCGGTTCAAGTCCGGCTCCGGGCACTTCATCGCCCGTTCCACCTGCAGCTGACCGCCCCGCCGGGGCGCCGTCCTGGATGCGGGTCCGGTCACGATCCTGGAAAGATCCTCCCCGAGCACTAGAGTGTTGCTTTTGCCTTCGCATTACTCTTGTCGTCAAGGCCGCGCAGGGTGGCCATGGAGGAGTGAAATGAGGAGCAGTAACCCGGTCTTCTCGCGACGGGGGTTCAGCCGCGACAACGGCTACGCGGGGTTCAACGCGCAGCAGCCGCAGGCCGGGGGCCCCACCGTAGGAACCAACCCCTACGCCCAGGGCGCGGGCAACCCGTACGCGACCAACCCTTACGCACCGGCGGACGCGCAGTACGGCGCCGGCCCGCAGGCTCCCGCCCGCGCCAATGTGATGACCATCGATGACGTCGTGGCGCGTACCGCCATGACGCTCGGCACGGTCGTCCTCACTGCGGTGCTCGCCTGGGTCATGCTGCCGGTCGACGAAGCCAATATCGGCAAGTCGTACGGCATCGCGATCGGCGCGGCCCTGGTGGCCATGGTCCTTTCGCTCATCCAGGCGTTCAAGCGCAAGCCGGTGCCGGCGCTCATCCTGGCGTACGCGGCCTTCGAGGGTGTCTTCCTCGGAGTGATCTCCAGCGCCGTCAGCACCTACATCGGCCCGGGCACGGTGGTGCAGGCCGTCATGGGCACCATGTGTGTCTTCGTCGGTGTGCTCATCGCGTACAGGACCCGGCTGATCCGGGTCAACCGCCGCTTCTACGGCTTCGTGATGGCAGCTGCCATGGGCTTCATGCTGCTCATGGCCGTGAACCTGCTGTTCGCCCTGTTCGGCGGCGGTGACGGCCTCGGCTTCCGCAGCGGTGGCCTCGGCATCCTCTTCGGTGTCATCGGCATCATCCTCGGCGCGTGCTTCCTTGCCCTCGACTTCAAGCAGGTCGAGGACGGGGTCACGTACGGCGCTCCGCGCGAGGAGTCGTGGCTGGCGGCCTTCGGCCTCACCATGACCCTGGTGTGGATCTACCTGGAGATGCTGCGACTGCTGTCGATCCTCCAGGGCAACGACTGACGCAGCCGGCTGTAGTCGTGCGAAGGGCCCGCAGGCAACCGCCTGTGGGCCCTTCGGCGGTTTCGGCACACCTGGAGCGGCTAGAGCAGTTTGCGCGCTGCCCGCCTCAGGTCGTACTCATGGATGATCGCTTTGGCGTGTCCGTAGGCGAGGTCGTGCTCGCTCCGGAGCCAGCTGACCTTCTCCTCGAAGCGGAAGAGGGACGGGCCTTCGTCGACGGTGCGGAGCCAGTCGGAGATTTCACGACCGGTGCAATGGGGGATTCGCGAGAGCAGATTTCGATGGGTCTCTTCGGAGAAGACTTGGGACATCGGCGCCTCCGGACGCGTTGCGCGTGTGCTCCTTCCCGCCACCGTGCCTGAGCGCTCGCGTATTGGCAACAGGCCGGGGGCGGCGCGTAGGGTCGCGGCGTGTTTGATACCACTGAGCTGACGGCCGCCGTGGACCGCTTCGCCGACCGGTTGCGGGCCGCGCCGCAGAGCCGGCTGCAGCGTGGTGCGGCCGCCGAAGGGCTGGTGCTGGCCAGGGAATTGGCGCTGCGGGCCCAGCGGATCGAGGCGCCGGACAGGGCGCCGCGGATCATGCCCGACGCGGGTCCGTTCGCGGTTGCGGATCAACTGATGGTGGCCGGGCGGGATTTGGCCGAGGCATTGCGAGCGGCCCCGTCCGGTTCTCTGGAGGAGGTCGACGAGGCCGTGAGTCTGGTGCGGGCGGCGATGGGCCGGGCGGGGCTGTAGCCCGGGGCCTGGCGCGCGTGGGGCCGGGCTGTCACCCGTGCGGCCGGGCGCGCGGGGGCCGGGCTGTCGCCCGTAGACCGGTCTAGAGCGACGCGATCACGCGGTCCGCGAGGATGTACACGCTCTCCTCGCCGCACGCGAAGGTCAGGGCGTACGCGCCGGAGACACCGGAGCCGCCCAGCAGCACCGGGCTGTCGCCCGCGCGCAGCGCCTCGGCGAGCCGCTCCGCCGTCTCCCGGTGGCCGGGGGTCAGACAGAGCGTCGTGCCGTCGGCGAAGGCATAGACATCGAGTGTGCCGAGCGGGCCGGGGCGTACGTCCGTGAGCTCCGTACCCGTCTCCGCGAGCTGCTCGAGGCGGGCCACGGTGCGCTCGTGGTCGGTGACCACCGGGGTCTGGACCGGCACGAAGTCGGGGTGCGAGGGGTGGCGGCGGCGGGCGGCGGCCAGCTCGGGGGAGTCCTCGGCGAACTCCGTCACCTCGGGCAGGTCCGCCATGTCGTCGAACGCCTCGACCGCGTCGAAGTCCATCGCCTCCAGACCCACGAAATCGGACTGGCGCGGGACGTAGAACGGGAGCTCCTCGCCGGGGGCGGCCAGGCCACCGAGCAGCGAGGGTGCGTCCGCCGCATCGCGGGTCTCCTGCGCCGCCCAGAAGGCGCGCGCCTCGGCCAGCTCGCGCTCCCGCTCCTCGGCGAGCGCCTCCGCGACGGCGGCACGTATCTCGGCGGCGGGGGTGGCGCGGGCCTGCGGTACGACCGCGAGGCGGCCGGTGCCGTGCGTCCTGGCCAGCTCGGTGCGCAGGGCGGTGACCTGCTTGCGCAGACGGTAGGCGGCGTGCAGGGCAGCGGCGCCCACGGCCGTGGCGGTGGCCGCGGTCAGCAGCAGGGCAAGAGGCATGGCGCTCACTGACGTACTCCCTGTTTCATCGATCCCCCCGACTTCCTACATCAGCTTGCGGTGAACCCGCTCGTCCTGTCAGTGCATTACGTCACGAATTGGACAGAACTTTGGCCCCGGTGTTTAGCGGGAAAACCACTCTGACCTGGGGAAATGGCTCTCCCCCAGGGCATAGGTCACATCCTGGGGGAGATTCAGTCACGACTTGAGCTCCGAAGGGCCCGAGAAGTGCGTCAGCTCAGGCGCTCGATGACCATCGCCATGCCCTGGCCGCCGCCCACGCACATGGTCTCCAGACCGAACTGCTTGTCGTGGAACTGCAGGCTGTTGATGAGCGTGCCGGTGATCCGCGCGCCCGTCATGCCGAAGGGGTGGCCGACGGCGATGGCGCCACCGTTGACGTTGACCTTGTCCACGTCCAGGCCGAGGTCCCGGTAGGACGGGATGACCTGGGCCGCGAAGGCCTCGTTGATCTCGGCCAGGTCGATGTCGCCGATGGTCAGGCCGGCGCGCTTGAGCGCCTGCTTGGAGGCCTCGACCGGGCCGTAGCCCATGATCTCGGGGGAGAGGCCGGAAACGCCGGTGGAGACGATCCGGGCCAGCGGGGTCAGGCCGAGCTCGCGCGCCTTGGTGTCGCTCATGATCACGAGCGCGGCGGCGCCGTCGTTGAGCGGGCAGCAGTTGGCGGCGGTGACGAAGCCGTCGGGGCGGAAGACCGGCTTCAGGCCCTGCACGCCCTCCAGGGTGACGCCCGCACGCGGGCCGTCGTCCCTGGAGACGACCGTGCCGTCCGGGGTCGTCACCGGAGTGATCTCGCGCTCCCAGAAGCCGTTCTTGAGGGCTTCCTCGGCGAGGTTCTGGGACCGTACGCCGAACTCGTCCATGTCCTGGCGGGTGACGCCCTTGAGGCGCGCCAGGTTCTCGGCGGTCTGGCCCATGGCGATGTACGCGTCCGGGACCAGGCCGTCCTCGCGCGGGTCGTGCCAGTCGGCGGCGCCGTTCTCGGCGACGGCGGCGGTGCGGGCCTGGGCCTCGGCGAAGAGCGGGTTGTGCGTGTCCGGCAGGGTGTCGGAGTTGCCCTTCACGAAGCGGGACACCATCTCGACACCGGCCGAGATGAAGACATCGCCCTCGCCGGCCTTGATGGCGTGCAGCGCCATGCGGGAGGTCTGGAGCGAGGAGGAACAGTAGCGGGTGACGGTGCAGCCGGGGAGGTGGTCCATCCCCATCTGCACGGCGACGATCCGGCCGAGGTTGTGGCCCTGCTCACCGCCGGGCAGGCCGCAGCCGAGCATCAGGTCGTCGATGTCCTTGGGATCGAGCTCGGGGACCTTGGCGAGCGCGGTCTGGATGATCGTGGCGGTCAGATCGTCGGCGCGCAGGTCCTTCAGGGAGCCCTTGAAGGCCCGGCCAATGGGGGAGCGGGCAGCAGAGACGATCACGGCTTCGGGCATCACGGCTCCAGGAGGGCGAGAGTACGCAGGACTGTCTGGGAAGTTACCCGTACGTATCGCGTAGGTCACCGTGCGAGCCGTGTGATGCGGGCCTCTTTTCTAAGCGTCCGCTCAGTCCGGATATTCCCGTGCCCGGTTGCGACCGGTTGCGCCCGGTGTGCCACTGGACGTGCCCGTGCCCGTGCCTGTCCACGCCTGCTGTGCCTCCGACGCTGCCGGCTCCGTCGTCGGCGAAGGTGCCGGAAGGCGCCGGCGCCTGCGGTGCTTGAGCAGTGCCCAGGGCGCCCTCGCGGCCGTGACCTCCGTGCCCGCCTCCGCCGCCGCGGTCGCCGCCGCCCTGGCCACGGGCAGCACGCCTTCGTTGCGGTCCGCCTCCGGGTGGTCCGACTCCGGCCACAGACCCAGCACCGCGCAGAGCGTCGGCAGCATCGCCATCGCCGCCGTCGCGTACCCCTCCGCCGACGGGTGGTAGTTGTCCGCGCCGAACATCTCGCGCGGATTCGCCGCGAACTCAGGGCCCAGCAGATCGCCCAGCGAGACCGTACGGCCGCCCTGCTCCACCACCACGATCGTCTGGGCCGCGGCCAGCTGCCGCGAGACCCGGCGGGCGAGCCAGCGCAGCGGCTGGTACACCGGCTCGATCGTGCCCAGATCAGGGCATGTGCCGACCACCACCTCCGCGCCCGCCGTACGCAGCCTGCGCACCGCGGAGGACAGATACCGGACAGACTGCGTGGGTGGCATCCGGTGCGTGACGTCATTCGCGCCAATCATGATCACGCAGACGTCGGGCGTACGGGTCCGGTCCGCCAGCAGCAGCGTGACCTGGCGCTCCAGATCGTCCGACATCGCGCCCGGAAGCGCGATATTGACCACCTCCACCGGCCGCTCCGCCACCGCCGCCAGGCCGGACGCGAGCAGCGCCCCCGGCGTCTGACCGGCTCGGCGCACGCCCTGCCCCGCCGCCGTCGAGTCGCCGAGTACCACCAGGAGCAGCGGATCGGTGCGCCCGAAGGCCAGCCCGTACATGCCGTCCCCGCGCGGCGGGACCGGGGCCTTGCCCCCGCCCACCGAGCGCTTCGCCAGCTGTACCTCGGCCAGCACCACCCCTACGGCCGCCGCCCCGAGCAGCCCGATGCTGCCGCCGCCGTAGGCCGCACCTGCGGCGATGCGTCGTGCCACCCTCGCCCTCGACACAGTCCGAGTCACCTCCTCGTAGCCACCTCGTGGCCGTACGTCAGCCATCGGCAGTCATCAGCTAACTGCCCCGTAGCCACCGTCGCCCAATCCCGTGCTCGTCGGCTTACGCTGGCCGCACCACTACGGAGATCCCGGAGAAACATTGTGCGCATCCACCACTCGATGATCAGTCTTGTCGGCAATACCCCGCTGGTGAAGCTGAACAGCGTGACCGCAGGCATCCAGGCGACCGTCCTGGCCAAGGTCGAGTACTTCAACCCCGGCGGCTCGGTGAAGGACCGGATCGCCCTGCGCATGATCGAGGCGGCCGAGCAGAGCGGCGCGCTGCAGCCCGGCGGCACGATCGTCGAGCCGACCAGTGGAAACACCGGTGTCGGACTTGCCATCGTGGCTCAGCAGAAGGGCTACAAGTGCATCTTCGTCTGCCCGGACAAGGTGTCCACGGACAAGATCAATGTGCTCCGTGCGTACGGCGCCGAGGTCGTCGTCTGCCCGACGGCCGTCGACCCCGAGCACCCCGACTCGTACTACAACGTCTCGGACCGGCTGGTGCGGGAGACTCCGGGCGCCTGGAAGCCCGACCAGTACTCCAACCCCAACAATCCCCGTTCGCACTACGAGACCACCGGTCCTGAGCTCTGGGACCAGACGGACGGGCGGATCACCCACTTCGTCGCGGGCGTCGGCACCGGCGGCACCATCTCCGGGACCGGCCGCTACCTCAAGGAGGTCAGCGACGGGAAGGTCACGGTCATCGGCGCGGATCCGGAGGGCTCCGTGTACTCCGGCGGCTCCGGCCGGCCGTACCTCGTCGAGGGCGTCGGCGAGGACTTCTGGCCGAGTGCGTACGACCGGACGGTGACCGACGAGATCGTCGCCGTCTCCGACAAGGACTCCTTCCAGATGACGCGCCGCCTCGCCAAGGAGGAGGGGCTGCTCGTCGGCGGCTCGTGCGGCATGGCGGTGGTCGCCGCGCTGCGCGTGGCCGAGCGGCTCGGCCCCGACGACGTCGTGGTCGTCCTGCTGCCGGACAGCGGCCGCGGCTACCTCAGCAAGATCTTCAACGACGAGTGGATGGCGGACTACGGCTTCCTGGAGGGCGAGGGCCCGTCCGCGAGCGTCAACGATGTGCTCAAGGACAAGGAGGGCGGCAAGATCCCGAGCCTGGTGCACATGCACCCGGAGGAGACCGTCGGCGAGGCGATCGAGGTGCTGCGGGAGTACGGCGTCTCGCAGATGCCGATCGTGAAGCCGGGAGCGGGACACCCGGACGTGATGGCCGCGGAGGTCATCGGCTCCGTCGTCGAACGGGAGCTGCTGGACGCGCTGTTCACGCAGCGCGCCTCGCTGACCGACCCGCTGGAGAAGCACATGTCCTCGCCGCTGCCGCAGGTCGGCTCGGGCGAGCCGGTCGGCGACCTGATGAAGGTGCTCGGCGAGGCCGACGCGGCGATCGTGCTGGTCGAGGGGAAGCCGACCGGTGTGGTGAGCCGTCAGGACCTGCTGGCGTTCCTGGCGAAGGGCGGCAACTAGCGGCGGCAACTGGCGGCGGAAACGTGCGCGTTTCCGTCGCGGCTGGTCCGGGGGCAACCTCCCGGACCTCCCGGCCGCGAAAAAGGTACGAGCGCGTCACGTTCACGCAGCACCCGCTTAACACGCGTCGGGCACATTGGTGGATGTCGGCAGGGCGACCGGGCAGGTAACCCGGCCGACACCCACAGCGGCGTCTAGGACCTCCGGAGCGGCTCCCGGACCTCCCAAGACGCCCTGGACGCGGAGACCGGCCCTGACCCGGGACCGTGTCCCACGCGGGGACCGCCGTCGTCCCGCCCTCCGGTTCGCCGGGGGTGCGGCGGTCCCCGCCAAGACTTTTTTGCCGGCCCCGCGGCCGAGCCGGTCCGGCCGCAGGGCACGCCTTAGTCCTCCCAGTCGGACTTCTCGCGCTGCTGCCGGCGCAACCACGGCCAGCCCCTGGCCGCGTGGACCGCGTTCACGCCGACGATGCCGAGCCAGGTCACCACCAGGCCCTCGAAGTTGGCGTTCACCACGCCGATCGCCGACAGCGGGATGGCCAGGATCATCGAGACGATGCCGAAGCCGAAGCGCTCCCCGAAATTCGACTCCGAGGAGTGCGGCGGGCGGGCGCCACGGGCGACCACCATCTGCTGCTCGGCGAGCTGGCGGCGGACACGGCGGTCCACCGTGCCGTCGAGCCGCTGCTCGACCTTCTCCAGGAACGATTCGACGAGTGCGGACTCGTACTCCTCCCCCAGCTCGCGGCGGGCGTGCAGGGTGGCGTCGAGCTCCTTTTTGAGCTCAGGGTCGCGGGCTTCCATAGTCGTTCACGCTACGTGCGACCGGCCGTCGCGTCAGTGGGGTTAGCCCCACTGTTTTTCCCTGGGGGTACCTGGGGGGCGGTCCTGGCCCCCACCCGGTCGGGAGTTGCTCCCGCACCCGGGTGGGGACAGCCGGTACAGGCGCCCTACTTCTTGGTGAGGCCGTGCTGCTTCGCCCAGTCGTTCGCCACGTCTTCCGGGTCCTTCTTGTCCTTGTCGACCAGCCGGTTGAGCTCGGTCAGCTGCTCCGTCGTCAGTACGGCGCCGAGCCGGGCCAGCGCCTTGCGGACGGTGGAGTCGGCCTTGCGGTCGGCGATCAGCGGGACGACATGCTGGCCGGGCACGAGGTTCTTCGGGTCGGCGAGCACCACCCAGCCCTCATCGGCGATGTCGGTGTCGGTGGTGAACAGGTTGGCGACATCCACGTCGCCCTTCTTCAGTGCGCCCTTGACCAGCGGCCCGGAGGAGTCCAGCGACTTGAACTCCTTGAATTCCACGCCGTATTCGTCCTTCAGGCCGACGACGCCGACGACCCGCTTCTTGACCTCGGGCGCGGCTCCGATGACGAGCTTGCCGTTCTGCTTCGCGAGGTCGGCGAGGGTTTTCAGGCCGTACTTGCCGGCGGTCTCGCGGGTGACGGCGAAGGCGTCGGAGTCCTCCGCCATGCCGTACGGGAGGATCTGCAGCCCCTTGGGGAGCGCGACGGCGAGGGCGTTCTGCATCTCGCCCTCCTCGGTGGCCTTCGCCTTCGGGTCGAGGTAGTGCAGCAGCGCGCCCTGGTACTCGGGCAGCAGATCGATGTCGCCGCCCTTGAGGGCGGGAATGAGGATCTCGCGGGTGCCGAGGTTGGGGCGGACCTTGGTCGTGACGCCGGCGGCCTCGAGGGCTGCGGCGTACAGGTAGCCGAGTATCTGGTTCTCCGTGAAGTTGGCGGTGCCGATGGTGATGCCGCCGGCGCTGGAGCCCCCGCCGCCCGAAGTGGTGCCCTCGCCTTCGAGGCTGGTGATGCCGCTGCTGCAGGCGGCGAGCGCGGGGACGGAGGCCGCGGCGAACAGGCCGCCGAGGAGGGTACGTCGGTTCATGGCTGGAGCTCCTCAGGCTGTACGGCGGTGTCGGAACAGGGCGCGCTGGAGTGCGGCGAGGGCGAGGTCGAGTACGACGGCGACCACCGCGACGAGTACGGCTCCGCCCAGTACCTGGACGAGGTCGCGCTGGGCGAGGCCGTCGAAGACGTACCGGCCGAGGCCGCCGAAGCTGACGTACGCGGCGATGGTGGCCGTCGCCACGACCTGGATCAGCGCGAGCCGCAGCCCGGTCATGATCAGTGGCAGCGCGAGCGGGATCTCGACCTGGAGCAGGACCTGGTGGCCGCGCATGCCCTGGCCGCGGGCGGCGTCCTTCACCTCCGGGTCGACGGCGCTCATGCCTGCGTAGGTGTTGGTGACGATCGACGGCACGGCCAGGGCGACCAGCGCGACGTACACCGGGGTCATGGACAGGCCACTGGCGAGGAACACCAGGACGACGAGACCGACGGTGGGCAGTGCCCGGCCGAACGACGAGAGGTTGATGGCGAGGAACGCGCCGCGGCCGGTGTGCCCGATGAGCAGACCGACGGGCAGCGCGATCACGGCGGCGATCAGGGTCGCGAGCAGCGAGTACTGGAGGTGCTCGGCGAGGCGGTGGGCGATGCCGTCGCTGCCGGACCACTGGGCGCCGCTGGTCAGCCAGGAGCCGAGGTCCTTGAAGAGTTCGTACATGTCGTCAGGCCCTCTGCTTCCGTGTCCAGGGGGTGAGGACGTACTGGACGGCGACCAGCAGCGCGTCGGCGACCAGCGCGAGGAGGAGGGTGAGGACGACACCGACGACCACGGGGGTGGGGAAGTTGCGCTGGAAGCCGTCGGTGAAGAGCTGGCCGAGGCCGCCGTCGCCGATGTACGTGGCCACGCTGACGAGCGAGATCGACATGACGGTGGCGATGCGTACGCCCGCCATGATCACGGGCAGCGCGAGAGGCAGCTCGACGGTGAGCAGCGTGCGCAGGGGACGGGTGCCCATCGCCTTGGCGGCCTCCTTGGTCCTGGCCGGTACGGAGTCGAGGCCCTCGACGGTGTTCCGCAGCAGGACGACGAGTGTGTAGATCGTCAGGCCGATGACGGTCGTGGTGCGGGTCAGCCCGGAGACCGGGAGGAGCAGCACGAAGACGGCGATGGAGGGGATGGTGAACAGGACGTTCGACAGCCCGAGGAGGAAGCCGCGCAGAGGGCGGACCCGGTGGGCGAGGACGGCCAGGGGGAGGGAGATGAGCAGCCCGAACAGCACGGCGGACAGGGCGGCTTGGAGGTGCGAGAGGGTGAGGGTGGTGAGATCGCCCGTGTGGTCGGCTATCCACGACCATTCGATGGTCATGAGGTGCCGCCCTTGGGGGTGGCGGGTGTGGTGCCGGGCGCCGCGTCGGTGTCCGCGGTGGTCGGGGCCGAGTCCGAGCCCGCGGCGCCGGGGTGCGCGCCTGCGGCCGTTGCGCCCGTGCCCGCGGTGCCGGGCTGCGTGCCCGTGGCCTTTGCGCCTGTGGCCGCCGGCTCCGCGCCCGCGCCCGCCGGGTGCCTCGACGCCGCGACGTGGAACTCGCCCGCGCGGGCGTGGATGACGTCCCGTGACGTAACCCCGGTCAGAACGCCGTCCGCGTCGACCCTGGCCACCAGGCCCGCGGGGGAGGCGACGGACTCGTTGAGCGCCGAGAGCAGTGAGTCGCCGTCGCCCAGCGGTCGTACGGGGATCAGCGGCGCGTCCTCCGCCGTGCCCCGCGCGGGTAGCGCATCCGTGTCGAGCCAGCCCTGTGGCCGGCCCTTCGCCGAGACGACGAGCAGCCAGCGGCCGTCCGCGCTCGCCGAAGCCACCGGCTCGTCGGCCCGTATCGCGGCTGCCCGCTGCTGCGGCACGTCCGCCAGTGTCGACAGCGACAGCAGCTTCAACCCCCGCTCCGCGCCGAGGAAGTCCGCCACGAAGTCGTCCGCCGGGCGAGCCAGCAGCTCCGCCGGGGAGGCGCACTGGACCAGATGGCCGCCCGTACGGAACACGGCTATCCGGTCGCCGAGCCGGACCGCCTCGTCGATGTCGTGCGTGACGAAGACGATCGTCTTGCTCAACTCCTGCTGCAGTCGCAGCAGTTCGTCCTGGAGCTGGGTGCGGACGACCGGGTCGACCGCGCCGAACGGCTCGTCCATCAGCAGCACCGGCGGGTCCGCCGCCAGCGCGCGGGCCACGCCGACGCGCTGCTGCTGGCCGCCGGAGAGCTGGTGCGGGTAGCGCCTGCCGGCGTCGGCCGGCAGGCCGACCGTCTCGAGCAGCTCCGCCGCGCGGGCGCGGGCCGTGCGCCGGCCCCAGCCCAGCAGCAGCGGCACCGTCGCGATGTTGTCGAGGATCGTGCGGTGCGGAAAGAGGCCGGACTGCTGGATGACGTATCCGATGGAGCGGCGCAGCTCTGCCGCGTCCTGCGTCAGGACGTCCTTGCCGCCTACGTGGATGGTGCCGGAGGTCGGATCGACCATCCGGTTGATCATGCGGAGCGTGGTGGTCTTACCGCATCCGGAGGAACCGACCAGGACGGTGATACCGCCCTGGTCCATCTCCAGGGTGAGGTCGTGGACTGCCGTGGTGCCGTTGGGGAAGCGCTTGTTCACTGCTTCGAATTTGATCATCAGTCGTCCCTTGCCCGGCCTGCATATCGTCATGCAGAGTTCTCGGCGTCTGAATAAAATGTCAATGCCCCGGGGTAAATCACTGGTTACGGATGCTCGGGAAGCAAGACAAGCCGTCCGAAAAGGAAGGGTTTGCGCGTGATGTCGTCCCACATGATGGACTCGCCTATCGGCATCGTGGTCCTCGACGGACAGAGCCTCCCGGTCGCGGACATCGTCCGACTGGCCGATGGCGCGGCCCGTCCCGTACCCGGATCCGAAGCGGTCAAGCGCGTCGAGATCTCCTGGGACGCCGCGCGGGAGCTCGCCGCCTCGGGCCGGGTGTACGGGCGCTCCACCGGCGTCGGTGCCAACCGGAACGAGGATGTGCCGACCGAGACCGCCGCCGACCACGGGCTGCGGCTGCTGCGCTCGCACGCCGGCGCGATCGGCGATCCGCTGCCCGCCCGACAGGTCCGCGCCATGCTCGCCGTACGGGCCAACCAGCTGCTCGCGGGCGGTGCCGGGCTGCGGCCCGGCGTCGTCACCGCGCTCTGCGAGGCGCTGGAGAGCGGTGCGTATCCCGTCGTCAACGAGTTCGGCTCGGTCGGCACCGGCGATATCGCGGCCCTGGCCCAGCTGGGCCTCGCGCTGGCCGGTGAGCACCCTTGGGAGGGCGGCCCGCCGCCCGAGGCGCAGGCCCTCGACAACAACGACGCCCTGGCCCTGATCAGCTCCAACGCCCTCACCCTCGGGCAGGCCGCGCTCGCCCTGGACGAGCTGCGCGCCCTCGTCTCGGCCACCGAGCTGGTCGCCGCGCTCTCGCTGCTCGCGGTCGACGGCTCTTACGAGGCGTACGCCGAACCCGTCCACGCGGCCCGCCCGCACCCCGGCACGTACGCCGTCGCCACCAGGATGCGGCGGCTGCTCGGTGCGCCCGAGCGGCCCACGCCACCGCTCGGCCGGATCCAGGATCCGTACGGATTCCGCTGTCTGCCGCAGATCCACGGGCCCGCCCAGGACGCGGCGGACGCGCTGGAGCGGACCCTTGCCGTCGAGATCAACGCGGCCGCCGAGAACCCGCTCATCCGCGCGTCCGACATGGCGGCGTACCACCACGGCGGCTTCTACATGGCCCAACTGGCCCTGGACCTGGACCACTTCAGGCTCGCCATAACCCAGACCGCGCGGCTGTCCACCTCCCGGCTCTCCGCCCTGAACGAGCCCGCCTTCACCCGGCTGCGGCCCTTCCTCGCGGACGCGGAGGCAGCGAGCTCCGGCGTGATGATCCTCGAGTACGCGGCCGGCGCGGCCCTCGGTGATCTGCGGGCCTTTTCCGCCCCCGCCTCGCTCGGCCACGCGGTACTGTCCCGAGGCGTCGAGGAGCAGGCCAGCTTCGCCTCGCTCGCGGCGCGCCAGACACTGCGGGCGGGCGGCGCGTACCGGCTCGTCGTCGGCTGCGAACTCGTCGCCGCGGTACGGGCGTTGCGCCAGCGCGGGCTGCGGCCCGATCCGGAGCTCCCGGTGGGCAGGGCCTTCGAGCTGGCCGAGGCCGTACTGGACGACGAGCTCGCCGACCGGCCGCTGACCGATGATGTGACGGGGGCGGCGGCGCTGCTCGACCGGTTCACGGATCTGATGACGGAGACGACCGACCTGATGAGGGGGATGGCATGAGCGACAGCCCTGCCGCACGGCTGCAGCAGCTCTTCGAGGGGCACCGGCTCACCCCCACCCAGCGGCGTATCGCACACAGCATGGTGCGCCGGGCCGCCGATGCGCCGTTCCTGTCCAGCGTGGAGCTCGCCGAACTGGCAGGGGTCAGCCAGCCGTCCGTCACCCGCTTCGCCGTCGCGCTGGGCTTCGACGGCTATCCGGCGCTGCGCAAGTATCTGCGGGAGGTCGCGCCCGAGGAGAGCGAGGCCGGGAAGGACACGTACAACGAGTACCAGCAGGCGGTGCAGGCCGAGATCGAGAACCTGCGCCATCTGGCCGAACTGCTCGCCGACCCGGCCCCGGTCGAGCGCGCGGGCCGGCTGCTCGCCGCGTCCCGCCCGCTCCCGGTGCTCGGTCTGCGCGCCGCGTCCTCTCAGGCCCGCGGCTTCGCGTACTTCGCGGCCAAGGTGCATCCGGACGTGCGCCTGCTCGACGAGGGCGGCACGCTGCTCGCCGACCGCATCGACGCGGCCCGCCGGGCGGGCGCGAGCGCGCTGCTCTGCTTCGCGCTGCCGCGCCACCCGAAGGAGGTCGTGGAGGCGCTGGCGTACGCGCGCTCGGCGGGCCTGAAGGTGGTGACGGTCGCGGACTCGGCGTTCGCACCGGTGGCGCGCCACAGCGACCTGCTGATCCCGGCGGCGGTCGGCACGGGCCTGGCCTTCGACACGGCGTGCGCGCCGATGCTGCTGGGCCGGGTGCTGCTGGAGGCGATGTGCGACGACCTGCCGGACGCGCAGGCGCGCCTGGAGGAGTTCGACACAAGAGCGGCGGCGCGGGGACTGTTCGTGGAGTAGCGGGGCACCGCCGCGGACCCCGATCCTCAGTCATCGGAGTGGCTCCAGTGCGGAGCCACTCCGATGACTGAGGACACCAGAGGCGGTCAGACCTCCAGCTCGGCCTCGATCTTCTTCAACTGATGCCTGGCCATGGCGAGGTTCGCCCGGTCCTTGTCGAGCGCCAGATAGAGGAACAGACCGTTGGCCCCGCGGCCCTTCATCAGCCGGATCAGGTGGTACTGGGAGCCGAGCGTGATCAGGATGTCCTCGATCGAGTCCTTGAGCCCGAGCTGCTCCATGGTGCGCACCTTGGCGCGCACCACATCGGTGTTGCCCGCCGCGGCGACCGACAGGTCCAGGTCCTTTCCGCCGCCGACAGTGCCGAGGGCCATTCCGCTGCTGTAGTCGACGAGCGCGGCGCCGAGGGCCCCCTCGATGACAGTGGTGGCTTCCTTGAGGGCGCTTTCGGTAGTCGCCATGAGATGCGCACTTCCTTTCCGTCTGCTGGGTGTTCGCGATGGTGTGTCGGTCATGGGTCAGGTGTTCTCCGGTCGTTCGAGTGCGCCGTCGACCAGCTCGCCGATGCGGGCGCCGGAGCGGCGGGCCTCGAGGTGGAGCCGTCCCACGTTGATGCGTGGCTCGGCCAGGAGGGTGAGGACGGCCGAGGAACCCGCCGCGTAGGTCGCGACGTATCCCCGCTCGCCCTTGACCAGCAGCTCGCGGAAGCCCCCCTGCCCGGTGGCCTCGGTCAGCCGCAGCGCGACGCCGAGGGCGGCGGCGGTCAGTGCGGCGACGCTCTCCGCTTCCGCGGTGTCGGCCGCCAGCGCGAGGCCGTCGGTGCTGGCGGCGAGTGCGCCGGTCACCTGCGGCACACGCACGCGCAGCTTCTTCAGTTCAGCGAGCACGTCGGCCTCGGCCGTCATGAGCTGTCTCCTCTCGGCGCGCAGCCTCAGCGCGCGTCTCATGACGGTGCGCAATGGACCTGGTGGACGGAGCGGTGCGTCACAGGTTTGCCTCCAGGGCGTCGCGGAGCCGGCGGAGCAGGGCGGAGTCCAGGACGGACGGGGGCTCGGCGGTGTCGCGAAAGGCAGCGCGCTCGCGGGGCGCCGCGGTCTCGGGCAAGGCAGCGGGCTCACTCGGCGCCGCGCTCTCAGGAATGGCGGCGGGCCCCCCGGGCGCGGAGGACTCGGCGGGCGTCGCGATGAGCCCCTCGGCGGCCAGCCTGCGCACCTCGATCAGGGTGTTGAAGGCGGGGCGTCCCAGTTCCCGGGCGACCACGGCCGGCGTACGTACGCCGTCGGCGAGGTCCAGCAACGACTGCCGGCGGGGCCCGACCGCCCGTCCCGCGGTGTGCGGGCAGCGCACCAGCGGCGCGGTGTCGACCGCGGGGTAGGGCCATACGGAGTCCAGCAGCCGGCTGCGGCGCTGGGCCTCGCGTTCGACGACCCGGGTGGGCACCGGCCGCACCCGGCCGATCCAGTGGACGACGCCGTAGCGGAAGCGGGTCGGGCCACTGGCGGGCGCCAGGGCGAAGAAGGCAGCGTCGAACAGCGCGCCGAGATGGCAGATCTCCAGCTCGCCGCCCGCCACTTGGCCGCTGTCGACGAGGAAGCGGGCGACCTCGCCGCGCGAGCCGGCCCGCGCGACCGCGTCCGCCCAGCTGCCGGGCTCCAGCCGGCCGCGCGCGGTCAGCAGGACGTCAAGGCCGGGCGCGTCGGGGCTCTCGGCGTGGACGACCTGGCCGTCGGCCAGATAGAGGGCGCCGTGGTCGCGTACCAGCACGCCGGTGGCGCGCTCGTCCGCGAGTCTGACGAGCATCGGGGAGACGGCCGCTCTCATCCGAGCACCAGCCTTTCGGCGAGGTTCTGGAGGCGCAGCCGGGCCAGCGCGAGATTGCCCAGGTCCCGGTCGAGCCACAGATACAGGAACACGCTGCTGTCGAAGGTGGTCTCCACGAAACGCACCACGTGATAGCCGGTGCGGGTGGTGACGATGAGGTCCTCGACGGGCGGCCCCTCGGCCTTGCCCTCGGCCTCGCCTTCCCGGCCCGGGCCTTCACTCCCGTACGCCGTGGGCTCCTTGGGCGCGAACGTCGTGTACTCGGTGGCCATCCTGGCCAGTTCGGCCGTCTCCGCGGCGGTGGCCTCGTGGTCGCTGCCCGGCGACTCACCGACCGCGCCGAGCGCGAGCCCGCTGATCCAGTCCACGATGGATGCTCCGCGCGCGCCCGGCACCAGCATGGCTTCCAGCAGACACTCGTCGATTCCGGGCACGCGGATTCCCCTCTCCGCCACGGCGCGCCGCGCGCACTGATGTGCGGCAGTGACGGAGAAGTTACGCAACGTTGCTACTGCGGGGGGGAGTTGGGGCATTTTCCATCGGAACATGCCCCTGGCCCGCTAAGGTCCGCGGACATCGCCCGTTTCTGATGTTTTGAGACCGGGCCGTCCGGCATGCGCGGATGCGGGCGGTCGGCTCAGTGGGCGGTCAGCGCGTCCGCGTGCGCGCCGCCCGACTCGGCGACGATCTCCGCGAGGCTCTGCGGGGTCCGGACGGTGGTGAACCGCACCGACCCGTCCGCAGCGGTGGCAAAGCCGTGGACGCCGGGCCGGGGCAGGCTGTTGTAGCCGTAGTGGTTCGAGAAGTAGTACGCGCCGGTGTCCAGCGCCGCGATCACATCGCCCTGCTTCAGCAGCGGCAGCGGGCGCGCCTCGGCGAGCAGGTCGCCCGCGAAGCAGGCGGGTCCCGCGATGTCCTGGGCGACGGCGGCACCGTCCTTCGGGCGGCCCTCGGCGTCGTACGCGGCGATGCGCAGCGGCCACGAGATGGGGTCGTACACCGTACGGGTGGCGATCTGGACGCCGGCGTGGGTGACCGCGATGGGGCGGGACCCGGCGGTCTTGGCGTACTCCACGCGGGCGAGGACGGCCCCGTTCTTGGCGAGCAGGGACCGGCCGAACTCGGTGACAAGGCCGTAGCGGCCGTCGAGCAGCCCGGGGACCAGCTCCTTCAGCAGCCGGGCGTACTCGGCGAAGGTGGGCGACTCTTCGTCGGAGGCGAAGTTGACCGGGAGGCCGCCGCCGATGTCGACCGTGTCGATCTGCTGCCGGCCGGCCGCGGCATTGATCTCCTCGGCCAGCTCGTACACGGCCCGGATGCCCTGGGCCATGAGAGTCAGCGGCATGCCCTGCGAACCGGAGTGGGCATGCAGCCGGGTCAGCCACGGGCGGTCGAGATATGCGCGTACGACCCGGTCGCGGGCGCCTTCGTCGCGCAGCGCGACACCGAATTTGGAGGTCGCGGTGGCCGTCGACAGGGCTCCGATGGCACCGCCGCCGACCTGCGGATTGACGCGCAGGCCGAGCGGGGACCGGGTGGCGGCGGAGTGGACGAGGGCGTCGATACGCGCGAGCTCCTGCGGATTGTCGGCGTTGACGGCGATCCCGAGGGTGAGGGCCTCGCGCAGTTCGGCGGGCGTCTTGGCGGGGGAGTCGAGGACCGTGTGGTCGGTGGGCACACCGGCGGCGCGGGCCAGCGCCAGCTCACCCGGGCTGGCGACCTCCGCGCCGATGCCTTCGGCGTGCAGCAGCGCGAGTACCGGGACCAGCGGCGCGGCTTTCACGGCGAAGGCGTGCAGTACCGCGGCGTCGGTGACGGCGGCGAAGGCGGCCCGCAGAGCGGCCGCCGAGGCGCGGATACCGGCCACGTCGAGGAGCGCGGCCACCGGCTGCGCCTCGCTGAGAAGACCCTGCTCCACTGCCGCTCGTACGGCCTGATCCCGACGGTCCTTAGCCATGTGCGCCAGCCAATCACCCGGCGGGGCGGGCCGCAGCTGTTGACTAAGACTATTCAGGCCGACAAGATGTGAATAGATAAGCCAACAGTCATGGTCACAGTCGCGAGGAGGCATCGCCATGTCAGGACCCCGCCCCGTACGGGCACCGCGCGGTACGGAACTGAGCGCCCTGGGATGGCAGCAGGAAGCCGCCCTCCGCATGCTCCAGAACAACCTCGACCCCGAGGTCGCCGAGCACCCCGACAAGCTCGTCGTCTACGGCGGCACCGGCAAGGCGGCCCGCGACTGGCGCTCCTACGACGCGATGGTGCGCACGCTGCAGACCCTGAAGCAGGACGAGACGATGCTCGTCCAGTCCGGCCGTCCCGTCGGCGTGATGCAGACGCACGAGTGGGCGCCGCGGGTGCTCATCGCCAACTCCAACCTGGTCGGCGACTGGGCGAACTGGGAGGAGTTCCGGCGCCTGGAGGCCCTCGGCCTGACCATGTACGGCCAGATGACGGCCGGCTCCTGGATCTACATCGGCACGCAGGGCATCCTGCAGGGCACCTACGAGACGTTCGCCGCGGTCGCCGCGAAGAAGTTCGGCGGCACGCTCGCCGGGACGATCACACTGACGGCCGGTCTGGGCGGCATGGGCGGCGCGCAGCCGCTCGCCGTGACGATGAACGACGGCGTCGCGATCTGTATCGACGTCGACCCCCGCGCGATCGAGCGTCGTATCGAGCACCGCTACCTGGATGTGCGCGCGAACTCGCTGGAGCACGCGCTCCAGCTCGCCGTCGAGGCCCGCGACGCCCGCAAGCCGCTCTCCATCGGCCTGCTCGGCAACGCCGCGGAGCTGCTGCCGCGGATGCTCGCCGAGGGCGCGCCCATCGACATCGTGACCGACCAGACCTCGGCCCACGACCCGCTCGCCTACCTGCCGATCGGCGTCGACTTCGACGACATGGCGTCGTACGCGGCGGAGAAGCCCGCGGACTTCACCCAGCGCGCGCGTGAGTCGATGGCCAAGCATGTCGAGGCGATGGTCGGCTTCATGGACGCCGGCGCCGAGGTCTTCGACTACGGCAACTCCATCCGCGGCGAGGCCCAGCTGGCCGGTTATGAGCGGTCGTTCGCCTTCCCCGGCTTCGTCCCCGCCTACATCCGGCCGCTCTTCTGCGAGGGCAAGGGCCCGTTCCGCTGGGCGGCCCTGTCCGGCGAGGCCTCGGACATCCACAAGACCGACAAGGCGATGCTCGAGCTCTTCCCGGAGAACGAGTCGCTGCACCGCTGGATCAAGATGGCCGGCGAGCGCGTCCACTTCCAGGGCCTGCCGGCGCGTATCTGCTGGCTCGGCTACGGCGAGCGCGACAAGGCGGGCGAGCGCTTCAACGACATGGTGGCGTCCGGCGAGCTGGCCGCCCCGCTGGCGATCGGCCGCGACCACCTGGACTGCGGCTCCGTCGCATCCCCGTACCGCGAGACCGAGGCCATGCTGGACGGGTCGGACGCGATCGCCGACTGGCCGCTGCTCAACGCCATGGTCAACGTGGCCTCGGGCGCGAGCTGGGTGTCGATCCACCACGGCGGCGGCGTCGGCATGGGCCGCTCCATCCACGCCGGGCAGGTCTCGGTGGCGGACGGCACCAAGCTCGCGGGCGAGAAGATCCGCCGCGTACTGACGAACGACCCGGGCATGGGTGTCATCCGCCATGTGGACGCGGGCTACGACATCGCCGAGTCGGTCGCGGACGAGCGCGGCGTGCGCGTCCCGATGCGCGAGGGCGACCCGGCGTGACCGTGAACGCTCCCAGCGGCCCCCCCGCCGGACCGGCGGGGGCCTCCTTCCACGAGATGTGGCGGGACCTCGCACCCATCGGCCGCGACGCCGACAGCCGCGGCTACCGCCGCTACGCCTGGACCCGCGCCGACGCCGACTGCCGCGCCTGGTTCAAGGCACAGGCCGAATCCCGTGGCCTGACCTACGAGCTCGACCGCAACGGCAACCAGTGGGCCTGGCTCGGCGATCCGCTCGCCGAGGGTGCCGTCGTCACCGGCTCCCACCTGGACTCGGTCCCCGACGGCGGCGCCTTCGACGGCCCGCTCGGCGTGGTCTCCTCCTTCGCCGCGCTCGACGAACTGCGCGGCAGAGGAGCGCAGTTCACCCGGCCCCTCGCCATCACCAACTTCGGTGACGAGGAGGGCGCCCGCTTCGGTCTCGCCTGCGTGGGATCCCGTCTCACCTCCGGACAGCTGACGCCCGAAGCGGCGTACGCGCTGCGCGACGGCGACGGGGTGTCGCTCCCGCAGGCCATGGAGGCGGCCGGGTACGACCCGTCCGCCATCGGACCCGACCCGGAACGGCTGGCCCGTATCGGCGCGTTCGTCGAGCTCCATGTCGAGCAGGGCCGGGCGCTGGACCTGTCCGGCGACCGCGTCGGCATCGCATCCGCGATCTGGCCGCACGGCCGCTGGCGGTTCGACTTCCACGGCGAGGCCAACCACGCCGGCACGACGCGGCTCGTCGACCGCCGCGACCCGATGCTGACGTACGCCGAGACGGTCCTCGCGGCCCGCCGCGAGGCCGAGCTCGCGGGCGCGGTCGCCACGTTCGGCAAGATCTCCGTCGAGCCGAACGGCGTCAACGCGATCCCGTCGCTGGTGCGCGGCTGGCTGGACTCGCGCGCCGCCGACCAGACCACGCTCGACACGGTCGTCTCCGCGATCGAGCGGGCGGCGAAGGAGCGGGCCGAGCGGGACGGCGTCGACCTGCGTGTCGTACGCGAATCCTTCACCCCGGTGATCGAGTTCGAGCATGCGCTGCGCGACGAGCTGAACAAGATCCTCGGCGGCTCCGTCCCCGTGCTCGGCACGGGCGCGGGACACGACGCGGGTATTTTGTCCGGATCGATCCCCACCGCCATGCTGTTCGTACGCAATCCCACCGGCGTCTCGCACTCCCCGGCGGAGTTCGCCGCCGAGGACGACTGCGTGGCCGGGGTGATCGCACTCGCCGACGTACTGGAGGGCCTGGCGTGCAGGTGACGTACTGGGCGGAACACGCCTGGCTGGACACGAACGTCGAGCCGGGCGTGGCGCTCGAGGTGACGGACGGCCGGATCACGGCGGTACGCAAGGGGGCCGAGGTCCCGCCGCCGGGCGCCGTGGTGCTGCGCGGCCTGACCATCCCGGGCCTCGCGAACGCACACTCGCACGCCTTCCACCGCGCCCTGCGGGGCACGGTGCAGGTGGGCTCAGGGACCTTCTGGACCTGGCGCGAGGTCATGTACCAGGTCGCGTCGCGGCTGACGCCCGAGACGTACTTCTCGCTCGCCCGGGCGGTCTACGCGGAGATGGCGCTGGCCGGGATCACGGTGGTCGGCGAGTTCCACTATCTGCACCATGCGCCCGGCGGTGTCGCGTACTCCGACCCGAACGCGATGGGCGAGGCACTGATCGCTGCGGCGGCGGATGCGGGTATCCGGATCACGCTGCTGGACACGGCGTATCTGTCGTCCGCCATCAGGGATAAGCACAGTGGCGAGGCGCCGAACAAGCACCAGTTGCGCTTCTCCGACGGCACGGCAGAGGCATGGGCGGAACGGGCCTCCGCGCTGAAGAGCAGTGACCATGCGCTGATCGGCGCGGCGCTCCACTCCGTACGCGCGGTGCCGGCCGCGCAGCTGAGCACGGTGGCTCAGTGGGCGGAGGCCCGCCGGGCCCCGCTCCATGTCCACCTCTCCGAGCAGACGGCGGAGAACGACGCGTGCCGGGCGGCACACGGCTGTACGCCCACGCGCCTGCTCGCCGACCACGGTGTACTGGGCCCACGCACGACGGGCGTCCACAACACGCACCTGACGAACGAGGACATCGCGCTGCTGGGCTCCTCCGCCACCGGCACATGCATGTGCCCGACGACGGAACGCGATCTGGCGGACGGCATCGGCCCGGCGGCGACGCTGCAGCGGGAGGGCTCACCGCTGTCGCTCGGCAGCGACAGCCACGCGGTCATCGACCTGCTCGAAGAGGCCCGCGCCATGGAGCTGAACGAACGCCTGCGCACCCGGACGCGCGGCCACTGGACGGCCGCGGCTCTCCTGCGGGCCGCGACCGAAGACGGCCACGCCGCACTGGGATGGCACGACGCGGGCCGCCTCGAGCCGGGCGCGCCGGCGGACTTCACGACGGTGGCCCTGGACTCGGTCCGCACGGCGGGTCCGGTGCCGCGCCTGGCGGCGGAGACGGCGGTCTTCGCGGCGACGGCGGCGGATGTGCGCCACACGGTTGTGGCGGGCCGCCATGTGGTGCGGGACGGGGTGCACACGCTGATCCCGGATGTCGCGCGGGCGCTGGCCGAGTCGATCGACGCGCTGCGGGCTTGAGGCCCTGTTTTCTTCCCCCACCCCGCCCAATTCCCGTAGCCGGGGCTCCGCCCCGGACCCCGCGCCTCAAACGCCGGCGAGGCTGAAGAGGTCGGCCCGAACTTTCAAGCCCGTCCGGCGATTGAGGACATGCCCGAAGGGCGTTCGGGGTCTGGGGGCTTGCCCCCGGCTGCGGGAAGGGGCGGGCAGGGGAAAAGTCCCCCACCGAGAGGAACCCATGACCACCACCGTCATCACCAACATCGGCAGCCTCGTCACCAACGACCCCGCCCTCGGCGAAGGCCCCATCGGCCTCCTCCAGGACGCCGCCGTCGTCATCGACGGCGACCGCATCGCCTGGACCGGCCCCGCCGCAGGCGCGCCCGACGCCGACGAGGCGTACGACGCCGGCGGCCGCGCCGTCATCCCCGGCTTCGTCGACTCCCACTCCCACCTCCTCTTCGCCGGCGACCGCACCCAGGAGTTCAACGCCCGGATGTCCGGCCGCGCCTACTCCGCCGGCGGCATCCGCACCACCGTCGCCGCGACCCGCGCAGCCACCGACGAGGCGCTCGAAGCGAACCTCACGCGCTACCTCGACGAGGCCCTCCGCCAGGGCACCACCACCTTCGAGACCAAGTCCGGCTACGGGCTCACCGTCGAGGACGAGGCGCGCGCCCTTCGTATCGCCGCGCTCCACACCGACGAGGTCACCTACCTCGGCGCGCACATCGTGTCGCCCGACTACGCCGACGACCCCGCCGCGTACGTCGCCCTCGTCACCGGCGAGATGCTCGACGCCTGTGCTCCGTACGCCCGTTGGGTGGACGTCTTCTGCGAGAAGGGCGCCTTCGACGGCGACCAGGCCCGTGCGATCCTCACCGCCGGCAAGGCGAAGGGCCTGCACCCGCGCGTCCACGCCAACCAGCTCAGCTACGGCCCCGGTGTGCAGCTCGCCGTCGAGCTCGACGCCGCCTCCGCCGACCACTGCACGCACCTCACCGACGCGGACGTCGACGCGCTCGCCAACGGCGCGACCGTCGCCACGCTCCTCCCCGGCGCGGAGTTCTCCACCCGCGCGCAGTGGCCCGACGCCCGCCGCCTGCTCGACGCGGGTGTGACCGTCGCGCTGTCCACGGACTGCAACCCGGGCTCGTCCTTCACCTCCTCCGTTCCGTTCTGCATCGCGCTCGCCGTACGGGACATGGGCATGACCCCGGACGAGGCGATCTGGTCCGCCACGGCGGGCGGCGCGGCGGCCCTGCGCCGTACCGACATCGGTCGCATCACCCCCGGCGCCCGCGCGGATCTCGCTCTGCTCGACGCGCCGAGCCATGTCCACCTGGCCTACCGGCCGGGCGTGCCGCTCGTCTCGGAGGTCTGGCGTCAGGGCAAGAGGTGCCGGTAACTGCGCGGGTGCCCGGCCAGGTACGCGGTGAAGGTCTGCGCCGGACGGCCCGTCAGCCGTGGCACGACATCGGAGACGGTGGCCATCTCGCCGTTGGCGATGGCCTGGTAGGAGGACACCCAGCCGGCGACCTCCCACTCCTCCGCGCCGTACTTGGCCCGTGAGGCGTACGCCTCCTCGTGGGTCTCGGGCACATAGGTGACCTGTCGCCCGGTGAACCGGGTCAGCTCCGCGGCGGCCTCGTCGAGGGAGAGTGCCTCGGGTCCGGTGACGTCGTATGTCGCCCCGTCGTGTCCGTCCCCGAGCAGTACGGCAGCGGCGACATCAGCGATGTCCTCGTGCGCCACCGCCCCCACGCGCCCGTCCCCGGCCGGCCCGCGGATGACCCCGTCCGCGCCGGCCATGGCGGGCAGCCCGGCCAGATAGAGGTTGTCGCGAAGGAAGGTGTACGCGAGTCCTGTGCCCCGGATGTGCTCCTCGGTGTGCCAGTGGTCGCGCGCGAAGGTGAAGGTCGCATCGGGCGCGGCGCCCAGGAACGAGACGTACACGATGCGCCCGATCCCCGCCGTGACGGCCGCGTCCACGGCGGTGATGTGCTCCCGCACCCGGTCGGCCGCCTCGTGTGCCGACACCAGGAAGAGCGTGTCGGCCCCGTCGAGCGCCCGGCGCATGGCCTCCCCGTCCCCGTAGGCCGCGGGCGGCGCCTTGACGCACCCGGCGAGCTCCGGCAGCCGTCCGGGATCCCGCCCCAGCAGCCGCGCGCCCAACCCCTGCGTGGAGAGCCGCCGCGCGAGACGCCCGCCGATCTGTCCGCCGGCTCCGGTGACGGCGATGACTGGGGGCATGGGCGCGTCCTCTCGTCGTGCTGCTTTCTCCGAGGCTACGGCCGGGCCCGGTCGAACCCGGTGAGCAGCGCCTCGACCGCGAAGCGGAAGCGCTCCGTGTCGCCCCCGCCCCGCCCCCGGTCCCGGTCCCGGCGGCCCTTATGGGATGGTCCGCGCGACCTCCGGCTTCGCGCCGGAGGTGATGGCCCAGCGGGTGATCAGGAACGAGACGGGCATCACCAGCACGCCGGCGACGAGTGCCGCGAACTGCTCGTCCATGCGCAGCCGGCTCACGGCCAGATGAAGCAGGATGCCGCTGCCCGCGAGGTTGGCCAGTCCGGACAGTGGAAAGCGGAAGAAGGCCCGCCAGGTGGGGCGGGTTCGCAGTGTGATGTACGAGTTGAGCAGGAACGACCCGGCGAGGCTCACCGCGTATGCCAGGGCGTGGGCGGCCAGGTAGGGCATCCAGAGGTTCAGCACGACGTACACGGCGTAGTAGACCGCGGTGTTGGCGAGGCCGATCGCGGCGAAGACGGCGAACTGGTGAAGGGCGGGCGGGTTCATGGCTTGGATGCCGCTGCGCCGGCGACGGGGAGAACACGGGCGGACCGCAGGGGGGCCGACTCGTTGCCGAAGTTCCGGCTGAAGGAGGTGCAGCGCACCTGCGGCGCGGTGGCCGCCAATTCCCTCAGCAGTTCTGCCGTACCGGCGCCGCTGCCGTCGTCGACGTAGCAGATCTCATAGGGCTCACCGATCGGCTCGAGCTCAGCGGTCAAGGCAGCATGAAAGGTTTCGATCACTTCATTCTCTTCGTGGCACGGCACGACGACCGAAATCCCGATCTCCGGCATGCCCACAGTGGAACACACCCGACGGTACGCGCCGCGGTATGTGCTCCCTGCGTGGCGGTGGCATCCGCAATCGGTCCTTTCGCCGTGCCCGCACAGCCTGAACAGACGCTCTCGGTTGCCGCATTCAAAACCTGGCCATGACGGTAGACGTCGCCCACCCGGGTGACGATCAGCATGTCACCCACACCATGAGGGCGTGCGGCAGGTTCAGCGCGGCAGGATGCGTCATCGATGAGGCTCCCTGGCTGAAGAGTTGAGACATCGAATATCTCGCTCAACAGCCCGAGGGCCTCGTCTGTTACGTGCCATCGCCTCACCTGATCAGTGGTCACCCTGAAAATCCATAGTCAGGTGACGTAGCGAAACGGTGCCATCCCGAAGGCCCGAAGGAGCTCCTATGGCTTCCCAAGAAACCCCGACCGCCTACGTCGGGGGCACCGGCGACATGGCCGCATCCCGGATGCGCTACCAATCCGAAATGAGTATCGGGGTGGATCGCTTCCTCGAGCCGCGGAACACCGAATGCCCCTGGTGCAATTCGGCCGCACTGAAGGTGCTGCTGCGGAGCCCGGATGTGGTCCAGCACAAGCCGGGGCGATTCACACTTGAGGAATGCGGTGGCTGCGGCCATGTGTTCCAGAACCCGCGGCTTACCCCGGAGGGGCTGGAATTCTATTACCGTGACTGCTACGACGGTTACCAAGAGGCCCTCCGGGAGAGGATGTTCAAGCTCCAGGCCGCCACCTACCGGGGGCGGATCGCGTTTCTCGACCGTCACACCTCGCCCAAGGCCTGGCTGGATGTGGGAGCCGGGCACGGACACTTCTGCAGGGCGGCCCGCGCTCATTGGCCCAACGCCGTATTCGACGGCCTGGACTTCGGGGACGGGGTCGACAAGGGAGTGCGCCGGGGCTGGATCGACCGGTCCCATCGCGGCCCGTTCCCTGAGCTGGCCGACGACCTGACGGGGCGCTACGACGTGGTGAGCATGCACCACTACCTGGAGCACACCCTTGATCCCTTCGCGGAGCTGGACGCGGCAGCCCGGGTGCTCCCGCCCGGGGGGCATCTGCTGATCGAGGTTCCCGACCCCGAGTGGCCGCTGAGCCGTGTCCTCGGCTGGCGCTGGAACCCGTGGTGTCAGCCCCAGCATCTGCACATGTTCCCGATCGGCAATCTCAAAGAGGCGCTGAGGAACCGGGGCCTGGATCCGGTGGCCGAAGAGCGGGGAATGGCACACCAGCCGGGGGCCGACCTCCTGATGGCCATGGTGCATTTCTGGAACGCTCTGATGCCCGATCCCGACGCCCCCTGGCTGCCGAGCCGCGGCACCGGATACCGGATGTCACGGAAGGCGGCCCTCGTGGCGAAGGCCCCGTCTCTCGCTCTGGCGGGATTCCTTGATGTCCTCATCCTGCTGGCGGCGCGGTCGGCGAACCGGGGCAACGCCTACCGTGTACTGGCACGGAAGGCTCCGTAGCGCGCCGAAGGCTAACTCTCCTTGTCCGACGGCTTGTCCGACGGCTTGTCCGTCGGCATGTTCGGCGGCTTGTCCGTCGGACCGGTGCCCTCCTCCGCGGGCGTGCTGCCCGCCGGCTCCTTCTCGGCCCGTGCGATACGCGCGTTCATGATCAGCACAACGCCCGCCCCCAGCGCCCACACCCCCAGCAGCAGCGGCGTCAGCCACGCGGTCAGCGGCCCCGCCAGCGACACCACCGCCACCACGAAGCCCGCCCAGCCGAGCCAGGCCGGGATCGAGTGGGTCTCCTGACCCGCCCGCCAGAGCGCGAAGAGCATCACCGCCGCGCCCGCCATCGACGCGATCAGAGCTCCGTACGCCATGTTCAGCAGCAGGATGGCGAACAGCGCGGTCCCCGGGAGCACCGGGAACGCCTCGGAGTGGTTCGCCGTGATGGCGAAGATGTTCCCGGCGACCGCCGCGACCATGAGCAGGGCCGCGAAGACCGTGCCGCCCACCAGCACCAGGTGGGAGCGGTTGCCGGCCAGCCGGGAGAGGGCGACCAGGAAGAACAGGAAGAGCAGGCCCGACACCAGCAGTATCAGGGCCGTGGCCTCCGACAGGTCCCGATTGCTGCCCTTGAGGTAGTAGAAGAAGACGTGCCTGAGCGCGCCGCTCCCCTTGGTGCCGGGTGTGCCCATCCACAGAGCTTGCCCGGCGATCAGCAGCCCACCGGCCACCAGCCCGGCTATCCCGGGCCAGAGGTCTCTGTGCTGAGCGGGCAGGGCAGGTTCTGTGCCTTGCGACGCCATCATTGTTGCCTCCCACGGGAGCATCCCCGAGAAAGGGTATTTGTCCCATTTTCTCACTGACGGCCGAGTCGGCACGGCGGGCATGGCACAGTGAGCCGATGAAGACCATCGGGCTGATCGGCGGCATGAGCTGGGAATCCAGCGCTGAGTACTACCGGCTTCTCAACGAGCTCGTACGGGAACGGCTCGGCGGGCTGCACTCCGCCAAGTGCGTTCTCCACTCCGTCGACTTCGCCGAGATCGAGGAGCTCCAGGTCGCGGGGGAGTGGGAGCGCGCCGGTGAGATCCTCGCCGAGGCCGCACGAGGGCTCCAGGCCGCGGGCGCGGATCTGCTGCTGATCTGTACGAACACGATGCACAAGGTCGCGGGGCAGGTGGAGGCCGCCGTCTCCGTGCCGCTGCTGCATCTCGCGGACGCCACCGCCGATGCCGTACGCGCGCAGGGGATCGGCCGGGTCGGGCTGCTCGGAACGGCTTTCACCATGGAGCAGGACTTCTACCGGGACCGGCTGGCCGGACACGGGCTCGAGGTACTCACGCCCGACACGGAAGGGCGTGCCCTGGTGCACCGGGTGATCTACGAGGAGCTGTGCCTCGGAGTCGTACGGGAGGAGTCCCGAGCCGCCTACCAGGACGTGATCGGCCGGCTTGTCGCCGCCGGGGCGGAAGGCGTCGTACTCGGGTGCACCGAGATCGAGTTGCTCATCGGGGAGAAGGACAGCCCGGTGCCCGTGTTCCCGACGACCCGGCTGCATGCCGAGGCCGCGGTGGACGCCGCTCTGGGCGGGCGCTGACGTCCGCCCACAGCGTGCGCCGACGTCCGCCCGCAGCTTGCGCCTCAGGCCCGGGGCCGTACCGGCAACGTGTGCACGCTGTTGCCCACGAAGCTCGTGTGCCGCGGCAACTCCGCCTCCGGGACGGCCAGATCCAGCTCCGGGAAGCGCGTGAACAGCTGCTCCAGCGCGATCGTCGCCTCCATCCGCGCCAGCGGCGAACCCAGGCAGTAGTGCGGGCCGTGGCCCAGTGACAGATGCCGGGCGCCGCCGGTCCTGGTGATGTCGAAGCGGTCCGCGTCCGGGCCGTGCGCCGACTTGTCGCGGCCGGCCGCCGAGTAACCGGCAAGCACCGGCGTGCCCTTGGGGATCACCGTTCCGTCGACCGTCAGATCCCGGGTCGGATAGCGGAACGGGAAGTAGCTGACCGGGCTGTCCCAGCGCAGCGTCTCCTCGACCACGTCCGACCAGGCCGCCTTTCCGGACCGCACAAGCTCCAGCTGGTCCCGGTGGGCGCACACCGCGCGCACCGCGTTGGTGATCAGGTTCAGTGTCGTCTCGTGCCCGGCGATGATCATCAGCAGCAGCGTGCCGATCAGTTCGTGCCGGCTGAGCCTGTCGCCGTCCTCCTCGCGGGCCGCGATCAGCGCGCTGGTCAGATCGTCGCCGGGGGCCTCCGTACGGGACGCGGCGACCGCCCCGAGCACCGCGACCATCTCGCGGTTCGCGGCCATCGCCTCCTCCGGGCCGATGGAGGTGCTCACCACCTGGTTCGACAGATGGTGCAGCCGGTCCTGGTGCTCGGCGTCCACACCGAGGAGTTCGCAGATCACGCCCATCGGCAGCGGCAGCGCGAAGTGTCTGCGCAGATCGGCGACGCCCTCGCCCGCGGCGGCCGCCTCGTCCAGGTCGTCAAGGAGCTGCGCCGTCACCGTCTCGATCCGCGGCCTCAGCTCCTCCACCCGGCGGGCCGTGAACGCCTTGCTCACCAGAGAGCGCAGCCGCCGGTGGTCCGCGTCGTCGGCGGTGGTCATGCCCTGCACCGTCGCGAAGGTCTTCAGTGGCCAGCCGTTGGGTATCTCCCCGTCGCGCAGCGCGGTGAAATGCGCCGCCCCCTTCGCTACGTCGGGATGGGCGAGGAACTCCTTGAGCGCGTCATGGCCGAGCACCGCCATGCCCGCCACCTCGCCGGGGAGCACGACCGGCGCGACCGCGCCCGCCGCGAGCAGCCGGGCATTGTCCGCGTGCGGGCAGCCGCCGGCCGGGTCCATCCGGTGCGCGGTGTCACGTGAGGTGGTCAACAGTCCTCCAGGACACGTCGAACTCCCCTGAGTGACCGGGAGCATTCGGATGGTACGAGCAGCGGACCTTGTTCGAACGCGAGTTGGGCAACTCCAGCCACGATGGCGAAGAGTTGATTCCGGCACTCGAACACCTCGCGTATCCCTCCATTCTGAGTCCTTCACGAAACGGTCACAAGAAGTGCGACGGTCCCTACCCTGTCGGGATATGGGCCGGTAGCGTCCTGTCCTGGGGAAAAGCTCATGGGGAGGGACCGGGGGGTCGAGTTGAACGGTGTACGCATTCGTGTCGTGAAACCGGACGAGCTGGGCGAGGGAGAGATCGAGGCCTGGCGGGAGCTGCGTGCCAAGACCGGCGCACCCGCCAATCCGTTCATGGAGCCGGAGTTCACCCTCACCGTCGGCCGCGTGCGGCCCGCGGCCAGGGTGGCGGTGCTGTGGGAGGACGGGGAGCCCGTCGGCTTCTTCCCGTACGAACGAGGGCCACTGGGCCACGGACGCGCGATCGGTCTGGGGGTCTCCGACTGCCAGGGCGCCGTGCTCCGCGCCGGCCTCACCGTCGCGCCCCGTGAGTTGCTGCGCGCCTGCGGGCTGTCGGCGTGGGAGTTCGACAACCTCGAAGCGGACCAGGAGATGTTCGTGCCCGATGCCGCCGAGGAGTTCGCCTCTCCCGTGATCGACATCGGCGCGGGATACGCGGCGTACGAGGAGGTCCTGCGCGCGCAGTCGCCCAAGTTCCTCAAGACCACCCTGGCCAAGGAACGCCGGCTGGGGCGGCAGGCGGGCCAGGTGCGGTTCGTCTTCGACGAGCGCGACCCGGCCGCGCTGCGTGCGCTGATGGAGTGGAAATCCGCGCAGTACCGCAGGACCGGCCGCCGGGACCGCTTCGCTCAGGAGTGGATCAACACGCTGGTCCACCTGCTGCACGAGACACGCACCTCCGGCTGCTCCGGAGTGCTGTCCGTGCTGTACGTCGCCGACCGGCCCGTCGCCGCGCACTTCGGGCTGCGCTCGCGCACCGTGCTGTCCTGCTGGTTCCCGGCGTACGACGTCGAGTTCGCCAAGTACTCGCCGGGTCTGATTCTGCATCTGCGGATGGCCGAGTCCGCCGCCGACGAGGGCATCGGAATGCTCGACCTGGGGCGCGGGGCCGCGGAGTACAAGGACGCGCTGAGGACCGGTGAGCTGCGGGTCCACGAGGGCTCCTCCGTCCGGCCGGGGGCGGGGGCGGCCCTGTACTGGCTGAGCCGCGAGCCCTCGCGTCGCGTGCACAGCTTTGTACGCAGCAGGCCGCGGCTCGCCGGGTACGCGCAGCAGGCGCTGAACCAGGTCGGCCGGTTGCGGGGCAACTGAACAGCAGGAACATCCGAGCAGGCGGGGGATTCGCATGCCGAGCACACCGAACAAACCACACGGACTGGCCGAGATCCAGGTCGCCGAGCTGGATCTGGACGGTCCCGACGGCGCCGTCCTGCGGTTCGGACCGGCGCCCGGCGGTGGTCCACCCGTACGGGCCGGTGATGTCTACGCCCTCGTCCGGCTCCGCGGCCGCCCCGTCGCCACCGTCGTCTGCGCCGTCCCACCCGGCAGGGACCCGGCCGACGCCGTAGCCGCGGCCGCCCGCGCCAAGCTCGCGCACGATGCGCCTCCCGCCCCGGGTGCCCACGAGGAAAGCGGCCCACCTGGGCCACAAGACCGGGTAACTGTCGTCGTCGCAACCCGCGAGCGCGCCGATCAGCTCGCCCGCGCGCTCGACTCGCTGCTCGCCCAGGACCACCCGGACTTCGAGATCGTCGTCGTCGACAACGCGCCCGTCACCAGTGCCACCCGCGACCTCGTCGAGCACAAATACGGTGAGCGCGTCCGGTACGTCCGCGAGCCCGTACCGGGGCTCGCCGTCGCCCACAACCGTGGGATCGCCGCCGCCGACGGCGCGGTCATCGCCTTCACCGACGACGACGTCGTCGCCGATCCGCACTGGCTCACCGCGCTGACCGCGCCCTTCGCCCGCGATCCGGGCCTGGGCTGTGCGACCGGCCTGATCCTGCCCGCCCGGCTGCGCACGCCCGCGCAGATCCTCCTCGAGAGCCACGGCGGCTTCGCCAAGGGCTTCGCGCCGCGCCAGTACGACCCGGCGCACCCGCCCGCCGGCGAGCCGCTCTTCCCGTTCACCGCCGGCAGTTTCGGCTCCGGCGCCAATATGGCCTTCCGGGCCACGGTGCTGCGCGAGATCGGCGGCTTCGATCCCGCCACCGGCACCGGCACTCCGGCCAGGGGCGGCGACGACCTGTACGCGTTCGTCAGCGTCCTCGCCGCCGGGCACCGGCTGCGCTACACGCCCGACGCGCTGGTCTGGCACCACCACCGCGAGAGCTGGCAGGACCTGAAGAACCAGGCGTACGGCTACGGCGCAGGCCTCACCGCGTATCTCACCGCCGTCCTGGTCCGCCGGCCCGCGCTGCTGCCCGCACTGCTCAGAAAGCTGCCGCGCGGACTCGCGCACGCCCGCTCCATCACCGCGCACCGCGACGCCGGCGGCGCCTCGGTGCCCGGGGAGCACGGGGCGCAGGACTATCCGTGGCCGCGCCATCTCTCCCGGCTCGAGCGGCGCGGGATGCTGGCCGGGCCGATCGGGTATGCCAAGGCGCGCCGACGCGTGCGCGGCGTACCGCTCCCGTGGGGCAGCCGGCCGCAGCGGGACGAAGAGTGAGACGAAGAATGAGAGGTGCTGGTACGACGATGCCACGGATCCCCGTACTGCTCTACCACGCAGTGATGGACGAGCCGCCCGACTGGATCGCCGAATTCACCGTCACACCACGGGAGTTCGGCGCGCAGCTGGACGCGATCGTGGCCAGCGGCCGCACCCCGGTCACCATCGGCGCACTCGCGGACCAGCTCGCGGGCCGTGCCCCGGTGGTCTCCCGGCCCGTCGTCCTCACCTTCGACGACGGCTTCGCCGATCTGCCGGGGCCCACCGCCGAAGCGCTCGCCGCACGCGCACTGCCCGCCACCGCGTATCTCACCACCGGGGCCATCACCCCGGGCCGGCGCAGTCTGCTGCCGCCCGCACCGATGATGACCCTCTCCCAGGCGCCACTGCTGGAGCAGTACGGAATGGAGGTGGGCGCCCACACCGTCACCCACCCCCAGCTGGACACCCTCCCGCCGAAGGCACTCCACCGTGAACTGCGCGAGTCCAAGGCGGTTCTGGAGGACGTCCTCGGCCATCAGGTGACGCACCTCGCCTATCCGCACGGCTACAACAGCCGTGCCGTGCGCAAGGCCGTCGCCCGCGCGGGCTACGCGTCGGCGGTCGCGGTGCGGCACGCACTGAGCTCGGACACCGACGAGACGTACCGCATCGCCCGCCTCATCCTGCGCCGCAGCCACACCGTCGCGGACATCGAGGCGTGGATGGACGGTCGCGGCGCGCCGGTCGCGCCGTTCCCCGACTCGCTGCCGACGGTCGGGTGGCGGTTCTACCGGCGGGCCCGCGCGGTCGTGAAGGGCCCGGTCTTCGCCGGGTAGCAGGGGCAGTGACACAACCGGAGAAGAGAGCCACGCAAACACGAAATCTGTTCCTATACTTCGCTGAAGGGACAGCGGCGTGACGGCCGCGACCACTTCCGTGGGGGGAGTCGCACTGTGCGCCAACGCGTGCCCGCACCGCTCACAGGGCGCAGCGCGCCGCCGTCCGCCCTGGAGACCACCGGCCAGGAACCACCCGGCGACACCGCCCGCCCACGCATCCGCAGACCGCCCGACCTGCTGCGGCCCGACCTGCTGTTCAGCTGGCTGCCGCTGTTCCTCGGCATCGGCCTCTGGCTGTACGCGCTGCCGCGCATCGGATTCCGCTCCATGGGCGACTACGGTCTCCTCGACCGGCTGCCCGCCGCCTTCTATCTCGCGCTGCTGATTCTGACCTGCGGCTTCCTGCTCAGCCTGCGCCGTGCCGGTACGGCACCCTGGTGGCCCGCCGCCTACTGCGTCGGACTGCTCTTCGCGCTCAAGGCGGCGCCGGCCGTGCTGTACGACTCGGTGCGCTACCCCTGGGCCTCCAAGCACGACGCGGTCATCAACCAGCTGCTGCTCAACGGCGAACTGCGGCCGAACGCCGCCCTGTCCGGCAACATGTCGGCGTACGACCAGTGGCCCGGCTTCTTCTCCCTCAACGCCGCCCTGGTGCGGACCTTCGGCGTGGAGAGCGCGGCCGCCTACCTCAACTGGGCGCCGATCGTGCTCGGGCTGCTGGTGATGCCGGTACTGGTCCTGATCTACCGCACCTTCACCGAGGACTGGCGGCTGGTGTGGACCGCCGTCTGGATCTTCCAGGCCGCCAACTGGGTCGGGCAGGACTATCTGGCCCCGCAGGGCTTCGCGTATCTGCTGCATCTGACCGTACTGGCCGTGGTGCTGCGCCATTTCGTACGGCCGGGCTCGGCAGGCAGGCTGCGCGACCGCACCTGTCTCGATCCGGTGGCCGCCCCCGTCCCGCCGCCCACCGGGGTGCGCCAGCGGGCCGTCTGCATCGCCATCCTCGCCCCGCTCATCGCCGCGATCAACGCCTCCCACCAGCTCACGCCGGTCATGCTGTGCGTCTCGCTGCTCGGCCTCACCCTCACCCGCCGCTACCGCAACTACGGGCTGCTCGTCGTCGCCGGGCTGCTGATGCTGATCTGGGACCTGACGATGGGGCGGCCGCTGTTCGTCGAGACGCTGGGCACCCTGCGCGACTCGATCGGCGAGCTGATGCAGAACTCCCGGGCCGGGTACGCCGGTCAGCTCACCGGGCCCGGGCCCGAGCTGGCCGGGCGCGCCAATGTGGTGATGGTGCTTGCGGTCGCCGCCCTTGCCGGGATCGCGGTGCTGACGCGACGCCGGCTGACCCGGAGCGCGTTGCCGCTGCTGCTGGTGTCGGCCGCTCCCGTACCGATGTTCGCCGTCAACGACTACGGCGGCGAAATGCTGTTCCGCGTCTACCTCTTCGCGCTGCCGGGCGCGGCGTTCTTCGCGGCCGCGGCACTCGTTCCGGCCGTCGTCGGGGCCCGCAGGCCACAAACCCGGGCCGGCACGGTCCGGCGCCGGATCGCCGCGGTCGCACTGCCGCTGGCGCTGACAGCGCTGGTCGCGGGCTTCATGCCCTCGTACTACGGCAAAGAGAAGATGTACTACACGCCGCCCGCCGAGACGGCGATGGTCACCCGGACCATCGACCGGGCCCCTCAGGGCACGCTGATTCTCGCCACCACCGGCTCGTTCCCGCAGGCACTGCACCGCTACGACCGGCTGGAGCACTGGTTCTTCGCCGAGCAGGAGCTGCCGGAGAACGAGAAGATGCTGAAGGACCCGGCGGGATATCTGGCCCGGGGGATCGCGCGCGGCACCAAGGCGTACGTCATCCTCACCCGTACACAGGACATCTACACCGCGGGCGAAGGCCTGCTGCCGCCCGGCGGCTTCGCCGCACTGCGCTCGCGCCTGTCGGCGTCACCGCTGTTCAAGGTCGTCGAGGAGCAGCCGTACGGCGTCGTACTCGAATACCGGCCAGGAGGCCCACGGGGCTCCCGAAGCGGGGGGATCACCCGATGAAGGTCCATCAGAATCAGCTCAGAGCGGCCGTGGCGGTCTCCGGATGGGTGGCTCTCGCCGCGACCCTGCTGCCGGGCGGTTCGCCGCTGCGCTGGATACCGGTGCTGCTCTTCGTCTGCTTCGGGCCCGGCCTGGCCATGCTCTATCCGCAGCCCAGCGGGCTGCGATCCGGCGCCCGCCTGGAGGCGTTCGCGCTGGCGGCGCCGATCAGCCTGTCGCTGGGCGTGCTCACCGCCACCTCGCTCTATCTGGTCAAGGCCTTCTCGGCCACCGCCTTCTTGGTGGCGCTCGCCGCGTTCGCGACCGTCGTCGCCGCGCTGCCCGGTCTGCCGCTGCCCGCCGCCACGCAGGGCGCCGCCGAGCGGGTCAAACGCAGGCCCGCGGACGGTGGCTGATGAACGGCCGCCACGCGGGGCCTCACAAGAGGGCGTACACCGCCGTCGTCCTGGTCGCGGTGGCGCTGCTCGTCGCCGGGCTCGGCGTCTGGGCCGGTGGCCTCGACGGTACGGCGGGGAACGGGGACGACGCCCGCTCGCCGGGCCGGGATCTGCCCCGCAACGCGGCGTCCGGCGGGCTGCCCACCGGGTCCTGCGCACCGGACGAGAAGCTGGTCGCAGGGTGCGGGGCCTGGTGGGGTGCGTACATCCCGTACGACCGGAACAGCTCCCTCACGAAACCGGTGTACGCGTTTGAGAAGAAGATCGGCCGCAAGCTCGATCTCGTCTACACGTACCACGACATGTCGGGCGGAAAGGCCGACGGTGAACTGCTCACCGCCGACGAGCAGGAGCTCGGCAAGGACCGCCTGCTGATGCTGGCCTGGGAGTCCACGGTGTGGAAGGAACCGCACCACGCCAACTACACGGAGACCCAGCTCGGCTGGAAGAACATCGCCGCCGGGAAGTACGACGCCAAGATCATCGACCCGCAGATCCGCCGCCTCAAGGCGTACGGCAAGCGGGTCTTCTTCTCCTTCGACCAGGAGGTCGACGCCCGTATCAAGGAGGGCGCGGGCACCCCGGCCGAGTATGTCGCCGCCTACCGGCATCTGTACGACCGGTTCCGGAAGCTGGGTGCCGACAACGCCGTCTGGGTGTGGACGGTCTCCGGCTATCTGGGCAGCGCCGATGCCATGAAACAGCTCTATCCGGGCGACGACTACGTCGACTGGATCGGCATGGACCAGTACAACTACTTCGGCTGCCACGACACCACCGACTGGAACGACTTCGACGAGAGCCAGCGGCCCACCTACGACTGGCTGCTGGAGAACATCTCCGCGAAGAAACCGCTGATGATGGCGGAGTTCGCCACCGCGCCCGACCCGGCGGACCCGGACCGGCAGCGCGGCTGGTACTCGGCCATTCCCGAGGCCATCAGGACCATGCCGAAGGTGAAGGCGATGGTCCAGTGGAACCGGGCGACCTCCGCCGAGGCGAAATGCGATCTCACCGTCAACGAGGGCCCGGCGCTGGAGGGTTACCGGAAAGCGGGCGGCGACCGCTACTTCAAGCAGACGGTTCCGAGCCGCTGACAGCGCGCCGGCCGGTGCGGCGGCGGCGTACCGTCGCACCGGCCGCCGCGGCCGCGTACAGCCCGGCGAATCCGGCGAACACCGGCAGCGCGGCAGCCGCCACCGTGTCCTGGGCCGCCCACCCGGCCACCGCCAGCACCCACACCGCGCCCGCCGTGACCCGCTCGCCCGCGCCCGTCGCGCGCAGCGTCACCGCTGCGAGCGCGAGGCAGAGCGCCTGGAGCGCGGCGGGCAGCACGCTCAGGACACCGGCCGGGCTGTCCAGGCCCGCCGCCTCGGCGAGGAAGCCCGCGAACGCCTCGGCCCACGAGCCCTCGGCCGGCTCCGGCCGGATACCGAGCAGCAGCGGCGCGGTGTGCAGCGCGGCGACCGTCACCAGCAGGGCCGCGCCGGTCAGGGCGAGCCGCGGCCGCTGGAGCGCGACGGCCGCGCAGTACACGACGACGAGCAGGATGCCCGCGGTGAGCGTGACCGGCGGCAGCGCGTCGAGCAGCTCGCCGCCGGACAGCCGGCTCCGGCCGAGGTCCTCGGCGCGGGAGAGCGGGATCCAGAAGAGCCCGGCGGCCAGCCCGAGCCACAGCCACAGCCAGCTGGTCAGCCGGACCTCGTCGCCGCCGGGTGCGGAAGGCCGCTCGTCCGCGGGCTCGGGGACGTACACCGGGATGCCGAGTGCGGGCGTCGCCGTGTCGTGCCCGCCCCGCAGGTACGCGGTCCGGCGCGCCCAGTCGGAGTCGAACTCCTGTTCCTCCCGGTCGGCCCGCTCGCGCCGCTCGGCGGCCTTCCTGGCCCAGTTCGTGCCGTAGTCGATCTCCTTCTTGCGCCCCCGGTGCAGCAGCCGGCCCAGCCGGGAGGGCTTCGGCTCGCGGCCCGACAGCGCGGCGCGCAGCCCGGGCACCGACACCGCGGCCATCAGCGTCATCGAGAGCAGCATCGCCAGGCCGGCACCAGGGATCCCGACGGGGCCGAGCAGCAGCGCGGCGCTGCCCAGCACCAGCGCGCACATCGCGCCCTGCAGCGCGGCGAGCACGCCCGTACGCCCCTGGACGCGCAGCACTCCGATGTACAGCTCGACGGCGACCCGCGGCAGCGCGGCCGCGGCCAGCAGCCGCAGCACCGTGGTGCCGTGCTCGGCGTAGGTGTGGCCGAACGGGGCGAGGATCTGCGGGGCGAGTACGACGAGGAACAGCACGACCGGCACCAGCAGCACGGACATCCGGCGCAGCGCGCCCCGCACCCCGGCGGCCAGCGTCTCCGGGTTGTGCGAGGCGTGGGCGGTCAGCGAGGAGGCCATATTGATGGCCATGAATTCCATCGTCCCGCCGACGGTGTACGCGATGTAGAAGTACGCGTTGTGCGCAGCGTCGAAGTGGATCGCGACCATCACCGGCAGCAGATTGATCATCGCCAGCGAGAACAGCGAACCGACCGAGTCACCGGCGAGGAAGCGCCTGATCTCGCGGAGGCTGGGCGGCTCGCGGTCGCGGTCGGCCGCGACCTGCCGCGGGATGAGCCTGCGGAAGATCAGCCAGCCCAGCGGCAGTACGGACAGGCCGATGGCCGCGGCCCAGGAGACGAAGATGCCCAGGACCGGCATGGCGGTGGCGAAGACGGCGAGCAGCAGCAGCTTGCCGATGGAGAAGACGGCGTTGCCGACGGGCACCCACACGGCCTTGCGCAGCCCGGTCAGCACCCCGTCCTGGAGGGTCAGCAGCGCCCAGGCGACGCAGGACGCGGTGAAGACCACACCCGCCGTGAGTCCGCCGAGAGGCGCGTACGAAGGCCCCCAGAGGTCGAGCGTGAACAGGAACGCCACGGAGGCGAGGCACACCACCAGCGAGCTGGCGGCGTACGCCCGCCACACCAGGGGTCCGGTGGCCCGTCCGGCCCGTGGCACGTACCGCACCACTGCGCCGATCATGGTCGTCGCGGTGATGGAGGCCAGCAGGCGCATCGCGGCGATGGCGGCCGAGCCCTCGCCGACCGACTCCTTGGTGTAGTAGCGGGCGGCCACCAGCCAGAAGCCGAGGCCCAGCGCGGCGGAGACGCCGGTGGAGAGCATCAGGGCGTAGGCGTTGCGGAACATCGAGTCGCCGCTGGGGGGCGCGCTCACCGCCGAGCCGTCTGCCTGGGACCCGTCCGCCCGGGACCCGTCCGCCTCGGACACGTCGGGGGCGGACGGCTCGGCCGACGGCCCCGCATCGGACGGCTTGCGCAGCCGGGTGGTGTCAGACACCGTGCTCGCCCTGCGTGGACGGTGGTGCCACGTCGGCTCCGGGCGGCCGGGCGGGCCGCGCGCGCAGTTCCGTGAGGACGGATATCACCTGGTCCGCGCGGAGCGGATCGACGGGCAGGGCGTGCCGGGCGAACCAGGCGGCCCGGGCCGGTGCGGGCGACGGGTCGGTGAAGACCTCGCCGGCGTACGTGTCGAGCGGCGGGTCGTAGAGATAGCCGACCGTGATCCGGTGGCGTGCGAGTGCGGCGATGGCCGCGTCGCGGTCCTCGACCAGCAGCGGCACCCGGAACAGCGGCTGCACCGGTCCGGGCCGCGCCGGCGCCCACTCGGTGGCGTACAGCCGCCGGGTGCCGGCGAGATGCGCGGCCAGCCGGCGGTCGAGGCGGGTCAGCAGCCGCTCCGTACGCCGCAGCCGCAGCCCGCCGGGTCTGAGCCGGTAGTCGTGCATGTCCACGCGTATCCAGGAGTGGAAGTCCGCGAGCGCGGGAGCTGCGTACATCGCCTGCTTGAGCTCGCCGGGCCGCAGTTCCATCCGGATGTCCTCGCGCTCCTCGAGACCGAGCAGCCGCTGGGTGGCGCGGGCCGCCCGGACGAGCCGCAGTCCCCGCACACCGGCCTCGGCGTACGGTCGCAGGCCGTACGCGATCTCCGCCGACAGCCGTGCCGGTTCCAGGAGTTCGTCCCGTGCCCGCTCCAGTGTCGGCCGCAGCGCCGGATCCGCGACAGCGAGGAATCCGCCGGTCTTGGCCCCGGTGTGCTTGGAAAGGCTGAAGACGGACGCATCACCGAAGGTCCCCACCGGCCGTCCCGCCACCTCGCTGCCGATCGCGTGCGCGGCGTCCTCGATGAGCGGGATCCCCAACCGGTCGCAGCGGGCGCGCAGTTCGGGGACCGGATCGGGATTTCCGTACAGATTGGTGGTGATCACGGCGGACAGCCCGCGCCATACGGAGTCGGGGACGGCGGCCGTGTCGATGGACCCGTCCTCGGCGTTGAGCGGCGCCTGTACGGGGCGCAGTCCGGCGGCGAGCACCACGAAGAAGATGACGTCGTCGTTGACCGGCGACATCAACACCCGCCCGCCGGGCGGGCACCAGTGGCGCAGTGCCACGTAGAGCCCGATACGGCACGACGGCACATACAGACATTCCCTGCCCAGACGGCGGCCCATCAGCTGTTCCAGTGGTGCGTACGCCGCAGGGCAGCCCTCCCCAAGAGCCATGTTCGTCCCCCCACCTACCCCAGGCTCAATGTGGACCAATCAGGACTGCCCCGTCAATAACGGGGAAGGGCCCATTCCTTGACGGAATGGGCCCTTCCAGTGGCCTGTGCGGCGCGTCCCCCGTTACTCCTCCAGCGTCAGACCCTTCCGGAGCCCGACCAGGGTGCGGGACAGCAGCCGGGACACATGCATCTGCGAGATTCCGAGCTCCTCGCCGATCTCCGACTGCGTCATATTGGCGACGAAACGCAGGGAGAGGATTTTACGGTCCCGTGGCGGAAGGCTTGCAATCAGCGGCTTCAGCGACTCGACGTACTCGATGCCCTCGAGTCCGTGGTCCTCGTAGCCGATGCGGTCCGCGAGCGCGCCCTCGGTGTCGTCCTCCTCGGGCTGGGCGTCCAGCGAGCTCGCGGTGTACGCGTTGCTCGCCGCCATGCCCTCGACGACCTCGTCGTTGCTGATGCCGAGCTGCTGCGCCAGTTCGCCGACGGTGGGCGCGCGGTCGAGCTGCTGGGCGAGTTCGTCGCCCGCCTTCGCGAGGTCGAGCCGCAGCTCCTGGAGGCGGCGCGGCACCCGCACCGACCAACTGGTGTCGCGGAAGAATCGCTTGATCTCGCCGACGATGGTCGGCATCGCGAAGGTCGGGAACTCGACGCCGCGGCTGAGTTCGAAGCGGTCGATCGCCTTGATCAGGCCGATCGTGCCGACCTGGATGATGTCCTCCATCGGTTCGCTGCGGGAGCGGAACCGGGAGGCGGCGAACTTGACCAGTGCCAGGTTGAGTTCGACGAGCGTGTTGCGTACGTAGGCGTACTCGTGCGTGCCTTCCTCGAGGGATTCGAGGCGCCCGAAGAGCGTCTTCGACAGGGCACGCGCGTCCACTGGTCCCACCTCGTTGAAGGGTGGGATCTGCGGGAGCCCGTTCAGCCCGTTCAGGCTTTCCAGGTTCTCGGGTTCGGGGGCGGGGGCGTGTGTCGACGGCGCGGTGGGGGTACGCGATGCGTCGAGCCGGGGTGACATGGTCTCCTCCATCGTTCTCGGCATATGGCCGCCGATGCCAATACGGGCTGCTGCGGTGAGCGGCGCCTCCAAAGCCGGTCGTGTTGGTTGTGTCCCTACTAGGCCTACCCGGTCGGCGCGGGCAGTTGCAAGTGCCATATGTTCTATATGTCCGTTATGGTGGAGAGTTCGGCTACCCGTCGGCGCATGGAAGGGCTACTCTTCGTCGGGCGTCCACACCGTCCGACGACGGCGCTCGACGCACGCAGCGACACTCCGATGACACGACGGCGATGCGGCGAACGATGCAGCGCACGACACGGCGAAGAGGGACGGGCATGGACCGCGGGACGGTCGGCAGCGCGAACCGGGGTCGGCTTCAGGTCGAGGTTCGGACCGAGGGCCACAGCGAGGTGGTGAAACCGGCGGGTGAGCTGGATCACCACACCGCCGAATTGCTGCGCGCGCCATTGGACGACGCGCTCGAGCAGGGCCGGGTACGGCTGGTCATCGACTGTTCGGAGCTCGAGTTCTGCGACTCCATCGGGCTCAATGTGCTGCTCGGCGCGCGACTGAAGGCCGAGGCGGCCGGGGGAGGGGTCCATCTGGCCGGGATGCTGCCCGTAGTGGCCAGGGTCTTCGAGATCACCGGAGCAGATGCGGTCTTCACCGTGCACGACTCCCTCGAAGCGGCCCTCTCCGACTGACTGTCGCCCCCTTTGTTGTCCGCGTCACGCGCGCGCTTCGGCGTAGTGGGTGTTGTCACGATTCGGCAGGGCAGGAGAACCCCCGCAGAACGTTGACGACCCCGCACTCTGTGTATTCAAGTCATGGCAAATTGGTGAATCGGTGAGGTGAAGCGCTGATGAGCACCACCCGGCAGCAGCCGCCGGGCGACCTCGGCCCCGAGCCGAGCGGCGCCGGCGCCGCCCCTGCCTCCGGTGCGCCCGGCGGTGCGGTGCGCAGTCTTGCCCTGGGCAGCGCCAGCGGCATCGTTCCGATGGCCCGCGACTTCACCCGCCAGGCGCTGTACGACTGGGGCTGGCTGCCCGCCGCCAGCGCCGACCGGCGGGCGGCGGCGGAGGATGTGCTGCTGGTCGTGTCCGAACTGGTCACCAACGCCTGCCTGCACGCCGATGGCCCGGAGCAGCTGAAAGTCGGCTGCGACGGGAAAGTGCTGCGTCTGGAAGTCACCGACCGGGGCACCGGCCAGCCCGCCCCGCGCACCCCGCACCGGGCCGGACGGCCCGGCGGACACGGGATGTTCATCGTCCAACGTCTCTGTCTGGACTGGGGAGTTGTCCGCGTGCCCGGCGCGTCGGGCAAGACGGTCTGGGCGGAGCTCGCCGCGCCGTCCTAGTGCCGCGCGTAGCGGTCCACGGCAGGTTTTGAATCTCTTGTAGAGCACGTCAATACGGCGTGCTCTTTGTCTTCCCTCCCCAAGGTCCCAGGCGTACCTTGAGCGCCCGATCTGATGTGTCGTCAGTAACTTCGGCGACATCAGGCAGTAACTTCCGGCCTGAGGGGAACTCGAGGTGTCGTACCAGAAGCGGACAGCTCTCGCGCTGGCAGCAGCGGTGGCGGGCTCGGTGGTGCTGATGGCCGCCCCTGCCGCCCAAGCCAGTGTCGTGGACGTCGACTACCAGTGTCAGACTCCGATCGGGCCAAAAGGCGCGGTCTCGCCGATCGATATCAAGAGCGTCAGGAGCGGCGGCGGCTACCGGCTGACGATGTCCTTCCAGAAAGGCGTGTCCTCCAGCCCGGTGGAGCTCGGCAAGGGCGCGATGAAGCCGAGCGCGCTGATCAAGCTGGGCGGCGCGGGGGAGGGTTCGGTCGCGGTCTCCGGGCCCGCGAACGAGGCGGCGATCCCGGCCAACACCCCTATCAAGATCAATGACTTGACGGGGACGTACACCCCGAAGAAGAGCGGCAAGGTCACCTTCACCGCCGGAGTGCTGACGATCAAGGCGCTCGGTACGACGACGACGTGCACACCCAAGAACAACCCCAAGCCCTCGCTGGAACTCGACGTCACGGCGGCGGGCGGCGGTTCGGGCGGCGGCGGTTCCGACGGCGGTACGGGGCAGAACGCCCAGTCGGGCGGCGAACTCCCCAAGACCGGCCCGGTCGACTCGGCCCTCGCGCTCGGCACGCTCGGCGGGACCGTCCTGCTGGCCGGGGCGGCCGGGGTGCTGTGGCTGACCCGGCGCGGACAGCGCACCGCGAGCTGACCCGTGCATGTGCGCGCACGCCTCGCCGTCGCCGCCGCCCTCGCCGTCGCCGTGCTGCAGTGCGCGCTCTGTGGGCTGTGCGCCCCTGCCGCGTGGGCGTCCGGCGAGCCGACGTGGACGGCGGAACCGGCGGCGGGCGGAGGCAGACCGTACATCTATATGGAAGGCGTGCCCGGCACCGTCCTCGAGGACAGGCTCTCCGTGACGAACCGGGGCGCGAAGCCGCTCGCCGTCCGGCTCAGGTCCGCCGATATGTTCAACGCCGCGGCCGGTGCGCCCGCGGTACGGGGCGCGCGGCAGTCCAAGGACGCGGGCACCTGGATCGCGCTCGCCGCGAACCGGGTGACGGTCCCGCCCCGCACCAGGGCGGAGGTCCCCTTCTCGGTCACGGTCCCTCCGGGCGCACTCCCCGGTGACCATCCGGGCGCGGTCGTGGCGGAGTCCGGCGGCCGTGCGGTGGGCGTACGGATCCAGCTGCGGGTGAGCGGCCCGACGCTGGCGGCGCTCACGGTCGAGGACGTGTCGGTCTCCGGCGGCGCGATCCGCTACAGCCTGGTGAACCGCGGCAATACGGCGCTGACCCCGCGGGTCGCGTTCCGCGCGGACGGTCTGTTCGGGCAGGTGCTGCGCCGGGCGCCGCGGACGCTGCCGGTGGAACTGCTCCCGGCCCAGCGCGTCAGGATCACCGAGAAGTGGACCGATCCTCCCGCGCTGAACTCGGTGACGGTCCACATCGAGGCGACGGCCTCGGGCGACGCGAGGGCCGAGGCCTCGGCATCGGCGGCCTTCGTCCCCTGGGGGACGGTGGGGGGCGCGGTCGCGGCTCTGCTCACCACGGCCGCGACGACGCTGTGGTGGGTACGGCGCCGACGCCGGCCCCCGGCCCCCGATCCGACCTCTGAACAGACGGACAACGACCGGCACTTGGCGAGGTCAGGAACATGACGATGCACCACAGAGCTGACGCCGCAGGGGTCGTCGGGCGTCGCGAAGCTGACGCCGTAGGGGTCGATGGGCGTCAGCCCCCGCGCGCCCTCCACCGCCCGGGGGCCCGGTGGCTTGCCCCCGGTTACAGGAGGGGGCGGGGTGGGGGAGACTCCACCGCCCGCCGCCCCAACGCCCTCGCTGTCCTCCTCGCCCTGCTCCCTCTGCTGCTGCTCCTCCCCGCGCTCCCCGCCTCCGCGGCCGACGGAAAGCCCGCGGTCAAGCTCTCCCAGGCGCAGGCCGGCAAGGGCGGCGACATCACCGTCAGCGGTACCGGATGGCGGCCGGGCACGCTCCTCATGATGCTCATCTGCGGGCAGGCTGTGCCTGACAGAGGCGTGATCGGCGGCACCAACGCCTGCGCCAACTCCGACGGCCGCGCCGTCACCACCGACGCCAAGGGCTCCTTCAGCAAGGAGATGCCGGTTGCCGAGCCGCCCAAGCCCTGCCCCTGCGTGGTGCACGTAGCGACCGTGACCGGTGAACAGGCCGTCGTCGACGCCCCGTTCACCGTCGCCGGTCACCCCACCGCACCGCTGCCGCAGCAGGCGGGCACCGGCAGGCTCGCCGTCCTCGCCGCAACCCGTCTCGAGGGCGACTCCGGCATCCTCGTCTTCTTCGGTGCCCCGCCGTCCCGCCGGCTCGAGTTCACTGTCGGCAACCTCGGCTCCGCGCCCGTGCGCGACCCTGTCTTCCAGGTCGGCACCTCGCACGGCGTCTTCGCCCCGCAGTGGGAGGAGCAGCAGTGGCGCGGCACCATCGCGCCCGGCCAGAAGGCGCAGGTCAAGCTGCCGGTCCAGCTGTCCGCCGGGGCACACGGCGACTACCAGGTCTCCGTGAAGTACGGCACCAGGGTGCTCGTCGAGCAGCCGTGGGGCGTCGGCCGGCCGTGGGGCGTCACGATTTTCTGGCTGCTGCTGGCCGTCGTCGTACCGGCCGCCGTCTTCCGTATCGGCATGGCGATCGTCGACCGCCTCCGCCCACGCGGCAACGGCAACCCCCGCCCGCGCGGCAACGGCCGCCACCGCACCGTCCAGCTGCCCACGTTCCGCCGCCCAGGCTCCGGGTCCCGCGCGCAGCCGTCCGCAGCGCCGAAGAGCACCACGGCGGCTCTGCCGTGGTTCACGCCTGACTCCGCACCGTCAGAGAACCGGTCCACGACGAAGGGACATTCGTGAGCACGCAACGGAGGATGAGCGCGGCCGGAGTCGCGCTGATGCTCGGCGGCGCGGGGATTCTGCTGGCCGCAAGCCCCGCCCAGGCAGCCGAGGTCTCGTACCGGACGGAGTGCATCCCACCGCCCATCTCGGGTCTGCCACCCGTGCAGGGCACCACCAAGGTCGAGATCACCGCGCCCGCCGAGGCGAAGGTCGGCGATGAGGTCGAAGTGGTGTGGAAGTTCGTCGAGGCGGCTTCCAAGAACCCCGACATCATCGATCTGGAGAAGGACACGGTGAAGCCCACCGGCACGCTCAAGGCGGCCGGCGCGCAGACCGCGGACATCGCCATGGAGGGGCCGCGGACGAACCCGCCGATCCCCAAGAACAGCCCGATGAAGCTGTCCGACATGAAGGGCAAAATCAAGCTGACCAAGGCCGGCGAGGTCACGCTGACGCCCGACGCGTACAACATCAACGTCTCCAAGCCGATGTCCACCGACACCAAGTGCACGCCGAAGGAGACGGTCAAGGCCGCCGCGACGATCAAGGTGTCGGACGGCAGCGGTACGTCCGGCGGTACGACGACGTCCGGCGGAACCACCTCCGGCGGTACGACGTCGGGCGGCACCACCACCTCCGGCGGCACCACCACCTCCGGCGGCACCACCACCTCCGGCGGCACCACCACCTCCGGCGGTACGGCCTCCGGCGGTGGCGACGGCGGCCAGAGCGACTTCCCCGGCAAGGAGGTCGCCGTCACCTTCGCGTGCAAGTCGCCGGGCCCGGCGAGCATCAACTCCAAGGTGACGATCAACGCCAAGAAGAACGGCGGCAGTTACGACCTGGTCGTCAAGACCGCCAAGGGCGTCATGAACAGCCCGGCGGCACTCCCCGCCGGTGCCCTCAAGCCGTCCATGGCGGTCCTTCTCGGCGGCGTCGACAAGGGCACCGTCCCCGTCACGGGCCCCGCCAACAAGGATCCGCTGGAGCAGGGAAAGCCGGTGGACCTGCCTGATATGACCGGTACGTACAAACCGGGCGCGAGCGGCAAGTCCACGCTCGGCCCCGGCACCCTGACGATCGACGTCACCCTGGGCGGCCAGAAGATCAGCATCCCGTGCACGGTCAAGGGCTCGGCGGCCGTCTCCCTCGAGCTCGACACCTCGGCCCAGCCGGGCGGCGCGTCGGGCGGTGACAGCGGCGGCGGCACCACGTCCAGCGGCACCACGTCCGGCGGCGGTACGAGCACGAGCGGCGGCCTCGCCCAGACGGGCGCCGAGGACAACGGCGCCCTGCGCGCCCTTGCCCTGGTCGCCGGCACAGTGATCCTGCTGGGCGGCGCGGTGTTCACGTTCACCCCGTGGCGCCGACTGCGCGGAATCCGATAGAGCAGCGCTGACACGGCAAAGGGCCGCCGCACCGAATCCGGTGCGGCGGCCCTTTGGCTGAGCGTACGAGCTACGTCAGTGGACGTCGCCCATCAGCGACTCAACCTTCTTGCGGTACATGTAGATCGCGACACCGGCCGCGACGGCAAGCAGAGCCTGCATGGCGATGATCGAGGTTCCGTTGAGGTCGACACCCGCGAGCGAGAGCAGACCCGTGGCGCAGTCACCGGCGGTGACGGCCAGGAACCAGACACCCATCATCTGGCTGGCGTACTTCTGCGGCGCCATCTTCGTGGTGACCGACAGGCCGACCGGGGAGAGGCACAGCTCGGCGATCGTCTGGATCATGTAGATCGAGACCAGCCACATCGGGCTGACCTTCGTGCCGTCACCGGCCATGCCCATCGGCACGATGAACACGAAGAACGAGGCGCCGACGACGACCAGGCCCATCGTGAACTTCACGATGGTGCTCGGCTCCTGGTTCTTACGGGCCAGCCACAGCCACAGCCAGGCGAAGACCGGGGCCAGCGCCATGACGAACAGCGGGTTCAGCGACTGGTACCAGGTGGCCGAGAAGTCGAAGCCGAACAGGGTGCCCGCGGTCTTGCTGTCCGCGAACAGGGACAGGGTGGAGCCACCCTGGTCGTAGATCATCCAGAAGACGGCGGCGGCCACGAAGAACCAGATGTAGGCGCTCATCTTCGACTGCTCGCCGGGGCTGAGGTCCTTGTCGCGCTTGATGCGGACCAGCACGGCGATCGGGATGATCAGGCCGGCCAGAGTCAGCGGGACGAGGGCCCAGTTCAGCGTGTACGCGCCCATGGCGACCACGGCGCCGTAGAAAACGGCGAGGACGGCGACGACGGCGACGACCTTGGTCAGAACGGCCTTGCGCTCATCGGCGGACAGCGGGTTCGGGACGACGCTGCTCTTCTCGCTCAGGTGGCGCGTGCCGAACAGCAGCTGGGCCAGGCCCAGGGCCATGCCGACCGCGGCGAGCGCGAAGCCGAGGTGCCAGTTGTACTCCTTGCCGACCGTGCCGATGACCAGCGGGGCGGCGAAGGCACCGAGGTTGATGCCCATGTAGAAGATCGTGAAGCCACCGTCACGGCGCGGGTCGTCCGGACCGTCGTAGAGGTGGCCGACCATCGTGGAGATGTTGGCCTTCAGCAGACCGGAGCCGACGGCGACGAGGATCAGACCGACGAAGAACATCGCCTGACCGGGGACGGCCAGCAAGCCGTGGCCTGCCATGATCACGAAGCCGGCGATGGTGACGGTCTTGCGAGCGCCCCATACGCGGTCGCCGAACCAGCCGCCCGGCATGGCCATGAGGTAGACCATGGAGACGTAGACGGAGTAGATCGCCGTGGCCATGGCCGTGGTCATCGCAAGGCCGCCGCCCTGGCTGCCGGTTGCCGCGCCGGCACCGCCGGAAACCAGGTAGTACACGAGAAGGGCGCGCATGCCGTAGTAGCTGAAGCGCTCCCACATCTCGGTCATGAAGAGAGTGGCCAGGCCGCGGGGGTGGCCGAGGAAGGTCTTCTCGGAGACAGCGGAGCTGGCCGAGTCCTTCGTCAGGCTGGACGCCATGGTCGATCCTTGCTTGGTCGGGACGCGGTGCTTTGTGAGCGTTACGCGCCCGGTGTGGGGGTGGCCGGCACCGGCAACGGATGTGCCCCACCCCACGCCTGAGGGGTTCGCTCCGCAGAAGCGGGAGCCGAGGGACAGTCCGCACCGGGATCCACGCCTCGCGCGCTGTGTCGCGCACCAGGCCCGGTCCATCGGTCATTCACTGTCTTCGAGGCCGGCAGGGCCAACCTCGCGCAGAAAAGAGACCCTTGGCGTGCTCAGCAGGCCAAAGGTCCCGTGTAGTGCACAGGCTTCTCGCCACCATACGTCACGACACAGTGGCATATGGAAGGATTTGAGACATGGATCACAGGATTTAATGGAACCGCTGCCCTGATTCGAAGGCGGCAACCATGATTGCATCCCAGACCCGCAGGCCTTGACGATCAAGCCCCAACCTGCGAGTCGCGCGGACTACCATCACCCACATGACCCGTGTACTGCTCGCCGAGGACGACGCTTCCATCTCGGAGCCGCTGGCCCGCGCCCTACGTCGGGAGGGGTACGAGGTCGAGGTGCGCGAAGACGGTCCGACCGCGCTCGAAGCCGGACTTGCCGGCGGCGTGGACCTCGTCGTCCTCGACCTCGGGCTGCCCGGCATGGACGGCCTGGAGGTCGCCAGACGGCTGCGTGCCGAGGGCCACACCGTGCCCGTCCTGGTGCTGACCGCCCGCGCCGACGAAGTGGACACCGTGGTGGGCCTGGACGCCGGCGCCGACGACTACGTCACCAAGCCGTTCCGCCTCGCCGAGCTGCTCGCCCGGGTACGGGCCCTGCTGCGGCGCGGCGCCACCGAGCACGTCCCGGCGCCCGCCACCCACGGCGTACGGATCGACGTCGAGTCGCACCGGGCCTGGATGGGCGACGAGGAGCTCCAGCTCACGGCCAAGGAGTTCGACCTGCTGCGGGTCCTGGTCAGGGACGCGGGCCGGGTGGTCACCCGCGACCAGCTGATGCGCGAGGTCTGGGACACCACGTGGTGGTCGTCCACCAAGACGCTGGACATGCACATCTCGTGGCTGCGCAAGAAGCTCGGCGACGACGCGGCGAACCCGCGCTACATCGCCACGGTCCGGGGAGTGGGCTTCCGCTTCGAGAAGAGCTGAGGCACGGCGAAGAGCTGAGGCACGGCGAAGGGCTGAGGCGCGGCGAACAGCTGAGGCACGGGGGCGGAGCCCGCACGGAACCCGCACCGGACAGGAAACCGCGCCACGAGGCCTAGGCTGAAGTACGGGCACTCCCCGTACACCGCGTCCCGCCCGGAGGGCACTTTGCGCCGCCGCCTCATCAACTCCACGCTCGCCGTCGTGCTCGTCGTCATCGCCGTCTTCGGGGTCTCCCTCGTCCTCGTCGAGACCCGCACCATCAGCGCCAGCGCCCAGGAGAGCGTTGACTCCGAGGCCCTACGCCTCGTCAGCATCGTCGACAGCCGGCTCATCGGCGGCGAGCCCGTCAACCCGGACATCCTGGCCGAACAGAGCGGCGCCAAGCGGTACGCGCAGATCCAGATCCCCGGCCGCTCGCCCATCGAGATCGGCGAGCGCCCCTCCGGCAGCGTCATCCGCGGCGTCGCGCGCGGCGAGCGCGGCGAGTCCGTCACTGTCGAGGAATCCCGTTCCTCCGTCACCCGCGAGGTCGGCCGGACCCTGCTGATCATCGGCGCGGTGGCGCTGCTCGCGGTCGTCGCCGCCGTACTGCTCGCCGTACGTCAGGCGAACCGGCTCGGCTCGCCGCTCACCGACCTCGCCGAGACCGCCGAGCGCCTCGGCTCCGGCGACCCGCGCCCCCGCCACAAGCGCTACGGCGTCCCCGAGCTCGACCGGGTCGCCGACGTCCTCGACGCAAGTGCCGAGCGCATCGCGCGCATGCTCACCGCCGAGCGCCGGCTCGCCGCGGACGCCTCGCACCAGCTCCGTACGCCACTGACCGCGCTCTCCATGCGGCTGGAGGAGATCACCGTCGCCGAGGACCTCGAGACGGTGAAGGAGGAGGCGAGTATCGCGCTCGCCCAGGTGGAGCGGCTCACCGACGTGGTGGAGCGGCTGCTCACCAACTCCCGTGATCCGCGCACCGGTTCCGCCGTCGTCTTCGATCTGGACGAGGTCGTCAAGCAGCAGCTGGAGGAGTGGCGGCCGGCCTACCGCAGCGCGGGCCGGGCAATCGTCTGCTCGGGACGGCAGGGCATGCGCGCCGTCGGCACCCCGGGCGCGGTAGCCCAGGTCCTCGCCGCGCTGATCGAGAACTCCCTCATGCACGGCGGCGGCACCGTCGCCGTGCGCACTCGCGTCACCGGCAACCAGGCCGTCGTCGAGGTGACCGACGAGGGCCCCGGCGTACCGGCCGACCTCGGCGCGCGGATTTTCGAGCGGACCATCAGCGGCCGCAACTCCACCGGCATCGGACTGGCCGTGGCCCGCGATCTGGCGGAGGCGGACGGCGGACGGCTCGAGCTGCTCCAGCAGGATCCGCCGGTCTTTGCGCTCTTCCTGAGCCGGGTGCAGCGCGGCCGCCGGGACGAGCAGACGCCGATGGTCAGATAGCCGTCGGGCGGCCGTGGGACAGCCGGCGGGCGGTCCAGGCTCAGCGTGCGACCGGGCTCAGCGGGAGACCCGGTCGGGCTGCGGCGGCCGCTGCCCGAGGAAGGACTCCGCGGTCTGTACGGCCTCGCGCACCGGCAGCGCCCGGAACACCCAGGTGCGGTACGACCAGAAGCGGAACAGCGTCGCGATGCCGATACCGAGGAACTTGAACACATTGCTCTGGAGCGGACTGTCCCAGCCGAAGCCGTACGTCGCGGCGTAGAGCACCCCGCTCTGGATCACCAGCCCGACCAGGCTGAACAGGAAGAAGAGCGTCAGCTCCTTCGTCCTGCGGGTCTTGTCGCGGTCCCGGTAGGTGAAGTAGCGGAAGCCCACATAGTTGAAGGCGATCGCGACGACCGTGGCCACGATGCTCGCCCGTACCACAGGGAGGTCCGTGAGAGTCCGTACGAGATTGAAGACTCCCAGGTCCACCAGGAGCCCCACAGCACCAACCGCGCCGAACTTCGCGAACTCGCGCGTGAGCTGATCAAGCGGCACGCGCAGTGCGCTTCGTTCACTCATGGTGATCGCTCAGCCCCGTTCGGGTCGGTGTCGTCAACTCAGCCATGCTAACCACCACCCCCAGGAGTTGCCCGCGGACGTCTTCAACGGCGTGGCGGGACTGTGACGAGGGCGACGACGGACCGGGGCCGCGGGAGGCAGGGCGCACCGGGGCGGCGGATACCCTAAGAGGGTGACGTTCCCGGTAGTCGGCATGGTCGGCGGCGGTCAGCTCGCCCGTATGACCCACGAGGCGGGCATCCCCCTCGGCATCAGATTCAAGCTCCTCAGTGACACTCCGCAGGACTCGGCGGCCCAGGTGGTCAGCGAGGTCGTCATCGGCGACTATCGCGACCTGGACACGCTGCGTGAGTTCGCGCGGGGCTGCGACGTGATCACTTTCGATCACGAGCATGTCCCGATCGAGCACCTGCGGGCCCTGGAGGCGGACGGCATCCCCGTCCGGCCGGGGCCCGACGCCTTGGTGCACGCGCAGGACAAGGGCGTGATGCGCGCCAAGCTCGACGAGCTCGGCGCGCCCTGCCCGCGCCACCGCATCGTCGCGGACCCCGCCGATGTGTCGGCGTTCGCCGAGGAGGTGGGCGGCTTCCCCGTCATCCTCAAGACGGTGCGCGGCGGCTACGACGGCAAGGGCGTCTGGTTCGTCCGTACGCAGCACGAGGCCGAGGCCCCGTTCCGGGCCGGTGTCCCCGTCCTCGCGGAGGAGAAGGTCGACTTCACCCGCGAGCTCGCGGCGAACATCGTCCGCTCTCCGCACGGCCAGGCCGTCGCCTATCCCGTCGTTGAGTCCCAGCAGGTCGACGGCGTCTGCGACACGGTGATCGCGCCCGCGCCGAATCTGTCGGAGCCGCTCGCGGGCCAGGCCCAGGAGCTCGCCCTGCGGATCGCGAAGGACCTCGGCGTCGTCGGCCATCTCGCGGTCGAGCTCTTCGAGACGACCGACGGCCGCATCCTGGTCAACGAACTCGCCATGCGCCCGCACAACTCCGGCCACTGGACCCAGGACGGCGCGGTCACCTCGCAGTTCGCCAACCATGTCCGCGCCATTCTCGACCTCCCGCTCGGCGACCCGCGCCCGCGCGCCGGCTGGACGGTCATGTGCAATGTCCTGGGCGGCGACTTCCCCGACATGTACGCGGCCTATCTGCACTGCATGGCCCGCGACCCGCAGCTCAAGATCCATATGTATGGCAAGGACGTGAAGCCCGGCCGCAAGGTGGGGCACGTCAACACCTACGGCGACGACCTGGACGACGTGCTGGAGCGCGCCCGTCACGCAGCCGGCTATCTCAGAGGAACGATCACGGAATGACCAGCCCCGCAGCCAGCCCCCTCGTCGGCATCGTCATGGGCTCGGACTCCGACTGGCCCGTCATGGAAGCCGCCGCGCAGGCGCTCGAAGAGTTCGAGATCCCCTACGAGGTCGATGTCGTCTCCGCGCACCGGATGCCGCGCGAGATGATCGCGTACGGCGAGGCGGCCGACGGCCGCGGCCTCAAGGCGATCATCGCGGGCGCCGGGGGAGCGGCCCATCTGCCGGGCATGCTCGCCTCCGTCACCCCGCTGCCGGTGATCGGCGTGCCGGTGCCGCTGAAGTACCTCGACGGGATGGACTCCCTGCTCTCCATCGTGCAGATGCCGGCGGGCGTGCCCGTGGCCACCGTCTCCGTGGCCGGCGCCCGTAACGCCGGTCTGCTCGCGGCCCGCATCCTGGCCACGCAGGACAGCGAACTCCTCGCCCGTATGCGGGAGTTCCAGCAGGAGCTGAACGACCAGGCCACCGAGAAGGGCAAGCGGCTGCGCACCAAGGTCGAAGGTGCGGGCGCCTTCGGCTTCGGGAAGTAAGAGGCAATGGACTCAGCCACGGACTTCCTCACCGCGGCGCGCGAACTCCTCGCCGCCCACCCCGTCGTCGACGGCCACAACGACCTGCCCTGGGCGCTGCGCCAGCACGTCCGCTACGACCTGGACCGCCTCGACATCGCCGGCGACCAGACCGGCCGGCTGCACACCGACATCCCGCGGCTGCGCTCCGGCGGGGTCGGCGCGCAGTTCTGGTCCGTGTACGTACGCAGCGACATGGCCGGCGACGACGCGGTCAGCGCGACCCTCGAGCAGATCGACGGGGTGCGCCAGCTCCTTGAGCGCTATCCGGCGGACCTGGCCGCCGCGCTGAGCGCGGACGACATGGAGAAGGCGCGCGGCGAGGGCCGTATCGCCTCGCTCATGGGCGCCGAGGGCGGCCACTCCATCAACAACTCCCTCGCCACCCTGCGCGCTCTGTTCGCGCTGGGCGTGCGCTATATGACGCTCACCCACAACGACAACATCGCGTGGGCGGACTCGGCGACGGACGAGGTGGGCGTCGGCGGTCTGTCGGCCTTCGGCCATGAGGTCGTACGGGAGATGAACCGCATCGGCATGCTGGTCGACCTCTCGCACGTCGCCGTGTCGACGATGCGCGACGCGCTGGCCACCTCGGTCGCGCCGGTCGTCTTCTCGCACTCGTCGTCCCGGGCGATATGCGACCACGTGCGCAACATTCCCGACGACGTGCTGGCGCAGCTGCCCGACAACGGCGGTATCGCCATGGCGACGTTCGTACCGAAGTTCATCCTTCCGGCGGCCGTCGACTGGACACGGGCCGCGGACGAGAACATGCGCGCGCACGGCCTCCACCACCTGGAGACCACGCCGGAGGCCATGAAGGTCCACGAGGCCTTCGAGGCGGCGAACCCACGGCCGATGGCGACGGCTGCGACGGTCGCCGACCATCTCGACCACATGCGCGAGGTCGCCGGCATCGACCACATCGGCATCGGCGGCGACTTCGACGGCACGGCCTTCACCCCGGCCGGGCTCGAGGACGTCGCGGGCTACCCGAACCTGATCGCGGAGCTGCTGCGCCGCGGCTGGTCCGACGCCGACCTGGCGAAGCTCACCTGGCAGAACGCGGTGCGCACCCTGCGCGCGGCCGAAGACGTCGCCCGCGACCTGCAGCGGGGCCGCGGACCGTCCAACGCGACGATCGAGCAGCTCGACGGCTGAGTGCGGTGACGGGGGTACGGGGACGAGGCCCCGTACCCCCGAACGCACCACCCTGCCGTGAACCCTCGCCGCTCCCGTGCCACGGTGGCCGTACGGCAACCGCCGTCGAAGCTCGGAGCACCCAGACATGGCAGATCTCGAGGACGACCCCCATGCCGCCACCGCCGCGGTCGGCGATCTCGACGGCCTGGCCCCGCCCAGCAGAAGAGTGTCGGCCGAGCCGACCGAGCTCGCCGAGTCGGCAGAGCCGACCGATGTGGCAGAGCTCGCCGAGCCGACCGATGTGGCAGAGCCCGCCGGAAGCCTTGAGCGCGCTCGCGAACTCCTCGCCGCGCACCCCATAGCCGACGGTCACAGCGGACTGGCCCGCGCACTGAAATACGCGTCCGGGTACGGGTACGACATCGAACTGGGCGAGCGCGTGCTGGAGACCGACATACCGCGCCTGCGCGACGGGTGCGTCGGCGCGCAGTTCCTGTCCCTGCACGTGCCACCGGAACTGACCGGGGACCGAGCGCTGAGCGCCACCCTGGAACAGATCGACCTGGTCCGCTCCCTGGTGGCAGCCTGTCCCGAAGGCCTGCGCCTCGCGCTGAGCGCCGACGACATGGCCGACGCCCACAACTGCGGTCGCGTCGCCACCCTGCTCGGCCCGGTGTCGGGCCCGGCGCTGGGCGACTCGCTCGGCACGCTGCGGGCGTACCACGCACTCGGCGTCCGCAGCCTCACCCTCGCGGGCACCCGCTGGACGCAGGGCACCGGACTGACCCGCTTCGGCCAGGAGGTCGTCCGCGAGATGAACCGCCTCGGCGTTCTCGTCGACCTCGCCGGCTGCTCGACCGACACGATGCGCCGTGCGCTCGCGGTGGCCGGGGCTCCGGTCGTCATCTCGCACCACCCGGCACGGGTCCCGGACGATGTGCTGGGCCTGCTGCGCGACAATCACGGCGTGTGCATGGTCGCGTGCACCGCCACGACGATCCGCGAGACGGCGGACCGCCTGGACCACGTCCGCGAGGTGGCGGGCCCCGAGTCGGTCGCCCTCAGCGGCGCCTACGACACGGGAACCCCGCACGCCCCGGGACTGGGCGATGTGTCCTGCTTCCCCCGCGTGATCGCCGAACTCCTCGACCGAGACTGGCCGGAGCCGGATATCGAGGCCCTGACCTGGTCGAACGTGTCCCGGGTGCTACGCGACGCGGAGTTCCTGGCCCGCGCCACGCATCCACGCCGCCCGCCGTCGACGGCAACACTGCCGGCGCTGGACACCTGAACTCCGGCCGTGCGGGCCGCCCTGTGGCGGCGCGGTGAGCAGGCGCGGGGGCAGAAGGGGGGCCCGGCCGGATCCGCGCGGTCAGCAGGCGCAGAGGCAGAACGGATGCCCCGCCGGATCCGCGACCTCTCTTCCGAGGCCGTTCTCGCGCCGTTCGGCCCTGGGGGCCTCGCGGGCTTCGAGCGGCTGCGCCGGACTCCGTCCGTCGGTTCCCGTGGCTGCCCCTCAGCAGGCGCAGAGGCAGAACGGATGCCCCGCCGGATCCGCATACACGCGCCAGGAGCGGGTCCTGTCGTCCGCGTCCAGCACCGTCGCGCCCAGCGCCAGTACGCGCTTCTCCGCCGCGTCCAGGTCCTCCACCGTCAGATCCAGGTGGAACTGCTGCGAGCCGTCAGGAGCCGGCCACTTCGGCGGTACGAAGCCGGGCGCAGCCTGGAAGGCCAGCGGGGTGCCCGGGGCTTCCGCCAGGTCGACCCAGCCCTCGCCGTCGTCCTGGATCCGGCCGCCCAGCATCGCGGCGTAGAAACGGCCGAGTGCGACGGGGTCGGGACAGTCCAGAACGACGGTCCCCAGCGTGGCGATGGCCATGGTTTCCTCCTCGGTCGGTGTTACCTCTATATGCGAGCAACCGGTAACGGTTACCTGATGCTCTCGCATCGGAGGTAACGTCGCAACCATGAATGAGAAGGCGCCCGCACCAGGCGGCCTGGCGCTGGTCGAGGCCCTGGTGAACACGCTGGACGTCGAGACCGGCGCCGACGCTCTGGACACGACGGAGGGCCGTGCCGTCTTCGGTCTCGTCGAGCGGGACGTCCCCGCCGCCCGCGAACTGCGCGAGGCCCTGCGCGCCGCCTGCCTCGCCCACGCGGGCCACCGCGCACCGGACCGCTCGCCGGCGGCACTCGACGGCTTTCTGGCCGAGGCGCCGCTGCTGGTCACGGTGGCCGAGGACGGCACGGCCGCGCTCCGTCCGGCCACCCCGGACACGCTCGTCTCCCGTATCGCCGAGGCACTCGCGGCCGCGGCCGCCGACGGGACCTGGGCACGCCTCAAGGCGTGCGAGGCGGAGGACTGCCAGTGGGCGTACTACGACCGCAGCCCGGCGGGCCGCCGCCGCTGGTGCTCGATGTCGGTCTGCGGAGCCCGCGCCAAGATGCGCACATACCGGGCGCGCCGGTCGGTGCCGGACGCCTCGGCCTGATAACCCCCGAGGGCCGGCCCGACCGCGGTCACGACCGCGGTCACGACCGCTGTCATGACCGCGCGCAGAGCCGCCCCCTGCGAGCGCGCTGACCGCGCTGACCCCGCCGTCCGCGCACAGGGGGCCTGTACGCGGCGGCGTGCTGATCAGATCTGCGGCTGGCCATGACCGCGCGCAGCGGCCCACCCGCCATCGCCCCCACCCGCCATCGCCCCCGCCGCGCCCGCTCAGGCGCGCGGGCGGCCCATCGCCCGGTACGTCCAGCCCGCCTCGCGCCAGCGCGCGCCGTCCAGCGCGTTCCGCCCGTCCAGGATGATCCGGCTGGTCGCGACCTCGCCCAGCGCCGCCGCGTCCAGCTCGCGGAACTCGCGCCACTCCGTCAGGTGCAGCACCACGTCCGCGCCCCGCACCGCGTCCAGCGCCGAATCCGCGTAGCCCAGCGTCGGGAAGAGACGGCGCGCGTTCTCCATGCCCTTCGGGTCGTACACCGTCACCTGGCCGCCCTGCAGATGGATCTGGCCCGCCACATTCAGCGCCGGTGAATCCCGTACGTCGTCCGAGTCCGGTTTGAACGTCGCACCCAGCACGGCCACCCGCTTCCCCAGGAAGGAGTCACCGCCCACCGCGTCCCGCGCCAGTTCCACCATGTGGCCACGCCGCCGCATATTGATCGAGTCGACCTCCCGCAGGAAGGTCAGCGCCTGGTCGGCGCCCAGCTCACCGGCGCGCGCCATGAACGCACGGATGTCCTTCGGCAGACATCCGCCGCCGAAGCCGATCCCGGCCCGCAGGAACTTGGACCCGATCCGCTCGTCGTAACCGATCGCCTCGGCCAGCTTCACGACATCGCCGTCCGCGGCCTCGCACAACTCCGCCATGGCGTTGATGAACGAAATCTTCGTCGCGAGAAAGGAGTTCGCGGAGGTCTTCACCAGCTCGGCGGTCGGGAAGTCCATGACCACGAATGGCGACCCTTCGCCGACCGGCGTCGCGTACACCTCGCGCAGCAGCTTCTCCGCGCGCTCGCTCTCCACACCGACCACGATCCGGTCGGGGTGCAGCGTGTCCTGGACGGCGAAGCCCTCGCGCAGGAACTCCGGGTTCCACGCCAGCTCCGCGTCCACGCCCACCGGAGCCAGCTCGACGAGCAGCTCCGCCAGCCGGGCCGCGCTGCCGACCGGCACGGTCGACTTGCCGACGACCAGCGCCGGCCGCTTCAGCTGCGGCGCGAGAGAGGCGAAGGCACGGTCCACGTACGACATGTCGCAGGCGTACTCACCGTGCTTCTGCGGGGTGTTCACACAGACAAAATGAATGTCGCCGAACTCCCCGATCTCCTCCCAGGAGGTCGTGAAACGCAGCCGGCCGCTCGATCCCTCGATCCCGGCGACATGCTTGGCGAGCAGATCCTCGAGCCCCGGCTCGTACATGGGGACCTTGCCGGCCGAAAGCATCTCGATCTTCTCGGGAACGACATCGAGCCCGAGCACCTCGAAGCCCAACTCCGCCATGGCCGCGGCGTGCGTGGCGCCGAGATATCCGGTGCCGATCACGGTGATCTTGAGGGCCATGCGGTGCTCCAGTGAATTGCGGGCTCAGGTGCGCTGCCCGAGCATAACCGGGGGCCTCGCAGGGCAGGTTTGCCGCTGTCGCCAAGGTCACGTATGCCTAAGAGTGCCGAGCCCTCTAAAATTAGGTTACTTAACGGTAGTTAGCGTCACTGGGGAGTGAGAGACCTTGGCCGGATCGGCTGATTTCGACCTGTACCGCCCGTCCGAAGAGCACGACATGCTCCGCGACGCCATCCGTTCGCTCGCCGAGGCGAAGATCGCGCCGTTCGCCGCCGAGGTCGACGAGCAGGCCCGCTTCCCGCAGGAGGCTCTGGACGCGCTGGTCTCCGCCGATCTGCACGCGGTCCACGTCCCCGAGGAGTACGGCGGCGCCGGCGCCGACGCGCTGGCGACCGTGATCGTGATCGAGGAGGTGGCCCGCGTCTGCGCGTCCGCCTCCCTCATCCCGGCCGTGAACAAGCTCGGCTCCCTCCCCGTGATCCTCTCGGGTGACGAAGACCTCAAGAAGAAGTACCTGGGCCCGCTCGCCCAGGGCGACGGGATGTTCTCGTACTGCCTCTCCGAGCCGGACGCGGGCTCCGACGCCGCCGGTATGAAGACGAAGGCCGTACGCGACGGAGACTTCTGGGTCCTCAACGGCGTGAAGCGCTGGATCACCAACGCCGGCGTCTCCGAGTACTACACGGTGATGGCCGTCACCGACCCGACCAAGCGCTCCAAGGGCATCAGCGCCTTCGTCGTCGAGAAGTCGGACGAGGGTGTCTCCTTCGGCGCCCCGGAGAAGAAGCTCGGCATCAAGGGCTCCCCGACCCGCGAGGTCTACCTCGACAACGTCCGCATCCCCGCCGACCGCATGATCGGCGAGGAGGGCACGGGCTTCGCCACCGCGATGAAGACCCTGGACCACACCCGCATCACGATCGCGGCCCAGGCCCTCGGCATCGCCCAGGGCGCCCTCGACTACGCCAAGGGCTATGTCCAGGAGCGCAAGCAGTTCGGTAAGCCGATCGCCGACTTCCAGGGCATCCAGTTCATGCTCGCCGACATGGCCATGAAGCTCGAGGCCGCCCGCCAGCTCACCTACTCCGCGGCCGCCAAGTCGCAGCGCGTCGACGGCGACCTGACCTTCTTCGGCGCGGCGGCGAAGTGCTTCGCCTCCGACGTGGCGATGGAGGTCACCACGGACGCCGTCCAGCTGCTCGGCGGCTACGGCTACACGCGTGACTACCCGGTGGAGCGGATGATGCGCGACGCCAAAATCACGCAGATTTATGAAGGTACGAATCAAGTGCAGCGGATCGTCATGGCAAGGAACCTGCCGTAGCCGGCACGCGTAGGTAGGTAAGAGGCACCCTCCGGGGTGCCTCTTTCGTTGCGCCCCGTCCGGTTGCCAGACCTCTCCTGAGCGGTCGGGGCCCGGAGCACACGAGAGGGCCCGGACGGCGATCCGTCCGGGCCCTCTCCCGTACCGCTCAAGCGTCAGCGGTCCGAGGTGACCGTGACCTTCTCGTCGTTCTTCAGCTGCTGCACCAGTTGCTTCACCTTGGCCTTGTCCCAGACCAGGTTCCCGTTCGTGCTGCCCGAGATCGGCATGTTCATGGACTTGCCCTCGCCGCCGGTGACGCCCTTCATCGCGAAGAACATCTGTCCCAGCGACCACAGGGACATGTCCTTGTCGACGATGAGCGTGTCCAGGCCCGCGCCCATCGTCGGGTAGAGCTTGAACGGGTTGAGGATCGTGCCCGGCGTCGCCGTCTGGCTCGCCAGGGCCGCGAGGAACTTCTGCTGGTTCTTCGTACGGTCCAGGTCGCTGCCCGCGAATGCGTACCGCGTCCGTACGAACGCCAGCGACTGCTCGCCGTCGAGCGTCTGCTTGCCCGCCTGGAAGTCCGCGCCCGAGTTCTTGTCCTTGAAGGCCTTCGGGATGTCGATCTCGACACCGCCGATTGCGTCCACGATGTTCGCGAAGCCCGCGAAGCCGATCTCGACGTAGTGGTCGATGCGCAGGCCCGTGTTGTGCTCGACCGTGCGGACCAGCAGCTCCGGGCCGTCCTCCGCGTACGCGGCGTTCAGCTTGGTGTGCCGGCCCTTCGCCGGGAAGAGCTTGCCCGACTGCGAGCCCTTGAAGGACGGTATCTCCACGTCCGAGTCGCGCGGCAGCGAGATCAGCGTGGGGCCGTTCGAGCCGTCGTGCAGGATCATCATCGAGTCGGTCCGCTTGCCTTCGGCCGAGCCCGTGTGGAGCTTCTTCTTCTCGTCGGCGGACATGCCCTCACGGCTGTCGGAACCCACGATCAGATAGTTCGTGCCCTCGCCGCCGCCCGGCCGCTCGATGACCTTGGAGAGGTCGACCTCGCGCTTGAGCTTGGAGTCGGCCCAGAAGTACGTGCCGATGGAGACCGCGAGCAGCAGCACGACCAGCGTCAGCGAACCGATCTTGAGCCGACGGCGCCAGTCCGGGGCCGCGCCCGGGCGCGGCGGGTAGCTCTGCGGGGGAGCGCCGTTGTCGCCGCCCCGGCCGCCGCCTCCGTAGACCTGACCCGTGTTGTAGCCGCTGTCGTACGCCTGCTGGTCATAGCCTTCGTCGTACCCGCGCGACTGCGGGGGGACCCCGCCGTGCTGCGGTGCGGCCGGGCGCTGGACATGGCGCATCACCCGCGCGCCTTCGGGCTGCGGGCCTGCGCTGCCGCGGCCGTAGCCGGCTGCGTTGCCGTTGCCGCGGTCGTCGGACCATCCATCGGGCCAGTCATTCATGCGGACCAGTGTGCAGGGAGAGCCCCCGTCCCCCACAAGGAGGGTGAGGAATCGCACCAGGGCTGTTGCGAAGCTGATGCAATGTGGCCCGGCATATGGTGGGCGGCATGACAGATCAGGCCCAGCGCCCGGAGCCAGAGATACCGGGCAAGCCCACCGCAGCTTCCCGTACCACCCTGAGCCACATCATGACCGGCAGTGACACCAATCTCCTCGGCACGGTGCACGGCGGCGTGATCATGAAGCTGGTGGACGACGCGGCTGGCGCGGTCGCCGGCCGCCACTCCGGCGGGCCTGCGGTCACCGCCTCCATGGACGAGATGGTCTTCCTGGAGCCGGTCAGGGTCGGTGATCTGGTCCATGTGAAGGCCCAGGTCAATTGGACAGGGCGGTCCTCGATGGAGGTCGGCGTACGGGTCCTGGCCGAGCGCTGGAACGAGTCGACCCCGGCGCAGCAGGTCGGCAGCGCCTATCTCGTCTTCGCGGCCGTCGACGGCGACGGCAAGCCCCGTCGCGTACCGTCCGTGATCCCCGTGACCGAGCGCGACCGGCGGCGCTACCAGGAGGCGCAGATCCGCCGTACGCACCGGCTCGCCCGGCGCCGCGCGATCAAGGAGCTGCGGGAGAAGCGCGCCGCCGAGGGCATCGAGGACTGACCGGCTCTCACGGGCAGACGACCTGGTCACCGGTGACCGTGCCGAACCCGCCCCGGGGCACCTCCTCCGCCCGCACCGGCGTGACCCCCTTGTAGTCCCGCCCCGCCGTCACCTTCATCGTCGGCCCCTGCCTCCTGGCCGCCCGCAGCTCGCACCCCGGCAGCGCGGCCGCGAGCGACCTCGCCGAGCGGTCCCAGCGTGGGTCGTATGTCACATAGGTGCGGCGCACCTCGCGGCTGCTGCCGTTCAGCGGGGTGCGGGTGGTGTTGAAGCCGGTGGAGCGCAGGGCCGCGTCGACCTGCTTGCCGAGCCCGTCGGTGTGCGTGCCGTTGAAGATCTGCACCCGGATCTGCTGCGGCGGCACATCGACCAGCGTCACCTTCCGCGTCTTCGGCCGGCGCGGGGCGAGCGGCTTGTCCTCGCGCAGCGTCTGGAAGAGCTTTTTCGACTTCGCGTCGTCCCACTTCACCGTGGAGCCGATGCCCTTGACCGGATTTCTGGTGTCGGCGAGCGGTACGGACGTGAACTCCGACGAGGCGGGCGTGAAGCCGCGCATCGCCTTGCCGAGCGCGAGCATCTCATCCGAGCCGAAGCCCCGGTCGGCCCGTACGGAGTTCAGCATCGTCGAGGCGACATCCCGGAACTTGACCGGGTTCAGCAGGACGCCGCTGCTGCTCGCCTGGTGGATGAGAGCCGCGAGGAAGCGCTGCTGGCGCTGCATCCGGCCCAGGTCCGCCGCCCCGTCGACATAGCGCGAGCGCACATACTGCAGTGCCTGACCGCCGGTGAGCCTGTGCGTGCCGACGCCGAGGTCCAGACCGGTGTGCGAGTCCTTCAGCGGCCGGGCGTTGCAGATCTCCACCCCGCCCAGCGTGTCCACCGTCTTCATGAAGCTGGTGAAGTCGACCTCCAGATAATGGTCGATCTTCACCTTGGTCATGTTCTCGACGGTCCGCACCGTCAGGTTCGGCCCGCCTTCCGAGTACGCCGCGTTGAGCTTCAGCGGGTGCGGCTGATGGTGCTTGCCGGTAGTGGCGTCGGTGTGCTCGGGGATCTGCGTGTAGGTGTCCCGCGGCAGGCTCACCACACTCGCGCGCTCCCGGTCCGCCGAGATGTGCACGAGCATGATCGTGTCGGTGCAGCGGCAGGGCGCGCCGCCCAGACGGTACTTCCGCTTCTCCTCGCGTGTGATTTTGTCGCGCCCGTCGGTGCCGACGACGAGCAGATTCATGCCGTGGCCCGGATCGGGCCGGTTTTTCATGTCCCTGAACGGGTCGACGCGGCTGATACCGGTGGTGTCCAGACTCGTCACCACCGCATGCCCGATGCCGCCCGCGGCCAGCACCAGGACCGAGAGCGACGTCGCCACCCGCATTCCCCAGCGGGGCCGCACGGCCGGCCGTCTGCTCCCGGCCGGCTGTCTGCTCCCGGCCGCCCGCCCGCTCGCGACCGGCTGTCTGCTCCCGGCCGGACGTCTGGTCCTGGGCTGGGCGGCCGGCCGCGGACGGCTGGAGCGGGGCGGCGTGGGCACGTGGGAAACCTCCGCGGGTGACAGGGATCGCGAGCACCGTAGGCCCATACGATCTGCGACAACGGGCAGCGACCCGGCCGCCGCGCGTCCGTGTCCCCCGTTCGCGGTAACGTGGCGACCGATGAACGCCACACCCGCTGTCTCCGTGATCATGCCGGTCCTCAACGAGGAGCGGCATCTGCGTAACTCCGTCCGTCATATCCTCGAGCAGGAGTACGACGGCGAGATGGAGGTGGTGATCGCGCTCGGGCCGTCCACGGACCGCACCGACGAGATCGCCGCCGAGCTCGTACGGGAGGACCCCCGCGTCCACACCGTCCCGAACCCCACCGGCCGCACCCCGGCCGCGCTGAATGCCGCCATCAAGGCATCGCGCCACCCGATCGTGGTACGGGTCGACGGTCACGGCATGCTGTCGGCCAACTACATCGCCACCGCCGTCCGGCTCCTGGAGGAGACCGGCGCGCAGAACGTCGGCGGCATCATGCACGCCGAGGGCGAGAACGACTGGGAGCACGCGGTCGCCGCCGCCATGACCTCGAAGATAGGTGTCGGCAACGCGGCCTTTCACACCGGCGGCGCGGCAGCCCCGGCCGAAACCGTGTATCTGGGTGTCTTCCGGCGCGAGGCGCTGGAGCAACAGGGCGGCTACAACGAGGAGTTCATCCGGGCCCAGGACTGGGAGCTGAACTTCCGTATCCGCGAGGCGGGCGGCCTCATCTGGTTCTCGCCGGAGCTCAAGGTCCAGTACCGGCCGCGGCCCTCTGTGAAGGCGCTCGCCAAGCAGTACAAGGACTACGGCCGCTGGCGCCATGTCGTCGCCCGCTACCACTCCGGCTCCATCAACCTCCGCTACCTCGCCCCGCCGACCGCCGTCTGCGCGATCGCCGCGGGCCTCGTGGCCGGTGTGACCCTCACCGCATGGGGCTTTGTGGTGCCGGTCGGCTATCTGGCCGCGATCGCAGCCGGATCCGTACCCGCGGGCCGGGGCCTGCCGCTGAAGGCGCGACTGCAGATCCCCGTCGCGCTGGCCACGATGCACATGTCGTGGGGGTACGGCTTCCTGACCAGCCCGCGCTCGCTGGCGCGGAAGGTCATCGCGAGCCGCCGCCCGGCCGTGCGGACGGCCTCCGCCTGATACGCAGGAAGGGCCCCGGGTACGCATCGCGTGCCCGGGGCCCTTCGCGTACGACCTACCAGGTGAAGCCGGCCTGCACGGGCATGCACGCCGTCTTGTCCTCGCCGTTCAGGGCCTTCGCCGACGTCGGCGTCTTGTTGTCCTGCTGTCCCGCCGACTTCGGGTAGGCGTCGCCCCGACGCCAGTCCGCGCCGACGGTCAGGGTGATGCCGCTGACCTCGGTCGACTTCTTCACCGAAGTCAGCGGAATCCCGAGGGACTTGGCGACCGCCTGCGCATCGCCCTCCAGCTCGGCGTTGGAGAAGCGGATGATCGTTTTCTTCTGCGGGTTGGTCGTGCTGTCGGCCTTGGCCAGGGCGTACCCCTTGCCGGTCAGGACCCCGGCGACCGCCGTCGCACGGCGCTTCTCGGCTATCTGCCCGTCGCCCCCGGTGCCGTTCTGCACCATCACCGCGATCTCACCGGGCGTCGCCGCCGGGTCCTTGGACACGGCCGGGGTGGTGGTCGGCCGCTTCTTCGGGGCCTTGCCGTCCAGCGGAATGTCCTCGCGGACCATCCGGAACAGCTGCTCGGCGTCGCCGGGCTGGGGCTCGACCTTCCCCTCGTGGCGCGTGGAGTAGAAGTTCGGCATCGTGGTCATGGTGATCCGGCCGGTGGGAACGCTCTTGAGCTCCTCGCCCAGGTCGTACAGGTCCTTGACGGTGTTGATGCCCTTGTCGACGGTGAGCGCGTCGATGGCGGCCTCGGCGAGGTTGCGCAGCTTGGCCGGGTCGGTGAGCTTGGTGTTCTTGCGCAGCTCCCGGACCATCGAGTTCATGTACATGTGCTGCGCGCGGGTGCGGGCGAGGTCGGTGCCGTCGTCGAAGCCGTAGCGCGTACGCAGCCATTGCAGGGCCTGCTCGCCCTTGACCGGGTGTGTGCCCGCCTCCAGTTTGAGGCCGGAGCCCTGGCCCTTCTTGTTGCGCGAGTAGACGTTCTTCTCGACGCAGACCGGGACGCCGCCGATGGCGTCGGCCATGGAGACCACACCCGCGAAGTCGATCATCATGAAGTGGTCGATGGTGATGCCCGTGAGCTCGTACCAGGTGGCCACCGTGCAGCCGGGTCCGCCGCGGCCCAGCGACTCGTTGGTCGGCGCCTCTGTGGTGGCGCGGTACGTCTTGCCGGTGTCGGGGTCCTTGCACTCCGGGATCTTCAGCACGGTGTCGCGCGGCATGCTGATCACCGAAATGTTGCTGCGGTCGGCCGAGACGTGCACCAGCATCTGTACGTCCGCCAGCGGCACGCCGTTGAACGTCTCCTTGGCGCCGCCGAGCTCCTGGTTCTTCTTGGAGTTCCGCGCGTCCGAGCCGATCAGCAGGATGTTCAGCGGCGTCTGACCCGCGGCGTTGGCCTGGTGCTCGCGCATCTTGCCGCCGAGGTTCAGGTCGTCCTTCTTGAGCTTGCTGTTGAGGTGCTCGTAGTACAGATAACCGGCCCCGGCCGTGCCGAGTATCAGCAGTGACACCACGGCCGCGACCCAGCGCAGTATCCGGCGCTTGCCGCCCTTTCCGCGCCGTCTCGGGCCACCGCGCCGGTGGCCGCTCTCAGCGCCGCCGCCGTCCTCCGCTGTCGCGGTGTCGTCGCCGGCCGGCCGGTCATGCCGGTCCTGGCGACCGATCGTGCCTGTGCGGCCCTTGGGAGCCTCGCCCCCCTCGCCGTACAGGCTGTCGTCCCATCCCAGCTCACGGGCCTGCCGGACGCGGTCTCGCGTCCCCTCCCCCCGCACCCTGTTCTGTCCCACCCCGGGTCCCCCCTGTCGTTCAGGCTCTCCCCATGACCCGGTGTTCCGGCGTCATTTGGCACATACCTGTTTGTCTGCTTCGACCTTCTGCACACCCTCCGGCGCCTTGGCCGGTCCGGTGATGGGCACCCCTGCGCCCTTGTAATCCGCGCCGAGGGTCAGCGTCATCGCCTCACGCCCCACGGCGTCCTTCGTGCCCGGCTTCAGAGCCTCGGCCGGCAGACCCATCAGGTCCGCGAGCTTGCGGGCCTGGTCGGCCTGGTTCGGTGCGTACGTCAGCGTCGTCCTGGCGAGCTGCTGCGGGGCGTTGCCCTCATTGCTCGATTTCAGTACGCCTTCCTCGTTCTGCAGCCAGGTGAGGGTCGCCAGTGCCGCACCCTGCGTCTCGCTGCCGTTGAAGACCGCGACGCGTACCTCGGAGGCGGCCGCCCTGGACCCCTTGAGCAGGGTCTGCTGCTTGTTCTTGGCGTCCTGCTCCTTCTGCTTCACCTCGGTGAGCGAGGTGTCGTTCTGCATCATCGAGAACAGCGGCTTGGCCTTGGCCTCGTTGAGCAGCACGGTCGCGCCGTCGGTGTTGTCGACCACCGGCACGGTGGCGAACGTGATGTTCTTCGGATTCACCTTCGAGAGCTCCATACCGAGATCCCGGAGCCTCGAGATCTTTCCTATCCCGCTGTCGACCGTGAGTGCCTTGGTGGCGGCCTCGGCCAGGTCCCACATCTTGGTGGGGCTGGAGAGGGTGTCGCTGGACTTCATCTTCCGGATCAGTGAGCTCAGGAACTGCTGCTGGATCTCGATCCGGCTCAGGTCGCCGCCGAAGCCCACCGAGTGACGCGTACGGACGAAGGCAAGCGCCTGCTCACCTTCGAGGACGTGCTTGCCCGCCGGCAGGTTGAGCTTGGAGTCCTTGTCATGGATGTCCTTGGCGAGACAGACCTCGACGCCACCGACGGCTGTCGTCATCGACTTCACCGCGTTGAAGTCGGCCATCATGAAGTGGTCGACGGTCAGCCCGGTGAGCTCCTTGACCGTACGCATGGTGCAGCCGGGGTCGCGGCCCTCCTGGCCGAGGCTCTCGTTGAACCGGGTCTTGCGCGTACCGCCTATGACCTTGGTGCCGTCCGCGGTCTTGGTCTCGCAGTCCGGGATGTCGGTGATCAGGTCACGCGGGATGGACAGCGCGGTCGCGTTGGTCCGGTCCTTGGAGACATGGAAGAGGATCGAGGTGTCGGCGTGGCCGACGCTGTTCTTGTCGCCGTAGCCGTCATTGCCCTTGCCGGACCGCTTGTCCGTGCCGATCACCAGGATGTTGACGGCCTGGTCCTTCTTGAAGCCGCCACTGCCCGCGCCCGCGACGTCGACCGTGTTCAGGTTCGAGTCGAAGTGCTGGTAGACGAGGTACGCACCGACGGAGCCGGCGACGACGATGAAGGCCATCACGCCGCCTGTCCACAGCAGCGCCTTCTTCTTGCGCGACTTGGGCTGCTTGCGCTTGCGCCGGCCCGCCGTGGGCGGTGTCGTACCGCCGGAGGCGTTGCCCGCGCGGCGCGAGCGCTGGCCCGGGACCTGACGGCCCGGTGCCTCGCGGCCCGGAGTCTCCCTGCCCGGCGTCTCGCCCGGCGCGACGGGACTGCGGCGCGTCGAACTTCGCGGGGCCGGGGTCCTGGGAGCCGTGGTTCTCGCGGCCGATGACTGCGGTCCGGATTGATCCAGTCGCAGTTCGTAATTGCCGGTCTGCGGGTTGAGTACCCACTGGTCGGCGGGGTCGATCTCGTCCCGCCCACGGCTTTGCGCATCCACGGTTTCTTGAGTCCTCCGTCGGTGCCACGCGAGGCGCCTCCCCCGAAGGGCGCTCGGTCTTTCGATCCAGCAGGTGCGCGACCCAGGGTCGGTAGCACCAGGTCGCGTCACACTATCCGCCCAGTTCAGCGTCGAGCGACGCTCGTGACAAATTCCACGCCCCTTACAAGAGGGCATTCCGCCCAATCGTCATGGACTGCCGACTCCGGCTTGGTCATCGCTTTACTCACACATGCCCACAGCGGCATTCGTGCCGGAGAAAGTCGGCGTCGGTGTCGGGCCCCCGGCTGCGCTGTCGTCGGGCTTCTCGTCGGTCCCGGCCGTGGGCCGCTGCGACGCCTTTTCGGATTCCCCGCTCTTGCCCTCGTCCCCGGACTTCCCCTTGCCCCCGGAGACGACCGTGACGGGCGTGTCTTCCCGGAGCCGCTTGAAGAGCTGGGCGGCCTCGGACTCGATGAGCTCGTCGCGGTTCGGGTCGGCGCTGTACGGCTGCCGCGGAACCGTCAGGAACTGCACCTTTTCCGTCGGAATGTTACGAATCGAGCGGGTCAGGTTGTACAGATCCTTGAGCGAGTCAAGACCAGGATCAGTGGTCAGCGACTTGGTCGCCGCGTCCAGTACCGGGTAGAGCCGGATCGGATTCAGCAGTACGCCGTTGCTCTGCACCTTCTTCACCAGCGCACCGAGGAACTGCTGCTGGCGGTCCATACGTTCGGTGTCGCTGCCGTTGCCGATGGACTTGCGGGCCCGTACGAAACCGAGGGCCTGCTCGCCGTTGAGCAACTGCTTGCCCGCGCGAAGCCTGAGGTGCGCGTCGGCGTCGTCGATCGGGTCCTTGAGGCAGACCTCGACCCCGTGCACGGCGTTGACCATGTCCTTGAAGCCGCTGAAGTCGACCACCATGTGGTGGTCGATGCGGATACCGGTGAAGCGCTCGACGGTACGGATCGTGCAGGCCGTACCGCCGAACTCGAAAGCCCAGTTGAACTGCGAGAACTGCTCTTTCGTGCGGGTCCCGTCGGGCTTGTGGCAGCTCGGGATGGTCACCATCAGGTCGCGCGGGATGGACATCGCCGTCGCGCTCTGCCGGTCCGCGGCGATATGCAGCAGGATCGTGGTGTCGGAGCGCTGGCTGCCGCCGTCGTCGCGGCCGTACTTGCTGTTGCCCTCGCCGGAGCGGGTGTCCGAGCCGAGCAGCAGGATGTTCTGCGCGTTGTGCGCGAGGGACGCCGGGCGCTCCTTCTCGTATGACTCGAGCTCGGCGGCGGCGGTGCTGTCCGTGGTGATGTTGGCGTCGAGCTTGCGGTAGAACCACCAGCCGACGCCGGCCGCGGCGAGTACGACGACGGAGGTGCCGAGGGCGGTCCAACGCAGCCAGTGGCGCTTGTGGTTGGCGGTTTCAGCAGCGGTGCCGTCGGTCGTGCCGTCGGTGCCGGACGTCTGTCCGTCGGTGGCGGACACCGTGGCGGAGGCCTCGTCCCGCGGCGCGCCGGCCGCACCGGCTTCGCCCTTCGGGACCTCGTCCGCCCCGTGCCCGGGCGTTCCGGCGGCCGGCTCGTCGTCGGCCGGCCTGTCCGGTTCGGCGGGCGTGCCAGCACTCTCCGTCACGTCTGCGTCCATCCTTCACGGCGTCGGCGGCGCGCTGGGTCGCCGATCGCAGGACTAGACGGCCGAACCTCACGCTTGGTTGTCTTTTTAAGCACGGGTATCGCCGATCATGTACCGGAGTTGACGCTGAGGCCCGGGGGCTCGGCCCGTGTGTGCGCCACACGAGTGGACTTCAGAGGCTTGTCATACGGCGGTGTTGGTGACGCGCTCGCTCTCGATCCGCTTCTCGAGGCTCTCTTGGGACAACTCGCCGAGATGGCGGCACAGCACCACCGACCCGCCGGCCGCGAGCGGCGCGAACAGCCCGGCCGACAGCCCCTCCCAGGAGTCGTACGCGCGTCCCGTCAGCAGTCGCGAGCCGGGCGAAAGTCCCAAGTCGGCCGCGTCAGCGCGGGCCCGCTCGACCAGCTGTACGCCCGTCAGCTCCAAGCCGCCGACGGCGAGCGCGGGCGCGGCCGGGTCCACCGGCGCGTACGGAGCGAAACGGTCGCCCTGCCCCGGCACCTCCACCGCGTAGTCGGCGAAGCCCGCCGGCGGCTGCGGGAAACGGCCCCCCAGCGGCCGCAGCGCGAGAGCGACCCGCTCCCCGGAACAGGCCCGCGCCGCCTCCAGCGTGTCCGGTCCGCTGACGACGAGATCGGCGTCCGCCGGGTCGCCGCCCACCTCCACGGTCACCCCGACCGAGGAGCAGGCGAGCAGCCAGACCGCGCTCTGCCAGTGCGCGGGAAGCAGCAGCGCGAGCCGGTCGCCGGGCGCGGCGGCAAGATCGCCCTGGAGCAGATTCGCCGTTTTGGCCACCCAATTGGCGAAGGTGGCCACGGACAATTCGACGCGCTCACCGGTGGCGTCGTCGTAGAAGGTGACCAAGGGGCGCGCCGGGTCCGCGGCGAGCGCGGATCGCAGCAGGTCGGCGGGGGTACGGTCGCTGGCGTTCACGCGCGCAAGCGTACGCGGCACGGTGACTGGACAGGCCGCCGTACCGGTGATGCGTACACCGGTCGGACCGCTGCACCGTCAGTTCCTTGGGGAGCGGAGTCGGCGACCCCGGCTCAGGATCGAACCCATGCGTGGATTCCTAGCTTTTTCGATCGGTATCGCGTGCACCGCCGCGCTCGTACTCCCGCTCTCGCTGCCCGCCGGCGCTGCCGCCGTGGCGCCCCGGGCGCCTGATGTGCCCGGCTCCACCCAGTCCCTGCCGCTCGCAGCCATCGGGGCGAAGGCATCGGAGCGGTCCCTCGGGCCCGCGGCGGAACAGGGTCTGACCGAACGTGAGGTCAGACCGTTCTCCCTGCTCGGCGTCGTCTGGGACGACGTGAACGCCGAACTGCACGGCACCGTCCAGGTCCGCACCAGGGCCGTCGGCTCCGGCGCGTGGTCCGGCTGGCAGGGCGTGGAGACCCACAACGCCGAGCATCGCGCGGATCCCGGCACCCGGGAGAGCGAATGGGGGAGGGCCCGCGGCGCCACGGCCCCGCTCTGGGTCGGGGCGTCGGACGGCGTCGAGGTACGCATACGCGCGGAGGCGGCGGATCCGTGGCCGCTGCCCGAAGGTTTGAGCCTCGAACTCGTCGACCCCGGCGAGGAGTCGGCAGCCGACGAGGCGCCGCCGACGGACGACGAGCGGGCCGACGACGAGCCGACGTCGGCGGAGGATGAGGATGTGCTCCCGGCGCTTTCCGTGGCGGAGACGGAAGCGCAGGCCGTGGCACAGGCCGAAGAGGACGCGACAGCGGCCGGGACGGTCGGCGCCGCGGAGTTGAGTCCTTTCATCGGACCGCGCCCGCGCATCATTACGCGCAAGGGGTGGGGTGCGAGCGAGTCGCTGCGCGAACCGGGCTTCGTCTACACAAATTCTGTGAAGGTCGCCTTCGTGCACCACACCGCCACAGGCAACAGCTATACCTGCGAGCAGGCACCCTCCGTCCTGCGCAGTATCTACCGCTACCACGTAGTGAGCAGTGGCTGGCGCGACTTCGGCTACAACTTCGCCGTCGACAAGTGCGGAAACATCTACGAAGGGCGCGCGGGAGGCGTGGCCAAACCGGTCCTCGGCGCGCACACCCTGGGATTTAACACGAACAGCATGGGTATCGCCGTGCTCGGCACGTACAGTCTGTCCACCCCGCCCGCGGTCGCGGTGGACGCCATCGCGCAGCTGACCGCCTGGAAGCTCGGACTGTACGGAATCGACCCGCGTGGCAAGTCGGTGCTGACGTCAGGAGGGAGCGGCAAGTATGAGCAGGGCAAGAACGTCAGTTTCAACGTCATCTCCGGGCACCGGGACGGATTCTTCACGGAATGTCCGGGAAGTCATCTCTACGCCAGGCTAGGCACGGCCCGGACTTCCTCGGCCACGCTGCAGGGCCGGACCTGACGGGGAAAGCACCGACGAACTGCATACACTGCCGGTCTCGAACGAGTGAGCATGCCGGCCCCAGCAGGAAGCAGAGACGACAAGGTGACAGAAGCGATCCTCCTGGTCGGCGGCAAGGGCACCCGGCTGCGTCCGCTCACCGTCAACACGCCGAAGCCGATGGTTCCGGCGGCGGGCGTCCCGTTCCTGACGCATCAGCTGGCGCGGGCGCGGGCGGCGGGGGTCGAGCACATCGTGCTGGCCACGTCGTACCTGGCCGAGGTCTTCGAGCCGTACTTCGGCGACGGCTCCTCGCTCGGCCTCCACCTGGAGTACGTCACCGAGGAGGAGCCGCTCGGCACGGGCGGGGCGATCCGCAATGTCGCGTCGCGGCTGCACTCGGGCCCCGAGGACCCGGTCCTGATCTTCAACGGCGACATCCTGACGGGCCTGGACATCGAGGCGCTCGTCGCCACGCACCAGTCGTCCGGCGCGGACGTCTCGCTCCACCTCACCAGGGTCGAGGATCCGCGGGCGTTCGGTCTGGTCCCGACGGACTCTTCCGGTCGCGTCACGGCCTTCCTGGAGAAGCCGCAGACGCCCGAGGAGATCGTCACCGACCAGATCAACGCGGGCGCGTACGTCTTCCGCCGCTCTGTCATCGACACCATCCCGACGGGCCGCCCGGTCTCGGTCGAACGTGAGACCTTCCCGGACCTGCTGTCTTCCGGAGCCCACCTCCAGGGCATGGTCGACTCCACGTACTGGCTGGATCTCGGCACCCCGCAGGCCTTCGTCCGCGGCTCGGCCGACCTGGTCATGGGCCGTGCCCCGTCCCCGGCGGTCCCGGGCCGCTGCGGCGATCGCCTGGTACTGCCGTCGGCGACAGTGGCACCCGACGCGAAGCTGACGGGCGGCACGGTGGTCGGCCGTGGCGCCCGGATCGGCAGCGGCGCCCGCATCGACGGCAGCGCGATCCTGGAGGGCGCGGTGGTGGAGGAGGGCGCGGAGATCTCCGCCTCCTTGATCGGCGCGGGCGCGAGAATCGGACCCCGCACGGTCCTGTCGGGCGTGGTGATCGGCGACGGCGCGTCGGTAGGCGCGGACAACGAGCTCCGCGACGGCGCGAGGGTGTGGTGCGAGGCGGTGCTACCGCCGTCATCGGTGCGGTTCTCGTCGGACCAGTAGCCGGGCTTCCCCCACCCGGGGCTCCGCCCCGGACCCTGTTCCGCAACCGCCGGAGGGGTTTGAAGAGCGGGCTCCGCCCTGGACCCTGAAAATCAAGCCCGTCCGGCGATTGAGGACACACCCGGCCCCACGTCCCCCTCCCCCAGGGGGCCCGGGGGCGCAGCCCCCGGTTTCGGGAAGGGGCGGGGTGGGGGAACAACACCGCCTACCCTCAGAAGGCACCCGATCCCCGAGGACCCCCGCCGTGTCAGGACCCTTCGCCCCCCGCACCCCCACCCGCACCACCGTGCGAGGCGGCCACACCACCGTCCCCTCCGGCATCCCCGCGCAGACGCGGGCCGGCTCCAGCACCCGGTGCTGGACGCCCCCGGGGCCCCTCGATCTCGGGCTCGTGCTCGGGCCGCACCGTCGCGGGCCCGGCGACCCCACCTTCTGTACGACCCCGGACGGCTCCGTCTGGCGCGCCAGCCGTACGCCCGCCGGCCCCGGCACCCTCCGCGTCGCCCTGCACGCGAGCGTCGGCGCCGCCGAGGCCGAGGCATGGGGCCCCGGCGCCGACTGGCTGCTCGAGCACCTCCCCACGCTGCTCGGTGAGGCGGACGACCCCGCCGCCTTCACCCCGCGCCACCGCCTACTCGCCGCCTCCCAGCACCGCCGCCCCGGCCTCCGCCTGTCCCGCACCGGTCTGGTTCTGGAATCCCTGATCCCGTCGATCCTGGAGCAGAAGGTCACCACGGACGAGGCGTACCGAGCCTGGCGGCTGCTCGTACGCAAGTACGGCGAACCCGCGCCCGGCCCCGCACCGGGTATGTACGTGATGCCCGAGCCCCGCACCTGGGCGCTGATCCCTTCCTGGGAGTGGCACCGCGCGGGCGTCGACAACAAGCGCGCATCGACGATCCTGCGCGCGGTCCGCGTCGCCCGCCGCCTGGAGGAGGCCGCAGCCATGGAGCCCGAACGGGCCCAGGCAAGGCTGGAGTTGATCTCCGGCATCGGCCCCTGGACCTCCGCCGAAACGGTCCAGCGCAGCAACGGCGCCCCCGACGCCGTCTCCGTCGGCGATGTGCATCTGCCGGGCATCGTCGGCTACGCGCTCGCGGGCGACCGCGACGCCGACGACGCGGCGATGCTCGAACTCCTGGCCCCGTACGCCGGCCAGCGCCACCGCGCCGTCCGTCTGATCCTGCTGAGCGGCCGCACCCCGCCCCGCCGCGTGCCCAAGATGCCCCGCACAGACATCGCCGGCCTGTAGAACGCCGAGGGCAGAAGGACTTCATGGCCAAACAACGCGTCACCGTCTGTCTCGCCCCGACCGAACCCGCAGATCTCCAGCGGGCGATCGGCGCGGCCATGGCGCCCTACGACTACAACCGCGCCTACCTCGACGCCCTGCCCGCCGACGCGATGGTCGTACGCGTGCTGTACCACTCCTGACGTGCTGCGGGGCGCAAGTGCGCGTCATCGCACCTCGATGAAGTCCCCCGCCTCCCGCGCCGGCCGTTCCTTCGGCGCCCCGGCCGCATGCCCGACCGCCACCGCGCCCATCGGGTCCCACTCCTCCGGCAGCCGCAGCACGTCCCGTACGACCTCGCGGCAGAACATCGTCGACGACACCCACGCCGAGCCGAGCCGCTCACCAGCCAGCGCCACCAGGAAGTTCTGCACGCCCGCGCCCGCAGCGACCACGAACATCTCGCGCTCGGCGGCGTCCCGGCGCTCGTCCCCGTAGTGGTGCGAGCCGTCCGCCACCAGGCACGGCACGACCAGATACGGCGCCTTGCGCAGCACGTCCCCGCGCCGCACCCGCTTCGCGATCGACTCCTCCGACTTGCCGTCGCGCCGCAGGTCCGCGATCCACGCGTCCCGCATCGCGTCGAGCAACCCGGTGCGCGCCGCAGCGGATTCGAGGAGTACGAACCGCCAGGGCGTCGTGTGATGCGGCGCCGGAGCCGTCACAGCCGCGGCGACGGCGCGGCGCACCGCACCGCCGTCCACCGGTTCGTCCGTGAACTCCCGCACCGTACGGCGCTGGGTCACTGCCTCCCGTACCGCCTCCGAGGTCCCCAGCCGGAACATGTCGTCGGCCGCGACCCGGACCATCGCCCGCGCTCCCTCAGCCGCGTCGGCCACCAGATGCGGCAGACCGCGCACCACCGCGACCGGCAGACCCGCCACCTTGCCCTTCACCAGATCGCCCGCCGCGGCCAGTTCGTCCGCGGTGGCGACGACGGTCGCGCTCAGCGGATTGCCGTACGTGTCGGCCCCGCCGCGCAGATCGTCCAGTACCCGCACGCCTGCCGCGCCGATCGCGACATCGGTCAGACCGTTGCGCCAGGGCCGCCCGAAGGTGTCCGTGACGATCACGCCGACGTCGACCCCGAGCGACTCCCGCAGCCCTTCGCGGATCGCCCGCGCCGAGGCATCAGGATCGGCGGGCAGCAACAGCACTGTCCCGGCAGGGGTGTTGGAGGCGTCGACCCCGGCTGCGGCCATCACCAGGCCCTGCCGGTTCTCGACGATACGAAGGGTGCCGCGCCGCGCCACCACCCGTACCGTCTCCGCGTCGATGGCTGCCTCGCGGTCGGCCGCCTCGACGACCCGTCCCTCCGCCTTGCTCACGATCTTCGAGGTGACGAGCAGTACGTCGCCGTCCACCAGCTCCGGTGAGGCCGCGGTGATCAGCTTCGCGAGGTCGTCGCCCGGCTGGACCTCCGCAAGACCGGGCAGCGCCCAGACCCGGTAGGAGGGCGGGTTCACGCCCGTACCTCCTCGGCCAGGGCCAGCGCCTGACGCGCCATCTCGGCGGTCGCGTCCACATCCGTCATCAGCAGCGGCACGGCCCGGCAGCGGATCCCCGCCGACTCGACCTCCGCCACCGCGCCCGCGTCCACCGTGTCGACCAGCCACCCGTCGAGCAGCCCGGAGCCGTAGTGCTGGGCGACGGCGGCGGCCGTCGCCGCCACGCCCACCGCGGCCAGGACCTTGTCCGCCATGCCGCGCACCGGCGCGTCCCCGACGATGGGGGACAGGCCCACGACCGGGACGCCCGCTTCGGCTATGGCCTCGCGGATCCCCGGCACGGCCAGGATCGTGCCGACGCTGACGACGGGGTTGGACGGCGGGAAGAGGATGACGTCGGCGGCGGCGATCGCCTCCAGCACCCCGGGCGCCGGCTTCGCCTGGTCCGCGCCGACGGGCACGACGGCCTCCGCGGCCACGGACGCCCGCAGCTTCACCCAGTACTCCTGGAAGTGGATGACCTTGCGCTCGCCCTCGACCTCGACGGCGACATGCGTCTCGACGCGGTCGTCGGACATCGGCAGCAGCCGCACGCCAGGGTTCCAGCGCGCGCAGAGCGCCTCGGTGACGGCGCTGAGCGGATAGCCCGCGCTCAGCATCTGCGTACGGACGATGTGCGTGGCGAAGTCGCGGTCGCCGAGACCGAACCACTCGGGTCCCACGCCGTACGCCGCGAGCTCGCTCTTGACCTGGAAGGTCTCGTCCGTACGGCCCCAGCCCTGCTCCTCGTTGATGCCACCGCCGAGGGTGTACATCACGGTGTCGAGGTCGGGGCAGACCTTCAGTCCGAACAGATGGATGTCGTCGCCGGTGTTGCCGATCACCGTGACGTCCGCTTCGGGCGCGGCCTGCTTGAGACCGCGGAGGAAACGGGCGCCGCCGATGCCGCCGGCCAGAACCACAATGCGCATGCAGACAGTCTGTCAGGCGGAGCCTGATCCCATGAGGGGCGGTGGTCGGGTACGGGCGGGACTGTCAGGCAGAGCCTGATCCCATGGGTGGTGGTCAGGCGGCTACGACATCCCGTTCGGCCGGGGAGCACTGGGAGCTGTGCATCGGCATATCGGTCAGACCCGGGTAGTAGATGTGCAGGCTGACCGCAGGCTCGAGCGAGTCATTGACCACCTCGTGCACATATCCGGGCGCGAACACCCGCTGCGCGCCGGCCGACAGGGACCGGGAGGTGTCTGCGGTGCGCTCGGTGAGCTCGCCGTCGAGGACGGTCAGCACACCGGAGGACAGTCCGTGGTCGTGCAGCCCGCTGCCCTGCCCCGGGACCCAGGACAGCAGCCACACCTCGTAGCCCGGACCGGTGCGCAGCCGGTGGTACCAGCGGGTGGTGGTGTCGTACTGGACGAGGTGGGCCCACTGCGCGCGGTCGGCGGCGATGGAGCGGGCCAGGCCGACGAAGTCGGCGACGGTGGCCGGGTGCTCGCGGGCGGGCTGGAGCAGGTGCTGTACGGCGAGGATGTCGCCGGCGATCTGGAGGTCGCTGTCGCTGTTCATGGGTGCGGTGGTTCCTCGGCAGAGAACGTGCAGTGCAGGGGTGTCGCAGGACATGCGGTGCATACGGCGATGAGCTGTACGCGGTGGTGAAGCTGGAGCGCTACGGCATCAACAGCTGGAACAGCAACAGCGCGCCTGGACAGCGCTGCGGAACCCACGGATGGGGGTTGCGAAGGGCGCTGAGGTCACTGGCATGCAATCAAAGGTGACGGGTGGGTCCCATACTGTCAACTCAATGACCGATTTGGCGGTAATGTTTCACCTCATCCGGTTACTGGCTGCGGAGAAAGGTTTGTGCAGCCGCGACCGCGGAGACATGGCGCAGCAACCGCGCTGACAAACGCCGTTGCGGTCCCGTGATCGGACTGTGATCCGGATCGCTTCAGTGGCTCGATGGGCAACAAGATCGATCCCAGCCACGTCTTCTCTGTGTGAGAGGAGGAGTGCGGGGCAGGCCGCTGGCATGTGTCAGGTTTCTCATGATTTGAACACTTTCCGCAAAGCTTTGGTTCCCCAGAGTGAATACCGGGCCCAATAGCAGATCTCGGCTTGACTGGCTTGGAGCACCGCACTTGTAATTTCACTCGTGTCGTTCGGCCGAAAAGCGACACCGGCAACATCACGGGGACGCAAAAACAGACGAGGGGCGCACATGACCGAGCTGTTCGAACAACTGCTGGTCGAGGACGCGGACGAGGAACTCGGCTGGCAGGAGCGCGCGTTGTGCGCCCAGACCGACCCCGAGTCCTTCTTCCCCGAGAAGGGCGGATCCACCCGCGAGGCCAAGAAGGTCTGCCTTGCCTGCGAGGTCCGCCCCGAATGTCTCGAGTACGCCCTCGCCAACGACGAGCGATTCGGTATCTGGGGCGGCCTGTCCGAACGCGAACGCCGCCGGCTGAAGAAGGCCGCCGTCTGAAAACCGAACCGATACCCGAGACCCGACCAAACACCACAAGCCCGTACGTAAACCACGGTCCGCCGACTGCGCACTCGCTGCAGTCGGCGGACCGTTCTGTCCCACCCGTCGCCCGACCACCACCCCCATCGAGTCGCTTCGCGCCGCAGCGCTTTTTCATACCGTTAGGGTGGGGCCCCGTCCGAGACGCTCCAACGCCCCTACGGGGCGACCCCCCGGCCGGAGGGCCCGTACCTCAATGTCCCCCACCACAGCCGCGTTTGTTCCCGCACACCCGCCCGAGTTCCCGCGGCATGTCGTCACCGCCGTGCTTGTCTCCCACGACGGCGCACGCTGGCTCCCCGACGCCCTCGCCGGACTCCTCGGCCAGGAACGCCCCGTACAGAACGTCATCGCCGCCGACACCGGCAGCGCCGACGACTCCGCGCGGCTGGTCACCGAAGCACTCGGCGCCGAACGCGTACTGCACCTCGCCCGCCGCACCGGCTTCGGCACCGCCGTCGACGAAGCGGCCCGCACCGCCGGCGTGCTCACCCCCGACGACCTGCCCTACCTCAAGCGGCCCAGCGGCTGGGACCCGGTCAGCAGGAGCTGGCGCGACGACGCCTACGACATGCCCGAGCTGCCCCATGGCGAACCCGTCCAATGGCTGTGGCTCCTCCACGACGACAGCGCACCCGAACCCGGCGCTCTCGCCGAACTGCTGCGCGTCGCCGACTCCGACGAATACGCCGCCATCGTCGGACCCAAACTCCGCGGCTGGTACGACCGCAAACAACTCCTCGAGGCAGGCGTCTCCATCGCCAACAGCGGACGCCGCTGGACCGGACTCGACCGGCGCGAACAGGACCAGGGACAGCACGACCAGATCCGCTCCGTCCTCTCCGTCTCCTCCGCCGGCATGCTCATCCGCCGCGACGTCTTCGAAGAGCTCGGCGGCTTCGACCGACGACTGCCCCTCATGCGCGACGACGTCGACCTCTGCTGGCGCGCCCACGCCGCAGGGCACCGCGTCCTCATCGCCCCCGACGCCGTCATGCGGCACGCCGAAGCCGCCGCCCGCGAACGTCGCACCGTCGACTGCGCGGGACGCTCCGTCGCCAGCCCGCACCGCGTCGACAAGGCCGGGGCCGTCTACACCCTCCTCACCAACGCACGCGGCGCCGCGCTCCCGTACGTACTCCTGCGCATCGTCTTCGGCACCCTGCTGCGCACCCTCGCCTACCTCGTCGGAAAAGTCCCCGGCCAGGCCGTCGACGAAGTCATGGGCCTCTTCGGCACCCTGCTGCGGCCCGAACGGATCATCGCCGGACGCCGCAGGCGCTCTCGGCGAGCGGTCGAGGCCGGCGAACTGCGCCCCCTCTTCCCGCCGACGGGCGCGACCGTCCGCGCCACCGTCGAACAGGTCGCGGGCCACTTCGGCGGCGGCTCCGACGCCGACTCCGGCGGCTCCCGGCACGGCGCCGTCGAATCCGGACCCGGCGGCGACGATGCGGACTTCCTCGAGATCGAACAGTTCGCCCGCCTGAAGAAAATAGGGCGCAAGCCGGGACCGGTGCTCTTCGCCGTCCTACTCCTCGTCTCGCTCGTCGCCTGCCGCGGACTCTTCGGCAGCGGCGCCCTCGCGGGCGGCGCACTGCTGCCCGCCCCGGCCGACGTCTCCGAGCTCTGGTCCCGCTACGCCGACAACTGGCACCCCCTCGGCACCGGCGGCACCCAGACCGCACCGCCCTACCTCGCGGTGCTCGCGGCGCTCTCCACCCTCTTCCTCGGCTCCACCGGCTTCGCACTCACCGTGCTGCTCGTCTGCTCGGTCCCGCTCGCCGGACTCACCGCCTACTTCGCCTCCCGGCCCATCGTCGAGTCCCGGCTGCTGCGGGCCTGGGGGAGCGTCGCGTATGCGTTCCTGCCCGCCGCGACCGGCGCACTCGCCACCGGACGGCTCGGCACCGCCGTACTCGCGATTCTGCTGCCCCTCATCGCACGCGCCGGCGTCGCCGCCCACGGACTGCGCGGCGGCAACGGCGGCGGGCGCGGAAGCTGGCGCGCCACCTGGGCCTACGCCCTCCTGCTGACCTTCACCATGGCGTTCACACCCATCGTGTGGCCGATCGCGCTCGTCCTCGGCATCGGCGTCCTCGTACTGCGACGTGACGACATCACGGCATACGGACTGCGCTTCCTCGCCGCCGTCGGCACCCCGCTCCTTGTGCTCGCGCCGTGGTCACTGACCCTGCTCACCGGCCCGTCCGGCTTCTTCCGCGAAGCCGGACTCGAGTTCGGCACCGGATCGGCCGGCGCACTCGACCTCCTCGGCATGAGCCCCGGCGGCCCCAAGGCCGCAGGCGGAATCCTGCTCATCGGCATCGTCCTGGCCGCACTCGCGGCCCTGCTGCGCGGCGAACGGCAGTTCGCGATCCGCGCCGCCTGGGCCGCCGCACTTGTCGCACTGATCTTCGCGGCGCTCGCCAACGGCTCCGGCTGGGCAGGACCCGCCACCCTCGTCTACGGCATCGCCCTGCTCGCCGCCGCCGTCATCGGCGCCGAAGGCGGCCGCTCCCGCGTCGCCGCCCAGAACTTCGGCTGGCGCCAGCCCGTCGCGGCCCTCGTCGCGCTCGCCGCCGGCATCGCCCCCCTTCTCGCCGCAGGCAACTGGATGCTCAGCGGCGCTGCGGGACCGCTGCAACGACGCGACCCCGTCCAGGTGCCCGCCTTCGTCGCCGCAGAGAGCGACACCCGCGACCAGCCACGCACCCTCGTCCTCGGCGGCACCTCCGCCGCCAAGGTCTCGTACACCCTCGTGCGCGGCTCCGGCGGCCGCCTCGGCGACGCCGAACTGTCCGAGGCCGGCGGCAGCGACGGCCGCCTCGACAAGGTCGTCGCCAACCTCGTCGCGGGCTCCGGCGCCGACCAGACCAGCCAGCTCAGCGGCTTCGCGATCCGTTACGTACTCGTACGTGACGGTGCACCGCGCCAGACCAGCCGCGTCCTCGACGCCACCCCGGGCCTCACCCGGCTGAGCCAGCTCGACGGCAGCGCACTGTGGCGCGTCGACCGCCAGGTCGCACGGGCCACCATCGTCACCGGCAAGGCCGACCCCCTGCCCGTCGCCGCCGACCCGGTCGAGGCCCACGCCAAGATCCCGGCCGGTGCGTCCGGACGCGTGCTGCGCATCGCGGACCGCGCCGACGCAGGCTGGCAGGCAACGCTCGACGGCCGCGTGCTGACGAAGACCACCGTCGACGGCTGGGCCCAGGGCTTCGAACTGCCCGCCGAGGGCGGTCGGCTGGACCTGACGTACGACGACCCCGCCACCCACACGGGCTGGATCTGGACCCAGGGGGCGTTCGCACTGGTGCTGCTGGTGCTCGCGCTTCCGGGCCGGCGCCGGGAGATCGACGACGACCTGCCGGACGAGGAGATCGCCGTACCGGCTCAGCCGGTGGAGGGCGAAGGCCGCAGGGCACGCAGACTGCGCGCGCAGGCGGAAGCGGAGGCCGAGTCGGACACGGCGCTGGAGACAGGGGTGGGGACGGCCGACCAGGTTCAGGCCTACGCCGACCCGGCCCCCGACCCGTACGGCCAACTCGGCGCACAGCAGGCCGAGCAGCAGCCGACGCAGTACGCGGCGCTGCCCCAGCAGCAGTACGGCGAATGGGACGCGCAGTCGTACGCGGACACCGGGTACACCGCTCCGTACGGCAACGAGCAGTACCAGGGCGGCGCCCAGTACGACGGCCGGCAGCAGTTCGGCGGTGAGCAGTACGGCGACGGGCAGCAGTACGGCGCTGCGGACCAGTACCAGCAGCCGTACCAGGCCGATCCGTACCAGGCGGCGACCTACGGGGACGGGCAGTACCAGGAGGGCCAGTACGACCCGTACGGCTACGACCGGCAGGGCGGACAGCCCTACGCCGACGGCAGCGAGACCGAACAGCATCCCGGCAACACTTCGCGAGGCGAGTCAGAGTGAAGCGCACAACCATCTCCCTGATCGCGACCACCGTCGCACTCGCCGCGATCACCGGGTTCGCCGCCCTCACCGCACCGGGCGGCGGCTCGACGGCGGAAGCCGGGGCCGCGGCGCGGCTGCCCGTCGAACGCTCCAGCCTGCTCTGCCCGGCGCCGAGCAGCTCCGAGATCGCGGAGACGGCGTACACGTCGTTCACTCCGGTCGGGAAGGCCGGAGACGCGAAGGACGGTGCAGCCGAGCTGAAGGCGTCCGCCGCCACCCTGGCCGACACCGGCACCACGCCCAAGAAGGACGCCAAGAAGGACGCCAAGAAGGACGCCGCGGCGGAGGGCGCGAAGAAGCCGGCGCCCGACAAGGCGGTGCTCGCGCTGAAGGAGCCCGGCAAGCCCGTCGCCGCCAAGGCCGACGGCGGCGAGGCCCCCGCCCTCGTCGGCACCGCCACCGGCCGCCTCGCCCCGGGCTGGACCGCCCAGCAGACCACCACGGTCACCGCAGGCGGCTCGCGCGGCGTGCTCGGCGTCAGCTGCACCGCACCCGACACCGACTTCTGGTTCCCGGGCGCCTCCATCGCCAAGAACCGCCAGGACTACGTCCACCTCACCAACCCGGACCCGACGGCGGCCGTCGCCGACATCGAGCTGTACGGCAAGGACGGCGCCCTCAAGACCACACTGACCGAGGGCATCCCGGTCCCTGCCGGATCCAGCGTCCCGGTCCTGCTCTCCACACTGACCTCCGACCCCGCCGCGGATCTGACCGTCCATGTCACCACCCGCACGGGCCGCGTCGGAGCGGTGGTGCGGGCAGCCGACGACAAGGCGGGCAGCGACTGGCTGGCCGCCTCGGCCGATCCGTCGGGCACCGCGGTACTGCCGGGCATCCCTGCGGACGCCACCTCGGTCCAGCTGGTGGCCTTCGCGCCCGGCGACGACGACGCCGACCTGAAGGTGCAGCTGGCGGGCGCGACCGGCCGGATCACCCCGGCCGGACACGAGACGCTGCACATCAAGTCCGGCATGACCGCGGCCGTCGACCTGCAGGACGTCACCAAGGGCGAGGCCGGATCACTGATCCTCAGCCCGGCGCAGAGCAGCCAGGCGACCCCGGTGGTGGCGGCGCTTCGCGTCGTGCGCGGCAAGGGCGACAAGCAGGAGGTCGCCTTCATCCCGGCGACCGCACCGGTGGGGGAGCGGGCGACCGCGGCCGACAACCGCGCCAAGGGCTCGATCCTGTCCCTGACCGCGCCGGACGCCGGCGCACAGGTCAAGGTCACCGCCTCGGCGGGTACGCAGGGCGGCACTCAGGTCGTCAAGACGTACACGGTCAAGGCCGGTACGACACTGGCGGTCCCCCCGCCGGTCCCGGCCGGTCTCAAGGGCTCGTACGCGCTCACCGTCGAGACGGTGTCGGGCGGCCCGGTGCACGCGTCACGCACGCTCACGCTGCCGCAGGACGGCATCCCGATGTTCACGGTGCAGACGCTGCCGGACGACCGGGGGACGGTGGCGGTGCCGAAGGCGGAGCAGGATCTGTCGGTACTGGACGACTGACGAGATCGACCGGCGCAACGACTGACAGCAGACTGCCGTCGGTCAGTCCTGTCCGTATCGCGGGTCGACCGACTCCGGCGCCAGCCCCAGCAGCTCAGCCACCTGCTCCACGACCACCTCGTGCACCAGCAGTGCGCGCTCGTCGCGATTCTTCGTCCGGATCTCGACGGGCCGCCGGTAGACCACGATCTGAGCCCGCCGTTCCTTTTCCGCGGGAGCCGAGCTGCCCAGCGGCACCGACTCGTCCGGCGCGCCCGGCACGTCCAGTACGAGGAAATCGACGTCGGCGAGCTGTGGCCAGCGTCGCTCCAGCCGCTCCACCGAGTCCTGCACCAGGTCCCGGAAGGACTCGGCCCGGCTGGCGGCGAGGGGTACCTGGGGCGGCGCGACGGGCCCGCGCATCCCGCGGCCGTGGCGGTCGCGGCGACGCGGCCGCGGTTCGGACGGGCGGGGCGGCACAGAACTGTCCATCACTGACGCAGGGTAACTCTCACTGGGGTGCGGCGATCGGGTCCGCGCCGCGGGGAGGGGGCATGTCGCTAATTGAGCATTCCGGCCAAGCTTGGGCCCGATTGCGTACCTCCCCACGATCGCCGATCTCATCGTGATTGACCTTATTTACCCCGAGTCGTGACCGCATCGCCCGCGGGTGTCGTCGGCGCGCTTCTCCTCCCGTGCAGGTCAGGGCAGTTGCTCGAGGAGCCTCTATGGTCGACATCACAGCACGACACGGTGGGGTGACCTGGTGGAGAGTCGTCGCAGCCCGCTCAAGAGTGCGGTACCGTCCAACGTCGTGAGCCCTGTACGTCGCTGTTCGCGCACCGCGTGCGGCCGCCCCGCCGTCGCGACACTGACGTACGTCTATGCCGATTCGACCGCGGTCCTCGGCCCGCTCGCCACCTATGCCGAGCCCCACTGCTACGACCTGTGTGCCGAGCACAGTGAGCGGCTGACCGCCCCGCGCGGCTGGGAGGTCGTGCGGCTCACCGACGGCTCCGCCCCGCCCCGCCCCAGCGGCGACGATCTCGAGGCGCTCGCCAATGCCGTACGGGAGGCGGCCCGCCCGCAGGGACGGACCGTCGAGGCCGGTGCGCAGAACGGCCGCCGGGCGGCGGACCCGATGGAGGTCGCGCGCCGCGGCCATCTGCGGGTGCTGCGTTCCCCGGACTCCTGAGCCCTCGCGCCCCTGGAGCGCACCCTGAGCGCCCTCGCTCCACCTGAGCCACGCCGCTCATTTATTCATTGAATCCTGTACGGAATCCACTGCGGAATCCTGTGCGGACCATTGACCTCCACTTGTCGCGGACACGACCATTCCCTCACCCGTGAGAGATCGCTTTCCGCATCCCGGAATTCGGAGGTAGGTCTGTCGTGTTCGTGCAGGAACTGGAACCCGTCGCCGACTCGCTCGCCCTGTCCGCCCTCGTTGCCGCGCTCCCGCTGGTCACCGTCATGGTGCTGCTCGGAGCCGTACGGATGAAGGCCCACCGCGCCGGACTCATCGGGCTCGCTGTCGCGGCGCTGGTCGCCTGGCTCGCCTACGGCATGCCCCTCGGCCAGACCCTCTCGGCCGGCGCGCAGGGTGTGCTCTTCGGCCTCTTCCCCATCATGTGGATCGTCGTCAACGCCCTGTGGGTGTACCGGATGACGGTCCGTACCCAGCACTTCGACATCCTGCGGCGTTCCTTCGGCCGGCTCTCCGACGACCCTCGCATCCAGGCCCTCGTCATCGCCTTCTGCTTCGGTGCGCTGCTCGAAGCACTCGCCGGTTTCGGCGCGCCGGTCGCCATCTGTTCGGTGATGCTCGTCGCGCTCGGCTTCGACCCGGTCAAGGCGGCGGTCGTCTCGCTCGTGGCCAACACCGCGCCCGTCGCGTTCGGCGCCATGGGTACCCCGGTGGTGACGCTCGCTCAGGTCACCGGCCTGCCGCTGGACTCGGTCGCCTCGGTGGTCGGCCGCCAGACGCCGCTGCTCGCCCTCGTCGTGCCGCTGGTGCTGGTCGGTCTGGTCGACGGGCGGCGGGGTCTGCGGGAGACCTGGGCGCCCGCGCTCGCCTGCGGATTCGCCTTCGCGGCAGCCCAGTTCGCGGCGGCCAACTATGTCTCGGCCCAACTCGCCGACATCGGCGCGGCGTTGGTGGGCGCGGCAGCGCTGGTCGCGGTGCCGGGCGCGCGCAGGCCGGCCGCGGAGCCGGTACGGGCTGCGGTGCTCACAGGCGTACGGAGCGAGGACCTGGACCACGAGGACCCGCGGCGCGAAGTGGTGCGCGCCTACGCCCCGTACGCACTCATCGTCGCGATCTTCTCCGTCGCCCAGATACCGCCCGTCAAACGGCTGCTGGCGGAGGCGACCCGTGTCTTCGACTGGCCGTTCCTCGATGTCGCGAGCCCGGAGGGGAAGCCGGTCGGCGCGAATGTCTTCACGATGCCGCTCGTCTCCACCGGCGGGACGCTGGTGCTGCTCGCGGGTGTGGTGACCGCGTTCGTCCTGGGCGTAGGCGGGCGGGAGGCGCTGCGCGAGTGGGCGGCGACCGTGCACGAACTGCGGTACGCGATCCTCACGGTCACCTCCGTACTGGCACTCGCGTACGTCATGAACCTGTCCGGACAGGCCGCCTCCATCGGTCATCTCGTGGCCGCGGCGGGCGCGGGACTTGCCTTCCTCTCCCCGGTGCTCGGCTGGTTCGGCGTCGCGGTCTCCGGCTCGGACACCTCCGCGAACGCGCTCTTCGGCGCGCTCCAGGTGACGGCGGCGCGGGAATCGGGGCTCTCGCCCGAGCTGTTGGCGGCGGCCAACAGCTCCGGAGGGGTCCTCGGCAAGATGATTTCGCCGCAGAATCTGACGATCGCCTGCGCCGCGGTCGGGCTCGCGGGCAAGGAGGGCGACCTGCTGCGCAAGGTGCTCCCGTGGAGCCTGGGACTGCTGCTGGTGATGTGCCTGATCGTGACGGCACAGAGCACACCGGTACTGGGCTGGATGCTGCCTTAGTTTGTGCAGGTAGTTTGACGTGACCGCAGAGACTTCAGGAAGGTTGGGCCGTGACTGCTGATCTGTCGCAGATCGTGAAGGCGTACGACGTCCGCGGGGTGGTGCCGGATCAGTGGGACGAGGCCCTGGCCGAACTGTTCGGGGCCGCCTTCGTCCAGGTGACGGACGCCGACGCGATCGTCGTCGGCCATGACATGCGGCCGTCGTCGCCAGGGCTTTCCGGGGCGTTCGCGCGCGGGGCCGCGGCCCGGGGCGCGGATGTCACCCTGATCGGCCTGTGCTCGACGGACCAGCTGTACTTCGCTTCGGGGAAGCTGGGTCTGCCGGGCGCGATGTTCACCGCCTCGCACAACCCGGCGCAGTACAACGGCATCAAGATGTGCCGGGCGGGCGCCGCACCGGTGGGCCAGGACACGGGCCTCGCGGACATCCGCGCGCTGGTCGAGTCCTGGTCCGAGCGGGGCGCACCGGCCCCGGCCGAGGTGCCGGGCACGGTGACCGAGCTGGACACGCTGACGGACTACTCGGCGCATCTGCTGTCCCTGGTGGACCTGTCGGCGATGCGTCCGCTGAAGGTGGTCGTGGACGCGGGCAACGGCATGGGCGGCCACACCGTCCCGACCGTCTTCGGGTCCCTGCCCCTCACTCTCGTACCGATGTACTTCGAGCTGGACGGCACTTTCCCCAACCACGAGGCGAACCCGCTGGACCCGCGGAACCTCGTCGACCTCCAGGCCCGCGTCCGGTCCGAGGGCGCCGACCTGGGCCTGGCCTTCGACGGCGACGCGGACCGCTGCTTCGTCGTGGACGAGCGCGGCGAGGGCATCTCGCCGTCGGCGATCACGGCGCTGGTGGCGGCGCGTGAACTGGCCAAGCACCCCGGCGGCACGGTGATCCACAACCTGATCACGTCGTGGTCGGTCCCGGAGGTCGTCCGCGAGAACGGCGGCACTCCGGCCCGTACGCGGGTCGGCCACTCCTTCATCAAGGAGGAGATGGCCCGTACGGGAGCGATCTTCGGCGGCGAGCACTCGGCGCACTACTACTTCCGGGACTTCTGGAACGCGGACACCGGCATGCTGGCGGCGCTGCATGTACTGGCGGCGCTGGGCTCGCAGGACGGCGCGCTGTCGTCGCTGGTCGCACAGTACGACCGGTACACGGGCTCGGGCGAGATCAACTCCACGGTCGACGACCAGGCGGGCCGTACGGCGGCGGTGAAGGCTGCGTTCGGGGCGCGCGAGGACGTGACGACCGACGAACTGGACGGCCTGACGGTGTCGACGGCGGACTGGTGGTTCAACCTCCGCCCGTCGAACACCGAGCCACTGCTGCGCCTGAACGTGGAGGCACGCGACGAGGCGACGATGACGAAGGTGCGGGACGAGGTCCTGACACTGGTCCGTGCTTCCTGACCCTGAGTGAGTCCCAGCCGGGTCCGGGGATGGGTTACTGCCCCCCGGCCCCGGGTGCGGCGCCTCGTTCGGCGGCGCGAAGCTGCAGCCCCCGGGGGCTGCCCCCCGGGGGCGGGTGCAGCGACTCGCTCGGCGGCGCGAAGCTGCCGCCGCGGGGGCGTGGGGGTACCCCGTACCCCCACATCTCAAGGGCGGGCGGGTGGGGAAACGCCCGGGGCCCGGGGCGGAGCCCCGGTTTCGGGAAGGGGCGGGCAGGGGAACGCCCCGCGCAGCGGCCCCACCCGCACCCCGACCCACCCGCACCCGCACCCGCACCCGTGCCCCTGCACCCGCCCGCCCCAGAACGCGCCGCACCCCGCCCCCCAGCGGTAGGCTGACGTGGCTCAATCCGCATGACCGCGACCGCATGTTCGAAGCGACTTCGACATGCGGCATGCCCGAAGGGACACCCCACACATGCCGCTCGAAGCCGGCCTCCTGGAGATCCTCGCCTGCCCGGCCTGCCACGCTCCGCTCAGCGACCGCACGGCAGCCGACACACCCGAGCTGATCTGCACGGGCAAGGACTGCGGCCTGGCCTACCCGGTGCGGGACGCCATCCCCGTCCTCCTCGTCGACGAGGCACGCCGCCCGGCGTAACCCTCACCACGCGCGCACCCCACCAACCACACCCGCACCACCCGCACCCGTACAACTGCACAACAACCAAGACCCCCCGCACGCGCACGGCGATCGGAGGCCCACCCCCATGCTCGACGAGTCGCTCCTCGATGCCCCGGACGCCCTGGCCCGAGCCGATCGCCGAGGCCTCCTCCGAGGGGCCGCCGAGGCCGGGGCGCGGGTACGCACCGCCGCCAGGCACGCCGCAGAGGCAGGTATCGCCGAGCTCAAGCCCGAGGGCCGCCCCCGGTCCGTACTCATCGCGGGCCCCGGCACCGCCGCCACCGGCGTCGCCGACCTGGTCAGCGCGCTCGCCGGCGCCACCGCCCCCGTCACCCGGCTCGCCCCCACCGGCGTAGCCCCGGCCGCCGGCGCCCTCCGCTGGGCGCTGCCCGGCTGGGCCGGCTCCGTGGACCTCCTCCTCATCGCGACCACCGACGGCAGCGAACCCGGCCTCGCCCTCCTCGCCGAGCAGGCGTACCGCCGCGGCTGCACCGTCGTCGCCGTAGCCCCCCAGCACTCCCCGCTCTCCGAGGCGGTCGACGGCACGCACGGCCTGGTCGTCCCCATGGCCACCGCCCCGCACGAGATGTACGAGGAGACCCAGGCCGCGAGCCCCGGCGCGCTGTGGGCGCTGTTCACTCCGCTCCTCGCGCTTCTCGACCGCGTCGGCGTACTCGAGGCGCCCCCGGAGACGCTCGCCAAGGTGGCCGACCGCCTCGACGCCACCGCCGAACGGTGCGGCCCGGCCATCGCGACGTACAGCAATCCCGCCAAGACGCTCGCCGCCGAGCTCGCCGACAGCCTCCCGCTCATCTGGACGGAGGGCGCGGGCGCCGCCCCCGCGGGCCGCCGCTTCGCCGCCGTACTGGCCGAGCTGGCCGGCCGGCCCGCCCTGGTCGCGGAGCTCCCCGAGGCGCTCCCCGCCCACGGAGTGCTCCTCGCGGGCGCGCTCGCGGCAGGCGCCGACCCGGAGGACTTCTTCCGCGACCGTGTCGCGGAGCAGCAGGCCCTGCGCGCTCGCGTCGTGCTTCTGCGCGACCGGCCCGCCGGCGGCCTCACCGCCGCGCCCGCCGCCCGCGAACTGGCGCTCAGCCACGACACCCCGATCAGCGAGCTCGAACCGGAGGAGGGCACCGAGCTGGAGTCGATCGCCGAACTCCTCGCCGTCACCGACTTCGCGGCCATCTATCTGGCCCTGACGGCCTCGCGCGCTCAGGCCTGAGAACACGGGTACCTGTCGAGTATCTGAGAACACGAGTACTGAGAACTCAAGGAAGAACATGGATCGCCTCTCCAACAGCGTGCGCCCCTACGCCTGGGGCTCCACGACCGCCATCCCGGACCTGCTGGGCGTCGCCCACACCGGCGAGCCACAGGCCGAGATGTGGATGGGCGCCCACCCGGGAGCGCCCTCCCGCGTCACCCGCAGCACTACCGACCAGCCGCTGTCCGACGTCATCGCCGCCGATCCGGTACGCGAACTCGGCTCCGCGGCCGTCGAGAAGTTCGGACCGCGCCTCCCCTTCCTCCTCAAGATCCTCGCGGCCGGTGCCCCTCTCTCCCTCCAGGTCCACCCGAACCTCGAGCAGGCGAGGGAGGGCTACGCCGCCGAGGAGAGCGCGGGCGTCCCGATCGACGCTCCGCACCGCAACTACAAGGACGCCAACCACAAGCCCGAACTGATCTGCGCGCTCACGCCCTTCGACGGCCTGTGCGGATTCCGTACGCCCGTCGACGCCGCCGATCTCCTCGCCGGACTCGAGGTGGACTCGCTCAAGCCGTACGTCGATCTCCTCCACGCCCACCCGGAAGAGGCCGCGCTCCGCGAGGTACTGACCGCCATCCTGACCGCCGACCCGGCCGAGATGACCGCCACCGTCACCGAAGCGGCGGCCGCCGCGGAACGCCTCGGCGGCGCCTACGCCCCGTACGCCGCGATTGCGCACCAATTCCCCGGCGACCCGGGCGTGATCGCCGCCATGCTGCTCAACTACGTCCAACTGCAGCCCGGCGAGGCGCTGTTCCTCGGCGCCGGCGTCCCGCACGCGTATCTCAACGGCCTCGGCGTCGAGATCATGGCCAACTCCGACAATGTGCTGCGCTGCGGACTGACCCCCAAGCATGTGGACGTTCCCGAACTGCTGCGCATCGTCCGCTTCGAGGTGACCGATCCGGGCGTTCTGCGCCCGGAGGCCGCGCCCTCGGGCGAGGAGGTCTACGAAACCCCGATCCACGAGTTCCGCCTCTCCCGCTACACGCTGGCTCCGGGCGCGCAGCCCCGCGATCTCACCGCTCCCACCCCGCAGATCCTGCTCTGCACGGCGGGCAGCGTGACGGTGGACAGCGTGCCTGCGGGAAGTGCGACGTCCGGTGAGCTGACCCTTGCCCCTGGCGAGTCGGCCTTCGTCCCGGCGGGGGACAAGACGGAGATCTCGGGCACAGGATCCGGTTCCGGCACCGTCTTCCGAGCCACTGTGGTGGCCTGACGCGGCGCCCTTTTCGAGGGCTGCAACAATGGCGCACGGCAAAGACCGGGCAAAGCCCGAGTGGCGACCGACGTAAGTACGAAGGGACATCCGGCACACATGAGCGCGTCAGGCGGAACAAAGGCGATCGTGGCGGCACTGGGCGCCAACATCGCAATCGCGGTAGCGAAGTTCGTTGCGTTCCTCTTCAGCGGCTCGTCGTCGATGCTCGCGGAGAGCGTCCACTCGCTCGCGGACTCCGGAAACCAGGGGCTGCTGCTGCTCGGCGGCAAGAAGGCCAAGCGTGAGGCGACCCCGCAGCACCCCTTCGGCTACGGCCGTGAGCGATACATCTACGCCTTCCTCGTCTCCATCGTTCTCTTCTCGGTCGGCGGCATGTTCGCGATCTACGAGGGCTACGAGAAGATCCAGCACCCGCACCAGATCGAGGCCTGGTACTGGCCGGTCGGCGTCCTGGTCTTCGCGATCATCGCCGAGTCCTTCTCCTTCCGTACCGCGATCAAGGAGTCCAACGAGACACGCGGCAAGCTCTCGTGGACGGAGTTCGTCCGCCGCGCCAAGGCCCCGGAGCTTCCGGTCGTCCTCCTGGAGGACCTGGGCGCGCTGGTCGGTCTGGTCCTGGCGCTCATCGGTGTGGGCCTGGCCCTGGGCACGGGCGACGGCGTCTGGGACGGCATCGGCACCCTCTGCATCGGCGTCCTGCTCATCCTGATCGCGCTGGTCCTGGCGGCCGAGACGAAGTCCCTGCTGCTGGGCGAGGCGGCCGGCACGGACGATGTCGAGAAGATCAAGGCCGCCCTCGTGGACGGTGATGTGGTCACCGGCATCATCCACATGCGTACGCTCCACCTCGGCCCGGAGGAACTGCTGGTCGCAGCGAAGATCGCGGTCAAGCACGACGACACGGCCTCCGAGGTCGCGGACGCGATCAACGCTGCCGAGGACCGCATCCGTAACGCGGTCCCGATCGCCCGCGTGATCTACCTGGAGCCGGACATCTACAGCGAGTCGGCGGCCGCGGCTGGCGTCAACCCGGCGAAGGCCCCGGGCGGCCAGGGCCCGGAGACCTCCCACTGATCTCGCGTCGCCGCTCGCACCACCACGAGAAGGCCCCGATGCCGACAGGCAGCGGGGCCTTTCTCGTCGACAAGGGCCCGTTCTCGTCGACAAGGGCCCCGCTCTCGTCGACAAGGGCCCCGCGCAGCTGTTCGCGCGGGGCCCCTTCGTGTTCCCTACGGGCTACTGGATCTCGCGCAGCACGTCGAGGATCGCCGCCTCGTCGGACGCGCCCGTCAGCCGCTCCCGGAAACCGGAGTCCATGAGCTTGCGCGACAGCAGCGCCAGGATCCGCAGGTGCTCATCGCCGGCGGCCGCCTCCGGCACCGTGATCATGAAGATCAGCTTGGCCTTCGTACCGTCGAGCGAACCCCACTCCACGCCCTCCGCCGACCGCGCGAACCCGACGATCGGCGCGGTGACCGCATCGGTCTTGGCGTGGGGCACGGCGATCTCCTCGCCGAGCCCGGTGGTGCCCTGGTCCTCGCGGGCGAAGGCGGCCGCCACGAGTGCGTCGGGATCGGCGACCTTGCCCGTGCCGGAGAGCATCGCGGCCATCTCCCGGATGGCGTCTTCCTTGCTGTCGGCGGCCAGCTGAACCTTGACGGTCTGCACGGTCAGATATCCGGACAGCACGTCGTCCTCGGCCGGTGGTGCCGGTTCGGCCGGGTCTGCCAGTTCGGGCTGCTCCGCCGCAGAGGGCGGGGAAGTGAGCGCGGTCTCGGTCCGTACGCCCCCGGCACCGACCCCGGCACCGGCCCCGACAAGGGCCCGCTCGGGCACCAGCGCATCCACGCCCACGCCCACACTCACGGGCGCCGGCGCACCGGCCCCGCGCGTCTTCCGCTCCTTGACGTCGATCAGCGCATTCGTGGTGATCGCGGTGACGACGGTGCCGATCGCGACCGCCAGGAAGAACATCGGCACCCCTCCGACCGCACCGAGCACGGCCACGATCGGCCCACCGTGCGGAACCGCGTCCTCCACGCCGGCCAGACCTGCGAACGCACCGGCCACCGCACCACCGAGCATGTTCGCCGGAATGACCTGGGCCGGCCTGGCCGCCGCGAACGGAATCGCGCCTTCCGAAATCCCGAACATCCCCATGAAGAGCGCGGCCATACCGGTCTCCCGTTCCTGCTCCGAGTAGAGCCGCCGCCGGATCAGCGTGGCGAGCCCCTGCCCGAGCGGCATGACCGGAATCGCGGCGGCGCACATACCCATGACGGTCTGGTTGCCGGTGGCGATCAGCCCGGCGCCGAAGAGGAACGCGGTCTTGTTGACCGGCCCGCCCATGTCGAACGCGATCATGAGCCCCAGAATCGCGCCCAGCAGAATCGCACTGGTCCCGGTCATCCCGCTGAGCCAGTCGGTGAGATGCGTGAAGACCCACGAGATCGGCTTGCCGATGACGTTGATGAACAAGAGCCCCAGCACGGAGGTCGCGACGATCGGGATCACGATGATCGGCATGATCGGCCGGACGAACTTCGGGACCTTGACCTTCTTGATCCACAACACCAGATAACCGGCCAGGAAGCCGGTGACGATCGCACCGATGAAGCCCGCGCCGGCCTTCGGCGAACCGTAGAGCTCGCCGTGCGCGGCAATCCATCCGCCGATCATGCCCGGCACCAGTGCGGGCCGGTCCCCGATGGCGTACGCGATGTAGCCGGAGAGGATCGGGATCATCAGCGTGAAGCCGGCGACACCGATGTTGTTGACGTCCAGCCAGAAGGAGTCCTTCGGGATGATGTAACCCTCGGGCGTCGCATGACCCCCCAACGCCAGCGAGATGGCGATCAGCAGCCCGCCGACCACCACGAACGGGATCATGTACGAGACACCGTTCATCAGCGCCTTGTACGCGACGCTGCGCTCCTTGCCGCTCCCGCCCGCGCTGCTCGGCGGCGCCGCGTCCCCGCCCCCGCCGCCCGCCCCCTGCACGGGAGCGCTCTGCACCTGCTCGATCAGCCGCTCGGGGTGGTGGATGCCCTCGGCGACCCCGACGGCCAGCACCTTCTTCCCTGCGAACCGACTGCGGTCCACGTCCTTGTCAGCCGCGATGATGATGCCGTCGGCGTTTATGACATCGTTGTCAGAGAGGACATTCTCGGCCCCGATGGAGCCTTGAGTCTCCACCTTCATATCGATGCCGAGCGCCTCCGCGGCCTGCACCAGCTTCTCCGCCGCCATATAGGTGTGGGCGATGCCGGTCGGACAGGCGGTCACCGCGAGCAGCTTCAACTTCCGCTGCTCACTTGCCGGACTGGTCACGTGGTTCTCCTAACGCTTCGGTGCGCAGATCGTGCAGTGGTTCCCGATCCACGAGGCATCGTGCAACACACGAGCGCGACGGCGAAAGCCGGAGGACGCTTCCAGTTAGGGGCGGCGGACCTCGGATGTGGCTGGATCCCAGCCCGGGCGGGCTGGGGCCCACTCGGCCGATCGGTGTAGATTCGTGACCAGAGTCAGACGTCGCTGCTGATGGCGGTCGGGCGGTCCCGTTCCACGGACCGGCCGAGGGAGAGAGGGCCTCCGACGGACTGCACTGCGGGCGCCCGGGCATTCGTATGCCCATGGCCGCCGCAGAGCCAGCCGTACCCACCCTCGACCCACACCACGAGGAGCAGCTCGCATGTCGACTGTCGCCACTGACCAGGACTTCAAGGTCGCCGACCTTTCCCTCGCCGCCTTCGGCCGCAAGGAGATCACTCTCGCCGAGCATGAGATGCCCGGTCTGATGTCGATCCGTAAGGAGTACGCCGCCGCTCAGCCGTTGGCGGGTGCCCGGAT